>NZ_JBAKBF010000001.1:0-553487 GCF_036881715.1 Pannonibacter anstelovis
CGGCTCACGGTCTTCAAGATCAGGGGCCCAACGGCCTCCGTCCCGCAATCACAATGACAGACTTTCGATACACAGGGACCCACTCGCTTGCAGAGCGGTGAGGCTGACGTGCGGCGCGGAGGCTTGCTCCGGATATCACGAGTGCCGGTCCGTCTGCATCGCAGCGCCTTGCGATCAGCCGCCACACTGTGGCGTGTGCCACACCTGTTGCGCCACACCTGCGGCGCTCGCCGCCGTCACAAGCCCTGAAAATCCTGTATTTTCAGTCCACCTTCCCGCCGTCTGCGCTGGCACGGCCGTTGCAATTCCTCCTGGCATCAAGAAGCAGCCAATGGAGGAAACATGCGCGCGCTCAGATTTCATGCAGCCAAGGACTTGCGGCTTGAGGACATTCCCGAGCCCAAGAAGCCCGGACCGGGGCAGGTGCTTGTCCGCAACCGGTTCGCCGGCATCTGCGGCACCGATCTGCACGAATACAGCTACGGCCCGATCTTCATTCCCACCGAGCCGCATCCCTTCACTGGAGCCCATGGCCCGCAGGTTCTCGGCCATGAATTCGGCGGTGTTGTCGAAGCCGTCGGGGAGGGAGTCACTTCGGTTGCTCCCGGTGACCGTGTGTCGATCCAGCCGCTCCTCATGCCGCGTTCGGGCGATTATTTCGCCGACCGCGGGTTGTTCCACCTCAGCCCGCAGCTCGCCCTTGTTGGCCTCAGCTGGGATGGCGGCGGCATGGCGGAGGCCGCTCTCGTCAACGAGTACAACGTCCAGAAAATCCCCGATGAAATGACGGATGAGGAAGCCGCGCTTGTCGAGCCCACGGCGGTTGCCGTCTATGCCTGCGACCGGGGCGGGGTGACGGCGGGCAACAGCGTGCTGGTGACCGGCGCTGGCCCCATCGGCATGCTGACGCTGCTTGCCGCCCGCGCCGCCGGTGCCACGCAGCTCTTCGTCTCCGATCTCAACGACGCAAGGCTGGAGCTGGCCAAGGGCGTGCTGCCTGGCGTCATCACCATCAACCCCAAGCGTGACAAGGTGGGCGATGTGGTCCGCTCTCTGACCGAGGGGCAGGTGGGCTGCGATGTTGCCATCGAATGCGTCGGCAACGAGCACGCGTTGAAGGCCTGTGCCGATGCGGTGCGCAAGCAGGGCGTCGTCGTGCAGACGGGCCTGCATCCGCATGACAACCCGCTCGACTGGTTCCAGGTCACCTTCCGTGATCTGGAGATCAAGGGTTCCTGGGCCTATCCGACCCACTACTGGCCGCGCGTCATCCGCCTGATCGCCTCCGGCCTGCTGCCGGCAACGAAGATCGTCACCAAGCGCATCACGCTCGATACGGCGGTGACGGAAGGCTTTGACGCGCTGCTCGATCCGGCAGGCACCCAGCTGAAGATCCTGATCGACCTGTCGAAATAATGATCACCGGCCTGCGCCTGCCCGGGAGAGGAGCCTGGGCGGCGCAGGCCGGTTCGATCCCGGCACGCCCCCGCAACGGGGGCATGCCACCTTGCAAACCCCAAGCACTCATGGAGGAGATGACATGCTTGATACCAGCCCCGCAACGAAGATCGATACCGTCCTTGCCAAGCTCGGCAAGGCGCTGGAGAGCGGCAACATAGAGGCCGCCGTGAATCTGTTTCAGACCGATTGCTACTGGCGTGACCTTGTGACCTTCACCTGGAACCTGAAGACACAGGAAGGCCATGACGAGATCCGCAGCATGCTCACCAGCCAGCTGGCGGCTATCAAACCCTCGAATTTCGTGCAGGACAGCAAGGAGGCCGCGTCCGAGGCGGGCGGCGTCACTGAGGGCTGGTTCGAGTTCGAAACCGCTGTGGCCCGCGGCTATGGCCATATCCGCCTTAAGGACGGGCTGATCTGGACCCTGCTGACCACCATGAGTGAGCTGAAGGGCCATGAGGAGCCCAAGGGCTTCCGCCGCCCCATGGGCGCCGAGCACGGTCATGACCGCAACCGAAAGACCTGGAAGGAAAAGCGCGAGGCGGAGACGGCCGAACTCGGTTATTCGGTGCAGCCCTATGTGGTGATCATCGGCGGAGGGCAGGGCGGCATCGCCCTTGGCGCACGCCTGCGCCAGCTTGGGGTGCCGGCCATCATCATCGAGAAGAACGAGCGGCCCGGCGACAGCTGGCGCAAGCGCTACAAGTCGCTCTGCCTGCATGACCCGGTCTGGTACGACCATCTGCCCTACATCCCGTTCCCGGAGAACTGGCCCGTCTTCACGCCCAAGGACAAGGTGGGCGACTGGCTGGAGATGTACACCAAGGTGATGGAGCTGAATTACTGGGGCTCCACCACGGCCAAGTCCGCGCACTATGACGAAAAGACCTGCGAGTGGACCGTCATCGTCGACCGAGCCGGAGAGGAAGTTGTGCTGCGGCCAAAGCAGCTGGTGCTGGCCACCGGCATGTCCGGCAAGCCCAATGTGCCGAAATTCCCCGGACAGGATGTGTTCAAGGGCGAGCAGCAGCATTCCTCGCAGCATCCGGGTCCGGATGCCTATGCCGGCAAGAAGGTGGTGGTCATCGGCTCCAACAATTCGGCGCATGACATCTGCGCCGCGTTGTGGGAAGCAGGCGCCGATGTCACCATGGTGCAGCGCTCCTCCACCCATATCGTCAAGTCGGACTCGCTGATGGACATCGGCCTCGGCGACCTCTACTCCGAGCGTGCGGTGCAGGGTGGCATGACGACCCGCAAGGCCGATCTCATCTTCGCCTCGCTGCCTTACCGGATCATGCACGAGTTCCAGATCCCGATCTATGACAAGATCCGCGAGCAGGATGCAGACTTCTACGCGGCGCTTGAGAAGGCCGGCTTCATGCTCGATTTCGGAGATGATGGCTCCGGTCTTTTCATGAAGTATCTGCGCCGCGGCTCGGGCTATTACATTGACGTGGGTGCCTGCGATCTCGTCATCGACGGCTCGATCAAGCTGAAGTCCGGTGTGGACGTGTCGCATCTGAGCGAAACCGCCGTGGTGCTGAAGGATGGCACGGAGCTTCCTGCTGATCTGGTGGTCTATGCCACCGGCTACGGCTCGATGAACGGCTGGGCGGCCGATCTCATCTCGCGCGAAGTGGCCGACAAGGTCGGCAAGTGCTGGGGCCTTGGCTCGAACACCACCAAGGACCCCGGACCCTGGGAAGGTGAGCAGCGCAACATGTGGAAGCCGGTGCAGCAGGAGGCACTGTGGTTCCACGGCGGCAACCTGCACCAGTCCCGCCACTATTCGCAATATCTCTCGCTGCAGCTGAAAGCCCGCCACGCCGGCCTCGACACCCCGGTCTACGGCATGACCAAGCCGCATCACCTGTCCTGATCCGGCCCACCCCCAAACCACAAACCCCAAGGCGCCCGATTTTCGGGCGCCTTGGAATGGCAGACAGCTATTTGACGATCCCGCCCTCGCCATCGGAGTAATTCACCGGCAGCCAGCCGTAGTGCTGGCCATCTGGGAGAACGTTGCCGATGCCGGGAAATGCGATGTGCGCGCCCGCCACGAGGTATCCTTCGCTGACGGCTTCGGCGAAGGCCCGCCGGCGCGATGCGACTGCACCTGGCCCGTCCACATCAAACTCGATGGTCACCTCCGGCTGCTTGAACTGAACGATATCGCCATGGGTGATATCGCCCCAGAACACCAGCTTCCGCCCGCCACTTTCCACGACGATGGAGCTGTGGCCTGGCGTGTGTCCGGGCCGCAGGATCGAGCGGAAGCCCGAAATGACCTCCGCATCATCTTGAAAGGCCACCGCTCTGTCTTTCTGAATATACGGCCGCAGGCACTCCTCCGCTTCCTGGAAAAGTTGCGGGTTCAGGTCCTCCGGCCGGGCAGCTGCGGGCGTCTCCAGCCAGAAGTCCAGCTCACGTTTTGGAACATGAAGGGTTGCATTCTCGAACAGGGGTTTGCCGTCGCGGATGAGCCCGCCGGTATGGTCTGTGTGGACATGGGTCAGGATCACATGATCGACCTGTGCAGCGGTGTAACCGGAGGCTTCAAGATTGGACAACAGATGCCCCGCCTCTGCACCCAGATAGTGTCCGGTGCCCGCATCGATGAGGATGAGCCGCGTGCCGTCATTGACCAGAAACGCGTTGACGGAAGTATCAGTTGGAATGTCCCGGTACGCCTTGTGGAGCAACAGGGCTGCGTCCTGCGCCGTAACGTCCCGGTACATCTGCGGCAGTGGAAGCGGCAGTGTGCCGTCCAGAAGTGCCGTCACTTCCAGATCGCCAAGCGCCATCCGGTAAAAGCCAGGTGCCTGGAACTGCTGCTTGGGAGCCGCCGCGAAGGCGGAGGAGGGGAGAGTGGGCAGGGCTGCGGCAGTGGCCAGGACCGAAGCGCCCTTCAGGACGCTCCGTCTCGTGATGCTGTTCATGAAAAAGCTCCGTCGGAAAATGACGCCGCCGGCCGCCGTTCTCATTTCGAAAAGGGGCCAAGCAGCATGTGCGAGGCGAAGCTAGGGTCTGGCAGTGAAGGAGATTAGCCTGTGATGCTGGATCTCACTGTCAAGAATCCGGTTACAATGGTTCCGGGACAGACGGCGGTCCTGGGCTGTGTCTTCCTGTGGTTCAGGGCAATTTGAGGACTTCGTCAAGGTGCTCCGTCAGATAGTCGATGAAGGCCCTCACCTTGAGAGGCTGAACCCGGCCGCCTGCTCTGACCGCATACAAGGTGGCGTCAGGTCCGGACCATTCCGGAAGGATGCGGACGACGTCGCCGGTCTCCACCGCGGTGCGCACGAGATAGGGATTTGTCAGCTGAATGCCTTGCCCCCTGACCAGAAACTCCAGCAGGGCTTCCGGGTCTGAGGCAACGACCGCCGGGTTGATCGGATATTCGGCAACATCGTTCTGCGCCATCAGCGGCCAGGAATGTTCGGGCCTGCCGTAGAACAGCTGCGTCACGAGGCAATCATGGTCCTTCAATTGCGAAGGATGGTCCGGCGTGCCGCGCCGGTCCAGATAGTGGCGCGAGGCGTAAAGGCCCGTGCCGATATCGGCGAGACGCCGGGCGGCGAGGTTCGAGTCCGGCATCTGGCCGTTCCAGAGACGGCAGGCCACGTCGATGTTCTCGTCCACGATGTTCCTGACGCCGTGGTCGAGCAGCAACTGCAGCTTGACGAGAGGATAGGTCTCGCGAAACCCTGCGAGAAGCGGGGCGAGGGTTTTGATGGCCAGCCAGTTCGGTGCAGTCACTCTGAGCCAGCCTGACGGCGTGCCATGGACCTGTTCAACTGCGCTCTCGGCATCCGCAATCAGCCCGGCCAGGCCCCGGCACCGCTCGAAATAGATCGTCCCGGCCTCCGTCAGCCGGATATTGCGGGTGGTGCGGTGGAGAAGCTTGACCCCCAGCCGTTGCTCCAGATCCTGCACCTTCTTGCTGACCCGTGCCTTGGACGTTCTCAGGCTTTCGGCCGCCGCCGTAAAGCTTCCCCGCTCGGCAACCTCAATGAAGGCCAGTGTATCGCTCATGTCCCGCAGCATCTGATACTTCCTTCATGTCTCGTGGACCGGCCACATCTGCGGGGCCAGATCAGGCCCTCTTTGGGGGAGGAAGAGCCGAGCCCCTGGCAGCATAGGCCCTGTTGCCGCATGCCTCTGAGAACGTTTCCTCAGGCTGCGGCATGAGCTGATCCAGTGTCACCTCAGCGAACCGGGCCAGCAGCAGGCTCTGCGCACTTTGCAGGCTGCCGGCCAGTGCCGCATTGGTGTTTCTTTCGATCATGCAGCCGGGATGGGCGCTGCGGGAGCCGATGGCGAATAGCGCCGGGCAGCCGAGCGCCTCATAGACGGCAAGCAGCGTGATCTCGCCCAGCGGCCTTGCCAGCTGCCAGCCCCCGCCGTGGCCTTTGCCGGAGGTGACGTAGCCCGCTTTGCGCAACCCGGCCATGGTCCTGCGGAAGACGGCCGGGTTGGTGCCCATGCTCCTGGCCAGAACGCCGGAGGTCAATGGTTCATCGACCTGTCCCATGTGCAGGAGCACATGCAGAACATCCGAAAGCCTCGTGTCCTTGTTCATTACCTGCCTCTGCACCGGCCATCATGCGGCTGCATGACATGTATCAGTTGTTGATACGTGAGGAAATGCCATGTTATGAATCAATTGAAGCTACATGAAAGGATACCCCATGACCCGCACGCCCGATCCCTTCATGGACCCGGCCGCCGTCGCCTCCTACCTTCGCGATACGCCTCGAAAAGTGCCTGGGCTGGCGGACCTTCACAAGATGACGGCGCTGCTCATTGCCGAGAAGGCGCCTCGCGCGGCACATGTTCTGGTGGTGGGGGCAGGCGGCGGGCTGGAAATCCGGGCCCTGGCGCAGGCGCAGCCGGACTGGCTGTTCACGGGTGTCGATCCGTCGCCCGCCATGCTGGACATCGCCCGGCAGACACTCTTTGACTGTGCGGAGCGGGCAGATCTTATTCAGGGCACCGCCGTTGACGCCCCCCAAGGCCCTTTTGACGGGGCCGTGTGCCTTCTGACGCTGCATTTCCTCAGCAGGGACGAACGGCTGCAGACCTTGCGGGAGATTCACAGCCGCCTCAAGCCGGGGGGCATCTTCGTTGCCGCCCACCACTCCAGCCCCGGCGGCGAAGCCGAAACCTGGCTGGCCCGCTCTGCAGCCTTTGCCGCAGGCGCAACTGCGGATCCTCACAAGGCCGCAGCATTGGCCAAAGCCATGGCGGAGCGTCTGCCGCTGCTCTCTCCGGCTGAAGAAGAAGACTGTTTCCGGGACGCCGGCTTCAAGACGCCATCCCTCTTCTACGCCGCCCTGTCCTTCCGCGGCTGGGTCATGAGCGCAGGCGGGGGGGAGGCTGGAAAGTGAGGGGAGCGCCAAGTGCAATTACAACAGCAGCAGGGGAGGCACGTTTTTATTGTGCTTGGCACCGAATCTTAGGCTGGAAATTGAAATTTTGATTTCATGCCAAGATGAAAAAGATGCCGCGTGGCTCTGAAAACGAGAACTATGTTATCTAAATTAGCAAGATATGGCTGGGGAACCTGGATTCGAACCAGGACTAACGGAGTCAGAGTCCGTGGGTCTACCGTTAACCTATTCCCCAGTAGACGCCTTTTGGCGGGCGGCGCTTGGTGGCGCTGCGATGAGGGGGCTTATAGCGGCTTGGGGGCGGGGGATCAACTGGGGAGAGGCAAAAAAATGAAACGGCTATGCGCCTGTGGATGACTGATCTCAAGCATTTGGAAAATTGGCGGAATTCGGCCCCGGAAACCGGGTTCTCAAAATCTGTCCTGTTTCTGCGGTGCCATATCCGCCGCGGTGACCGGCCGGTAGCTGCCCGCCCTGCGGATACTTCGTCCGGGTTTTGCCAGCCAGTTTTGAAGGTGGGCTCAGCTGTCGTAGCGTCTTTCCTGCCTCTTGCGCTTTGCCGCCTTTGCGCTGCGGCGGGCAAGCTGATACACTTTGCCCAACATTATCTTGTTGCGCGCGCTGTCCTCTCGAGGGGTTCCTCCTGGGTGACCGGCGCCGGCGCAGAAGGGCATTCAGGTGGAAGAGCACGGTCAGGAGGCTGCCCCGGCACGGGAGCGGCAGGCTGGTGCGGCTTCGGTTCAGGATGCGCGGCCCGGCAAGGGCCCGCGCAAGAAGCGCCGTTCCAAGGGCAGGGGCGGCGCCCAGAAGCGAATCGAGAACGGGCCAGTTGCGCCCGGACCGCAGGCGGAAACGTCTTCGGGGCCGCGTCCGGCAAAGAAGAAGCACAGGCGCCGTCCGCGCGCCGATCAGCGGCCCAACCGCGCCGAACGGCGCGCCTGCCTGCA
This sequence comes from Pannonibacter anstelovis, assembly GCF_036881715.1. Taxonomy (NCBI): domain Bacteria; kingdom Pseudomonadati; phylum Pseudomonadota; class Alphaproteobacteria; order Hyphomicrobiales; family Stappiaceae; genus Pannonibacter; species Pannonibacter anstelovis. The sequence goes on from NZ_JBAKBF010000001.1 coordinate 7,805, forward strand.
GGGCGAGGATGCTGTTGCCGGCAACACGCAGCAGTGCGCACGTCCGCAGGGCGGGCAGGCGGCTTCTGGTGCTGGCGGGCGGAACGGGCAAACAGGCTCTGGTTCTGGCAACCGGCCGGAGCATGCCCGTGGCGGGCGTCCCGGGTTCAAGGGGCGGAGCGCCGGGGCGGCTGCGGGGGCGTCATCTGGTCAGCTCTCCCATCAGCTTGAGAATACCCCGCACTCGTCCGGTCCCGGTACGAGAAACGAGGCGGGCCATCTCGCAACAGGGCAGACAGTGCATCCGGGTGCTGAGACGGACGGGGCTGGGGGGCGCGGCCGCAGGCGGCGCCGCGGCCGTGGCGCTGCACGCGGGGCACACTCCCCATCCGCCCAGCCGGCGGCGCGCGGTGCTTCTGAGAAAGAGGCGGCTCATGAGGAGCGTGCTGCCCGGGAAGCCACCCGGCACGCCGTGGCACCGCGTCCACAGCCGCGACATGATCTGCCGCAGCCGCGCAGGTCCGGCTTTGAAGCCGGGCGTGCGGGTGAGGCCGAGGGTGATCTTTATGCCGCGCTTGACCTTGGCACCAACAACTGCCGCCTGCTGATTGCCAAGCCGGACGAACGGGGCTTTCGCGTCGTTGATGCCTATTCGCGCATCGTGCGCCTGGGCGAAGGGGTGGGCGCCAGCCGCCGCCTCAGCGAGGCGGCCATGGAGCGCGCCATCGAGGCGCTTGACAGCTGCCACCGCAAGCTGGCCGAGCGCGGGGTGCGCCGCTCGCGCCTGATTGCGACCGAAGCCTGCCGTGCGGCCGAAAACGGCGAGGAGTTCATCGCCCGCGTGCAGCGGGAAACGGGGCTGGCGCTGGAAATCGTCAACCGGGAAACGGAAGCCCGGCTGGCGGTGGCGGGCTGTGCCTCGCTGGTGGACCGGGATGCGGATGGTGTGCTGCTGTTTGATATTGGCGGCGGCTCGTCGGAAATCGTCTGGCTGGATCTGCGCAACAGGGGCGGCGCGCGCGGCTATGCGCTGACGCGCTTCATTCGCGCCTGGGTGTCCCTGCCGGTGGGGGTCGTCAATCTGGCGGAGCGCCATGGCGGCATGGACGTGAGCCATGAAGTCTTCGAGGCGATGATTGATGACGTCAGCAGTCACCTCGATGGTTCGGCGCTTGGCGCCGGGCTCAGCGAGGCGATGGCCTCCAGCAACATGCACATGCTGGGCACCTCCGGTACGGTGACGACGCTGGCGGGGGTGCATTTCGGCCTGCGCCGCTATGACAGGCGCCGTGTGGACGGAGCCTGGCTGGCGGATGAGGATGTGTCGGCCATGGTTGCCAAGCTGCGCGACATGTCCTACCGGGAGCGGGTGGAAAACCCCTGCATCGGTGCGGACAGGGCCGATCTGGTGCTGGCGGGCTGCGCCATTCTGGAAGCCATCCGCCGCCGCTGGACCTGTGCGCGCCTGCGCGTCGCCGACCGGGGCCTGCGCGAGGGCATTCTGACCGAACTGATGGCTGCGGATGGCGTATGGTCCCGCGGCGGACGCGGCCACAAAGGCCAGAAAGGAAGATCATGACAGGCGGCAAGCGCGGAGCGGGTGATCGCGGCCTGCATGTGCGGGTGAAGACGGCGGCCAAGCGCAAGGAATCTTCCACGCGCTGGCTGGAGCGCCACCTCAATGACCCCTATGTCCGCCGGTCCAAGATCGACGGCTACCGGTCACGGGCGGCCTACAAGCTGCTGGAAATCGACGAGAAGCTGAACCTGCTGCGTCCGGGCCTGCGCGTGGTGGACCTGGGCGCGGCACCTGGCGGCTGGTGTCAGGTGCTGGCCGATGTGGTCAAGTCCACGCCGGAAGAGCCGCTGGTCGTCGGCATCGATTATCTCGACATGGACCATCTGCCGGGCGTCGTGCTGCTCAAGAAGGATTTTCTTGATGAGGACGCGCCGGACGCGCTGATCGCAGCGCTTGGCGGGCACAAGCCGGATCTGGTGCTATCGGACATGGCGGCGCCCACCACGGGCCACCGCAAGACCGACCATCTGCGCACCACGCATCTGTTCGAGGTGGCGATTGATTTCGCGCTGACGAATCTGGCACCGGGCGGGGCCTTCCTTGCCAAGGTGTTCCGGGGCGGCACGGAGAATCAGCTGCTGACTGACCTGAAGAAATCCTTTGATTCTGTCGCCCACATCAAGCCGCCGGCCAGCCGCAAGGAAAGCCCGGAGCTTTATGTGGTGGCCAAGGGTTTCCGGGGCAATCGCGCCGCCTCCCGCGATCCGCGCCTGTTTGAGGACGGGGGAGACGCGGAAGACTGAGCTCCGGGGCAGGGCCGCGGTGTGGCCGAATGGAAGACGGCTTCAAGCATCCATTTGCCACAGCTTGTTTGTTTGCCCTTCCCAACCTGTCACCTGCGTGTTATTCACCCGCGCCAACTTCTCCGGCATTGCCGAAGCGCATCCTGCCGCCGCCGCCTTCCCAAGGGCTGGCGGGTTCCGGCATTTCAACTCAAGGGGAATTGGCCATGGCTTCATTTTTCGTTCCGACCACCGGCGTTGATGCGCTGACCTTTGATGACGTCCTGCTGATGCCGGGCCATTCGGAAGTCATGCCGGGCCAGACAGATGTCCGCACCCGCATCACCCGTGGGATCGAACTGAACCTGCCGATCCTGTCCTCCGCCATGGACACGGTGACGGAAGCCCGGCTTGCCATCGCCATGGCCCAGGCCGGCGGCATCGGCGTGGTGCACCGCAACCTCACCCTCGACCAGCAGGCCGAGCAGGTGCGCCAGGTGAAGAAGTTCGAGTCCGGCATGGTGGTGAACCCGGTCGTCATCGGCCCGGACGCCACCCTCAAGGATGCGCTGGACCTGATGAAGGCCTACGGCATTTCCGGCATTCCGGTGGTGGAAAACGGCGGCAGCGGCGGTCTGGTCACAGGCCGTCTGGTGGGCGTGCTCACCAACCGCGATGTGCGGTTTGCCACCAATCCGGGCCAGAAGGTCTATGAGCTGATGACGCGGGAAAACCTCGTCACCGTACGCGATACCGTCAGCCAGGAAGAAGCCAAGCGCCTTCTGCACCAGCACCGCATCGAGAAGCTGCTGGTGGTGGACGATGCCTATAACTGCATCGGCCTCGTCACCGTGAAGGACATCGAGAAGGCCCACCTCAACCCCAATGCCACCAAGGACGAGCAGGGCCGCCTGCGCGTTGCCGCCGCCACCAGCGTGGGCGAAGAAGGCATGCAGCGGGCAGAGCGCCTGATCGATGCGGGCGTCGACCTTGTGGTGGTGGACACCGCCCACGGCCATTCGGCCCGCGTGCTGGAAATGGTCACCAAGGTCAAGGCGCTGTCCAACGGCGTTCAGGTTCTGGCCGGTAACGTTGCCACCCGCGACGGCACAAAGGCGCTGATCGATGCCGGTGCGGATGCCGTGAAGGTCGGCATCGGGCCGGGCTCCATCTGCACCACCCGTATCGTTGCAGGTGTCGGCATGCCGCAGCTGACCGCCATTCTGGAAGCCTGCGACGAAGCCACCAAGCAGGGCGTTCCGGTCATCGCCGACGGCGGCATCAAGTATTCGGGCGATCTGGCCAAGGCACTTGCGGCTGGCGCATCGGCGGCCATGATCGGCTCGCTGCTGGCGGGCACCGAGGAAAGCCCCGGTGAGGTCTATCTGCATCAGGGCCGCTCCTACAAGGCTTACCGGGGCATGGGCTCGGTTGGTGCCATGGCGCGCGGCTCGGCTGACCGCTACTTCCAGGCGGAAGTGCGCGACACGCTGAAGCTGGTGCCGGAAGGCATCGAAGGTCAGGTGCCGTACAAGGGCCCGCTCTCCAGCGTGCTGCATCAGCTTGCCGGTGGCCTGCGTGCTGCCATGGGCTATGTCGGCGCCAAGACGATCCCGGAGCTGCAGGAAAAGGCCCGCTTCGTGCGCATCACCGGTGCCGGACTGCGTGAAAGCCACGCCCATGATGTGACGATCACGCGCGAAAGCCCGAACTACCCGACGAATATCTGATCATTTGAAATGACTGCGTCCTGCGCGGATGCAAGACACCTCGCGCAGGACAACCAAACCGGAGTGGCATGATGAAGGACGGCGGACGCCTTGCAGCGGCGATCGAGGTGCTGGGTGAGGTGGAGAGCCACCGCCGCCCGGTGCAGGAGGCCCTGAAGGACTGGGGCAATGCCCACCGGTTTGCCGGGTCGGGCGATCGCACCATCATCGGCAATCTGGTGTTTGATGCCCTGCGCCATCAGCTCAGCCTCGGCTGGCAGATGCGCTCTGGCAGCCCGCGGGCGCTGGCGCTGGCAACCTATGCCCGGCTCTGGGGGCAGGGTGTGCCGCGCCTTACCGAGGTGCTGGCCGATGACCGCCATGCACCCGAAGCCTTGAGCGAAGAGGAAATTGCCTTCCTGTCCACGGACCGGGACGAGCCCGCGCCGGACCATGTTGCAGCCGATGTGCCTGAATGGCTGTGGCCGATGTTCACCGATGCCTTTGGCGCGGCTGCCGTTACGGAGGGGCAGGCGCTGGCCGCCCGTGCGCCGATCGATCTGCGCGTCAACACGCTGAAGGCGACTCGGGAAAAGGTGCTCAAGCGCCTTGGCGAAGAAGGCGCGGTGGAAACCGGCCTGTCGCCACAGGGGATTCGCATTGCCCCGCGTCCCGGCGCTGCCCGCATGCCGCATGTGCAGGCGGAAGAGGGCTACCGCAAGGGCTGGTTCGAGCTGCAGGATGAGGCCAGCCAGCTCGCCGCTCTCATCGCAGCGCCGAAGCCCGGCGAACAGGTTCTGGATCTTTGCGCCGGTGGCGGCGGCAAGACCCTGGCGCTTGCGGCTCTCATGGAAAACCGCGGTCAGATCTATGCTTACGATTCCGACCGGCTGCGCCTTGCCCCTATTCACGAGCGGCTTGCCCGTGCGGGCGCGCGCAATGTGCAAGTGCGTGATCCCAAGTCGTCCTCGCTTGAGGATCTGGAAGGGCTGATGGATCTGGTCTTCGTCGATGCGCCTTGCACTGGCACGGGCGTGTGGCGGCGGCGGCCTGATTCCAAGTGGCGCCTGACCGAGAAGGCCCTTGGCGAGCGCATGGAAGATCAGGCCCGGGTGCTGGATACGGCGGCGCGTTTCGTCAAACCGGGCGGGCGTCTGGTCTATGCCACCTGTTCGCTGCTGCCGCAGGAAAATGGCGGCCAGATCGAGGCTTTCCTGGCGCGTGACAGCCGTTTTACGCGGGGCTCTGCCGTGGCCTCCTTCGAGGCCGCGCTGCCGGGCAAGGCCCTGCCGGCCCACGCCACGGCTGAGGGGCATCTGGTGCTCACCCCGGCCTCGACCGCGACGGATGGCTTCTTCGTCTCCGTGGTGCGCCGTACGGCTTGAGCCTGATAGGACCGCCGCGCGGATGTTGAGATCTTCGCGGCGGCATTCCTGTGATTACGTTTCGTTACAATTGGATACGCGCACGCACAGGTGCCGGTGCTATGGACCTTGAAGCCAAGGGCAACCGCGATCAGGCGGTGCCTATAGCCAAAGGGTTCCAGTCATGCGCGATCTTCTTTTCCGATGGACAACCCCGCTGACCGCCGGGCTGTTCCTCGTTTCCACCATTTCAGGCGTGGCTCTCTTCTTCGGCTGGCAATCCGGCCTGTTCCACGAAATGCATGAAGTTCTGTCCATGGTGCTGCTGGCGCCTGTGGCCGTTCATCTGTGGCGCAACTGGAAGCCGATGCTTGGGTATTTCCGCCGTGCCGCCATGCCGCTGGCGCTGGCGGGCAGTCTTGCCGCAGGCGGGTTCTTTGCGGCAGAGGCCTTGAGCGGGCCGGGGCGCAGCGGCAATCCGGCCATGGCCATGGTTGCCGCTGTTCAGAATGCGCCCCTGTCTGTTGTGGCGCCGGTTCTGGGCCTTGAGGAGGCTGCGCTGATCGCAAGGCTTGAGCAAGCGGGCATCAAAGGAGCTGCCGGTTCTGACACGCTCTCTGGCCTTGCGGCGAGCCGTGGGGAGGCGCCCATGGCCATGATGGCGAAGGCTGTCACTGCTCCCTGACGCGAATGTGGTTTGTGTGCGGCGCATCACTGCAGCCGCGCACCGGCTGGTTCACCACCAGGATGCGCCGTAATTGATGTTCCAGGTAAAGGTTGCCCCCGTGCCTGAACCGCCCGGCAGTGTGGACCATGCAATGGGCACGGAGCCGCCGGTCTGCGGACCCTTCTGGAAGATGAAGAAGCTGGAACTGCCACCGCCCGTGTTGTTGATGGTGACCGAGTAGCCGCCAGACGCTGAAGCCAGTTCCTGCTCGGACAATTCACCGGGCAGCGGCGGCAGAACAAGCACCACCTCTCCGGGCACTTCTTCAATCACGCGAAAGGTGAGATCGTCCTTGGGGGCCTGGCCGAAGATTTCGGTGACGGCTTCAGCCGGGTTGCTGACGAGCCTTGCACGAAATTCCGCGTCTCCTGCTGCCTTCTCACGCAGGAAGGCCTCACAGGCAAGGCGGGCGGGGATGTTTTCTTCGCTCATGATGAGGTCCTTGCGAGAGTTTGACCGGTGAAATGAAGAGAGACCGAAGGGCGGCGTCTGACACGGTTGCAAGACCGGGAACCAGAGGCGAATACCCTTACTTGGCTCCGTAAACTGTGTAGCCTTCCTGCCAGTTGATCTGGCTTGTCTTGAAGGGATCTAAAGCGGCCCAGACAGGCGATCCTGTCCCAGCGCTCGATTTGATCAGAGTTATGTTGTAGCTGCCACCTGGCTTGGTTATGACGAGGTCGTTTGGATCGATCGAAAGGTTGAGCGTGAGCCCGCCTGACGCGGTGGCCAGCTCCTTGTCTGACAGTTCGTCTGGCAGAGGGGGCAGAACAAAGACGATCTCTTCCGGGCCTTCCTCTATGACGCGGAAACTCACTCCTGCATCCGGTGCGTCTCCGAACGTGCTGGAAATGGCCTCTGCCGGATTTGCAGTTAGCAGCGCACGGAAGGATGGGTCCGCGGCTGCCTTCTCGCGCAAGACGGCTTCAGCTGCAAGGCGTACTGGCACAGTCAGAAATTCCTCAGCCATATGCAGTCTCCTGTCATCGGCAGACATGAAATCAAAGTGATAGGGGAGGGCTTGCGTGAGTCTGCCTGGGAATCAACGTTGCTTGCGGCTCTGTTGTGCTGCAGTGCTTCACAGGTGATCCGTCTTTCAAGAATTCCGGGCTTCATCACGGGCAATGTCCTGCCGTCAGGTCAATCGTACCGGCCGATGAGCCCCAAGAGCTTGCGGGAACTGACGGGCCAGCGCATGGTATTGTTGCCTTCGCCGGGGTGCTTGACGTTGGTCTGGGTGACGGAATCGGTCACCTGCGCATTGACTGCATAGCCGCCGGACACGGCCTCCAGATCCTTGCCGGAAAGCTCACCGGCACCCGCTGGCAGCACCAGTGCCACTTCACCCGGCTTTTCCTCAATGACACGAATGGTTATGCCGGGCTCCACGGCCAGACCGAAAGCCTGCTCAAGTGCAGCTGCCGGATTGGCCAGCAGCGCCGCCCGGAAGGCGGCGTCCGTCCCGGCCTTCTCCTGGATGGCAGCTTCAAGTTCAAGGCGGCCGGTGATGGGTTGGTTTGGCATGTCTGTCTTTCCTTTGTCTTTTCTGCAGGAAGTGGGGATCAGCGCATGTTGCCAATAACTGTCCATTTGCCCCGGGCTGCGTTGTTGATATGGCTGACCAATGCTTCAAAGGCAGCTGCACGTGCCGGAGAATTCATGAGCGCCATGATCTCTGCCTGCGAAGGCATGCCGCCGGAGACCTTGTCGAGATCCTGCGCGGACAGTTCATCGTGACCTGCCGGAACAGCAGGCAAAACCAGAACCACTTCGCCGGGTTGTTCTTCGATGACTTTGATCTGGAGGCCGGGGGCACCTTGCGCCCCGAAGACCTCTTCAAGCAGCGCCTTCGTGTCCGTCAGGAGCATATTGCGGAAGGCGGCGTCCTCACCGGCCCTCCTGCGAATGGCCGTCTCCAGGGTCTGGCGGGCATCCGGCATCATGTCCATCGGTCTCGTCTCCGTGCAGTTTGATGTGGCATCACATTACCGGCAGCAGAGAGTGTTTGGAGAGATAGACCTTGAAAGTTCCATCAAGGCGAGTGGAGCGCACAAACAGCAAGAAGCCCGCAAGGCATCGCCTTGCGGGCTTCTTGAAAGGAAGATCATGTCCTGCACTCTGCCTAGTGCGGCCACCGGGATGGCGCGGGCAGGGGCTCCGCCAATACGGAGCGGCGCGGATTACTTGATCTTGGTTTCCTTGAACTCGACGTGCTTCTTGGCAACCGGGTCGTACTTCCGCATGGACATCTTTTCAGTCATGGTGCGGGAGTTCTTCTTGGTCACGTAGAAGAAACCGGTGTCAGCGGTGGAAAGCAGCTTGATCTTGATGGTGGTCGCCTTGGCCATAGCCTTCGATCCTGTTCTGGTTAGTCCGGCAAACGCTCAATGCGGCCAGTCTCTGGCGCCCTTTGAGTTCGCTGCGGTGTCACGAAATCAGGGCGCAAACTACTCATAAGCCAGCCAAAGTCAAGCTCTGGCGCGGGCTCGCCGCAAAATTCCCCGGCAATGGCTCAGATCAGCTCCCGGGCGAAGCCGTTTCCACGTGCATAATAGAGCGGAACCGGTGTTTCCGGCGCCAGATCCGGGTCATGAGCAAGCCTTTCGGCAAGATCGGAGAGAATCTTCTGGGTGATGATGGGCAGGTCCGCATCGCGCGTTTCTGCCAGAGTCAGCCAGGCGATGTCCTCAAGTTCCCCCGAAGGGCCGGTGCCCTGCGGCAGCCGGTCCGCGATTCCATCGGCAAAGACGGCCAGAAAACGCGTGTCGAAGCGGCGCGGGCGGCCCGGCGGCGTGATGGCGCGGGCGACCATGCGCACGGGCGAAAGGTCAAGCTCGATGCCCCGCTCCGAGAAGGCCTGAAAATCACCTTTTGCTGGCCACTGGCGCCCGGTCCGGCGGCCGATGAAGAGGCCAGCCTCCTCGTAGGTTTCGCGCACGGCGGCCACCGCAAGCGCCTTGAGGCGCGAGGGCGTCAGCTTGCCGCCCTTTGGCAGCACGGCAAGCTTGCGCTCCACTTCCGGATGATAGCTGGAAGAGACAGCCACACGGGAATCGCCCGGGTCCACCCGCCCGCCGGGGAAGACGAACTTGCCCGGCATGAAGGTGTGGCGCTGATGGCGCTTGCCCATGAGCACGCGCAAGGCGCTGCCGCTGCGGTCCAGAATCAGCAGCGTCGAGGCGTCCTTGGGGCGGATATAGGCGTGGCCCGTGTGCGTCTGGGCTTCCTTGTGGAGGGCGGCAAGGCCTTCGTCGCTCATGTCAGGCTCAGCTTCTCAGGGGCTGCGGTGGCTTGCAGCAGGATCCGGTTCGGGCAGGTCCTCGATGGCTTCGGGGTCGAAGCCATGCATGTAGAGCGCCCATTGCAGGCCAATCAGAGCACCTTTGACCGGGCGCAGGAAGCCCAGTGAAAGGATGAGGGTCAGCGGCAGCCACAGGGCCATATGGATCCACACAGCCGGACGCCAGGCAAATTCCACCGCCATCATGGCCGGCACGATGATGTGGCCAACAATGGTAATGGTAAAATAGGGCGGGGCGTCATCGGCGCGCTGGTGATGCAGCTCCTCACCGCACACACTGCAGGCCGGGTTCACCGTCAGATAGCCGGTGAAGATCTTCCCCTCGCCGCATGCCGGGCACCGGCAGGAAAAGCCGCGCAGGATTGCTTGTCCCACATTGCGCTTCGGCTTTTCACGAACAGGTTCCTCAGGGCCTCCCCCCGTCAGATACTGCAAGCCCATGACTACCTTTTCCCCCTCCGTCCCGGGGTGAAGCCGCCTTTGCGGGCGGGTGAACTGCGCCCGCCCGGCCCTGACGAGCCGCCCTTCCGGCGTGCGCCCTTGGCGGTGATGCGCCCCTCGCTCAGCAATGCAAACCGCAAGGCTCCGGCAAAGGGGGCCGCTTCCACCAGCTCGACTTCTACCTTGTCACCAAGCTGGTGGGTTTCGCCAGTCCTCTCGCCGATCAGCGCATGCGACGCTTCGTCATAGCGGTAGTAGTCGTGGCCGATGGTCGAGGCCGGGATGAAGCCATCCGCGCCCGTGTCATCCAGCTTGATGAACATGCCCGACTTGACGACGCCCGCAATGCGGCCCGTGAAGCGGGCGCCGACGCGCTCGCTCATCCACAGGGCGATCAGCCGGTCGATGGTGTCGCGCTCGGTCAGCATGGCCCGGCGCTCGGCGGCGGAGACTTCCGCGCCGATGGCCGCGAGCTTGCCGCCGATTTCCTCCGGCAGGCCATCGGAGCCGAATCCCAGCGCCCGGATCAGCCCGCGGTGCACGATAAGGTCGGCATAGCGGCGGATGGGCGAGGTGAAATGGGCATAGCGGCGCAGGTTGAGGCCGAAATGGCCGATGTTGTCCGGCGCATACTCGGCCTGAGCCTGTGAGCGCAGGATCACCTCGTTGACCAGATGGGCCTGCGGCGTGTCCTTCACCTTGGCCAGAATGCCGTTGAAGGTGGCAGGACGCAGGCCGCCGGCGGACGGCAGCTTCATGCCGAGGGTGGACAGAAAGTCCTTCAGCGACTGCAGCTTCTCCGGGCTCGATGCATCATGGATACGGTAGAGCAGGGGCACTTTCCGCTTTTCCAGCGTCTCGGCAGCCGAAACGTTGGCCTGAATCATGCACTCCTCGATCAGCTTGTGCGCATCAAGGCGGTCCGGGATGAAGACGTAATCGACCGTGCCATCCGCCTTCAGCTTGATCTTGCGCTCCGGCAGGTCAAGATCCAGCGGCTCGCGGGCATCACGGCCACGGGTCAGGCATTCATAGGCCGCCCACAGGGGCTTGAGGATGGGCTCCAGCAGCGGGCCGGTCTTGTCATCCGTCTGGCCGTCGATGGCCGCCTGCGCCTGTTGATAGGAGAGCTTGGCAGCAGAGCGGATCAGCACCCGGTGGAACGTGTGCGCGATCTTGCGGCCGGTCTTGTCGAAGACCATGCGCACGGCCATGGAGGGGCGGTCAACGCCCTCCTTCAGCGAGCACAGATCGTTCGAGATGCGCTCCGGCAGCATCGGGATCACCCGGTCGGGGAAATAGACCGAGTTGCCGCGCAGATGCGCTTCCCGGTCCAGCGCCGTGCCGGGCCGGACATAGTGGGCGACATCGGCAATGGCGACAAAGACCACATGGCCGCCTTCGTTTGCCGGGTCCTCGTCGGCTTCCGCATAGACCGCGTCGTCGTGGTCCTTGGCGTCTGCCGGATCGATGGTGATGAAGGGAATCTTGCGCCAGTCCTCGCGCTTGCCAAGCGTCACCGGCTGGGCGCGCTCGGCCTCCAGTTCGACGGCGGCAGGGAAGACATGGGGGATGCCATGGCTCTGCAGCGCGATTTCGGAGACGGCCATTTCCGACTTCAGCGAGCCGAAGCGGCGCACGATCCGGGCCTTCGGCGCGCCGTAGCGGCCAATGCGGGTGATCTCGACGCTGACAAGATCGCCATCCACCGCCTCTTTCAGGTCGGAGGTGTCGATGTCGAGTTCGCGCTGCTTGCGGTCGATGGGCTCCAGATAGGGCGGCATGTGCCCGGCGCGTTCGCGCAGGATGCCAAGGATGGCGCCCTGCTGGCGTTCCAACAGCTTCAGCACACGTGCAGCGTGGGCGGCTTCCGGGCCGGGATCAAGGTCGGCAAGGCGCACCAGCGCCCGGTCACCGATGCCTGGCGTTGCGCCGCGCGGCGTATCGCGGCCCGTCAGCACCAGCACTTTCGGCGGTGCGCCTGCCTCTTCGTCCCAGTTCACCGGTTCGCCCAGCAATTCGCCATGGGCATCGCGGGCGTTGAGATAGACCACGAAAACGGGCGGCAGGTCGCCGGGGCGGATCAGGCGCTTCTGACGCTTTTCGACGACGCCTTCCTCGGCCAGATCCTTGAGGATGCGCTTCAGCTGGATGCGGGCAGCGCCGACGATGCCGAAATGGCGCGCCACTTCCCGCTTGCCTGCCTTGCCCGGGTTTTCTGCGACAAAGGCAAGGATGTCCTCGCGCGAGGGAAAGGCGCCCGGCGTCTTGGCCGGTTTTGCGGCCCTGCCGCCGGATTTCGGTGCGCTCTTGCGGGTGCGGGCGGGGCGCTGATCGGATGCGCCGCCGCCGCCGTGGGTGCGTTTCGTGGTCAATTGGCCTCGTCTGCGGCAGTGCTGCCGGCTTTGGATCTGCTTTTGGCAGGCGCTTTCGCGGCTGTTGTCTTCGCCGTTGCGGTTCTCGCCTTGGCTGCCGTGGTCTTCCTGGCTGCCGCCTTCTTCGGCGCAGCCTCGCCGTCCTCAGCCTTTTCAGCTTTCTTCGGGGCAGCCTTCTTGGTGGGCGCAGCCTTCTTGGCAGCCGGCTTTTTCGCCGCTGCCTTCTTGCCGCCGCCCTTGGCCGCAATCAGCTCCAGCGCCTGCTCCACCGTCACGGCCTGCGGGTCAGTGCCCTTGGGCAAGGTTGCGTTGACCTTGCCCCAGTTGACGTAAGGCCCGTAGCGGCCATCGCGCACGGTGATTGGGCCGCCATCGGGGTGCTCGCCCAGCTCCTTCAGCGCAGCAGGCGCTGTACGGCCCCGGGGGCCCTTGGCACGCTTTTCTGCCAGAAGATCGACGGCGCGGTTGATGCCGGCGGAGAACACCTCATCGGCGGAGGAGAGGTTTGCATAGGTACCGTCATGCAGCACGAAGGGGCCGAAGCGCCCGATGCCGGCCGAGATCATCTTGCCATCTTCCGGATGCGGGCCGATTTCGCGGGGCAGGGACAGCAGCTGCAAGGCCTTGTCCAGCGTGATATCCGCCGCAGACCAGCCACGGGGCAGGGAGGCGCGCTTGGGCTTGGCTTCCTCGCCCAGCTGCACGTAAGGGCCAAAACGGCCCGTGCGCAGGGAGACCTCCAGCCCGGTTTCCGGGTCGGTGCCCAGCACCTTCGGGCCATCGGCAGCCGCTTCCCCGTCCTCGCCCTCGGCACCGCGTGCCAGCTGGCGGGTGTAATTGCATTCGGGGTAGTTGTTGCAGCCGATGAAGGCGCCGAAGCGGCTGACCTTCAGCGACAGCTGGCCGGTGGCGCAGGACGGGCATGCGCGCGGGTCTTTGCCCTCTTCCTTCACGGGGAAGATATGGGCGGCCAGCAGCTCGTTCAGCGCGTCGATCACCTGTGCAACGCGCAGATCCTTCGTTTCGGCCACGGCGGCGGAGAAATCGCGCCAGAAGGCGGCCAGCACTTCGCGCCAGGACAGCTCACCGGCAGAAATCCGGTCCAGCTGCTCTTCAAGGCTCGCGGTGAAGTCGAACTCCACATAGCGGGAGAAGAAGCTCTCGAGGAAGGCCGTGACGATGCGGCCCTTGTCCTGCGGCACCAGCTGCTTCTTGTCGAGATCCACATATTCGCGGTCGCGCAGGGTCTGCAGCGTCGAGGCATAGGTGGAAGGCCGGCCGATGCCCAGCTCTTCCATCTTCTTGACGAGGCTGGCTTCCGTGTAGCGCGGCGGCGGCGTGGTGAAATGCTGGCTGGCATCAATGCCCGGCTTGCCGTCAACAGCGGCAAGGTTCAGCGGCGCGCCATCATCCACGGCCGGCAGGCGGCGGGAATCCTCGTCCTCGTCGTCATCCCGGCCTTCCTGATAAAGCGCGAGGAAGCCGTCAAAGCGGACAACAGAGCCGGTTGCGCGCAGGGCGGCGTGCTTGCCGGAGCCGCTGGCGTCAATGTCGATGGTGGTGCGCTCCAGCACGGCCGATTCCATCTGGCTGGCCATGGTGCGCTTCCAGATCAGCTCGTAAAGCCGGGCCTGATCGGGATCGAGGAAACGGGCGACATCGCGCGGGCGGCGGCCAAGGTCAGTCGGGCGCACGGCTTCGTGCGCTTCCTGGGCGTTCTTGGCCTTGGAGGAATAGAAGCGCGGCTTTTCGGGAACGTATTTGTCGCCAAAGTCGCTGGCAATGACGCGGCGGGCGGCAGCAATGGCTTCGCCGGCGATCTGCACGCCGTCGGTACGCATATAGGTGATGAGACCGGTGGTCTCGCCGCCGAGCGTGATACCCTCATAAAGCTTCTGCGCCACCTGCATGGTGCGGGACGCGGAGAAGCCGAGCTTGCGGGAAGCTTCCTGCTGCAGCGTCGAGGTGGTGAAGGGCGGCTGCGGATTGCGCTTTGCGGGCTTGGAGACAACGCTCTCCACCCGGTAGCTGGCGCCTTCCAGCATGCGCTTGATGGTCTGTGCCTGCTCTTCGGTCTTGATGTCGAGGCGGCCGAGCTTCTTGCCGTCAAAGCCCACCACGGCGGCGGTGAAGCCGTCACCCTTCGGCGTCTTCAGGCTGGCGAGGATAGACCAGTACTCTTCCTTGACGAAGGTTTCGATCTCCATTTCCCGGTCGCAGATGAGGCGCAGCGCCACGGACTGCACACGTCCGGCAGAGCGCGCACCCGGCAGCTTGCGCCACAGGACGGGGGAGAGGGTGAAGCCGACGAGATAATCGAGCGCACGGCGGGCGAGATAGGCATCCACCAGCGGCGTGTCGATCGGGCGCGGATTCTTCATCGCTTCCAGGATCGACTGCTTGGTGATGGCGTTGAAGACGACGCGCTCGACCGGAATGTCCTTGAGCACCTTCTTCTTCTGCAGCACATCCAGCACGTGCCAGGAAATAGCCTCTCCTTCGCGATCCGGGTCAGTTGCGAGGATCAGGCGGTCGGCCCCCTTCACTGCGGCGGCGATCTCGTTGAGGCGCTTCTGGGACTTGCTGTCCACCTCCCAGATCATGGCAAAGTCCTCGTCAGGACGGACGGAGCCATCCTTCGCCGGCAAGTCGCGCACGTGACCATAGGATGCCAGAACGTGATAGTCCGATCCCAGGTATTTGTTGATCGTCTTGGCCTTGGCCGGCGATTCCACAATGACGATGTTCATCACAATCCAGAAGCTGGTGAGCGGGCCGTGACCAGATCGTCCGGCCGTTTCCGCTGCAAATTCTTGTTCCCCCGGCAACGATCAAGGATCGCAAGCCGCCTGTCAAATGACCGTTTGTGGACAGAAGGTCAAGCCACGCTTGTGATTCTGCCTGTTTGAACTCTCTGCAGCACCGGGAGCTGACGGGGGCTTTTGCCTTTTGAACGGCGCAGATCAACTGGTCAGGCTGACCCTCTGGCCGGAGTGGCGTTCCAGCCGGCCGGCGAGTTCCAGTTCCAGGAGCATCACGTGGACGGCGCGGGCGGAGAGGCGGGTGTCGCGGATGAGTTCGTCGATGCCAACCGGCGTCGGGCCGAGGGCTTCGATGAGGCGGGCGCGGGCGCTGTCTTCCGGCAGGTTGCCGTCCGGGCCCTCCCAGGAAGGTTCTTCAAGGTCCAGTTCCGGCGGCAGATCGGGCGCGGCGCGGTTGCCGATGGCTTCCAGAATGTCGGCGGTGGATGTGATCAGCTGCGCGCCCTGCCGGATCAGGTGATTGCAGCCCTCGCAGCGCGGATCGAGCGGCGAGCCGGGCACGGCGAGGATTTCGCGGTTCTGTTCCAGCGCGAAGCGGGCAGTATGCAGCGAGCCGGACCCCTTGGCCGCTTCCACCACGATCACCGCCAGCGACAGGCCGGAAATGATGCGGTTCCGGCGGGGAAAGTCGCGTCCGCGCGGGCTCCAGCCGAAAGGCATTTCGCTGATGGCATTGCCGCCTGCAGCCAGAAGCCGCTCCAGCAGGCTGGCGTGCTCGGGCGGGTAGAGCACATTCACCCCGCCTGCAAAGACGGCGACGGTGCCAAAGCCCATGGAGGCTTCATGCGCGGCGGCATCAATGCCGCGGGCGAGGCCTGAGACGATGGTGAAACCCGCCTGAGAAAGCTCTCCGGCGAGCTGTGCCGCAAACTTGCGGCCTGCCAGCGAGGCATTGCGCGCTCCGACGATGGCAAGGGCTCTGGGATTGGCGAGGGTGCTGCCGTTTCCGCGCACGGAGATGAGTGGCGGCGGGCCGTCGATATGGCGCAGGTGCGGAGGATAATCTGCCTCACCCATGGCCACGAGCCGTGCTCCGGCGCGGGCATGGGCTTCGAGTTCGGCTTCCGCGTCAGCCAGTGAACAGATGCGAATGGCAGTCTTGCCGCCCTTGCGGGACAGTTCGGGCAGGGCCTCGATGGCCGCCTCCGCCGAGCCGCAATGGTTGACGAGGCCGCGGAACGTGGCCGGGCCAACGTTTTCCGAGCGGATCAGCCGCAGCCAGGCGAGACGTTGACGGTCGCTCAGGACAATCGTTCTGCCGGGCTGCGGGCCTGTCTTCATGATGGCGTGTCTGACCCTTCAGGTGCTTCGGTCTTGGCCTTGGAACCGATCTTCGATTCCGTGCCGCTCAGAAGCCGGCGGATATTCTCGTGGTGCTTGGCCCACAGGAAGGCGGTCAGCAGCGCGAAGACGAGCGCAAGCTGCATCTGACCCAGCAGCACCAGCACAACAGGGCTGATGAGGCTGGCGATCAGGGCCGACAGAGAGGAGAAGCGGAAGAGATACGCGGCAAGGATCCAGCTGAGCGCAAAGACGATGCCTGCCTGCCAGCTGAGGCCGAGCAGGATGCCCAGATAGGTCGCCACGCCCTTGCCGCCCTTGAAGCCGAGCCAGACCGGGAAAATATGCCCGAGGAAGGCGGCAAGACCGGCGAGCATCGCGGCGGAGGGGCCGAAGAAATAGCCAGCGATCAGCACCGCGACTGTGCCCTTCAGCGCATCACCCAGCAGCGTTGCTGCCGCCAGCGACTTGCGGCCCGTGCGCAGCACATTCGTCGTGCCGATGTTGCCCGAGCCGATCTTGCGGATATCGCCAAGGCCCGCCATGCGGGTGATGACGAGACCAAAGGGGATCGAGCCCAGCAGATAGCCGAGGGCGAGGGAGGCGAAAATCAGATGCGGGGCAAGATCAAATGAAAGCGCGGTGTCCACGCGTTTATCTCCGGTGGTGTTACGTCAAGCGTAATCGTAGACCTTGCGGCCTGCAACAATGGTTGTGAGCACCCGGCCCGAGAAACGCGCATCTTCGAACGGCGAGTTCTTGGAGCGGGAGCGGATGGCCTTCTTTTCAAGCACCCAGGGCCGGTCCAGATCGAAGACAATCACGTCGGCCGGAGCACCTGCCGTGAGGCGGCCGGCGTCAAGGCCCAGCCGGTTGGCCGGGTTCAGCGTCATGGCGCGCAGCAGCGGCAGAAGGCCGATGTCGCCTGCATGATAAAGCCGTAGAGCAGCGGCCAGCAGGGTTTCAAGGCCGATGGCCCCGTCCTCGGCTTCCGCCCAGGGGTGGCGCTTGGTTTCCACGTCTTGCGGGTCATGGTTGGAGCAGATGATGTCGATGGTGCCATCGGCCACGGCCTGCACCATGGCCATGCGGTCATTCTCATCGCGCAGGGGCGGCGACATCTTGAAGAAGGTCCGGTAGGGCCCGATGTCGTTCTCGTTCTGCGTCAGATGGTTGATGGACACGCCCGCCGTCACGTCCAGCCCCCGGTCCTTGCCGGTCTGAATGGCAGCGGCTCCCTCCGAGGTGGAGACGAGATTGGCGTGATAGCGCCCGCGGGACATGCCGACGAGCCTGAGGTCCCGCTCGATCATGATGATCTCGGCCTCGCGCGGCACACCGGAAAGCCCCTTCCACGAGGCATTGAGACCGGCATTCATGGTGCCGCCCGCCAGATCCGGATCTTCCGTGTGATGCACGACCAGCGCGCCGAAGTCCCGCGCATAGGTCATGATCCGGCGCATGATCTGCGCATTGCGGACGGACTTGTGGCCGTTGGTGAAGGCAACGGCTCCGGCTTCCTGCAACAGGCCGATTTCGGTCATGTCCTGCCCGGCAAGGCCCTTGGTGAGGGCGGCCATGGGCCGGACATTGACCACCGCCGTGTCGCGGGCGCGGCGCAGGATGAAATCCACCAGTGCCGGATCGTCGATCACCGGATCGGTCTCGGGCATGGTGACGATGGTGGTGACACCACCTGCGGCTGCTGCCTCGCTGGCGCTGGCCAGCGTTTCGCGGTGCTCGTGGCCAGGCTCGCCCACCGACACGCACATGTCGATGAGGCCGGGCGCGACGATGGCGCCTTCGCAGTCGATGATCTCGGCGCCATAGGGCGCGCCCTGGTTCTGGGCTTCGGGGCCGGCCGCCAGAATGGTGCCATCGGCGATGATCACGCTGCCATCCGCATCAAGGCCGCGTGCCGGATCGATCACCCGGGCATTCTTGAGAACCAGGGGCTTGGGAGTGTCTTGGGCCACGGATCAGGCTCCTACTGGTTCGGCAGATGGGCGGCGAGGGCTTCCAGCACGGCCATGCGCACGGCCACGCCCATTTCCACCTGTTCGCGGATGAGGCTCTGCGGCCCGTCGGCCACTGCCGGGTCGATTTCGACGCCCCGGTTCATCGGGCCGGGATGCATGACGAGCGCATCTTCCTTGGCATAGGCCAGTTTTTCCGCATCAAGCCCGTAATAGCGGTAATACTCGCGCACGGACGGAATGAAGGCGCCATTCATGCGCTCGCGCTGCAGGCGCAGCATCATGACGATGTCGGCGCCCTTAAGGCCTTCCTTCATGTCGCGGAACACCTCCACGCCCATCCGGTCAATGCCGCTGGGCAGCAGGGTGGAGGGGGCAACGACGCGCACCCTTGCACCGAGCGCATTCAGCAGGATGATGTTGGAGCGGGCCACGCGCGAATGCAGGATGTCACCGCATATGGCGACCGTCAGCCGGGCGATCTTGCCCTTGTGGCGGCGGATGGTCAGGGCATCCAGCAGCGCCTGTGTCGGGTGCTCGTGCTGGCCGTCACCGGCGTTGATCACCGAACAGCCCACCTTGCGTGCCAGCAGATGCACCGCGCCTGCCGCATGGTGGCGCACGACGAGGATATCCGGGTGCATGGCGTTCAGCGTCGCAGCTGTGTCGATCAGCGTCTCGCCCTTCTTCACCGAAGACGCGGAGACCTGCATGTTCATCACATCCGCGCCAAGGCGCTTGCCCGCGATCTCGAAGGACGATTGCGTCCGCGTCGAGGCCTCGAAGAACAGGTTGATCTGGGTGCGTCCACGAAGCACCGGCCGGATCTTTTCAACCTGGCGGGAGACTTCGACAGCCTGATCCGCCCGGTCCAGAAGGCCGAGGATGTCCTGGGGTTGAAGGCCTTCCATGCCCAGCAAATGACGATGGGGGAAAAGGCCTGCTCGATGGTTTTCTTGTGCGCTCATCGAGTGAACTGGATAGGCCTTGTGCGGCGAGTCTACAAGCGCGGAATGGTTTTGCAGGCGCTCCCGGGCCGCCTGTCCACATGCGCGGCCGGTTCGCGGGCCTTCAACCCAAAATCAGCAGGGCTGCCGGAATGGTGACGGCGGCGGCCAATGTCTGCAGCGTAATGATCTCTGCCATCAGTTTGGCGTCGCCGCCCATCTGCCGCGCGAGGATGTAGGCGTTGCTGGCGGTCGGTACCGCGCTGGCAATGATCACCACCAGCTGAGGCGTGCCCGTGACGTCAAGAAGCAGCGTAAAGCCATAGGCGGCCAGCGGCATCAGCAGGGGGCGCAGGAAAGTGCCGAGCGCAAGGGCAGGGCCGGGGCGGCGCAGGGAGGAAAGGTCAAGGCTTGCCCCCACGCAGATGATACCGATGGGCAAGGAGGCGCTGCCGAGAATGGCAAGGGTGGAGCCCACCGCATCCGGCAGGGGCAGGCCTGCAAGGTTCACTAGGATGCCAGCCGCAATGGAAACGATGAAGGGATTGAGTGCCAGATCCTTGCCGATCTTGGCTGCACTTGGCGGATTGCCGTTGGCATAATGCGACAGCACAAGAATGCTGAGCACATTCAGCAGCGGGATCATGAAGACCATGGCAATGGCCAGCATGGCCAGACCGTCTTCTCCCACGACGTTTCCGGCAATGGCCAGCGCGATCATGGCGTTCCACCGCAAGGTACCCTGAAAGATCGAGGTGAAGCGCGGGCCGGTAATGCCCAATATCCGCTCCAGAGGCAGACGGATTACCAGCAGCAGTGCGGCCAGGGTCAGAATGGCTCCGACCAGCGAAAAGCCCATGCCAAAGGTTGGCAGCTTCGAGAAATCGACCGTTTCAATGGTGCGGAACAGCACGGCAGGGAACAGGACATAATAAGCCAGCCGCTCGATGCCGCGCCACTGGTCGCCGGTGATGAGGCCCGCCCGCGCCACGCCGTAGCCGCAGGCGATGACCAGAATCACAGGCAGGAGAGCACTCAAAGTCATCATCATGGCGGGAAGCCGTCAGTCTTCGTCATCGATAATGGTGAAGGTGCGCCGGGGTTTTTCCTGCGCCATCTGAAGGTGTCCCAGCCGGTCGAGGAAGCCTTGCAGGATGTAGGCGGCGGCCATCTTGTCGACGAGTTCTGCCCGCCGGGCCCGGCTGCGGTCTGCTTCGATCAGCGTGCGCGTGACGGCAGCGGTGGACAGGCGCTCGTCCCAATAGGCTATGGGAAGGGCCGTCTTTTCCGCCAGATTGCGCACGAAAGCGCGGGTTGCCTGCACACGTGGCCCCTCGCTGCCATCCATGTTCAGCGGCAGGCCCATGACCAGCCCGCCCACGCCCTGCTTTTCACAGATCGCCAGCAGCTTCTGCGCATCCAGCGTGAATTTCTCGCGCCGGATCGTCTCCAGCGGCGTGGCAATGCCCCGGCCAATGTCGGACAGCGCCAGACCAATGGTCTTGGTGCCAAGGTCAAGACCGATCAGCCGGCTGCCGGGAGCCACAGTGGCGATGAAGTCTTCAAGCGGAAGAGCGGGGTCGTTTGCCATGAACTGGCGTGTATCAGGTGCCGTGGCCCAAAGCCAGAGGAAGAGGGCTGGTACGCCTTTCCGGCTTCCCACCTGAGACCAGAGCTTAGATATCAGGTATAAACAGCTGTAAATATTTGTATTTGTATGGAATTAGGGAGCCGGTCCGCTTGACTCAAACAATGAGATATTCATCCGAATTATCTGAAATCGCTAGGTCATGTGCTCCAGAACAGCCCTTGCCGCGCTGACAAGATGGCGGCGCAGGGCGCGCTCGGCTTCCTTTGCATTCCGCTCGATGATGGCATTGACGATGAGTGCATGTTCCTCGTTGGATTTCTTCATCCGCTCGGCCGCCCGCAGCTGCGAGCGGCGGAAGGGCGCAAGCTTCAGCCGCAAGCCATGCGCGATCTGGATCAGCTCATCGTTGTGGGTGCCTTCGAAAATGAGCGTGTGGAAACGGGTGTTGCCGTCCTCATAGGCCTCGTGGAGGCAGGTTTCCGCCATCTCCACCATATCGAGATGCAGGGTTTCCAGCGCTGCGCGCTCGCTCATGGTCATGCGCTCGGCGGCAAAGCGCCCGCAGGTCGCCTCGATCTCGCCCATGGCCTCGAACAGCTGGTCAATGCGCTCGCGGGTGATGCTGGCAACGATCACGCCGCGATAGGGCACGCGCTCGGCCAGATGGCGGGAGGCAAGGATATGCAGTGCTTCGCGCACCGGCGTGCGGGACACGCCGAAGCGTTCGGCCAGGGCGATTTCGTCCAGCCTGCTGCCTGCCTTCAGTTCACCGGCAATGATCTCGTTCTCCAGCTGACGGGCAATGACGGCGCTGTGCAACTGCTTCTGCGCTCCCGGGGCGGTGATGCCATTGTCCTTTGAAGTGTCCTGCGAGGAGTTCTGCGTCATGGGGCCCTTGCTGCATCATCAAGGATAAATGCCGGTAAGACAGTCAGGCCATACCTGCCGCCATACGGGCAAGTGCTCGCACAGCGCAGGTGTTTCGGCAAGCAGGAAGCTTGCGGCCTGCCTCAGAGGTTGCTGTCCGGGCGGGGCGGCTTATATTCCGGGCTGATTGCGCGCAGCAGCTTGGCTTTAACTTGCGAGAGCTTGCCTTGCGCCCCTGCCGATCCTGGGGCCCTGTCCGGGGCCGCCTTCAGTCTGGAGCATTGCAATGAAACTGACCTGGCTTGGACATTCCGCCTTCCGCATCGAGGTGAAGGATGCAGTGGTCCTGATCGACCCGTTCTTCACCGGCAATCCCGGGTTTCCCGCCGGTCTGACGGTGGAAGAAGCCAGCGCCGGCGTGACCCACATCCTGCTGACCCATGGTCATGATGATCACATCGGTGACACGGTCGCGATTGCCAAGGCGAGCGGGGCACAGGTCATGGCCAATTTCGAGATCTGCATGTGGCTGTCGGGCAAGGGCATTTCGAACATCAACCCGATGAACTCCGGCGGCATGGTGGATTTGGGGCCGTTCAAGGTGGGGCTGACGCAGGCAATCCATTCCTCTGCCACCAGCCAGGATGGAGACGGGCTCAAATACATGGGCAACCCGCATGGCATCATCCTGGCAGCGCCCGGCGAGAGTGTGCTCTATCACATGGGCGACACGGATATTTTCGGCGACATGGCGCTGATCCGCGAGCTGCATCAGCCGAAAATCGGCCTCGTGCCGATTGGTGACCGCTTTACCATGGGCGCAAAGGCCGCCGCGCTGGCTTGCAGCCGCTTCTTTGACTTTGAGACCATCATTCCGTGTCACTACGCCTCGTTCCCGATGGTCGACCAGTCGGCAGAGGGTTTTATCGCCGCGATGGGCTCCAAGGCAGCCACGGTGAAGGCGCCGAAGGCGGGCGAAGCGCTGACGCTCTGATCTTGGCGCCGCCCGTCAGATCGCCGTGCTGACCTTGTGCCCCGGCGCATAGGTCAGCCGTACGGCGGTGACGGGCATGTCGCCCGAGAAGGTGGTGCGCTCCATGACGAACAGGGCCTCGCCCGGCTTGCAGTGGAGCATGTCGGCGAGGATCGCACTGGCGCTGGTGGCGGAAAAATCGATGCCGCCACGCGAGAAGGGAATGTTGTGCACCAGCCATTCATTGGGGCTGATGGTCACGAAATCCTGCGCTTCGGCGCCTTCGACTGCCAGATTGATCCAGCGGTCTTCCTGGCAATAGGGCTTGCCATCCGCCAAATGCAGGGAAGTAACGTGCAGGCAGGGTGTGCCAGGCTCCAGTGACAGGGCTTGCGCAATGGCAGAGGGCAGGGGCTTTGTGCCGAGTGTCAGCCGCTGATAGGCATAATCCATGCCCTTGGCCTCCACATCCTGCCGGATGACCGGGATCTGGAACGTTGCGCGGCGCACCGGATTGAGCGGCACACGCGTTCCGGCCTTGCGGCGCCGCTCCAGCATGCCGAGGATGGCCAGTTCCCGCAGGGCCCTGTTGACGGTGGCCCGCGCGCAGCCAAACTCAGCCGCAAGCTCCTCCTCATGCGGGATCAGACTGCCTGGCGCCCATTCCCGGTCATGAATGCGCCGCAGCGCTTCTGCCTGAATGGACTGCCAGGTGATCTGTCCAGTTCCTGCGCCCGGCCTGTTTGCGTCTGCCTTTGTCATTCCCCGTGTCCGGTTTTCGCGCGTCCGGTTTCCCCGGTCAGGCGTCTTTCAGCTTGCGGATGGTCCGCATGTAAGACTTCTTGATACTATCCCGCGCCACGTGACGTCCGCCCTTGACCATATGCCGGCCTGCAGCCCAGACGTCGCTGACGATCCGGTCGTCTCCGGCAAAGATCCAGCTGTCGAGGGCGGTGTCGCCGCTGCGGCCCAGCATGTTGGCATCTTCCGTGTCCAGCGCAAGCAGGTCCGCAAGAAAGCCTTGGGAAATTTCACCTGTCTTGCGTCCAGCGGCCTGAGCGCCGCCCCGGATCGTCTCCTCGATCAGTACGCGGCCTGTGGAGCGCTCCGCCGTGGCGAGCGCTGCACGCGAGCGGTCGCGCAGGCGCTGGGAATAGTCGAGGGTGCGCAGCTCTTCTGTGAGGGAAATGCGGATGTTGCTGTCCGATCCAATGCCGAAGCGCCCGCCAGCTGCGGCAAAGTGCACGCCGTCAAAGATGCCGTCGCCAAGGCTCGATTCCGTGATCGGGCAAAGGCCTGCCACCGCGCCCGTTGCGGCAAGGCCCAGCGTTTCGGCCTCCTCCATCTGAGTGCAGTGGATCAGGCACCAGCGGCCATCGACGGGCTGGTTGGCCAGAAGCCATTCCACTGGCCTTGCGCCGCGATGGGCCTTCACTTCTTCCACCTCGGCCACCTGTTCGGCCAGATGCATGTGCAGCGGCGCATGCGGGCGCAAGGCGGCTGCGCGGGAAAGGTCTTCGGCGGAGACGGCGCGCAGGCTGTGCGGGGCTACGCCAACGCGGGCATCGGCGGGCAGGGCGCGCAAGGCGGCCTCGGCGCAGTCCACCAGCCTGGCGAAGCGGTCCATGTCATTGCCGAAACGGATCTGCCCTGGCCCCAGTGCCCGCTTGTCGCAGCCGCCATACTGGTAGAAAACCGGTAGCAGCGTCAGGCCGATACCGGAGGTGGCTGCAGCCGCTGCGATGCGGGCGGACATTTCGGCAAGGTCAGCATAGGGCTCACCACCTGGCTGGTGGTGGAGATAGTGGAATTCCACATTGGTGGCGTAACCTGCCTCCAGCATCTCCATCTGCACGAAGGCGGCGATCGCTTCCACATCCTCCGGCGTCAGCTGGTCGAGAAAGCGGTACATCAGCTGGCGCCAGGTCCAGAAACTGTCCCGCGGATCTGGCCCCCGCCGCTCGGTCAGCCCGGCCATGGCACGCTGGAAGGCGTGGGAATGCAGGTTGGCCGGGGCGGGCAGAAGCAGCCCCAAACGCATGGCATTCTGCTCGGGCTGCGTTCCGGCGGCCACATGGCCTACGGTGCCATCAGCGCCAATATGCACAGTGACGCCGCTTGCCCAGCCATTGGGCAAAAGCGCCTGCTCCGCCCACAGAACCTGCGCCGCGAAAGACGGGTTTCCGCCACTTGCCGGAGTTTCTCCGTTTCTTGCGCTGCTCATTCTTTCGCCGCCTTTGCTGATTGACAGGGCTATTATGTACATACATAAATAAACCGAACTTCAGGGGAAACCAAGATGGAACTTCACGGTCCGGCCCTTCTTTCCAACGCAAGGCTTGTCACCCTGCCGGAGACCGGCGGCTATGGCCTTGTCGAGCGCGGCGCTGTTGCGATCCGCGATGGCCGTATCGAATGGGCGGGGGCGGAAGCGGATCTGCCGGCAGCTTTCACCGGGTATTCGCGCCATGACCTTGAGGGGCGTCTGGTGACCCCGGCCTTCATCGACTGCCACACCCATCTCATCCACGGCGGCCACCGGGCGCGGGAGTTCGAGATGCGGCTGGAGGGGGCGAGTTATGAAGAAATCGCCCGCGCCGGTGGCGGTATCGTCTCGTCCGTGTCGGCCACCCGCGCCGCCAGCGAGGCGGAGCTTGTGGCCTCTGCGCTGCCGCGCCTTGATGCACTGCTGGCCGAAGGCGTGGCCGTGGTGGAGATCAAGTCCGGCTATGGCCTCGACATCGAGACCGAGCTGAAGATGCTGCGCGCTGCACGGCGCCTTGCGAGTGAACGCAAGGTGCGGGTACGCACCACCCATCTCGGCGCTCACGCTTTGCCGCCCGAGTACAAGGGGCGCGAGGATGCCTATCTCGATGAGGTTTGCCTTCCGGGTCTGCGCCGGGCAGCGGCGGAGGGGCTGGTGGATGCGGTCGATGGTTTCTGCGAGGGTATCGCCTTTTCCGTCGCCTCCATGCGCAAGGTCTTTGATGAGGCCCGCCGCCTCGGCCTGCCGGTAAAACTGCATGCGGAGCAGCTGTCGCATCTGGGCGGCACGAAGCTGGCAGCGGACTATGGCGCGCTCTCTGCCGATCACGTGGAATATGCGACCGATGAGGACGCGGCGGCGCTTGCCCGCGCCGGCACGGTTGCGGTGCTGCTGCCCGGTGCCTTCTATGCCATCCGCGAGACGCAGGTGCCGCCGGTCGCCGCCTTCCGCGCCCGCGGCGTGCCGATGGCGCTGGCGACGGATTGCAACCCCGGCACGTCCCCGCTGACCTCCCTGCTGCTGACCATGAACATGGGCTGCACCTTCTTCCGCCTTACCGTGGAAGAAGCGCTGCGCGGTGTCACGGTCAACGCGGCGCGGGCGCTGGGGCTTTCGGACTGCGGGCGCATTGCACCCGGTCTTCGCGCCGATCTTGCCATCTGGAATGCCGATAACCCGGCGGAGCTCGCCTACCGCTTTGGCTTCAATCCCCTTCATGCCCGTATTTTCGGAGGTTCGGAATGACCCTCGTGCTCACGCCCGGCAAGACCACGCTGGAGCAGCTGGAACAGCTCTGGCGGGAGGAGTTGCCCGCCCGTCTCGCCCCATCGGCCCGTCCCGCCGTGGAAGCGGCCAGTGCCTTCATTGCAGCCGCTGCTGCCGGGGATGCAGGCGTCTACGGCGTCAACACCGGTTTCGGCAAGCTCGCCTCGGTGAAGATCGCGGCCAAGGATACGGCAACGCTGCAGCGCAATCTCATCCTCTCCCATTGCTGCGGTGTGGGAGAGCCGCTGGACCGGGCTGCCACACGGCTGATGATGGCGCTGAAGCTGCTCAGCCTCGGGCGTGGCGCTTCGGGCGTGCGCTGGGAGGTGATTGCCCTCATCGAGGACATGCTCGACAAGGGCGTGACGCCTGTCGTGCCGTCGCAGGGCTCGGTCGGCGCCTCCGGTGACCTGGCTCCGCTTGCCCATATGACGGCGGCAATGATCGGTGCCGGCGAGGCCATTTACGAGGGCGAACGCCTGCCGGGCGGCGAGGCGCTGAAGCGGGCAGGGCTGACGCCCGTGGTTCTTGGGCCGAAGGAGGGGCTGGCGCTCATCAACGGCACACAGTTTTCCACCGCGCTGGCGCTGATCGGCCTGTTCGGCGCATGGGCCAATGCGGCCTCCTCGATGGTCATCTCGGCGCTGTCCACCGACGCCATCATGGGCTCCACCGCGCCGCTGCAGCCGGAAATCCATACCTTGCGCGGCCATCGCGGCCAGATCGAGGTGGCCGAGCGCATGCGGGCGCTGATGGAAGGCTCTGCCATCCGCGAAAGCCACCGGGAAGGCGACACGCGCGTGCAGGACCCGTACTGCATCCGCTGCCAGCCGCAGGTGCTGGGCGCCTCCGTTGACCTCCTGCGCTTTGCTGCCGGAACGCTGGAAACCGAAGCCAACGCAGTGACCGACAATCCGCTGGTGCTTGGGGAGGGCCGCATTGTTTCGGGCGGCAACTTCCATGCCGAGCCAGTTGCCTTTGCGGCGGACCAGATCGCGCTGGCCGTCGCCGAGATTGGTGCGATTGCCCAGCGGCGCGTGGCGTTGATGGTGGACCCGACGCTCAGCCACGACCTGCCGCCGTTCCTGACGCCGGAGCCGGGGCTTAATTCCGGCTACATGATCGCCGAAGTGACGACAGCGGCACTGATGAGCGAGAACAAGCATCTGGCGACCCCGTGTTCGACGGATTCAACGCCGACCTCTGCCAATCAGGAAGACCATGTGTCCATGGCAGCCCATGGCGCAAGACGGCTGCTGCGGATGAACGAAAATCTGTCAGTCATTCTCGGCGTCGAGGCGTTGTGTGCAGCACAGGGCATCGAGTTCCGCGCCCCGCTGAAGACCTCGGCACGGCTTCAGGCCGTCATCTCCATGCTGCGCGGCCATGCGCCTGCGCTGAAGGAAGACCGCTACCTCGCCCCGGATATCGAAGCGGCTGCTGCTCTGGTGCGGGAAGGGGCATTCGTTGCGGCGGCGGAGATCGGGGATTTCCGGCCGTAGGTGGGACATCTCCGCATCATTTCCGCGGAGACGGTGTGCATTTCGGGCTGCCAGTCAGGCACCAGATCCTCTCCCCCCTTGAGGGGGAGATGCCCCTGGCAGGGGGCAGAGGGGGGTAACGGACTGTCCGCTCATACGAGAGGTGGTGCTGTGTTGAAGCGCTGCTACCCCCCTCTGTCTGCTGACGCAGACATCTCCCCCTCAAGGGGGGAGAGGGCGCTGCGGCGGTGTGCAGCCGCCGCCAAACCGAAAGACAGATGAGCGGAACGAAACGGTCACAGGGAAGGATCGAATTGAGATGACGCAGGATAGTCAGGCCGTTCCGGCATCGCCCGTGACGGTGGAGCGCGGAGACAGCCCGGTGGTTCTGGGGCTGCCGCATTCGGGCACTTTTGTTCCGGCAGACATCCGGGCAAAGCTGAATGCGCGCGGGCTGGTGCTGAGTGATACGGACTGGCATGTGGATACGCTCTATGCCGGACTTCTGCCCGGTTCGACCACCGTTGCCGCCACCTTCCACCGTTATGTCATCGACGCAAACCGCCCGCCGGATGGCGCAAGCCTCTATCCGGGGCAGAACACCACCGGTCTTGTGCCGCTGACGGACTTTGATGGCGATAACATCTGGCTTGAAGCGCCCGATGCGGCAGAGATCGAGCGCCGGCGGCTAGCCTTCCATGCACCCTATCATGCAGCGCTGGAGGCAGAGTTGCGCCGCGTTCACGCCATTCATGGCTTTGCCGTGCTCTATGACTGCCACTCGATCCGCTCCAATATTCCGTTCCTGTTTGAAGGCACGTTGCCGGACTTCAACATCGGCACGGTGGAAGGCTCATCCTGCGCGCCTGCGATGGCAGAGGCTGTCGCTAATATCTGCCGGGAGGCGGAGGGCTACTGCACCGTGGTCAATGGCCGCTTCAAGGGCGGCTGGACCACGCGCCACTATGGCCGGCCGGAGGAAGGCTTCCACGCCATCCAGATGGAACTGGCGCAGTCAACGCATCTGGCCACTGAACTGCCGCCTTACGCCTATGACGAGGCGCGGGCAGGGCGGCTGCGGCACATCCTGAAGACCATTCTCGAAACCATCGCATCAGGCAGCTGGCGCGGCTGAGGCCGCCGCCCTTCCTGTTTGTTGCAAATCCAATGAAATAGCATGATCCGGAGAGGAAACATGACCAATCCCCGCCATAACCAGCGTGATATTTTCCCGCCCACCGGCACCACGCTCAATGCCAAGAGCTGGCTGACGGAAGCCCCGTTGCGCATGCTGATGAACAACCTCCATCCGGATGTTGCCGAAAACCCGCATGCGCTGGTGGTCTATGGCGGCATCGGCCGGGCGGCGCGCACCTGGGATGATTTTGACCGCATCGTCGCGGCGCTGAAGGCGCTGGAAGACAACGAGACGCTGCTGGTGCAGTCCGGCAAGCCGGTGGGCGTGTTCCGGACCCATGCGGATGCGCCGCGTGTGTTGATTGCCAATTCCAATCTTGTGCCGCACTGGGCCACCTGGGACCATTTCAACGAGTTGGACAAGAAGGGCCTGGCCATGTACGGCCAGATGACCGCCGGGTCGTGGATCTACATCGGCACGCAGGGCATCGTGCAGGGCACCTATGAAACCTTCGTGGAGGCCGGGCGCCAGCACTATGGCGGCAATCTCAAGGGCAAGTGGATCCTGACCGGCGGCCTCGGCGGCATGGGCGGCGCGCAGCCGCTGGCCGCTGTCATGGCTGGCGCCTGCTGCCTTGCTGTGGAATGCGACGAGACCCGCGCCGACTTCCGCATCCGTACCCGTTATGTGGACGAAAAGACCCATTCTCTGGATGAGGCGCTGGCGATGATTGACCGCTGGACGAAGGCGGGCGAGGCCAAGTCCGTGGCGCTTATCGGCAACGCGGCCGACGTGTTCCCGGAACTGGTCAAGCGCATGAAGGCAGGCGGCCCGCGCCCGGATATCGTCACCGACCAGACTTCGGCGCATGACCCGGTGCATGGCTATCTGCCTTCCGGCTGGAGCGTTGCCGAATGGCGGGCGAAGCAGGAGAGCGATCCCAAGGCCGTCGAGAAGGCGGCCCGTGCCTCGATGCGGGTGCATGTGGAGGCGATGGTGGACTTCTGGAACGCAGGTGTGCCGACCCTCGACTATGGCAACAACATCCGCCAAGTGGCCAAGGACGAAGGGCTGGAAAATGCCTTTGCCTTCCCCGGTTTCGTGCCCGCCTATATCCGCCCGCTGTTCTGCCGCGGCATCGGGCCGTTCCGCTGGTGCGCGCTGTCGGGCGACCCGGAGGACATCTACAAAACCGACCAGAAGGTGAAGGAGCTGATCCCGGATGATGCTCACCTGCACAACTGGCTGGACATGGCGCGCGAGCGCATCGCCTTCCAGGGCCTGCCCGCCCGCATCTGCTGGGTGGGGCTTGGCCTGCGCCACAAGCTCGGACTTGCCTTCAATGAGATGGTGCGCAACGGTGAACTGAAGGCACCCATCGTGATCGGGCGTGATCACCTCGATTCAGGCTCCGTTGCCTCGCCCAACCGCGAGACGGAAGCGATGAAGGACGGCTCGGATGCCGTCTCCGACTGGCCGCTGCTGAACGCGCTGCTCAACACCGCATCGGGTGCCACCTGGGTGTCGCTGCACCACGGCGGCGGCGTTGGCATGGGCTTCTCGCAGCATTCCGGCATGGTGATCTGCTGCGATGGCACGGAAGCGGCAGACCGGCGCATTGCCAATGTGCTTTGGAACGATCCGGCCACCGGCGTTATGCGCCACGCGGATGCAGGCTACGAAATCGCACTTGATTGCGCCCGCGAGAACGGACTTAACCTGCCTGCTATTCTGAAAGATTGAGAAAAATCAGAAGCAGGCGATTCACGAGTGGAACCAGCAGGATGGAGAACTGACATGCAAAGACGCGACTTCCTCAAGGCAGCGGGCATTGGTGCGGCGGCAACGGCAACGGGCGCAGCCCTCGCCACCCCGGCTATTGCCCAGGGCATTACCAAGTGGCGCATGGTCACCGCGTGGCCGAAGAACCTGCCGGGGCCGGGCGTTGCCGCCCAGATGCTGGCAGACCGCATCACCGCCCTGTCGGGTGGCCGTCTGGAAGTGGAGCTTTTCGCCGCCGGTGAAGTCGTCCCCGGTCCCGGCGTGTTTGATGCCGTGGCCGAAGGCACGGCGGAGATCTACCACGCCGTTCCGGCCTACTGGGGCTCCAAGTCCAAGGGCATTCTGCTGTTTGGCTCTCAGCCGCTCGGCCTCACTGCCATCGAGCAGACCGGCTGGCTGATGCAGGGCGGCGGTCAGGCACTCTATGACGAGATGTATGGCCGCTTCGGCCTGAAGCCGTTCCTGTGCGGCAACTCCGGCCCGCAGTGGTTCGGCTGGTTCCGCAACGAGATCAAGACGGTGGATGACCTCAAGGGCCTGAAGTACCGCACCACCGGCCTCAACTCGGAAGTCTGCGCCAAGCTGGGCATGGCGGTGGAGGCCATGTCGGGACCGGCCATGTTCCAGGCGCTGCAATCCGGCGCGCTGGATGCGGGCGAGTTCATCGGCCCGTGGTCCGACAGCGCCCTCGGCCTGCAGCAGGTAGCCAAGAACTACTATGCGCCAGGTGTTGGAGAGCCGGGTTCGGCCGAAGAGTGCGCAGTCAACCTCAAGGCCTGGGAAGCCCTGCCGGATGACCTGAAGCAGGCGGTCGCCTATGCGGCGGAAAGCCTCTACAATCCGGTGCTGACCGAATACAACACCAAGCACGCCATGGCACTGCGCGAGCTGACAGCCAACCATGGCGTCACCGTGCGCAAGCTGCCGGACGAGATCGTCATCGCCATGGGCAATGCCATGGGCGAGGTGGTCAAGGAGCTGCGCGACAGCGATGACGAGCTGGTGCGCAAGATCACCGAAAGCTTCCTCGAGTACCGCAAGCTGATGGTCGAATACATGCCCTATGCGGACGCTGGCCAGATGAACGCCCGCGGCCTCGATTACAACTACGGCTGAGCCTAATGCCCCGGTGCGGTGTAAAAGCCGCGCCGGGTTTGCCTTTGATGTCATCCCGGTTTGCCGCATTGCGGCAAGACCAGGATCCAGTATCCGGGGTGCTCGCGGTGCCGGGGAGTGTACCGCAGGCTCCGGACGATGTTTATGCCGGACAATCAGTCAGGCTCCCGTTCTTCTCCCACTTTAGGGGGAGATGCCCCCGGCAGGGGGCAGAGGGGGGTAACGGACTGTCCGCTTGTGAGAGAGATGGTGCACTGCCGGAGCGCTGCTACACCCCTTTGTCTGCTGCGCAGACATCCCCTCTAGGGGGAGAGGGGTGCCGCGGTGAAGCGATAGTCCTTCCTCTCTTCTTGCGTCCGGTGCAGACATTGCCCAAACACCGGGGGCGCTGGATCCCCGACGGCGCGGGGATGACGCCAAAGATGAAACGAAAGCAAATATGATCAGCGCGGCAAACGCCCGCAGCAGCAGGGGACATGAGGGAATGGAACGGCTTGCCAGGTTGCTGGATGGGGTCAGCAGGGCAGTGGGGGCGGTGACGATCTGGTTTGCGCTGGCGATGGTGCTGCTGCAGTTTGTCATCGTGCTGCTGCGCTATGTGTTCGGCTACAGCTCGATCTTCCTGAACGAAGGCGTGCTTTATCTGCATGCCAGCGTCTTCATGCTGGGGGCGGGCTACACGCTGATGGTCAACGGCCATGTGCGTGTGGACATCTACTACGCCCGCATGACGGCACGCGGGCAGGCGGTGATCGACCTGTTCGGCCATGTGGCGCTGCTGGGCGCCTCGCTGGTGATGCTGCTCGTCTACTCCTGGCCCAGCGTGCAGCGTTCCTGGGCCATTCTCGAAGGGCCGATTTCCGTTGGCGGCATTCCCGCCTCCTTCCTGTTGAAGAGCCTCATTCCGGTGTTCTGTGTTCTCCTTCTCCTGCAGGGCTGTGCCGCCTTCCTGCGTGACTGCCTCAAGCTGCGGAGCGCCGCATGATCCCGCTTGATATTCTGATGTTCGCCGCACTGATCGGCTTCATTCTGCTCGGCTATCCGGTTGCCTTCACCATTGCCGGGGTGGCCACGGGCTTTGCACTGCTCGGCTTTGCGCTGGGTGATTTCAACCTGTCGCTGATGGGGGCGCTCGGCCAGCGGTTCTTTGCGGTGCTCACCAATCCGGTGCTGACGGCCATTCCGCTCTTCGTGCTGATGGGCGTGATCCTCGAAAAAAGCCGCATCGCCGAAGACCTGCTGGAAACCATGGGCCGCCTGTTCGGCACCATGCGCGGCGGGCTTGGCGTGTCCGTGGTTCTGGTTGGCGCGCTGCTGGCCGCCTCCACCGGCATTGTCGGGGCAACGGTGGTTGCCATGGGCATGATCGCCCTGCCGGCGATGCTGCGCAATGGCTATAATCCGCGCCTTTCTGCCGGTCTCATCTGCGCCTCCGGCACGCTCGGCCAGATCATTCCGCCCTCGACGCTGCTGATCATTCTCGCCGATGTCATGTCTTCCGCCTTCCAGCAGGCACAGTACAAGCAGGGCAAATTCTCCATCGAGACCATTTCCGTCGGCCAGACCTTTGCCGCTGCCCTTGTGCCGGGGCTGCTGCTTGTGGCGCTTTATGTGGGCTATGTGCTGCTGCGCGCCTGGCTGGTGCCTGCAGATGCGCCGGCCATGAAGGATCTGGACCGCAAGGCCACGCGCGGCGAGGTGATGGGCGCGATCCTGCCCGCCGTCCTCCTCATCGTCGCGGTGCTCGGTGCCGTGCTCTTCGGCGTTGCCTCGCCCAACGAGGCTGCGTCGGTGGGGGCAGTCGGCGCCATTCTGCTGGCCGGTTACAAGCAGGGCGGCCCGAAGCGGCTGATCCTGGGCGGTGCCATCGCGCTCTTTGTGCTGGTGCTGGCAGCCGGATATTATCCGGTGCGGCTGCAGCGCTCGGACGCCGGATTGCTGGAATATGCCGTGGCGGGTATCTATTCGATCCTTGCCTTGACCGGCCTTGCCGCCGTTGCCATGTCCCTGCGCCAGTCCTTTGCCGCCCGGACGCTGATCCCGGCGCTGACGCAGACCATGGTGGTCACCTCGATGATCTTCGCCACCATCCTGATGGCCTCCTTCTTCTCGCTGGTCTTCGTTGGCCTTGGCGGCGAGCACCGGGTGGCCGATATTCTGGCGGCGATGCCGGGCGGACCCACGGGCGCGCTGATCTTTGCCATGGCCTTCATCTTCGTGCTCGGCTTCTTCCTCGACTTCGTGGAAATCGCCGTCATCCTGCTGCCGCTGCTGATCCCGCCGCTGATCCTCATGGGCCATGATCCGGTGTGGCTGGCGGTGCTGATCGCCATCAACCTGCAAAGCTCGTTCCTGACACCGCCCTTCGGCTTCTCCCTGTTCTATCTGCGCGGGGCAGCCCCCAAGGAAGTCACCACAGGCATGATCTATCAGGGCGTCGTGCCTTTCATCCTGCTGCAGATCCTCGCCATGGCGCTCATCTGGTTTGTGCCGCAGATCGGCACCTTCCTGCCCAAGGTGATGTTCTGATGCCGGTGCAGCTCATCCGCTGGGGCATGGCGCGGGCCATGCCCTGGAAGAACGGCGGCGGCATCACGCATGAGCTCGCCGTCTTCCCGGAAACGGCCGGGCTTGAAGACTTCGGCTGGCGGCTCTCCATGGCAGAGGTTGCCAGCGACGGCCCATTCTCCGCCTTCACCGGCATCCACCGGACGCTGGCACTGGTGGACGGGGCAGGCATCGGCCTCGATTTCGGCGCTGAGGGAGAAACCGTCCTCAGCACGCCCGGCACCTTCACCAGCTTCGATGGCGGCGTTCCCGTCACAGGCCGGCTCATCGATGGCCCGGTGCTGGATTTCAACGTCATGACCCGGCGCGGAGCGTTTCGTCACTCCATGGAGCAGCTCACGCTGGAGGAGGGCAACGGTCTCGAATGCTCAGGTCCCGGCGCAGGGGAAACCATCGCGCTGGTCTGCGTATCGGGCCGTGTCACCGTTACCTTGGCCAAGAGCGGCAGAGAGACGCTTCAGCCGCGCGATTGTCTTCTTGTCACGGATGAATCGGAGGCGCCGCTGATCTTCGGTGGTCACGGGACTATTTGCATGGCACGGCTTGGGCCAGACGCGTAACGGCCCACGCCCCTGCAATCTATCCATTCATCTGCCGGACGGCGCCGCTGTCCTGGACTTCAGCCTTGCATCAGCGGGGACAGCGGCCAGGGGACGTTTTCAGCCTTCAATCGCTCCACAGCCAGGCCGCGCCGCGCACGCCGGAGCTGTCGCCGTGGACGGCCTTGCGGACCGGCACGCCGTAAGTGTCGGAGAAGATATAGGGTGCCATGGCGGGCGGCAGGTCGGTGTAAAGTTCGTCCACGTTGGACATGCCGCCGCCGAGCACGAAGACATCCGGGTCTATGAGATTGGCGGACATGGCCATGGCGCGGGCGAGGCGGCTTACATAACGCTCGTAGGATGCGATGGCCTCGGCCTCACCAGCTCGCTTTGCGGCGATGATTTCGTGGCCTTTCAGGTCCCGGCCCGTTGCCATGCGGTAGTCGAGGGAGAGGCCCGTGCCCGAGCACCAGCGGTCGATTGTGCCGCGGTGGCCAGTCCAGCATTCGGGGCCGGGATATTCGTCTTCCTTCATCCACGGCACGGGGATGGCGCCCCATTCGCCGCCGATGCCATTTGCCCCGCGATGTGCCTTGCCATCAATGGCGATCCCTGAACCGCAGCCGGTGCCGATGATGATGGCGTGAACGAAATGGGCACCTGCGCCCGCGCCATCCGTCGCCTCGGAGACGGCGAGGCAGTTCGCATCATTCTGGATGCGGACCGGACGGCCAAGACGGGCCTCCAGATCCTTGTCGAGCGGCATGCCGTTCATCCAGGTGGAATTTGCGTTCTTGACGAGGCCGGTGCCCGGCGAGATGGAGCCGGGAATGCCGAGCCCCAGCGTGCCGGTCGACCCGGTTGCCTTTTCTGCGTTGGCTACCAGCAGGGCCGCCGCCTCGATGCAGGCGGTATAGTCGCCGCGCGGTGTCGGCATCCGCTCGCGGTAAAGCTCCATCCCGCTGTCATCCAGCGCGATGATTTCCATCTTGGTGCCGCCCCAGTCAATTCCAAGCCGCATGAGCGCTCCCGTCCCTCAAGTTTCTGTATTGCCAGAACGCTTCAGGCGCGTTGCTGCGGCATTTCAAAGGCATCGCCAGCGTCCGGGTCGAGTTCGCCCGGCTGCTTGCCATAGTTTTTGAACTTCCGGATGTTCAGGTCGATCTCCTCGGCAGACAGCAGCACAGGCTCGCCGCCGGAGAGGGCCGAGAGATACTGGTCTGCCAGTTCCTCCACGCCTTCTGCCAGGGCCAGTGCCTTTGGCAGGTCCCGGTCGTAGGCGATCTGGCCGTGGTTGGCGAGGAGACAGGCCCGGCGGGGACCCAGCGCGTGAAGCATCGCGTCCGAGAGGGCGCGGGTGCCGAAAGTGGCATAGGCCGAGCAGGCAATATAATCACCGCCCGCAATTGCAATCATGTAGTG
The DNA here is from genome assembly GCF_036881715.1 of Pannonibacter anstelovis. NCBI lineage: Bacteria > Pseudomonadati > Pseudomonadota > Alphaproteobacteria > Hyphomicrobiales > Stappiaceae > Pannonibacter > Pannonibacter anstelovis. Next base: position 44,040 of record NZ_JBAKBF010000001.1, read on the forward strand.
AAACGGCGGAATAGGGCGCCGCAGGCACGCAAGCGCTGTCGCCCTCGGGGAATGGCAATGCACCACGGCACCGGCATCCGGATAAGTGGCGTAGATGTCGAGATGCATCCGCCATTCGGAAGAGGGCAGGACGCTGCCATGATAGCCGCCATCCATGTCCATGAAGACGATGTCCTCAAGAGTTAGGCTTTCATAAGGCCGTCCGGAAGGCGTGATGAGAAAGCCGCCTTCGCAGCGGGCACTTACATTTCCTGAGGTGCCGCGCGTCAGGCAACGCGTGACCAGCGTCCGGGCAGTGCCGATGACTGCTTGCCGGAGCGCGGAAGTGCCATGTTCATGCTGCATGACCGGGACTCGTATCCTTCAGAGCGTTCACCCACAGGCTGCATTTAAGCCGCGTTGCGCAGGCCGGGCAAGCTGCGCAATGCACTGACACTGGCTGGCCGTTATGGGCAAACCCAGGTGATGCTCCGGCGGGGTGTCGTATTCAGGCCGGTGGGTGGCGCTTTGAGACTTGCAGCGGTTTGTCCGTGCCTGATGATTTCATGTGCAGGTTACGAGGGGGACTGCGTTTGCCTTTTCCTCAGGCAGCTGTCTCTCTGGCGGAAATTCTCCAGAAGTTCAGCGGCGCCGGAACATTCCGGGCTGCGAGGGCTTTCTTTTGGGAAAAATTTTCCTGTTTTTTGGGTGTGCGCAAATATTGACGCCGGACCTGAATAAAAAACGTTCAAAAAATTCCAATTGCCCCCTTTTGTTGTTGTCTTTTTTTTGCTTTCCTAGCGGTCGGGATGACGGTTCAAGAGGTCATCACGACGGGGACCGCCGGGACATGTTTCCGGCAACAAATGCGTGAGCGGCATAAAATAAAAAGCTGCCCGCATCGCAATTGGGGAACAGATGGCGAAAAATCGAGGGGCGTCAGTCCGTTACGAGAATGTTCAGAAAAGCTATGACGGTGAAAGTCTCGTCGTCAAAAATCTAAATCTGGACATTCCTCCGGGGGAATTTCTCACGATGCTGGGGCCTTCCGGGTCCGGGAAGACAACATGCCTCATGATGCTGGCCGGGTTCGAGCCGGCAACCCACGGTGAAATATTTCTGAACAACAAGCCGATCAACAAGGTGCCGCCCCACAAGCGTGGCATCGGTATGGTGTTTCAGAACTATGCCCTTTTTCCGCATATGACCGTGGCCGAGAACCTTGCCTTTCCGCTGCAGGTGCGCGGCATGGCCAAGGCGGAGCAGGAAGTCAAGGTCAAGCGGGCGCTGGAGATGGTGGAGCTGGGCAAGCTCGGCTCCCGCCGCCCGGCCCAGCTGTCCGGCGGCCAGCAGCAGCGTGTGGCCGTGGCCCGTGCGCTGGTCTTTGATCCGGAGCTGGTGCTCATGGATGAGCCTCTGGGCGCGCTCGACAAGCAGCTGCGCGAGCAGATGCAGTATGAAATCAAGCACATCCACGAAAATCTCGGCGTCACCGTGGTCTATGTGACCCACGATCAGACCGAAGCGCTGACCATGTCCGACCGGGTGGCCGTGTTCAATGACGGGATCATCCAGCAGCTGTCGACGCCGGACATGCTTTACGAGGAGCCGCAGAATTCCTTCGTGGCACAGTTCATCGGCGAAAACAACAAGCTCAATGGCACCGTGGCTTCGGTGGACAATGGCTCTTGCGAAGTGATGCTCCCCGACGGCACCCGGCTTGTGGCGGACAAGGTGAACGTGGGCGGCACCGGCGATTTCACAACCGTGTCGCTGCGGCCGGAGCGCGTCGAGCTCGCGCCTGAGAAGCCGATGGACAACATGTTGCAGGGCCGGATCGAGGAACTGATCTACCTCGGCGACCATATCCGCGTGCGCATGACGGTCTGCGGCAACAGCGAGTTTATCGTCAAGGTTCGCAACCGCGCCGACCGGCGCCAGCTTGAGACCGGCAGCACCGTGCCGATCGGCTGGGCGAAGAAGGATTGCAAGGCACTGGATGCCGTTGCGTAATATACGGGCAGGCTGAACAGCCTGTACCTGATTGGCCGGCAACCGGCCCAATGCTCAAAAAAGGGGAGCAGCAAAAATGAGACTGGCAAGCACACTTATGGCCTCGGCCATTGTTCTGTCGGCGGGCGCCGCAAGCGCCGCGGATCTGACCATTGTGTCCTGGGGTGGCGCTTATTCGGCGTCGCAGAACAACGCATACCACAAGCCCTTCATGGAACTGCGCAAGGACGTGAACATCATCAATGATGAATCGTCCAACGAGGCTGTCGCCAAACTGCGCGCCATGAGTGAGGCAGGCAACGTGACCTGGGACGTGGTCGACGTGGAGGGCCCGGACAGCCAGCGCCTGTGCGACGAGGGCCTGGCCATGGAGATCGACTTTGACGAATGGCTGGCCGCAGCGCCCGATGGCACGCCTGCAACGAAGGACTTCGGTCCCTCGCTGATCAACAAGTGCTTCATTCCGCAGATCGTGTTCTCCACCACCTTCGGCTACCGCACGGATGTGGCTGCCTGGAACGGCAAGGTCCCCACGAGCCTGTGCGATATCTTCGACACGGAAAACTTCCCGGGCAAGCGCAGCTTGGAGAAGCGCCCGAAGAAGAACCTCGAGTGGGCGCTGCTGTGTGATGGCGTGGCCAAGGAAGACCTCTACACGGTCCTGTCCACCCCGGAAGGCCTGCAGAAGGCCCTCGCCAAGCTCGACACCATCAAGAAGGACGTGATCTGGTGGTCTGCTGGTGCCGAAACGCCGCAGCGCCTGGCTGATGGAGAGGCCGTATTTGGCTCCACCTACAACGGCCGCCTGTTCTCGGTGATCGAGGAGCAGAAGCAGCCCGTTGCCATGCTGTGGGACTGGCAGGTCTTTGACTTCGACGGCTGGATCATTCCCGCTGATGTGCCGGAAGACAAGCTGCCGCTCATCAAGGAATACATCAAGTTCGCCACCGACACCCAGCGTCTGGCGGACCAGGCGAAGTACATCTCCTACGGCCCGGCCCGTGCTTCCTCGCAGCCGCTCGTCGGCAAGCACGCAGAACTGGGCATCGAGATGGCGCCGCACATGCCGACCAACCCGGAAAACCAGAAAAACTATCTGGTCAACAACATTGAGTGGTGGGCCGACAACCAGGATGAGGTGGAAGCCGCATTCCAGGTCTGGCTGACAAAGTAAGCCCGGCTCGAATTTGCCGGTGATCTGCCGGATTGCCGCGCCAGGCGTGGTTGTCCGGCACCTTTCATGCCCTTGGTCTGCCGTGCGGTTGAGGCCGCCGTGCGGCAGTCCCTGAGGCCTGATGCCGGCGCGGGAAGCGGGGCAGGGCGTGCTTCTGCCTTGGATGGATCGCCAAGAAAAATACTCAAGCTGGATTTCCGGAACCCATGACCATTGCCGATGCGCCAGCCGCAGCCGCCACAGGCGGAGCGGGACCAAGCAAGTCCCGGACGGACGAAGTCTCTCCGTCGGGACCCGTGCTGACTCAGGATGGCCGCCCGCTGAAAGCAAGCCTTGCCAGGGCTCTGCGCCGCGAGAAGTTGCGTGCTTTCATCCTGATCGCTCCGCTGCTCTTCTTCATCCTCCTCACATTTGCAGCGCCGATCTTCGACATGCTGCTGCGCTCGGTCGACAACAGCATCGTACCCGAAACGCTGCCGCGTACTGTCGTGGCGCTGGAAGACTGGGATCCTGCCTCTGGCGAATTGCCCGGCGAACCGGCCTTTGCTGCGCTTGTGCAAGACCTGAAGGAAGCCGTGGCCGCCAAGACCCATACACGGCTGGGAACCAGGCTCAATTATGAAACCTCCGGCATGTCGAGCCTGATGCGCAAGTCGGGCCGTCTCGTGGAGCGGCTGGAGGGAGCTGACATCAAGGGCCAGATGATTGCTGCCGAAAAGGACTGGGGCCGGCTCGATATCTGGACCACGCTGAAGCGGTATTCGGGAGCTTACACGCCCGGCTATTTCCTGGCTGCGGTTGACGCCAAGAAGGGGGCTGAGGGCTTTGAACGCCTGCCGGAGAACGAGCGCATCTACATCATGCTCTTCGGCCGCACGCTGTTGATGAGCATTGCCATCACCCTCATGTGCGTCCTTCTGGGGTACCCTGTTGCCTTCCTGCTGGCACAGCTGCCGCTGCGCACGTCCAACCTCCTGATGATCCTTGTGCTGCTGCCCTTCTGGACCAGCCTTCTGGTGCGTACCTCCGCCTGGAAGGTTCTGCTGCAGCAGCAGGGGGTGATCAACGACCTGCTGGTCTGGGTTGGTCTCATCGGCAATGACGGGCGCCTGGTGATGATGAACAATGCCACCGGCACCGTTATCGCCATGACGCATATCCTGCTGCCCTTCATGATCCTGCCGCTCTATTCGGTGATGAAGACCATCTCCCCGTCTTACGTCCGGGCGGCCCGCTCGCTCGGGGCCAATGACTGGACGGCTTTCTGGCGCGTGTATTTCCCGCAGTCCGTGCCGGGCATCGGGGCCGGGGCCGTGCTCGTGTTCATCCTTGCGATTGGCTACTACATCACGCCGGAGCTGGTGGGCGGCACCTCGGGCATCTTCATTTCCAACCGCATCGCCTATCACATCTCCACGTCACTCAACTGGGGCCTGGCTGCTGCTCTCGGCGCCCTGCTGCTGCTGGCCGTGATGGTGCTGTTCTATGTCTATGACAAGATCGTCGGCATCGACAATGTGAAGCTCGGGTAAGGAGAGAAACCATGTCATCCCTTCCTCCTTATGCATCGGCCGCCCAGATCGCGTGGCACTACGCGTTCCGCACGATCTGCGCGCTGATCTTTTTCTTCCTGATCTTCCCGATCATCACCATCATTCCGCTGTCCTTCAACGCGGAGAACTTCTTCACCTTCACGCCGGCCATGCTGGCGCTGGATCCGGAAGGCTATTCCACCAAGCATTACATGGATTTCTTCACCAATCCGGACTGGCAGCAGGCGCTGAGGAACTCCTTCATCATCGCACCGGCCGCAACGCTGATCGCAACCGTGCTCGGAACGCTGGCAGCCATCGGCCTGTCGCAGAACCATGTGCCCTTCCGCTCCACCATCATGGCGATCCTGATTTCGCCGATGATCGTGCCGCTGATCATATCGGCGGCAGGCATGTATTTCTTCTACTCCCGCATCGGCCTTCAGGGCACCTACTGGGGCGTGGTTCTGGCCCATGCGGCGCTCGGAACACCCTTCGTCATCATCACGGTGACGGCGACGCTGGTCGGCTTTGACCAGAGCCTGGTGCGTGCCTCCGCCAGCATGGGGGCAGGGCCGATCCGTACCTTCTTCAAGGTGCAGATGCCGCTGATCCTGCCGGGCGTGGTGTCGGGTGCGCTCTTTGCCTTCATCACGTCCTTTGACGAAGTGGTGGTGGTGCTGTTCCTTGGCTCTGCCGCTCAGAAGACACTGCCCTGGCAGATGTTTACCGGCCTGCGCGAGCAGATTTCGCCCACCATTCTGGCGGTCGCCTCGATTATGGTGCTGCTGTCGATCCTTCTCCTCAGTGTGCTGGAACTTCTGCGCCGCCGGTCGGAACGGTTGCGCGGCGTGACACCGGCGTGATGCAGCAGGCAGGCCGCAGGGTTGGCGCATTTTGACAAGTGTTTGGCGTGTTGCTCCGCTTGATCAGATGAGTTCCTGTCGCGCAGACTGAAGTGAATGCAAACGCCTGTTCCGCACGGCGGAGCGGCACTACATCGCTGGAATGATGGTTCCTCCCAAGGCCTCTTGAGGCTCTTTGGAGACCCGGGGCGGTACGCCAGTTCCGGGCATTCTTCCAGCACCGAGTTCAGGCCTGGCGGGCCGGCTTCCCATTTGGGACGCCGGCCCGTTCTGGTTTCAGAAGCTGATTTTCAAGGTCCGGCTCTTGCCGGTTCGTCAAGATGGAGCATGGATATGGCGCAAGACATGACGCGGCTGCAGGTGATCGAGAACGGAGAGAAGAGCTGGTCACCGTTCTCTCCGGCGGAAATGCAGGGACGGCAGGACCGGCTGCGCGCCCGCATGGAGGCGCTTGGCGTCGATGCCTGTCTCTTCACCAGCTACCACAACATCTGCTATTTCTCCGGCTTCCTCTATTGCGCTTTCGGTCGGCGCTTCGGTTTCATCGTTGATGATGAGGCGGCAACGGCGGTGGTGCCAGGCATTGATGGTGGTCAGCCCTGGCGGCGCGTGCATGGCACGGCGCTGACCTATACCGACTGGCGCAAGGACAACTATTTCCATGCGGTGTCGGAGATCCTCTTCCGGGGCGGGCGCAAGCCGAAGCGGCTCGGTATCGAATTTGATCACGTGTCGCTCGACCTGAAGGCTCTGCTGGAAGCTGCGCTTCCCGGCATCGAACTCGTCGACGTCAGCGATGCGGTGATGCGCATGCGCACCATCAAGAGTGCCGAGGAGCACCTGCTGATCCGCCATGGCACACGCATCTGCGATATCGGCGGTGCAGCCATCGCTGAAGCGGTTGCGGCTGGCGTTGGCGAGCATGAGGTGGCTTTGGCGGGCACGCAGGCCATGGTGCGGGAAATCGCCGCCTCGTTCCCCTTCGTGGAACTGATGGACACCTGGGTCTGGTTCCAGTCCGGCATCAACACCGACGGGGCGCATAATCCGGTCACCAACCGCAAGATCGAGGCAGGCGACATTCTCAGCCTCAACTGCTTCCCGATGATCTTTGGCTATTACACCGCGCTGGAGCGCACGCTCTTCTGCGAGCATGCCTCAGATGAGCATCTGCGGCTGTGGGAAGTGAACTGCGATGTCCACCGCGCCGGGCTGAAGCTGATCCGCCCCGGTGCCCGCTGCTGCGATATTGCCACCGAACTGAATGACATCTACCGCCAGCATGATCTCCTGCAGTACCGCAGCTTCGGCTACGGCCATTCCTTCGGCGTGCTGTCGCATTATTATGGCCGTGAGGCGGCGGTGGAGCTGCGCGAGGATGTGGATACGGTGCTGGAGCCGGGCATGGTCGTCTCCATGGAACCGATGATCATGATCCCCGAAGGCATGCCCGGCGCCGGTGGCTACCGCGAGCACGACATCCTGATCGTCAACGAAACCGGCGCCGAAAACATCACCGGCTTCCCCTTCGGCCCGGAGCACAACATCATCCGGGCGTGAGAGCCTGCATCCAATGGCTTGGTTTAGGGAGAGCGAGACTGCAAAGGCCGTCAGGCACCGGTTTCTTCTCTCTTTGAACTGCCGGGGTTACATTTCACTCCGGCGTTTTTGCCGTCATCTCGCCCATCGTCAGGATAGCGGCAGCGTCCAGACGGTGGGCGTCCATGAGGGCGGCGATTTCCTCGATGGCGCTGGCAAGCGATTGCTGGGCTGCACTGTCCTTGCGGGCGAAGCGGGCTTCGAATTCTTCGTCCAGCAACGCGGGCGCGCGCTCCAGAACCGTGCGTCCTTCCTCTGTCAGCCGGGCATGGACAATACGCCGGTCCGTGGCTGATCGCTCCCGCGCCACAAGCCCGCGCTCCTCCAGCCGGTCCAGAATGGTCACCACCGTCGCCGCGCTCAGGTCTGCCTGAACAGACAGCGCCTTCGTCGTCACGTCCCCCAGATCCCGGATCGCCTGCAGCACCACAATCTGCGGAATGGTCAGACCCGCCGTGCGTGCCACCTCGCGCGAGCGCAGGTCGATGGCGCGGACGATGCGGCGCAAGGCCTTGAAAATACGGGTGGCTTCGGCGTTCTGCGGCATGATTTGCCCTAATGGTTTGAACTCTAATGATTAGAGCCCTATATATCATGCACCAATAATAGCAAATGGAGGCTTGGCCCGGATATGTGCGGCTTGTGTGGAGAAGTGGTCTTTGGCGATGGCGACGCGAATGTGCGGCGCGTGGACGCGATGGCGCGCGCGATGGCAGCCCGCGGGCCCGATGGCATGGGCGTGACCCAGCAGGGGCGTGTCGCGCTCGGCCACCGGCGGCTGAAGATCATCGACCTCAGCGAGCGCGGCGCCCAGCCGATGCAGGACCGGGACGCCGGTCTGTCGCTGGTCTTCAACGGCTGCATCTACAATCATGCGGAGCTGCGGGCAGAACTGAGCAAGCTCGGCCAGCGCTTTGCCTCCACCAGCGATACGGAAGTGATCCTGAAGGCCTGGGCCCAGTGGGGCCGCGACTGTGTTGAGCGTTTCCACGGCATGTTTGCCATCGCGGTGCATGAGCGCGACACGGGCCGGGTGCATCTCGTGCGTGACCGTTTCGGCATCAAGCCGCTCTATATGGCCGAGAGCGGCGGCCGTCTGGCCTTTGCCTCGACCCTTCCGGCCCTGCTGGCTGGTGGCGGGATTGACAAGACGCTCGATCCGGTTGCCATCCATCACTACATGACATGGCACGCGGTGGTGCCTGCGCCGCGTACGGTGCTGAAGGGCGTGCGCAAGCTGCCCGCGGCCACCATCCGCACCTATGATGTGAACGGCAGCTATTCCGATCATCTTTACTGGAAGCCGGAGTTCGAACGCAGCAATGCGGACGAGACCCGGTCCCCCGGTGAGTGGCGCGACATGGTACTGGACGGCCTGCGCACCGCCGTGCGCCGCCGCATGGTGGCAGATGTGCCGGTGGGCGTCCTCTTGTCAGGCGGCGTGGATTCCAGCCTGATCACCGGGCTTCTGGCCGAAGAGGGGCAAAAGGATCTTGCCACCTTCTCCATCGGCTTTGAAGAGGCCAATGGTGAGAAGGGCGACGAGTTCCATTATTCGGACCTGATCGCCCGGCACTACGCTACCGATCACCACAAGATCTTCGTGCCTTCCGCTGATATGCGCGCCGAGTTGCCCGCCGCCGTGAAGGCCATGTCCGAGCCGATGGTTTCCTATGACAATATCGGCTTCTACCTGCTGTCGCGGGAGGTGTCGAAGCACATCACCGTGGTGCAGTCGGGGCAGGGGGCCGATGAGGTCTTCGGCGGCTATCACTGGTATCCGCCGCTGGCCGGCTCCAACCAGCCGGTGGCTGACTATGCGGCTGCCTTTTTCGACCGTACGGATGCCGAGCTGCGCCAGCAGGTGAACCCGGAATATCTGCCGGAGCGCGACGAGAGCCTTGCCTTCGTCGAGCAGCATTTCGCCATGTCCGGTGCCGCCGATCCGGTGGACAAGGCGCTGAGGCTCGACACCAACATCATGCTGGTGGATGACCCGGTGAAGCGCGTGGACAACCACACCATGGCCTTCGGGCTGGAGGCACGTGTACCGTTCCTCGATCATGAGCTGGTGGAACTTTCCGCCCGCATCCCGGCCCGCCACAAGCTGGCGCAGGGCGGCAAGGGTGTCTTGAAGGACGCGGCGCGCAAGGTGATCCCGGCGGATGTGATCGACCGGCCCAAGGGCTACTTCCCGGTTCCTGCGCTGAAATACCTTGAAGGCGAAACGCTGGAGATGGTGCGCGAAGCCCTGCACAGTCCGGCGGCGCGCCAGCGCGGCCTGTTCAACACCCGCTATGCGGACATGCTTCTGGCTGAGCCGAGGGAACACCTGACGAAGCTCAGGGGTTCTGCCCTGTGGCAGGTGGGCCTTCTGGAAATGTGGCTGCAGGAACAGGGAATCTGATCCATGAGCGAACTTGAGCTGAACCGTCCGCGCCGGGCCTATGACCACCGGCTGCTGCGGCTGCGCGAGCATGGGCTGAAGCCGGGCATACGCTTGGACGAGGCTGGCGGCGACCCGGATGCGAGCGTTGACTGCGGCTGGGGGCGGCTGATTTTCGGCGATACCTTCGCCGAACCGAAGCCGCTGGTGGAGGCGCTGCTCGCCGAAGTGCCGGGACGCCGCGATATCGCCATCTATGTGCGCGATCCGCATGTGCTGCTGGCGGCCGCCCCGCAGGATCTCTTTCTCGATCCCTCGCACATGTTCCGTCTGGATCTGGCCACCTACCGCACGGCCCGTAACCGCCGGCCCGGCTTCACCATCCGCCGAGCCTCTTCGCGCGCCGATGCAGAGGCCGTGAACCGGCTTTATGCTGAGCGCGGCATGGTGCCCGTGCCGCTCGACTTCTTCTGGTCGCAGATGGACGCGCGCACTGTCACCGTGCTGGTGGCGGAGGAAGAGGAGACCGGTGAGATTGCCGGAACCGCCATGGGTGTGGACCATGAACGGGCCACCGATGGCGCGGCCAGTGGCGCTTCGCTCTGGTGCCTTGCCGTATCACCCAAGGCCAAGTTTCCCGGCGTTGGCGAGGCGCTGGTGCGCCGTCTGGCTGAGCATTTCAAGGGGCGCGGGCGGCCCTTCATGGATCTCTCCGTGCTGCATGATAATGAGCAGGCCATAAAGCTCTACGAGAAGCTGGGCTTTTCCCGCGTGCCCTATTTTACGGTGAAGAAGAAGAACACCATCAATGAGGCGCTCTATGCCGGGCCTGCGGTCGATACGGCGCTGAACCCTTATGCGGCGATCATCGTCAACGAGGCCCGGAGGCGGGGCATTCATGCCGATATTCTCGATGCGGAAGGCGGCTTCTTCCGCCTGTCCTATGGCGGCCGGCAGGTGAAGTGCCGGGAGTCGCTGTCCGAATTCACCAGCGCCGTTGCCATGTCGATCTGCGATGACAAGGCCGCCACCCGCCGGGTGGTGGAACAGGCTGGCATCAGCGTTCCGGCGCAGGCACTGGCCACGGATGAGGAAACCGTCAAGGCTTTCCTCGCAGCCCATGGCAAGGTGGTGGTGAAACCGGCACGCGGCGAACAGGGCAAGGGCATCGCCATCGGCCTCACCGGCCTTGAGGAAACCATGGCCGCCATTGCCGTTGCCCGTAACACTTGCGCCGATGTGCTGCTTGAGGCTTGCGTTGAGGGCATGGATCTGCGGCTTGTGGTGATCGACTACAAGGTTGTTGCAGCCGCTATCCGCAAGCCTGCGGAAGTGACCGGTGATGGCGCAACGCCGATCCGCGACCTGATTGCCGCCCAGTCCCGCCGCCGGGCGGCGGCAACGGGGGGCGAGTCCCGCATCCCGATGGATGCAGAGACCGAACGCTGCCTGGCGCTGGAAGGCTACGCTCTCGATGATGTTCCGGCGGCGGGCGTGACCGTTCGCGTGCGGCGCACGGCGAACCTGCACACCGGCGGCACCATTCATGACGTGACGGGCGAGACCCATGGCGCGCTGATCGACGCGGCGGTGCGGGCGGCGAAGGCCATCGAGATCCCGGTGACGGGCATTGACCTTATGGTGAAGAGCCCGCGCGAGCCGGAGTATCACTTCATCGAAGCGAACGAGCGCCCCGGCCTCGCCAATCACGAGCCGCAGCCGACGGCGGAGCGCTTTGTCGATTTCCTGTTTCCGCTGTCCATGCCCCAGCCTGTCCGTGCCGCCTGGCGCGGGGGAGGTGACCTTTGAGCTTGCCGTCCATTGACGTGGAGGAGCTGGAGCGGGTGCTGATGGCGCTGCTGAATGTGCCGAGCCCCACCGGCTTCACCGATGAGGTGGCGCGCTGGCTCTGTGCCTATCTGGAAGAACTTGGCATTTCCTATGAAATGACCCGGCGGGGCGCAATCCGGGCCCTGCTTCCGGGCGAGGCGCCGCGCCCGGCGCGGGCCATCGTTTCCCATCTCGATACGCTGGGGGCGCAGGTGAAGGCGCTCAAGCCCAACGGGCGGCTGGAGCTTGTGCCGGTTGGCCACTGGTCTGCCCGCTTTGCCGAAGGTGCGCGGGTCACCATCTTCTCCAGCGCAGGTGCCTACCGGGCTTCCATCCTGCCGCTGAAGGCTTCCGGCCATACGTTCAATGCCGAGGTGGATACCCAGCCCACCGGCTGGACCCACGTGGAAGCCCGCGTTGATGCGCTGTCGCGCTCGGCTTCGGACCTCCAGCGCCTCGGCATCGAAATCGGGGACATGGTGGCGGTGGACCCGCAGCCGGAGTTCCTGCCCAACGGCTTCATCGTTTCGCGCCATCTGGATGACAAGGCGGGTGTCGCCGTCATGCTGGCGGCGCTGAAGGCGCTGGTGAAGGAGGGCTCGGTTCCGACGGTGGACACCTATTTCCTCTTCACCATCGCAGAGGAAACCGGCCACGGGGCAGGGGCAGTACTCACGCCGGATATTGCCTCGCTGGTCGCCATCGACAACGGCACCACCGCTCCGGGCCAGAACTCGGACGAGTTCGGCGTGACCATCGCCATGGCGGACCAGACCGGGCCGTTCGACTATCATTTGACCCGCAAACTGGTGGAACTCTGCCGTCAGCATGACATCCGCTACCAGAAGGATGTGTTCCGTTACTACCGTTCCGACGCAGCGTCCGCCGTGGAGGCGGGTGCGGATGTGCGCACGGCGCTCGCCACCTTCGGCGTCGACGCCAGCCATGGCTATGAGCGCATCCACATGCATGCGCTGCGCTCGCTGGCGGAACTGGCGGCAGCCTATGTGCTGAGCCCGGTTGAAATCCAGCGCGATGCGGAAGCGTTCTCGAGTGTGAAGGGCTTCACCCGTCAGCCAGTCGAGGAGGCCCCGCAAGTGCTGCGGCCCGATCTCGTGCCGCATCCGCAAGGATGATCCTCACAGTCCCGGCAGTGCTGAGCCCGTGCTGCCGGGACCGAGCGGCTGTGCAGGCGCAATGAGACCGAGCACCAGCGCCGCCGTGTCCTCGATCAGGCGCTGCGGGGGCGGCTGTGGCGCTCCCGTCTGCAGACGCAGGAAGCCGGTAACCAGCTCGATGCGGGCGGGCAGTGCGGCCTCAAAGGGGGTGGCGATCAGCATCTGCCGCAGGGCAAGCCGCCACTCATCCTCCAGCCCGGCCACAAGCGCAGCCATCGGGCCGCCATCATCTGTGCGGGGCAGGCGGGCCAGTGCCCGTCCCAGAACCGTTCCGCACAGCCGCTGGCAGGCTTCGCTCAGGAACGCCGCCAATTCCCCAGCCGTGGTACGCTGAAACCCGGCCCGCCCGGTGCGCAGGTCCGATAGCCCCGCAAGCCCATGTTCCAGCGCCGCCAGCATTAGCCCGGCCTTGTCCGGCCAGCGCCGGTGCAGCGCCTGCTGGCTTGTTCCCGCCGCCCGTGCAATCTCCGCCAGCCGTGCACCTTCCGGCCCATGGTCAGCAATGGCTTCCAGCGCGGCCTCAAGAATGCGGCTCGTCAACGCCTCATCCTGATGGCGTCCACGGGGGGAGGGAAGCGGATAGGCTTTCCTTGAAACGTCGCGCATCAATTCGGGCTGCCGCCGTGATGTTAGAATTACGGTATCTTTCCATACCGTAATTCAACCCGCCTCCATCCTCAAGCCCCAGCCGCCCTTGCCTTTGGACAAGCGCAGCGGAATAAGGGGGCATCTGTTTCATGAGACCATCCGGCACGAGGAAGCGCCATGTCTGTTGATATCAATACGGTGAAGCGCGTTGCGCGTCTTGCCCGCCTGAAGGTGAGCGATGCGGATGCCGAACGCATGACCGGCGAGCTGAATTCCATTCTCCAGTTCGTCGAGCAGCTGGATGAAGTGAACATCGAGGGCGTTGAGCCGCTGACCTCCGTGGTGGCGCAGACGATGAAGAAGCGCGCCGATGGCGTCACCGATGGCGGCTATGCCGCTGACGTGGTGGCCAACGCACCGGCCACCGAAGACAACTTCTTCATGGTTCCCAAAGTCGTCGAATAAGCCGGGCAAGGACATCACATCATGACCGATCTGACCAATCAGACCCTTGCCGAAGCCCGCCGCGGCCTGCGCAACAAGGACTTCACCTCCGCCGAGCTGACGGATGCCTTCCTTTCCGCCATCGAGGGCTCGAACGGTGCCATTAACGCCTATGTCGCCGTGACGGCGGACAAGGCCCGCGCCATGGCCAAGGCATCCGACGAGAAGCTGGCAAAGGGTGAGGGCGGCGCGCTGGAAGGCCTGCCGCTGGGCATCAAGGACCTGTTCGCCACCAAGGGTGAGCATACCCAGGCCTGCTCGCATGTTCTGGACGGCTTCAAGCCGACTTACGAATCCACCGTTACGTCCAACCTGTGGGCTGATGGCGCGGTGATGCTGGGCAAGCTGAACATGGACGAATTCGCCATGGGTTCGTCCAACGAGTCCTCCTACTACGGCAACGTGGTCAACCCCTGGCGCAAGACCGGCTCCACCCAGGCGCTGGTGCCGGGCGGCTCGTCCGGTGGTTCGGCGGCAGCTGTTGCGGCCAGCCTGTGCCTTGGTGCGACGGCGACCGACACGGGCGGCTCCATCCGCCAGCCCGCCGCGCTCACCGGCACCGTCGGAATCAAGCCGACCTATGGCCGCTGCTCGCGCTGGGGCATCATCGCCTATGCTTCGTCGCTCGATCAGGCAGGCCCCATCGCCAAGACGGTGGAAGACTGCGCCATCCTGCTGAAGTCCATGGCTTCTGTCGATCCGAAGGACACAACCTCCGTCGATCTGCCGGTGCCGGACTATGAGGCCTCCGTGGGCAAGTCCGTGAAGGGTTTGCGCATCGGCATTCCGCGTGAATACCGCGTCGAAGGCATGCCGGCGGAAGTGGAAGCTCTCTGGCAGCAGGGCATCGCCTGGCTGAAGGAAGCCGGGGCAGAGATCGTCGACATCTCGCTGCCGCACACGAAATATGCCCTTCCGGCCTATTACATCGTTGCTCCGGCAGAGGCTTCCTCGAACCTTGCCCGTTATGACGGCGTGCGCTACGGCCTGCGCGTGCCGGGCAAGGACATCGTCGAGATGTACGAGAACACCCGTGCCGCAGGCTTCGGCAAGGAAGTGCAGCGCCGCATTCTCATCGGCACCTATGTGCTGTCGGCCGGCTATTACGACGCCTATTACCTCAAGGCCCAGAAGGTGCGCACGCTGATCAAGCGCGACTTCGATCTGGCCTTTGAAGCAGGCGTTGATGCCATCCTGACCCCGGCAACCCCGGATGCAGCCTTTGCGCCGGGTGAGTTCTCTGATCCGGTCGCCATGTATCTCAACGACATCTTCACGGTGACGGTGAACATGGCTGGCCTGCCGGGCCTCTCCGTGCCTGCGGGCCTGTCCTCCACCGGCCTGCCGCTCGGACTGCAGCTGATCGGCCGCCCCTTCGGCGAGGAAACCCTGTTCCAGGCCGGTGCCGTGATCGAAAAGGCCGCTGGCCGCTTCACCCCGGCCCGCTGGTGGTAAGATAGGCCCAGGCCTGTATTGCAGAGATAACAGACCCGCCGGGCCAACCCGGCGGGTCTGTTTTTGCGGATGAATGACTGTTTATATTGTTGTTATCAGCAGAAACAATAGATTCCGTCATGCCATGACTTGATCATGGCATCCCTTCCGATGCTCATCCGGCTCCGTTTTCCAGGATAAATTTCTCTATTTTTTTCCCGAAATGGACTTCACTATTTGCCTATATCGAGCGGCATGCATGCCGCGATCAAGCCGTGGCACGACGAAGACTGTTGGTTGCTCCTCAAAGGTCGTCCTCCTGCAAGCCTCGGACAAGGTCCGGCTCGTCTAAGCCGTAGAGGCCTGCGCGAAAGCCCTGCGGTGAGTCCCGGCTGTATTGCCGTCCATCTTTCACGCCAGCCCCCATGGATGCGTCTCCTCCTCAGGGACAGGGAGCATCGTGAGAAAGACGGCGATGATGGAAGATTATCTGATGCAGGCGCATGGCGCCGTAACGGCGGCCATGCAGACACGCGGCCGGGGCCACCTGCCGCTGACGCTGGCCTATGTGGACTGGGAAACCGGCGTCCTCACGGCCGGGCTCGATTTCAGGGATGGCCCGTCCGAGGAAACCTTCGCGCATCTGCGCTATCTCACCTGCGGTCTGCCGCTGCGGCTTCAGCCTTTCACGGCAAGGCGGCACATGTCCAATCAGAACCGCATCCGCCCGGTCGTGGGCGGAATCCAGATGGTGGTGAACCGCAGCTATCAGGAGCTCACAGGCACCATCTGCATCGGCTGCAGTTATGATGATGGCTCCATCACGCCCAAGCACGGGGTCCTCGTCTCCGGGCATGTGGTCAGCAAGACGAACACGACCGTCTATCAGAACAGCAAGGTATCGCAGGACAACATCGGCAAGGTTCAGGTGATTACCAACTGGAAGAACGGCAGCTGCGATGCCGCCTTCGTTGCCAAGACTGCAGCCGCCGCCGTCACCAAGGGGGAGATCTGGACGGCTGCCGGGCCCTATTTGCGCGTGACTGCGGCTGCTGACGGTCATCTGATCGTGCCCGGCCTCGATGTGAAGATGCTGGGCATGAACAACGAGGCGCCGCAGGAGGGGCGGGTGGTTGCTACCGGTGTCAGTGTCACCTTCGCGGTGGGCGACTTGGATGAGCCGCAGACCCTGACCAATCAGGTTCTGGCGTCGTATTTATCCGAGGAAGGTGACAGCGGCGGACCGGTGTATGTTCAGGTGGGCACGAACACCGATGTCACTTTCTGCGGAATCAATGTGGGTGCTTGCTCGGACAGCGATGTGACGGCGAGCACGCCGGCCATCGGCAGCGGGACCTATGGCATCTTCTCCCCATGGCCGCAGATTGATGCCGCCTTCGGTGGCAATCTGGATGTCCTTTCGGCTTGACGCTTTGAGTCGAGCACGGTCTTCTGTCATCCTTTATGCCGGAGTTGTTCCTGCCGTTGCTGGAGAAGGCCGTGTTTGACGTTGATACCGTGGTCATCGGTGCAGGGGCCGTAGGGTTGGCTGTGGCGCGCGCGCTGGCGGAAAGCGGGCGCGAGGTCATGGTGCTGGAGCGCCATGGCCTGATTGGTTCGGAGACGAGTTCCCGCAATTCCGAAGTCATCCATGCCGGGATCTACTATCCGAAAGGCAGCCTGAAGGCTGAGCTTTGCGTGGAAGGCAAGGAGCGGCTCTATGCCTACTGTGCCGCACGCGGCATTGGCCACAGGCGCTGCGGCAAGCTGATCGTGGCAACGTCTCCTGAACAGGTGTGCGAACTGGAGGCGATTGCCGCACGTGCGGCCGCCAATGGTGTTCACGGCCTTGTCCTTCTGACGCAGGCTGAGGCGCAGGCGCTGGAGCCCGCGCTTGCCTGTGAGGCTGCGCTGCTGTCGCCTTCGACCGGCATCCTCGACAGCCACGGCTACATGCAGGCGCTTGAAGGGGATATCACCTCTCAGGGCGGGCAGGTGGTGCTGCACAGTTGTGTTGCCGCAATCCATCATCGCAGCGGTGGCGGCTTCGAGCTGCTGATGGAGGGGGCGGACGGTTACCGGTTCTCCTGCCGCCATCTTGTGGTCAGTGCGGGGCTCTCCTCCTTGCGGCTGCTGTCAACGCTGGAAGGCTATCCGCAGCGGCCTTTCTACATGGCCAAGGGCAACTATTTCCGCTTGTCTGCCCGTCCGCCATTCTCGCGTCTGATCTATCCGGTGCCGGAGCCGGGCGGCCTTGGCGTGCACCTGACGCTCGATCTGGCAGGGCAGGGGCGCTTCGGACCGGATGTGGAATGGGTCACAGGGGAGGAGTACACGGTCGATCCTGCCCGGGCGGATGGGTTCTATGCCGCGATCCGGCGCTATTGGCCGGATTTGCCCGGTGAAGCTCTGCTGCCTGACTATGCAGGTATTCGCCCCAAGCTGACAGGTGAAGGGGAGCCTGCGGCAGATTTCCTTATCGAAACGCAAGCCAGTCACAAAATCGCCGGCCTTGTGAATTTGCTTGGAATCGAATCGCCCGGACTGACCGCCTCAATGGCGATTGGCGCCCGCGTTGCCTTGATTGTTAATGGTGAATGAAGAGCATTTTGCGTTCTGCGAATTACTGCCGCATTTCGTTTCTAGAAAGGGGTCTTGGAAGACCGGATTAAGGGTTTGGTATTCCTGTTTTGGCCGCTGTTCAGAAAACGTGAGGTAAAAGGTGCCGCATTGCAGCATTTTAATGGACGAGAGCCCTAAGTATCTCATATTATTGTTGCAACGCTTTGTGTCATGTGCGACCTCCAAGGCCTTCCTGCATCGCTGGTGACCCACTTTCCTCGGGCAATTGACGTGATCGATCGACGCAAGTTTCTCGTGACCAGTTCGCTGTGTCTCGGCTCCCTTTCTGGCGGCCTGGGGCTGCTGACGCGTGCTGCTCT
Organism: Pannonibacter anstelovis; assembly: GCF_036881715.1. NCBI lineage: Bacteria > Pseudomonadati > Pseudomonadota > Alphaproteobacteria > Hyphomicrobiales > Stappiaceae > Pannonibacter > Pannonibacter anstelovis. The sequence goes on from NZ_JBAKBF010000001.1 coordinate 62,065, forward strand.
GGCTCAGGAGGGCACTGCTGCTCCGGCCGCTCCTGTGGCGGCTCCCGCGCCGGCATTTTCCTTCGACGGGCTCGTCGAGCAAATGCGCCAGAAGGCGCGTGAGGCCTATCAGGAAAGTGCCGCAGAGCTGCCTGAGCGCTTTGCCACCCTCGATTACGACCAGTACCGCGCGATCCGTTTCCGTCCGGACAAGGCTGTCTGGCGTGATGCTGGTGTGAACTATGAAATGCAGGCCTTCCCCCCGGGTGGCCTCTACAGCAAGCCCGTTCAGATCTATGAGGTTGATGGGCCGAACCTGCGTGAGTTGCATTTCACAGGCGCGGATTTCGAATACCGCGAGCCGCTCAATGCAGCTGACTTCGAGGGGCAGGATCTGCCGGGTGTGGCTGGTTTCCGGCTGCATTATCCTTTGAACCGGCCGGAGTACAAGGACGAGCTGATCGCCTTCCTTGGCTCGAGCTATTTCCGGGCGCTTGGCAAAGGCTCCATCTACGGCCTGTCCGCACGCGGGCTGGCCATTGATACGGCAGCCGGCCGGCCGGAGGAGTTTCCGAGCTTCACGCGTTTCTTCATCGAGCGGCCGCAGCCTGGGCAAAACAGCCTCAAGATCTGGGCCGAGCTGGAGAGTGAGCGGGTGACCGGTGCCTATGCCTTCGTGGTAACGCCGGGCATCAACACCGAAGTCGAGGTAGATGCGCGTATTTTCCTGCGCGGTGACGTGGACCGTCTGGGCATTGCGCCGCTGACGTCCATGTATCTCTTTGGCGAGAATGACCGGACGGGGTTCGATGATTTCCGCCCTGAGGTTCATGACAGCGACGGGTTGCTCATCCTGCATGCGTCCGGTGAGCGCCAGTGGCGCCCGCTGGTCAATCCGCGCAATCTGGCACTGTCGTTCTTCTCTGCCGAGAAGCTTCAGGGATTTGGGCTGATCCAGCGGGACCGTAATTTCGAAAATTATCAGGACACGGAAGCCAAGTATGAGCGCCGTCCGTCCTTGTGGATCGAACCGCTGGATGATTGGGGCAATGGGCACGTGATGCTGGCTGAAATTCCTTCCCAGAAGGAAATTCACGACAACATCGCCGCATTCTGGGTCCCGGCGGAGCCTGCGAAGGCCGGCGCCGAACTGCGGTTCCGCTACCGCATGTATTGGGGCCGCGAACCGGAGCCGGGCACAGACCTCGCGCAGATTACGGATACCCGCACCGGCCACGGCGGCAGCGCGGCTTCTGACTACGACAACGCGCTGCGCAAGTTCGTGGTCGAGTTCAAGGATGGTCCGCTGCTGTCTATCGGCGGCGACGCGGCCCTTGAACCCAAACTTTGGGCGCAGAATGCAGAGGTACGCAATCCGCTGCTTCAGCAACTGCAACCTGGACACTGGCGTTTCATCTTTGACCTTTACCGGGAAGATGCGAACCAGCCGTCCGAAATGAGCTTGTCCCTGTTCTTGAATGGCAAGGCAGTGACAGAGACCTGGATGTACCAATGGAACAAAACGGTTTGAATGGGGTTGTCATGGGAGACCAGGAGGCTTCTATGTCGATTGAAACGGACTTTACCGCGGATGCGGAAGTGTCAGCGGTTGCAGCTGGTTTGGAGTTTGTCCGCACCCATACTGGCCGGGCGGACGTTGAGGATGCCTTGCTTGTGCAGGCAGTGACCGAGACGCTTGCGCTGCTTGGGCTGGACAGGACGGCGGAAGATCTGCTTGCGCAGGCAGACCGGGATGCAGCCACGCTGCGTCTGGTGGCGTCCTGCATGGCTCTGCCGCAGCCGCAGGTCGCTCTGGCCATGCCCGAGCACAACCTGCAGGGATCTTTCTTTCCGGCCCGCCTGCGTTCGGCAGCCGGTTTCCGCGGCCGTTTCGGTGCTCAGCCGCCGGTGGGTGAGGGCTGACATCCATGATCGGGTCGGGGGAAAGCCGCCTGGCGGTGGCAATCCGGCGTGTTGGAGCTTTCGTGCTGGCGGCGACCCTGACGGTCGCCGCCGCTTCCATGTTTGGCACGGTGGTTCAGTCGGACGGATTTGACTGGGTTGATGTTCTGCGTATCACGCTGATCGTCATCACCGCATTCTGGCTTGCATGGGGCGCCTGTACTGCGCTGCTGGGGGTGCTTTTCACCCCGCCGCAGGTGCCTGTGGTGCAGGGCAGGCCCGTTGGCCGAACGGCTATTCTGGTGCCGGTCTACAACGAAGACACAGGCCCGGTCTTTGCCCGCATTGCAGCCATGTACCGGTCCATCGAGGCAGCCGGCTACATCGACCTCTTCGATGTGCATGTGCTCTCGGATTCCACCAAGGCGCCGAGTGTCGCTGCTGAAAACGAGGCCTACCGTTCCGCTCTCATAAGTCTCAAGGCGGGTGGTCATCTCTATTACCGCAACCGCAGTCCGAATGTGGGGCGCAAGGCCGGCAACATTGCCGATTTCATCCGCACGTCGGGCGGCGCCTATTCCTACATGCTTGTGCTGGATGCCGACAGCCTGATGCGCGGGGAAACCATCATCGAGATGGTCCGCCGGATGGAGGCCGAACCGAAACTGGGCCTTCTGCAGGCCCTGCCGCAGGTGATCGGCCTCAGCACCCTGTTTGGCCGCATGCTGCAGTTCTCCGCCGCCTTCTATTCGCCGGTCTTCACCCGGGGTGTTGCGGCTCTGCAAGGGACTGAAGGGCCGTTCTGGGGGCACAATGCGCTGATCCGGGTGCGTGCCTTTGCCGAAAGCTGCGGCATGGGAGCGCTCACCGGAAAGCCGCCGTTCGGCGGGCACATTCTCAGCCATGACACGGTGGAAGCGGCCATGCTGGCCCGTGACGGCTGGACCGTGCGTGTCGATCCGGATCTGGAGGGGTCCTATGAAGAAGCGCCCGCCAATATCGTTGCCTATGCGAAACGCGACAGGCGCTGGTGCCAGGGCAACCTGCAGCATGCACGGCTGCTGATTGCGCCGCGATTCCGCCTGTGGAGCCGGATCTCGATCCTGCAGGGCATCTTCGCCTATCTGTCCTCGCCGATCTGGCTGCTGTTCATCATCGCCAGCCTTGCCGCGCCGCTGTTTGCGCCGCCGCCGGTCTATTTCGATGCGTCCTCACCGTTCCCGGTGTTCCCGCATCCGGAGACGACGACGGCACTGGCCCTGCTGTTCGGTGTGGTCGCGCTCTTGATCCTGCCCAAGGCCATCTTGCTGGTCCGGGCGCTGGTGCGCCGTGACTCCCGGAATTTCGGCGGTGCCTTCTGCGTGGCGCTGACGGCGTTTCTGGAACTTGTGTTCACCTCGATGCTGGCTCCGGTTCACATGATGTTCCAGAGCCGGTCGGTGCTGCAGATCCTGCTGGGGGCTGACTCCGGCTGGCCCGCAGCCGATCGTGCCGATGGCTCCATGTCCTTCTGGGATAGCGTCAAGGCCACCTGGTGGATGAGCATCGGCGGCGGCGCAGCCATGGTCTTTGCCTATAACTACACACCGGACCTGCAACTCTGGCTGATGCCGATTGCCCTGCCGCTGGTGCTGGCACCGCTTCTGGTCTTCCTCACGTCATCTGTGCTGATTGGCCAGGCCTTCCGCCGGCTCCGCCTGTTCGTCACGCCCTTTGAAATGAGTCCGGAGCCAGTCATCGCCGATCTGGAACACACGCTGGAAGCTGGCGCCAATGCGCCCGCAACGCCGCTTGCGGCCAAGGCGGCGCAGGCGGTCTGAGTCAGGCAGTCTGAACCAGGCAGCAAGCATTTGATATTCGAGGCGCGGGGGGCAACTCCCGTGCTTCTTGCTTTCCAGGATACGGGAGATTGCCCCGCCTGTGCGAAAACGCCGCGGCGGCCCAGCAAAGGCTCGCCAGAGGACCGATCGCGGGCTAGAGTGCGCGCATGATTGACGTTTCAGCCATGTGGGCGGATCTTTTCGAATTCGCCGGTCTTCTCAACCCGATCGCGCTCGCGATCGGGGCCGTCATGGGGTATTTCGCGACCCATCGCCGGCAGATCATCATTGCGGCCTTTGCGGCTGCTGCCTTTTCGCTGATGGCTGACGCTCTGCTGCGTTCAATCGGCCTGCCGCAGTTTGCTGCGCAGGCAGGTCCGCTCGCCGCCTTCCCCTTCCGGTTCGCTGGCGGCGGTATTCTGGCTCTGGTGGTGCACCTGATCGTCCGGCGCAAGGCACAGAAAGCCTGAGGTCAGCACTCTGTCCTGTGGCGCGGATCAGCCGTAGCGGGTCCATTCCTTGAACAGATTGGCATTTGGGCAGATTGCCGGAGCATGGGCGGCACCTTCCGGATGCGCATCCAGCCACTCGCGGCATTCCTTGGTGTGGCCGCAGCTGAGGCAGCGGGTAGCTGCAACGCGCAGATCATTTGCGCCGCTGAAGCCCGTGTTTGGCTTGTTGACGGCACCGATGGCGCTCATCATGCGGCCCATCAGTTCGGCGCGTTCGTTCAGTCTGTCCATCCAGCTCATGAAACTTCCTCCTGCCGGGCAGCCCCGGATTTGGCTTATATTTCTCCGGCAAACACCTTTGCGCCTTGACCCCGATCAAGCCAGGCCGAACAATATGAGTGTCAGTGAGCGCGAGTTTGGGAAGGGCGCAAGCAGTGACGCAGGTTTCTAGCGGCCAGGTGACGGCTCCTCAGACAGCGGCTCCAGCGCTCGAAACGCTCCCCGCCGGTGCACAGTTGCGCGGACAGGTGGTGAGCGGTGCGCCTGAGGGCATGATGCGGCTCGCGGTGGGCTCTGCCCGGCTCGACGTGAAGGCGGATCTGCCGCTGCCCGCCGGAACGCCCGTGCTCATTGAGGTAGAACAGCCTGCGCCCGCTATGCAGCTGAAGGTGAGCGCCGATGAAGCCGCGCTTCAGGGCCGCGGGCCTGCACAGGCAAGCGCCGGTCAGGCGGCAGGGCAGGTAACAGGTCAGGCAACGTCAGAGGCAATCCTTCAGGCCCAGCAGTTCAAATCTGCTGCAGCGCTGGCGCAGGCTGCGGGCGCCGCCAAACCCGCGCAAACTGGTCCGCAGGCCGGAGGAGCTCAGGCCCGGCCGGTGCTGGCGAATGTCGATCTCTCCACCTTTGTCCTGCTGAAGGCAGATACGAACGCCGCGGCGGCTGCTGCGGCGCAACGTTCTAATGGCTCTCCCTCCGGCTCCCCTGGCTCCGGTTCTCAAGCCTCTGGTTCTCAGGTCTCCGGCGTTGCGGCGTCCGGCATTGCAGCAGCTTCAGGAGCGCCTGTGGGAGGGCAGGCTACCGCTGCTGTGCCGGCAGGAGCACAGGGTGCTGTTCAAGCCGCTCCGCAAACGGCCGGGCAGCCTGGCACAGCTGCTGTTCCGGACGCAGCAGGGCGCATTCCGCCGCCAGCTCCGGCGCCTTCCGGCACTGCGCCACCGTTGGGGCCCGCACCGGGCGGTCCCGTCCCGGGCCAGATCGCCGCAGGAGGAGTTGCCGCTCCTGCGGCAATGGTTCCCCCCGCACAGGTTCCGGCAGCAGCAACAGATCCCGTTCTCTCTGGTTCTGCCGGACAGACCCAGAATGTGGGCCAGCTGGCCGGGCAGGGTGCCAGTCAAGGGGCAAGTCAGGCCGAAGCTCAATCGCTCGGACAGCCGCAGTCCGGCCAGCAGCTCTCTAGCCCCCAGCTCTCTGGCTCACAGCTCTCCGGCCAGCCGCAAGCTCCGTCCTTGCCAGTCACGCCCGCATCTGCTGCTGGTGGGAGCGCAAGCACTGGTGCGGGCGCGGAGGCAGAGGCTTCGGCAAAACCCGCAATCCAAACCGCCGCCGGGCAGCCTGCCGCAGGTGCTGCCGTGTCTGCAACGGCGGGAACCTCCGCTCAGGCAGCAACGGCTCCGGCATCTGTCCTTGCAGCGGCACCTCAGTTGGCCCCGGGTCTTGGCCAGTCCGCTCCGGCAAATGCCGGTATCTTGGCGTCGAATGCAGTCCCCAACGCCCTGCCGGGGCAAGGTTCAGGCGCAACCTCTTTCTCTGCCGGCTCCAACACACCGATATCCGTCCCCATGCCTTCTGCAGCCAGTTCAGCTGGCACAGGCTCACGGCCTTCCCTGTCCGGAGCGCAGACCGAGGCGGAGTTTCAGGCGCTGGCGCGCGGGGCCGGGCCTTTGACGGCTGCAGGTGAAGCGGCACGGGCGCTGGACCCGCAGGCGCTGAAGGCGGCGCTTGCCGAACCGGCTCAGGCGCGCAGCGTCCTTTCTGCGCTTATGGCCAGCGCCGGTAAACTGGACACGGCTGCGCTGCCGCCTGCCGGACAGAGGCTCGTCGAGGCTTTGAAGGGGCTGCAGGCGGATGCGGACAGCCTGTCCGATCCGGCAAGGTTGAAAGCAGCGGTCGAGGCGGTTCTCGGGCTCGCGGCCTCGGCAGGCGGGCCAATGGCGTCCAGCCTTTCCCGCAAGACCGGAGGGGTGCAAAAGACTGACGGGCTGACGCAGCTTCTCGTGCGCCTTGCGGGTCTTGCCGATGATGTTCTGGCCGCCCAGCCGTTGCCGCCCTCCGGCCGCAAGGCGGGCGCACAGGCCCGCAGCGGGGCTATGCCCTCCCATCTTGACCCGGAAACGGCCACCACGCTGGCGCAAAAGACCGGGGCCGAAGTTGGCGAGCGCGTGCGGCTTCAATCTGTCTCTCGTATGGCCGCGGAATATCTGATCCGGGATATGGCACAGAACGCCGGTAACGGGGCAGGGCAGGAAGCACAGGCAGGGCATGGCCGTTCTGCTGCCAGTGCCTCAGCTGGAACCGCAGCATCTGGCACGCCGTCCGGAACCCCGGCGGCGTCGCGGCCCGTGGATGTATCTCTGGATCTGCCCGTGTTGATCGACGGCCAGTCGCGGGTTCTCAGCCTCAGGATCTCTCGCGATCCGCAAAAGCCGGACACGCAGCCAGATCCCAAGGGGCCGGAATGGCGTGTGCGTTTCAGCCTCGATTTGCCCGAAGGCGGGCCGGTGGAGGCTGCGGCGGGGCTGCGTGGCATCAGCAGCTATGTCACGCTGCGCGCTGTCGAGGAGGAGACACTTGCCGGTTTCCTCAGCCGCCGGGACACGCTGGCGGCGCTCTTTGCCGATGAGGGGCTGGAGCTGGAGGATCTGCGAATCCTCAAGGCAAAGCCTGAAGCCGCTGTGGCGGTGCCGCAAGCGCCGCTGGACCGCAGTTCATGAAGAAGCCGGAAACGCCGGATACGGCTCCTGCGGCGGCTCCCCGCAAGCTCGCCATCGCCCTGCAGTATGACAACCGCAGCGCCCCGCGCGTTTCGGCCAAGGGCATGGGGCCGGTGGCCGAGAGGATTGTCGAGATCGCCCGGGAAGCGGGGGTGCCTGTCGAGGCCAATTCGCCGCTCGCCGAGGCTCTTTCGCACCTTGAACTGGATGAGGAGATCCCCGAAGCGCTTTATCAGGCGGTGGCCGTGCTGATCAGTTTCATCCTGCGCAAGGGCAAGGCACCCAATCCGCCGGAATGAGCGCGGGCGGATTTCATCTGCAATTTCCAGCGGGCGGGCGGGCAGTCCCTCTTGCAGGCAGGGCAAATCCCGTCTAGGCAACAAAGGCGCATGGCTGCGCACTGAAGCGGTCCCGTGTGGGCCGCAACAGCAGGCGCGGCGGGTGCATAACCGGCCGGAATTTGAACAGGATTAGAGATCAGATGACGATTGTCGAGGCACGCAAGCCCGATCCGAAAAAATTCATCAAGGGAGCCACCGGTGACTGGGAAGTCGTGATCGGCATGGAAGTCCATGCGCAAGTGACCTCTCAGGCCAAGCTCTTCTCGGGCGCCTCGACGGAATTCGGCAATGATCCCAATGCGAACGTCAGCCTCGTTGACGCGGCCATGCCCGGCATGCTGCCTGTGATCAACGAGGAATGCGTGGCGCAGGCGATCCGCACGGGCCTCGGCCTGAAGGCGCAGATCAACCTGAAGTCCGTGTTCGACCGCAAGAACTACTTCTATCCGGATCTGCCGCAGGGCTATCAGATTTCCCAGTTCAAGCAGCCGATCGTCGGTGAGGGCGTCATCATCCTCGACATGCCGGACGAGCGTGTGGAAGTGGGCGTTGAGCGTCTGCATCTGGAGCAGGATGCGGGCAAGTCGCTGCATGACCAGCATCCGACCATGTCCTTCGTGGACCTGAACCGCTCCGGCGTGGCGCTGATGGAAATCGTTTCCAAGCCGGACCTGCGCTCGGCGGACGAGGCCAAGGCCTATCTCACCAAGCTGCGCATCATCCTGCGCTATCTGGGCACCTGCGACGGCAACATGGATCAGGGCTCCATGCGCGCCGACGTGAACGTCTCCGTGCGCCGTCCGGGCGAAGGCTTCGGCACGCGCTGCGAGATCAAGAACGTCAACTCCATCCGCTTTGTCGGTCAGGCCATCGAGTATGAAGCCCGCCGCCAGATCGCCATTCTGGAGGACGGCGGCTCCATCGATCAGGAAACCCGTCTTTATGATGCGGTGAAGGGCGAGACCCGCTCCATGCGCTCCAAGGAAGAGGCGCATGACTACCGCTATTTCCCGGACCCTGACTTGCTGCCTCTGGAGTTCACACAGGCCTATGTCGATGAGCTGGCGCAGCACCTGCCGGAACTGCCGGACGATAAGAAGGCCCGTTTTGTCGCGGATTATGGCCTGACGCCCTATGACGCGGATGTGCTTGTGGCCGAGAAGGTGTCGGCAGACTTCTTCGAATCCGTTGCCAAGGGCCGCGATGCCAAGATGGCGGCGAACTGGGTGATCAACGAGCTGTTTGGCCGCCTCAACAAGGAAGGCCTCACCATCGAGACCAGCCCGGTGAATGCAGGCCAGCTCGGCGGCATCATCGACCTGATCAAGGAAGGCACGATCTCGGGCAAGATCGCCAAGGATCTGTTCGAGATCATCTGGACCGAGGGCGGCGAGCCGGCGGCTGTTGTGGAAGCGCGCGGCATGAAGCAGGTGACCGACCTTGGCGCCATCGAGGCCGTTGTCGATCAGATCATTGCCGCCAACCCGGACAAGGTGGCCCAGGCCAAGGAAAAGCCGACGCTGCTCGGCTGGTTCGTCGGCCAGGTGATGAAGGAATCCAAGGGCAAGGCCAATCCGCAGGCGGTGAACGATCTGCTCAAGGCCAAGATTGGCATCGAGTAAACCGCGCGCCATGTGATGACGCCTGTTTATCAGTATTGCGCCCCGGACAGTGGTTCGGGGCGTTTGCATGTGGAGTGGAGTTTATGGACGGGTTCCGGATTGAAAAGGCGCGCTCTGAACATCTGGCGGATATTCTCGCCATCATCAATGCCGGTGCGGTCGGCGCGAGGGAGACCTATGAGAGCGATGATCCGGAAGATTACCGCGCTGCCTTCGATGCGATCCTGACTGCACCCGAGACGGACATCTATGTGGTGCTCGGCGGGACAGACGGCGAAGAGGTTCTGGCAACCTATCAGCTGACCTTCGAGAAGGGCCTTGCCTTTCGTGGCCGCGGACGGGCGAGCCTTGAAAGCGTCCATACGCGGGCGGATATGCGAGGGCAAGGCATCGGCAAGGCGATGGTTGAACATGCCGAGGCTCTGGCGCGGGCGAAAGGTGTCGCGCTGATCCAGCTCACCTCAAACCGTATCCGTCTCGACGCCCACCGCTTCTATTTGCGCGAAGGCTATGACCAGAGCCATCTCGGTTTCAAGAAGATGCTTTGAGGCTCAGAGCAGCGGCTGGCGGCATCCCGCGCACGTGACTTGCGGCGCGCAGGCCGCTGGCCTAGCTTGTGAGGTGAGAGGGGGCACTTGCCCGCCCTGATCCCGCGAACTGGAGCCCAAGATGCCCGTGACCCAGACAGCACCCATCGAACTGCATTATTGGCCAACGCCGAACGGCTGGAAAATCTCGATCCTTCTGGAGGAACTTGGCGTCCCCTATGAGGTGAAATACGTCAATATCGGAAAGGGTGAGCAGTTCCGCCCCGAGTTTCTGGCCATTGCGCCCAACAACCGCATGCCGGCGATTGTTGATCCGGAAGGGCCGGGCGGCGCACCCATTTCCGTCTTTGAATCCGGCGCCATCCTGCAATATCTCGGGCGCAAGTTCGGCGTGTTCTATCCGGCAGACGAGCGCAAGCGGGTCGAGGTGGATGAGTGGCTGATGTGGCAGATGGGCGGTTTTGGCCCGATGCTGGGCCAGAACCATCATTTCCGCATCTATGCGCCTGAAAAAATCCCCTACGCCATGGACCGCTACCTTAACGAGACGCACCGGCTCTACGGGGTTCTCAACAAGCGGCTGGAAGGGCGTGAATACGTCGCAGCTAGTGAATACACCATCGCGGACATGGCCATCATCGGCTGGGCGCAGGGCTGGAAGAACCAGGGCATGGACCTTGAAGAGTTCCCCCATGTGAAGGCCTGGAAGGCGCGCCTGGAGGAGCGTCCCGCCGTGCAGCGCGGCCTTGCCGTTGGCCGTGAGGAACGTGAGCGGCAGGCCTCGCTGGCAGAGGACAAGGACGCGCAGAAGGTTCTGTTCGGTCAGCGCGCCCGCTGATTGTACACTTCCGATACAGCGGGCCGGTCTCCCATTGGATAGACCGGCCCGCAAAACCTGGCAGATCAATGCGTCATTTCACCCGTGACCAGGTCTCGCCCTTGCAGATGAGGCCGCCCATGACACAGCCTTCCAGCGTCATCTTGTCGGCGCCGTCCATTTGAATGAAACCGGTGTAGGTCTTGCCGTCCTCGGCATTGTAGACTTGGCCCTTCCATTGCCCGTCCTTGCCGGTCGGCTTCATGCCGAGAACGATCTGTGTGCCGAGCAGGGGCTTGCTCTGCTTTGCCGGGTCCGGGTTCTTGATGTCGTTGCGCGGCTCTTTCAGCCAGATGATGGTGCCGCAGAGGTTGCCGCCGCAGGGGGCAATCTTGATGCGCGATGACCCGCTGGGGCGCGTCCATTCGCCTGAAGCATCTGCGGCCTGCGCGGAAGCGGCCGGAAGCATCAGTATCAGGGAAGCAGCTAGCAGAAGACCGCCGCCGAGCCTTGCGGACAGCCTGCGGGCTGAGGTGTTGCGGACAAGTGAAAGCATCATTGCGTGTCTCCTCCCAGAGCACCTGCCTGCCTCCTCAAACAGACAAGGTGCCGTTTACGCAAACGGAAGGCTATGATGTTTCAAAGCGGCTGAAAAGCCGTGCCGTAACGGAAGTGGGTAGCTAAATTTCACGCTTGGAAAAAACTCGTGCCCGTGAGGGCACAAGCTTCCTGCGATGGCAGAGGATCATCGGGCGTCCGCACCCGCGGCCGCAACGGCTGCATGATAGTGGCGGCGGATGTCTTCCAGATCGACGCTCACCTTCGGAGTTTTCAGGTCCATCGACAGAAGTGTTTCCTCGATGATCCGCGCGATGGCGAAGTTACGCACCCACTTGCGGTCAGCCGGGATCACATACCAGGGCGCATCCTTGGTGGAGGTGCGCTCCAGCGCGTCCTCATAGGCTTTGGTGTAGGCGTCCCAGTGCTTGCGTTCGGTATAGTCTGCCTCGCTGATCTTCCACTGCCGGGTGGGGTCGTTGAGGCGCACGGCGAAGCGTTCCAGCTGTTCTTCCGGGCTGATGTGCAGGAAGAACTTGAGAATGCGCGTGCCACTGGCCGTCAGAAGCTGCTCGAAGGCATTGATGTGGTCATAGCGGGCACGCCAGACCTTTTCCTCCACCAATTCATGCACCCGCACCACCAGCACGTCTTCATAGTGAGAGCGGTTGAAGATGCCGACTTCGCCCTTGCCCGGCACCGCCTTGTGCACGCGCCAGAGGAAATCATGCGCGAGGTCCTGCGCCGTCGGCTGCTTGAAGGAGGTCACCTTTACCCCTTGCGGGTTGAGGCCGGACATGACCTTGCGGATGGTCCCATCCTTTCCGGCAGCATCCAGCCCCTGCAGCACGACAAGCAGGGAGGAGCGGGCGTCTGCATAGAGCAGGAACTGCAGCTGTGCGAGCGACTGGGTGACTTCTGCCGTGCGCGCCTCTGCCGCATCCTTGTCGTGCCCGTTGGGCTTGTCTGCGGTGGGCCAAGCTGACAGATCGACCTTCTGGCCCGGCTTCACCCGGAGGGTTTCAAGCCAATCACGTTCTTCCTGACTGCCGGCCATTCTGGTCTCCCTTGGCTGCTCTGCCGGCTGACAATGACGTCCACAGCCGGCAAAGGCAACAAGGCAGCAGCTGCCTCAGGGTTTCAGCCATTCCACCAGCACGAGCGACATGCTGGGAATGGCGCAGACCACGGCAAGGCCGAGAAGGCTGGTGATGAGGAAGGGCAGCACGCCCTGCGCCACCCGCTCCAGCGGCAGTTTCGTGATGTTTGCCGCCACATAGAGGTTGATGCCGACAGGCGGCGTGAAGAGGCCGATGGCAAGGTTGATCATCACCACGACGCCGAACCAAACCGGGTCCCAGCCCAGATGCTGAGCCACCGGCAGGAAGATCGGCAGGCAGATGAACATGATGGTCACCGCATCCATGAACATGCCCGCAATCAGCAGGATGAGCATGATGACCAGCAGGATCACCCACTGATTGTCGGAAATCCCCAGCAGGGCCGTGGAGTATTGGCCGATCAGATCGTCGACCGTGACCACCCAGCCGAAAAGGCTGGCATAGGCGACGACAAGCATCACCACAGCAGAGGAAGCTGCTGCCTCCACCAAAGCCTGATAGAGCCCGCGCAAGGTGAGAGTCCGGTAGATGAGCCCCCCCACGAGCAGGGCGTAGACGGTGGCCACGAGGGCTGCTTCCGTTGGCGTGAAAGCACCGGAATAGATGCCGCCGAGAATAACCACCGGCGTCAGCAGGCCCCAGAAACTGGAGACGAAGGAGCGGCGCAGGCGCTGGCCATAGGGCAGGCCTGCATCAGGATCGGCCGGAAGCAGGCGCTTCAGCGTTTCGGCGCCCTTGGCAGCATCGCCGCTGCGCGCGAAGGGCAGGGCGGCGAGCATCAGGAATCCAAGAAACAGGCCGGGGATGATGGCGGCGATAAACAGGCTCGAAATCGACGCTTCGGCAATGACGCCATAGATGACAAGGCCGATGGAGGGCGGAATGACGATGGACAGCGCAGCTCCCGTGCAGACCAGCCCGGCGGCGAAGGGCTTCGGATAGCCGTCCTCCTCCATGCCCTTGATGATCAGCGGGCCGATGGCGGCAACAGAGGCAGGACCCGAGCCGCTGACCGCGCCCCAGAACAGGCAGACAGTGGTGCCGACAATACCCATGCCTCCGGGGAGGCCGCCGATGAGCACGCGGAAGAAACGGATCATCCGCTCCGCAATGCCAAGGCTGCCCATCAGGGTGCCTGCCAGAATGAAGAAGGGGATCGCCAGCAGCGAATATTTGGCTATGCCGGTGGCGATGAGATCGCCCGCCATTTCCAGCCCGAAGCCGATGGACCACATGGCATAGAAAGCGGAGAGCCCCAGCGCGAAGGCGACGGGCAACCGGAGTGCCAGCAGCAGGAAGAACAGCACGATCATCTGTGTGCCCGCACCCATATTGGACCAGAGTTCAAGCATGGGCTTTTCCTTCTGCACAGAGCGTGCGCCAGCAGTCCAGACTGTACTGGAGGTGGCGCAGCAGGATGAAGGCAAAGCCTATGGGCAGGGCGAAGCTGTAATACCAGGCCGGGATCTGCAGCGCGTAGGACCGCACACCGCTCTTCATCTGGCTCTGGACGAGATCGAATGTGTATTTGGCAGAGAGCGCCAGCAGAACGGCGGACATGAGCGTGGCGAAGATCAAAATGGCTTTGTGCAGCGGCTGCGGCACCATCTCGTAGATCAGGGTGACGGCCAGATGGTCGCCCTTGCGGGCCGCAACAGCTGCGCCGAACACCGTCAGCAGCAGGAAGCCATTCGTCAGGATCTCTTCCGTCGAGGCGAGGGAATAGCTGGTGGCGTAGCGTACCACCACATTGACGAAGCCAAGCACTGTCATGCCGGCAAAGATGAAGGCGCAGATGAGTTTTTCTGCCTCTCGCAGCAGGAAGGACATGCGGACAGGCTCCACGGCATGCGGACCGGATCTGCAGGGAGATCCGGCGGATCAGGGGGCAGACACAATGGCAAGGGGAACGGCGCGTCTGCCCCGTGGCTGACGCGCCGCACGGCTCGCCTACTGCTTGGCGGCGATGGTGTCCGTAAAGGTCTTCACCAGCTCGGGGCCGACTTTTTCCGACCACTTGTCGAAGGCCGGCTTCGTGGCATCACGGAAGGCCTGGAGTTCTTTCGCCGTGGGTTCGTAGATCTCCATGCCCTTTTCCTTCAGCAGCTCGATGCCGCTGGCGGTCGCCTGACGGGTGATGTCCTTCTGGTAGGCCATGGCTTCGCTGGCAGCCTGCTGGACCTTGGCCTTGGTGGCATCATCGAAGCTTTCCCAGCGCTTGCGGCTGATGCCGAGGAAGACCGGGTCATAGGAATAGTGCCAGGTGGACAGGTATTTCTGCACTTCATAGACGCGCTGGGGAATGATCACCGCGCCGATGGGGTTTTCCTGTCCGTCCACCACACCCTGTTGCAGGGCGGTGAAGGTCTCGGTCCACTGCATCTGCTGCGGATTGGCGCCCAGCGCGTTCATCACGTCGATGTACATCGGGCCCGCAACGCGCATCTTGAGGCCCTTCATGTCCTCTGGCGTCTTGATGGGGCGCACATTGTTGGTGACTTCGCGGAAGCCGTTTTCACCCCAGGCCAGAACGATGATGTCATGGCCCGCCATGATCTCCTTCATCTTGTCCCCAGGTGCGCCGTCCGTGGTCGCATCGACGGCCTCATAGTCCGAATAGAGATAGGGCAGCGAGAAGACTGCCATTTCCGGCACAAGCGGCGTGACGTTGATCGCCGAGGTGACGACGAAGTCTAGGAAGCCGCGGCTCACCATCTCCGCCTGCTTCATCTGGTCGCCGCCGGAGAGGGATGCATTCGGGAAGACCTTGACGTCATAGGCGCCATCGGTCGCAGCGCTGAGCAACTCGTTGAACTTCTCCGCGCCCTTGTGCCATGACGTGGAATCGCCGGTGTTGTGCGAAAGGCGCAGGGTTTCTGCCGATGCCGTGCCCATGAGGGCTGCAAGGGCAACGGTGGCCGTCAGCGCGAGCCGGTTCAGCTTCTCGAACTTCATTGTGTCTCCTCCACTTTTTGTCACACAGGGACGCTGCCCCATGTGTGCCGTCATGCTACCTGCAGCTTTATTCCGGCCCGCGTGATAACGCTGTTTCCTCCCGCGCTATCTCGAGGTCCATAATATGGAACAAGTTTAGATCCAATCAGTCCTATGACAATAGCCTCTTGCAGCGTCTGGGCAAGAAGAAATAAGCTTGCTTTTGAGATGATCGAACGGGCGTGGTTTTAAGGTCCATAATATGAACCTTGCACAGGCAACTTGCAGATGCTGAATGGCTCACAGAGCGTGGACCGGGCCCTGTCGCTTCTGTCGAGGGTGGGACGGCATGCAGCGGCTGGTGCGCCGCTGTCGGTGCTTGTTGACGAGAGTGGCCTCAACAAGCCGACGGTGCGCCGTTTGCTGCTGGCGTTGATCCGTGCCGGTCTTGTCGAGCAGGACCTTGTGACGCGCCGCTATTATCCTGGCGCAGAGGCCTATGTGCTGGGCATCATGGCGGCGCGCCGGTTCAGTCTTGTGGAGATCTGCCTGGAGAGCCTGCGGCGCCTGTCCCGCCGCTCGGAGGACACGAGTTTTGTGTCGCTGCGGCGCGGGCTTTTTTCGGTGTGTCTGCACCGGGAGGAGGGGGGCTATCCGGTGCGCACCCATGCGCTGCTGGCGGGGCAGGAGCATCCCCTTGGCGTGGGGGCCGGGTCGCTTGCGATGCTGGCCGGACTGCCGGATGAGGAGGTGGCGCAGGTGCTGGCCGAGAATGCCCAGATCCTTGCCGAGCGCTATCCGGCCCTGCCGCCGGAGCGGATTCTTGAGCGTGTGGAGGAGACGCGCAGGCGCGGCTTTTCGCTCAATCCGGGACTGATCTTTGCCAATTCCTGGGGCATCGGCGCTGCCTTGCGCCATCCGGACGGGCGGGTGATCGGCGCGCTGAGCATTGCGGCCATCGACAGCCGCCTGCAGGAGCCGCGCCAGCAGGAACTGGCCGGATATCTGCATGACGAAGTGCAGCGGGTGGAGGAAAAGCTTGCTGCCATGTTCGCCAGCCGCGAGCAGAAAAACGAAGCGCGGGCCATCAGCGCCTGATCTTTTCGCCCGTCTTGAGGAGAGCTGGGCACGGAATTCGTTGTTTGGGAGGACGAATGCAAGTGACAGAGGCAAGCCAGACGCAGGATCTTTCGGGCGGGGTGGCTCCGGCCACCACGCGGGTGATGAACCTCAGCCAGTTCCTCACCCAGGCGGCCCGCCGCCATCCCGATGCCATCGGCTTTGTCTGGGGCGAGCGGCACTGGACGTGGGCGCAGATGGAGGCCCGGGCAGAGGCCATGTCCCATGCACTTGTGCATGAATTCGGCGTCCGCAAGGGCGACCGGGTGCTGATTCAGTCGGCCAACTGCAACCAGATGTTCGAATCCATGTTCGCCTGCTTCCGGGCCGGTGCCGTGTGGGTTCCTGCCAATTTCCGCCAGTCGCCGGAGGAGGTGGCCTATCTGGCGGAAGCCAGCGGCGCGAAGGGCATGATCTGCGGCGCACAGTTTCCCGGCCATGCGGCTGCCTGCCGGGCGGAAGCGGCATCACTCAGCTTTGTCATCTCCATCGGCGCATCGGCGTTCGCCGAGGACTACGACGCCATCACAGCCCGCAACATGGGCCGCAAGCAGGCGCCGGTGCCTGTGTTCCGCGATGATCCATGCTGGTTCTTCTTCACCTCCGGCACCACCGGGCGGCCCAAGGCGGCTATCCTGACACACGGCCAGATGGCTTTCGTCATCACCAATCACCTGTGCGACCTGATGCCGGGGACGGGGCCGGAGGATGCCTCCATCGTTGTGGCGCCGCTGTCGCATGGGGCAGGCGTGCATCAGCTGACGCAGGTGGCTCATGGTGCCAAGACGATTCTGCCGGCTTCCGAAAAGCTCGATGTGCCGGGCATCTGGGCGCTGGTGGAACGCTGGAAGGTGACCAATGCCTTCACCGTGCCGACCATCCTGAAAATGCTGGTGGAAGACCCTTCGGCGGATCAGTACGACCATTCGAGCCTCCGGTATGTCATCTACGCCGGCGCCCCCATGTACCGGGCGGACCAGAAACGGGCGCTGGAAAAGCTGGGCAAGGTGATCGTGCAATATTTTGGCCTTGGCGAGGTGACCGGCAACATCACCGTCCTGCCGCCCGCCTTGCACACGCTGGAAGATGGAGCTGACGCGCGCATCGGCACCTGCGGTTTCGAGCGCACCGGCATGCAGGTGGAAATCCAGGATGAGAACGGCGAACCGGTGGCGCCGGGCGCGACGGGGGAGATCTGCGTCATCGGGCCTGCTGTTTTCGCGGGCTATTTCAACAATCCGGACGCCAATGCCAAGGCCTTCCGCAATGGCTGGTTCCGCACCGGAGACCTTGGCCACATGGATGAGCATGGCTTCGTCTACATCACCGGCCGCTCCTCGGACATGTATATCTCCGGCGGCTCCAACATCTATCCGCGCGAGATCGAGGAGAAGATCCTCCTGCATCCGGACATCACCGAGACGGCCGTGCTGGGCATTCCTGATCCGGTCTGGGGCGAGGCGGGCGTTGCGGTCTGTGTGGCGCGGCCCGGCGCTGACACATCTGCCATTGATCTGCGCGGCTGGCTGGACGGCAAGGTCGCCCGTTACAAGCTGCCGAAGATCACTGTGTTCTGGGAGGCGATGCCCAAGTCGGCCTACGGCAAGATCACCAAGAAGATGATCCGGGAGGAACTTCTGCGCCGGGGTGAAATCCCGGTGCCGGATGACAGAGCCTGAAGGCAGCAAGGCCTGGAGGCAAAAGGGACAGGGAGGAGCGGCAATGAACGGTCTGGACGAGGCGAAGGCTGTGGCAATCACGGGAGGAGCGTCCGGTATCGGTCTGGCGACGGCGCACAAGCTGCAGAGCCTGGGTTACGAGCCCTGGCTGCTGGATCTGAAGGCTGAGGCGCTTTCCACAGCCTGCAAGGAGCTGGGAATTCCGGAAGCACGCGGGATCGTCTGTAACGTTGCGGATGAAATGTCTGTCGAGGCGGCCATGAACACAGTTTCTGCCGTGTCCCGTCTGGCGGGCGTTGTAAACTCCGCAGGCATCGGATTTGACCGGCCGGCGGTCGAAACAAGCGTCGAGGATTTCCGGAAGGTGATCGATGTGAACCTCACGGGCAGCTTCATTGTCTGCCGGTCAGCGGCGCGTCTGTGGCTGGAGAAGCGCCAGCCGGGCGCCATCGTCAACATCACCTCCATTTCGGGCCTGTGCGGCAACAAGGGCCGCTCGGCCTACGGATCATCGAAGGGCGGATTGAACCTCATGACGCTGGTCATGGCCAACGAGCTTGGAGGCTCCGGCATCCGGGTCAACGCTGTGGCTCCCGGGCCCGTGGACACGCCGCTGGCCCGAGCCGTGCATACGCCGGACGTGCGCGAGCAGTGGCATAAGCGCGTGCCGCTGCACCGCTACGGTCAGCCGGAGGAAATTGCCAGTGCGGTTGCCTTTCTGCTGTCGGAGGAAGCATCTTATGTGAACGGTCAGGTTCTGGCCGTTGACGGCGGATTCGTGACCGCGGGGCTCGCAGTATGAGGGGAGAGGCTGGCGGCGGCCTGCGCAGGATTCACCATCCCGGCACGGTTGCGTCTGTACGTCTGTCTGCGGTGCCCTGCCGGGTGCGGCCGCTGCGCATGACACTTGATCCTCTGCCGGGTGAAACGGTTCTGGCTACCCTGTCACGCACCTTTGCGGAGACGGGCTATTCGGCAGGCTACGTCAGCCTTGAGGACGTTGCCATGGCGCGCATGAACTATGTGATTCCTGCAGAGAGCCCGGATGACAGCCACGCCGCCTGGTACAGTGCCACGCATGAGGGCGGGCCCGGCAGCCGGATCGCCCGGGCCGGACTGCATCTTGGGCAGAGAGATGGTGCGCCTTTCCTGCACTGCCACGGCATCTGGACACCGGCAGGGGCGCCGGAAGCCATGGGGCATCTCCTGCCCTTCGAAGCGGAACTGGCCGGACCGGCGGAGGTGGATGTTCTGGCCATCTCCGGCGCGCAACTGGTGACGCGCTCTGATGCCGAAACCAACTTTCCGTTGTTCGCACCAGAGTCTGTGCCGCCCGCACCCGGCGAAGCGGAACGCGAGAGGGCGGGCAGTGCCCGCGGTCTGCTGCTGACCATCCGGCCCAATGTGGATGTCTGCGTCATGATCTCAGAGGCCTGCCAGGTTGCCGGTTTTGAGGCAGCTTCGGTGCATGGCATCGGATCTCTGGTCGGCGCGGATTATGAGGACGGAACCTCCATCCCGTCCTATGCAACGGAAGTGCTGGTGCGCTCCGGCTCCTGGCGGCGCGGGCAGGGCACATGCCTCGACATTGCCCTCGTTGGTCTTGATGGCGCCATCAGCACCGGCATCCTGCGGCAGGGCTGCAATCCGGTCTGCGTGACCTTTGAATTGCTGCTGATCGAAGTCGCGTGAGTGCCGCTCTGGACAGGATCAGCGGCGGATGCCGTTGAGAATGCCGCCAATGGCCCCACCCAGAAGCGCCGCGCCCGCCGCATCCATCATCGGATCCCGCTCGGGTGCTGCGTCCGGCGGCAGGTGCTCAGGCTCTGCCGCGTAGATGGGAGAACCATCCGCCGTAGTGCCGCGCTGCACCTGCTGAGGCCGCGAGAACTGCCGCTGCGGGCGCTGCTGTGCCGCAGCCAGGAAGTCGGCCTGCGTCTGTTCCTTCAGCAGATTGTATTCTGCCTCCGACATGCTGCCGGTCTGATCATAGCTATTGTCGCCCTGCCACGCGCTGATCGCTGCACGTGAGCGGGCGCCGAAGACGCCATCAGGTGTGCCTGAATCATATCCGGCAAGGTTCAGGCGGAACTGGATTTCCCGGCGTTTGAACCGGGACCACGCCGTTTCGTCTGCCGTTACTGATGCTGTGGAGGAGACGTTGGCCGTACCGGCTTTCTGTGTTCTGGTGCCTTCGGCCGTTTCCTCCTGCCCGGCCGTGCCGGCAGCGCCGTCTTCTGCTGCAACCTCATCCGAGGCCGGGGCGCTGGCTGCTTCAATGCGCTTGATCTGATTGCGGGCAAAGTCGGCAAAGCTGCCGGTTGGATAGGCGACCAGATAAACGTTGTAGTCCTCCACCGTGCCGCCTGCCGCTGCCGCGTCCCAAAGCGCCTTTTCCCGCTCCCAGGCAAGTGCCGCACTGACGGGAACCGTGCCGGAGGCCACAGCTGCCGCGTCCTGCGAAACGGTCGTTTCCGTATTGGCATTGGCAGGCGCTGCGGAACGGTTGAGATAGACTTCGCCAATCAGCGAGGCATTGACCCAGGGGCGCTGCTTCTGACCGGTTTCCTTGAAAACATCTCCCGTCACACGGGTCATGACGGTCTGGATCGGCGTATCGGGCGCATCGATGTGGCGCAGCAGAGCGCTGGTGAAGGGCGAGTTGCTGCCCTCTCCATCCAGGGCCACGTCGCCGGGGCTGGTGGCAAAGGCAATGACGGAGCCTTCGCCGCCCTGATCCTGCAGCTTTAACTCTGCCAGACCCGCGCCAACACCGGCCGAACGGGACGGCCCCATGGACCGGGCCAGCGTGCGCGCCAGCGGGTTGTCGCGGCATGCATCGAGAAACACCATCCGCACCTTTACGTCATTGGACATCTGCCGCAGCACGAAGTCGGCGGAGATGGTTTCGAAATCGAGCGCAGTCTCGTCGTCGAACTTCGCATCCACGGGCACGAGATAGTTGGTGCCGCCCACCTGCATGCCGTGCCCGGCATAGAACAGCAGAGCCACATCGGCGCCGCGTGCCTCCTTCGCAAACTCCGCAACGGTGCGGCGCATGGCGTGATAGTCGAGGTCATAGCCCGCCACCACCTCGAAGCCGAGGCCCTTCAGCTTGGCCGACATGGCGCGCGCATCATTGGCCGGATTCGGCAGTGCGACGGTGTGGACATAGGCTCCGTTGCCCATCACCAGCGCAACGCGCTTGGCCAGAGCCGGGCTGATGCCGGCAAGAAGCAGGAGAAGACAGGTAAGCGCGCGCGCAAGCATCTTCAGGACCTTTCGCGAGGAAGCGAAACCGGCAATTCGTCAGGTTTTCTCTGACAAAGTTTTGCCATGGCCAGCGGTATGCCTGCAAGCTTGACGCGCTCAGCCAGAGCTTTTTCACGCAGCAGAAAGGGAAGATCAGGTGCGTGATCCGCAAAGCGGCAGTGAATGAATTGGTTGAGGCAAAAACGAAAAAAGACGCCGAAGCGTCTTTTATATCGTCACTCTCACAGGAAGAGAGTGGTACGCCCAAGGGGAATCGAACCCCTGTTTTCGCCGTGAAAGGGCGACGTCCTGACCGCTAGACGATGGGCGCTTGACTGTCTGGCCCGTGTGGGCCGCGTCGTGTGAGGAGGCTTATAGGCAGATTGTTCTGAGGCTGCAAGAGGGTATTTGCATGTTTTTCCACAGGTCCGGACTGCACGCTGCTGGGAGCGGGCGCCAGGCGCGGAAATCCGCGCCTTTTTGCCGGGCAAAATATCCACAGCCTTGATTTCAGGCCATGATTTCCTGCCCGGCGGCGCCATGGACCCTCACGAAGAGGCGCAGAAAAGCCTTACCAGGTGCCGGTGTTCGGCATGGAAGACCAAGGTTCCGCCGGTGCCTTGGCCTCGCCTTTCTGCAGAAGTTCGATGGAAATGCCATCCGGCGAACGGACAAATGCCATGCGGCCGTCGCGCGGCGGGCGGTTGATGGTGACGCCCTTGTCCATCAGGCTGGCGCAGAAGGCATAGATGTCGTCCACTTCATAGGCGAGGTGGCCGAAGTTGCGTCCGCCCGTGTAGGTTTCCGGATCCCAGTTATAGGTCAGCTCCAGCAACGGGGCCGCGTGAGCCTTGCCGCTTTCGACATCCTTGCCCGCGGCAAGGAAGATCAGTGTGAAGCGCCCGCCCTCGTTCTCAATGCGGCGGACCTCAGTCATGCCCATCTTGTTGCAATAGAAGTCGAGAGAGGCTTCGACATCGGTCACGCGGACCATGGTGTGCAGGTAGCGCATCTTGATTCCCTTATCTGATTTCCCGGAGGGCACTGGATGTGCCGCCTTGCGGCCGGGGCTTGCCATGGGCTGCAGCCTTGCGCCACTCTCGGGTTCTGTTTCTTGAACGGAACCAGCGTGACGGCCAGATTGCAAAATGACAAGACACCGCAATGCCAAGACAGATTGATGACCTGACCGCTGCGCAGGCCGCGCTCACGGAGGTGTTTTCCGGCGGCGGGCGGATTGTTGTCCTGACCGGCGCCGGCATTTCAACCGAGTCAGGCATTCCCGACTACCGGTCTCCGGGAGGCATATGGTCCAGGATGGCGCCTGTTCAATATGCTGATTTCGTTGAAGACAAGGCCCAGCGGCTGGAGGACTGGCGCCGGCGCTTCATCTTTTACGGCGATTTCAGCCGCGCGCACCCGAACGCTGCCCATCTTGCCCTGGCGCAGGAGGCAGAGGCCGGACGGGTGCTGCTGGTGATCACGCAGAATATCGACGGACTGCATCAGCGGGCAGGGCTGCCGGAGGGCAGGCTGGTGGAACTGCATGGCAATGGCACCTATGCATCATGCTTGTCCTGTGGTGCCCGTGCCGGGCTCATGGCGCAAAAGCCGGCGGCCGATGCCGGCCGCAGCCCGCGCTGTGCGGCCTGCGGCGGCCTGCTTAAGGCGGCCGTGATCAGTTTCGGCCAATCCATGCCGGAAGAGCCCTGGCAGCGGGCGGCGGCTGCATCGCGCAAGGCCGATGTCTTTGTTGTGGCCGGCTCATCGCTGCAGGTCTATCCCGCAGCGCGCCTGCCGGAAATGGCCGTTGAGGCCGGGGCAGAAATGATGATCGTTAATCAGCAGCCTGGGCCTCTGGATGATCTTGCCTCTCTCCTCATCCGCACGCCGGCCGCGGCAACTTTTGAGGCACTGCTAGCCGGTTAAAATTGACAGGTATGCCGCAATTGCAGTGGGCAAAGACTGAGAGGTTGTGTTTTGTTAACAAAAGGCACTGGCCGAGTCCCCTGTGAGTGTTATCCTTTTCTTAGGAATCAGTAAGTGGTGAGTCGGATGGTTCACCCGAAGCTGACGTGAGCGGCACAGAGATGGGGCTTGGACACATGGGGGCTAAGACGGCTCAGGATCCCCGGCTGATTGAGACGATGGCGGAAGACGCCGGAGTCGACGTGATCGAGCTGGCCGGGACGATCAAGTGGTTCGATATCGCCAAGGGATATGGCTTTATCGTTCCGGATAACGATGGCCTGCCGGACATCCTGCTGCATGTGACATGCCTGCGCCGGGACGGGTTCCAGACCGCATATGAGGGCGCCCGCGTCGTCTGTGAGGTTCTTGACAAGCCGCGAGGCCTCCAGGCTCTGCGCGTCCTGTCCATGGACGAGTCCACCGCTGTGCATCCCTCCCAACTGCCCCCCTCGCGTACCCATGTGCAGGTGGTGCCGGAGAGCGGCTTCGAGCGGGCGACCGTCAAATGGTTCAACCGCGTCAAGGGTTTCGGTTTCCTCACACAGGGCGAGGCCTCCGAAGACATCTTCATCCACATGGAGACCCTGCGCCGCTTTGGGATCACGGAACTGCGCCCGGGCCAGGAAGTGCAGGTCCGGTTCGGCCAGGGCCCGAAGGGCCGCATGGCTGCCGAAATCCGCCCGCTCGGCGGCGGCGCCCACATCCCGTCCTCTCATTGAGGATTGGCGGCGGCGCGCCGGAATGTTGCGCCGCAAGGGAAATTTCCGCCCGTTAATCCCGCGGGAACACCTTGCACCTAGGGTGCGGAGCCAGATGAAGAGGCCGGGCGGCTCAGATGAGAGACGTCCGGCTGAAAGATGCCGCCAGAAGAAGCGGCACTTTTTATGACACTGCCATCCTGACGGAGCCTTGTATCAGCTCTGCCTGGACTGGAACTTGACTGAGTTTGCGTATGAGACTCGAAGGGGGAAGTAATGCGTATCACCCACTTCACGGCACCATTGCGTGCCTTGAGCGTCCGGAACACAGGTGCTCCGGCGCCTTGTTTGCGTGGTGCATTTGGAATTGCCTTGCGGGCCGTGCTGGTCGGCATGCTGGTTTTGGGGGCCGCTGCCTTTGCCAAGGCCTCCGGCCTGCCCACCGAGCAATTGACCGTGGAAACCGCCGGAGGCCCGCAGACCTTCACGGTGGAAATTGCCGGCACTGAGTCAGACCGTGCCACAGGGCTTATGAACCGCAAGGAGATGGCGGCCGATGCGGGCATGCTGTTTGTCTTTCCAGATAGTGGCGAGAAGTTCTTCTGGATGAAGAACACTTATATTTCCCTCGACATGATCTTCATCAATGAGGCGGGCCGTATCGTTTCCATTGCCAGGAACACGGAACCACTGTCGGAGAAGATCGTCTCCTCTGGGGGCAGCGCCCGTTACGTTCTGGAAGTGATCGCAGGGACTTCCGCACGCCTGCAGTTTGCACCGGGTCAGAAAGTCACGGCACCGAGCATCAAGCCCTGAGCGTTGCTGCGGGCATCGTGCCTGCAAAGGGCGGTGCGCAACTGCGCCGGGGGGCTCATTGTCCCGGCCTTCGGGCTTGACGCTGTGCGGGGGAAGGCGGTACACCGCACACGTACCAGACGTCGGGGTATAGCGCAGCCTGGTAGCGCATCTGCTTTGGGAGCAGAGGGTCGCAAGTTCGAATCTTGCTGCCCCGACCACTATCTTTCTCCAATCTGCAAATTTCCGAAGGTCTCGGATGTTCCTGCTGGAGCAGCCGCGTTTTGCGCCGGACGTAAGTGTCCGCAAGGCAAAGCTCGCTTTTTTGCGTCCTTCATCGCTTCATGGTTGTGCTGCGGTTTCGCGGCATCTGCATGATGGGGAAACGCATGACCTTGATATTTCAGGAAGATCCGACGCTTGTCGTCGCTGATGCTCTCGCCGCCCTCACGGGGCGCATCCGGGAGCAAGGGTTGTCCTTGCAGGAAAGCACGGACTTTCAGGCCTTTGAAGAGGCGGTGTCCCGGACCGAAGAGCGCTATCTGATGGAGGATTTCTCCATCCGCTTCGTTGATCTGCACGCCAGCCTTGCCTTTTGGGTTGGGGCCTATAACGGGCAGGGCGAGCTTGTGTCCGTTCAAGCTGCCAAGATTGACGAGCTGAAAGACAGGAGCCTTGCCGCCTTCTGGCAGCAGCAGCAGCGGCGCTTGTTTGAAGATCCGCATGCTGGGGCAAGACTTGGCACTGCCCATGCCGCGGAAGCCTTCCGGATGAGAGGCCGGATCGTCTATCACGGCAATCTCTGGCTGAGAAAGGACATCCGGGGCAGGGGGCTTGCAGAGTTGCTGACGCAGACCGGCTTTTTGCTGGCTCTGCTCAAATGGTCACCTGACTATCTTTATGGCCTGATGGCGGAGGCCAATGCCATGAAGGGCTTTGGGCTGCGTGTCGGGTACAGGCACTTCGCACCATCCGGAACGCATTGGATTTCGCCTCCTGCCCATATCCGGCCCGACGATTGGCTCGTCTGGGCAACGCGGGCCGATCTCGTCACCCTGGCGCGGGGCCTTGCGGCTCCAGAGCCTGAATGACGCCGAAATAGGCCAGCATCCGCACCGGAGAATCAGGTCTTGGGCGCAGAGGCATGATCAGCCTTTCATACGCGACGTCATGCATACGTCCGCCCAGCCGGATACCGGTGCGGCCATAGCCATAGTAGGTGCCGGATTCCAGAGCACTCAGGTAGCCGCCTGCAGCGGCCCGCTCCAGTTCGGGATCCGGGGTCACCATCGCTTCGCCGGACTGCTCGCTCCATACACAGCCAAAAAGCTGGACCTGCGAGGACAGCCGCCCCGCATAGACGATCGGCGGCGCCGTTCCGGTATCATCCGGCAAGGCGCAAAGGCTGAGGTAGGGGAGATGTTTCTGCAGCTCCGGCCCTGTGACAGAGCCTGCCCTGCGCATGTCTTCGTAGAATTGAGACAGTCTGGGATCCGCAAGCCCGCGCTCTATCGCACTGCTGCCAAGGTCGGCAAAGAGTTGTCGGGGGCGGGCGAGCATCGGGCTGGTCAACTTTCCTGAAGCATGCGCCTCCTGGCCCGGGGCGCCTGTCATTGAGCCTGTCTGCAGCGTAAGATGCCTTAGTCGTCTTTCAAACGGAAGCGTGAAGTGAGGGGCATGAGCTGCCGCACCGGTGACGGCCAGCAGATCAATCGCGCGCCAATGTGCGGAGCAGGACCTCGATCACATCGTAGAAGTCCTCCCGCGCTTCAGGAGAAAGCTCCTCAGCACTCACAGCTTGGTAGTCGACTGCCAGAATCATGTCCCAGATCAGGCCGAGCTCCTGCCGTTCCGCTTCAGTGCGCAAGCGGCTGGCCCGGTTCCGCGCCGGAGCAATATGCTCGTGCTGCAATCTGGCTACGTCAAAAAGAGGCATTACGGACTTTCCTGAAACACGCGAGTGGGGCAGATCCCGTCCTGCGGCGGCACGATCCGGCTTGTACACGGCCCGTGTGCAATCCTTGGGTGCCTTGTTAGAATAGTTCCAGGCAGTCACTTGTCATAGCAATCGAAAGTGAGCTCTGCGGTTGCAATTTGTAGCAAGTCCCGTCAGTTCTTGACTTCCGGCGCCGTTTTGCCGTCCGCTCCTTGTGTCAAAACCCGTTGTGCAGCCTGCACAATGCGCAAGTGATGTTGACATTCGCGCCGTTCCCGCAGAAAACAGCCATGAATGGCTGGCGCAGCAGCGCGGGAGTGCTGCAGCCGGGAAAACTCCGGCAAACCAGCGGCTTGCAGCACGTAAGCGAGACGGGACAGACACAATGGTGGCGCGAATCTACCGGCCGGCGAAGACGGCCATGCAGTCGGGCAAGGCCAAGACGCAGCGTTGGGTGCTTGATTATGAGCCCGAAGTTGCGCGCAGCATTGACCCGCTGATGGGCTACACATCGTCCTCGGACATGAAGCAGCAGGTGCGCCTCTTCTTTGAAACCTGTGAAGAAGCCGAAGCCTATGCGCAGCGCAAGGGTATCGCCTACCGGGTTGAAAAGCCGAAGGACCGGACCATTCGCGGTGCAAGTTATTCGGACAATTTCCGCTTTGACCGGCATGCGCCCTGGACCCATTGAGGCGTATCTGACCGGGTGAAGCCTCCCAGGCTCCGTACGCCGCCCGTACCGCTTTCGTGGCGGTCTTTGAATTGGACACCGGGCAAAGCCGTCCCTGCGGCGTGCCCCGTGCGGCTTGATCCGCGCAAACGGCCCCTTAGCTCAGCTGGATAGAGCACTCGCCTTCTAAGCGAATGGTCGCAGGTTCGAATCCTGCAGGGGTCGCCAACAACCATCGGAAATATTGACATTATTGCTGGCGCCGCAAGGTGCCGGCGGCTGTAGGCGATAGTTTGGTCCGCGGCCGTTCGCTGCCGCTTTGGGCCAGAGCGCTCCCAGCGCGGGTGCCTTCATGTCTCGGCTGGCAAACTTCAGGTCCTGCTAGCCTGCGGTTTTGTTCTGTTGGTGGCATGTTGGCCAGGAGGCGTAATCAGGCGGGCCATCGTTGCAAAACGAACGGGGCAGGCCAACAGCCGCTGGCCTGCCCCGGGAAGAATGGCCGAGGTGTGAAGGACGCCTGCGAGACCCTGCCCGGACAATCCACGGGCAGGGGGCGCCAGCGGGCCTTGCTCAGCCCGCTTTTGTGCTCCGCAGCAGATCGCCCGGCGACAGCTTCGCCCGCAAGGCCTCATTCACATCGGCGGCATCATCATCCAGCGCGTTGGCTGCCATGGTCAGCAGATAGGCGCAGAAAGTGCGGCCATCCTTTTCAGCTTCGCGGCGGGTGAAATAGATCATGCGCTTGAGGGACTCCGCAGACATATCCTGCATGGCGTCATGGCCATGCACTGTTTCCGCGGCTGCTTCAGCCTTTGTCAGTCCTGCAGCTTTCGACATGTGCAACCTACCGTTCTGATATTGACCGGTTCTCCGGCCTTGCGTGAAATACCCAGTCCTTGGGCGGCTGCTGGTTTCCCGGCTCACTGAAAACCAGCCTGCCACGACACCGGTACGTTGATCATCGGGTTGTAGCGTGAAATGAACGTGATAGGTTGACTATGATTGCGGTAAAGATGAAGAATCGGCACTCTTGAGTTGCAAGTTGTGCCTGTGCCTTGAGAAATCTATCCTAGTACATGAGCAGAAATAGCAAGGGCATGGTTGAGGGCCGGAGTGTCTGCAGCGGAATTGATTGCTTCTGGTCCGGAATGATTGTGGGACGATCAGCATGACGAGGTTGTTTTTCAGGACGCTCGGGGTGCCGCAGCTTGAAGACAGCGGCGGCAGGGCGTTGAGTCTGAAGACGCGAAAGGCCTTGGCCATTCTTGGCTATCTGGTGCGCTGTCCCGGAGGGACCGAAACGCGCGGTGAGCTATCCGCCCTGCTGTGGAGCGACGGTGACCGCTCCCGTTCCGCCATGTCTCTGCGCCAGGCCCTCAGCCACATCCGTCAGGTCGAGAAAGAGGCTGGAATGCGGCTGGTGGTGGCAACACCCTCCACCCTGTCGCTCTTGCGTGAAAACATTCAGACAGACATTGATGTGCTGACACGGGGCGTAGGCGGGGCCGATCCTGGTGAACTGGACCGTATAAGCTCGCTCTGGGCCGGTGATTTCCTGCATGGCTTTGACGTGCTTGATCCGGCATTTGGCGAGTGGCTTGCCGTCGAGCAGGCGCGCGTGCGGTCGGTCCTGAGCAAGAAGATCACGGAGGTGCTGGAAGAAAGCCGGGCAGGGATTGGCCAAGCCGCTTGTGTCAAGCGCGAGCGGCTGGCGCGGTTTCTTCTTCTGCTTGATCCAGCCAATGAATATGGGCACCAGGAACTGATCCGGCATTTTCTGCGTCAGGGCCAGAAGGAGAAAGCGCAGCAGCAGTTCAGAGACTGTGCCCGGGAGCTGCGCAATCTCCTCGATATCGAACCCTCGGCAGAAACGCGCCGTTTGCTTGAGGACGTGCCGGATGCTGGCGGCTCTGAAGGGCATCTGGCTGCGCCTGCACAAACCTCTGGCGCCCGTACGGAGGCTGGGCAGCAAAGCGTCGTAGCCTTTCCCGTGAGCAGGAGGGCCGTGTCTGCGCCGCCCCCCGCCATGGCGCCGGCCGCTGACAGCGAAGCTGGCCGGTTCTCTCCCGCTGGCAGCATGGAGACGTCCGTCCCCGGTGAGATGCGTCTGCCGGTCATTTCGATCTCCAGCATGGCCTGGGACGAGACAGCCGGAGATGAGACGGCATTTGCCGTTCGCGAAGAGGTGGTGACGGGGCTTTCGGCTTACCGGTCGTTTGAGCTCTATGAGGCTGCCTATTGGGCGGGTGACGGCAGCATTGCGCCGGTGCGCGTGGATGGCGGAGATCTGGGCAGCTTCCTGCTGCGCTTTCACCGGGACCGGACGCTCAACCGGCTTGGCATCCAGCTGGAGAACAGGACCAGCGGGCAGATCGCCTTTCACGAGCTGATTGACCTCGATCTGGTAAAGTCCAGTCACGAGCTTCACGAAGCCGTCTACCGGACGGTCAGCCGCATCCACAGTCATATTATCGGGCGCCTGCGCCAGCGGCCAGGCCGCAGCCCCTTTGGCCGCTGGTGCCAGGTTGAGTCGCTCATCTGGGAATTCAATGCCTCTGCCGACCGCAAGGCTCTGGCCATCATGCAGGATCTGCAGACGAGTGATCCGTCTTTCAGTCTCACCTATGCCGGGCAGGCTTCCATCCTGCTGAAGCAGGCCCTGTTCTATCCGACGGCCGAAACGCCGCTGGCTGATGCCGAACATGTGCTGTCGCTGACAGAAAAGGCCGTGGCTCTGGATCCCTGGCAGGTGGTGAACCACCGGGTGAACGGCTGGGCCTTGATCCATTCCCGCCGTGCGGATGATGCCCGCCGTTCCTTTGTTCAGGCATTGAAGCTCAACCCGCTCGATCCGATGAACACAATTTCCGCAGCCGAGGCCTTGGCCTATATCGGCGAGAGGGAACAGGCATTGAAGACGGCCGAGAAGGGGTTTGACGGGCTGATCGTTACGCCGCGCATCGTCTATGGATATCTGGCGAATGTGTTCTTTGCGCTTGGCGACTACGAACGGTCGGCTGACTATGCAAGACGCGGCCCCTTCGACAATCTTCACGGTCTGGCCACCCGTTTTGCCGCGCTGTACCGTGCCGGACATATGCAGGATGCGGAAGCTGCGCGCGCCCTCCTGCTGCAGTGTATGGAGCGTCAGCTCGGAACCAGCAGCCGCTGGCAGACTTCACGGCAGCTGCGGCAATGGCTGGACAGCGTGAATCTGTTTCAGGATCCGGAGGCGCGGGCCTCGTTTGATCTGGCCATGAACAGCCTGCGTGAAACTGTCGGGCTGGCGCGGCACGCCTGAGGAGCGAGGGGGCATGAGCGTGCTGCTGCAAGCGGCATCAATGCAGCGGGCCCGCCACTGCGCTCTGGCCAAGGCCGCTTTCGATCTCCTGCAGATAGGCGGCATCGCCGCGGGCAAGCTTGTCGGCATTGTAGCGGAACGGAAGCACCACATGCCGGGCCTCAGCCGTCTCCACGACAATCTTGAAGTCAAACAGCGCCGTTAGGTTTGCAGGCAAACCGGCAGCGGCAAGGACAGCAGCCGGATTGCGGCAGAGTGCATCACGCTTGTCAGGATCTGCTGCTGCTTCAGCCAGAATGCGGCCAAGCACGGGGATTTTGGAGGCGGGCAGGGGAAAACGCGCCATGGCACCTGTCCTTGCATGGGCTGCTGAATGCGGCATGGACAGGTCAGCCCGCCAATGTGAGGACTGACCTGTATCCCGGTCTTATTCCGGCAGGATGTCGTAGAAGCACGCACCCAGAGCCTTGCGGCCAAGCTCTTCGAAATAGGTTTCGTCAGCGGCCGCAAGGCGGGCGGTGTCGATGACCGAAGGAATGACCAGATGCACGGTGTCGGCACTGTCCGCATGGATGGTGACGCCGGAAAGGTGCTTGGCAGCAGCGGTTGCAGCTTCGCCGGCAGTCGCCGCGTCGTTCACGGTCTTGCCGATGAGCGCGCCAAGGGAGAGCTTACTGTCGAGAATGGCTTCCTGCTTCATGACGAACCTCTTCATTCTGGTGTTGTTGCCTGGCAGCAGGGTAACGGCCTCCGTTTCGGGAAACGCATGCGTTTCACGATGAAAGGGTCTTGCCTGATGCTGGTGTCACGTGCTCCCGTCAGCAGACTGACCGGGGCGTCCGTTCCACATTCAGGCTGCGACGGGTTCGGCCGTTCGGCAAGAGGCACGCTGGACCTCGCCAGCATTGCAACCTTTGAACGGTGAAGGCTTGTGGAAAAGGCAGTGGCACAAAATGGGGCATTTCTGCGGGCTGCCGAAAAGGCTGTAGCGGACCCTGAAGGGGCGTTCACAGCTGTGGCGCAAGGAGGAAGCGGAACGGACGCGACGGCCCAGGCTCTGTCCTTCCTGATGTCCTGCGGCCTTCTGCGGCAGTGCGGCGGCAGGTTGCAGGCCGCTGAGGGTATTCCGGTGCAGACCCTGCGCCTGTTTGCAGGGTTTCTGGACCGTTTTGCCCCCCGGATCGCCTTTGCGCCGCTGGCGGACTGTCCGGTCCATGTTTGTACGGCAATGCCAGGCCTCTTGCCTCGGAGTTGGGGGCAAGAGGCTCTGCAGCCGCTCATGGCGCAGCTGGCTTGCGGCGGGCAGGGGCTCGAGCGGCACCGGGCGGTGCTGGGCTGCCTTGGCGAACTGGCGGAAAGGCTCAGTCTGATCTCGCAGGGGCATGAGGATCCGCTGGTGCTGGAGCGGCAGGCAGAAGACGGGGAGGAACTGCCAGCCGGTGACTTCCTGCAGTTCAGTGCTGCTCAGGAGAAGGGACTGGCCGCCCGCGTTCCCGCGCTTGCGGCGGTTTGGGAGGGCCAAAGCATAGGCTGGAACCGGCTGTCCCGGCGCCGGATGCGTGTTAGCTCTGCCTTCTCAGGCGGGACGGCGCTGATTCCCGCCTTTGCCGTTCTGCTTGGCGAAGGGCAGAACGCAGGGATACCCCAGGTTCCGCTAGGGTCAACCTTGGGGGCAGCGGTCTGGACGGATCGGGAAACGGCAGCCCGGCGCGCGGTGCTGGAACTTGCCGAACGGGATGCTGCCGGGATCTGGTGGCACAACCGGCTGGGGATAACCCCTGTGTCCTGGGCCCAGGTGAGGGCGTATCTGCCTAAAGTATGTGCAGACTGGCTCTCCGGACGAGAGCGCGTCACCCAATTTCTTTACTTGCCAGTTGACTTTTCCCTCCACGTGGTCGCCGCCGTTTCCTACGGCGAAGACGGAAAATCCGGTGTTATCGGTGCCGCTGGCGGGCTGGAACCAGGTGCGGTGCTTCAGTCTGCAATCGGGGAACTCGTGCAAGGTGAATTGGCGCTGGATCTTGCCGGCCGGGCATCTGCGCCGGGCAAAAGTGGCAGTCCGGGCTCTGCTTTGTTGTCTTACGCGGCAAGGGACGTTCGGCAGGATCTGCGGCTGGAGGTGTCTGCAGCCTCTGTCGTGCGGGAACTGGAACGGGAGTTTTCCTGGCATGAGTTTGAAGCCTCACTCATAGCGCAGAATATCCGGGTCTGGCTGGCAGATTGCTCTAGGCCCGAGACCGGGCTTATGTGCATGAAGGCGATCAGTCCCGATCTGTGCTCCTGGCTCCCCCGCTTCGGTAATTCGCGGCTCTTCACGTCTCCTGTCCGGTGGGGGTTGAGGCCATTTCCTGCAGACGAGGGGGAGTTTTCCGGGAGGCTCTATCCGTTCTGATCTGCCGGGTGCTGTCACATTCAAGCTCCTGCCGGTTTGCAGGGGCAGATGTTTGC
This sequence comes from Pannonibacter anstelovis, assembly GCF_036881715.1. Taxonomy (NCBI): domain Bacteria; kingdom Pseudomonadati; phylum Pseudomonadota; class Alphaproteobacteria; order Hyphomicrobiales; family Stappiaceae; genus Pannonibacter; species Pannonibacter anstelovis. The sequence goes on from NZ_JBAKBF010000001.1 coordinate 95,018, forward strand.
TGCTGTCAGATGCGTGAAATTCCGGATGGCAGAGCGCTTGACAGGTCCGGTCTGACGGCTTAGAAAAAACCTGAGACTGATACTCCACTTTTGGAGCGGCGCTCTCACCGGCTTCGTGCCGGTTCCCCTCTTGGGGTCTCTGGAAACCAGACTTTAAAGGCGGGCTTTTGCCCGCCTCTTTTTTGTCCGGATTGTGAAGGCCGTCAACCTGGGCGGCCATCTTCTTTCGGCCGGGCGAGCGTCATCACCCAGAAATGACGCCACTTGCCGGTTGGCCGGCGCACTCGCGAAATGCCAACCCGTGTCACGTAGGGGTTGAGAAGGTTGCGGCGGTGCCCGGCAGAGCCCTTCCACCCGGCCATGGCAGCATCGAGACTGTCATAACCGGCACCGAGGTTTTCCGCCGCGGCATAATGTTCGTAGCCATGCCCATCCAGGCGGCGGGCAAGGGCGATGGCTCTGTGCTCGCGCGTATTCATGCTGTCCCAACGGGCAATGTGATTGGCCATCCATGCCGAGATTTCGTTCAGACGCCCATCGGCGCGCAACGGTGGCAAGCCGTTTTCTGCGCGGAAACCATTCAACCTCTGCAGCATCTCATCCCGGTCAACGGAAACCGGTTCTATGGGCACATTGCGGTCGAACTGGCTGCCCGATCCGCCGCCGCAGGCCGCAAGGGGAAGAACGGCAGCGCCAAGCAAGGTCAGGCGCAGGGCGTCGCGCCGGGTAAGGTTATGTCTCAGCATCATCCCTCAGGGTGTTGAAAAAAATCATTTTTCGCCAGGCCAGCTAACGCCCTTGTCAGCAAAGAAGGGATATGGACCCGGATATGCCTCTACATAGTGAAGATGGCTGGACAAACCAGCCTCCGGGTCGAGCCGGTGCACAAAAAATGCAGGAGGTTCCATCACGAATTCGGCAGGGGCTTCTGGCGAGAAGTCCAGAACGCAGGCATGGGCTGTGCTGGGGCACAGGGTCATGACCGTACCGGCAAAACGGGCGATGATTGTCCGGTGTACATGGCCGCAGATCAGCCGCTCCACGTGATGATGGCCCGAAAGGATCGCCGCAAGCGCCTCGGTGTCCGCAAGGCCGATCACGTCCATATGAGCGATGCCGGTCACCTTGGGCGGGTGATGAAGGGCAACGAGGGTGGGTGTGTGATCAGCACCAAGGGTCTGGTCAAGCCAGGCGATCTGTTCCCCGCCCAGCCGGCCATAAGGCTTGCCCGCAACGCTGCTGTCCAGCACCACAAGGCGCAGGCCGCCGATGGTAACGGCATAATGCAGCTTGTCCCCGGCGGGGGCATCCCCCACGCCCGGAAAACCCGCCAGCTCGCTGCGTATGGCGGCCGTCAGGTCATGATTGCCTGGCATCACATAGACCGGGCAGGAGAGCTGCTGGCAAAGCTGGCGCAGCAGGGCATATTCCCGCTCATCGGCGCCGTCTGTCAGATCGCCGGTAATGACAACGGCATCGGGTTTCTGCGGCAGGGCGGCAATCGCACGAAAGGCCCGGGCCGCCAGCATGTTTGTGTCGCTCACCCTGTAGCAGGCAAGACCGCGCGGGCGCAGGTGCAGGTCGGTTATCTGGACAATCAGGGTCATCAGCCTTGGGTTCCGCTCCATGGAAAGGGCAGGAGGACGATAGTGGAAACCGCGTTTCGCGCAAGTCTCAGGTTCCCCTTTGGATTGCTCTCCTGTAGGAAGCGGTGCAGCATCACATGGCAGGTGCAAACGGTTCCGGAACAGTCATATGCATGAGACCGAGCAGCAGACAGGCGAGAGCATCGAAGGCGGCGCAGCCGGCATGGCACAGGCGCGCGATCCACGGCCGCATACGGCCTGGCTGAAGCTGCTTGGGCATGACCTGTTTGCCCCCGCATTGCTTCTTCTTCTGGCGCTGTTCATGTTTGTGCCGGGCCAGTCGGCCGTTCCACCGCTTGACCGGGACGAGCCGCGGTTCACGCAGGCCACCAAGCAGATGCTTGAAACCGGCGACTATATGGACATCCGCCTGCAGGAGGAGCCGCGCTACAAGAAGCCGATCGGCATCTACTGGCTGCAGGCAGCGGCCGTGAAGATCACCGGGCATGACGCATCAGCGCCATTGTGGGTCTACCGGCTGCCATCGCTGCTGGCGGCACTGACGGTGGTGCTGGCGGTCTATTGGACGGCACGCGCCTTCACCGGGCCGCCCGCCGCCCTCGTGGCCGGCATGCTGGTGGCTCTGGCGCTGATCCTTGGTGTGGAAAGCCGCCTCGGCAAGACGGATGCCACGCTCTTTGCTTCCATCGTTCTGGCGCAAGGAGCACTGGCGCGGATCTATCTGGCAGATGATGCCACACGGCGCCATTGGGGGCTGGCGCTGGTCTTCTGGATAGCGCTGGCGCTCGGCATTCTGGTCAAGGGGCCCGTGGCGCCAATGATCGTGGGCCTGACGGTGGCCGCTCTCGCCCTGATGCGCCGCCGGATTGGCTGGTTCCGCGCCGCCGCACCGCTGCCGGGTGCCGTTTTGACGCTCCTGCTGGTGCTGCCGTGGTTTGTGGCGATCTGGATTGCGTCCAAGGGCACGTTCTTTGAAGAGGCCATCGGCCGTGATCTGATGGGCAAGGTTGCGGAAGGTCAGGAAAGCCACGGCGCACCGCCGCTGACCCATCTGGCGGCAATGCTTGTGGTGTTCTGGCCGCTGCCGGCCTTTCTGGTTCTGGCGGCCCCGCGCATCTGGGCGCTGCGCTCCCTTCCGCTCGTGCAGTTCTGTGCTGCCTGGTTCGTTCCGGCCTGGGTGGTGTTTGAACTGGTGGCGACCAAACTGCCGCATTATACCATGCCGCTGCTTCCCGCCCTTGCGCTGCCCGCCGCCCTGGTTGTCGTGGACGGGCGGCCCGCGTCCGGCCGTGTGCTGCGCTGGATTGCGGCTGTGCTGATGGCGCTGCTTCCGGTGGCAATTGCGGCAGCCTCGGTGGCCGGGCCGCTGTTCCTTGGCGACTGGCCGTCTCCTCCGGGCGTGGTTTTCTGCGCGATTGCTGCTGTGATCAGCGTCTGGGCTTCAATGCGCTTGTTGCGTGGTGACATGACGGGTGCCCTCTGGCGCTCCTGCGCGGCTGCGGTTGCCATGACCACCGGCTTCTGGGGCTTTGTGGGGCCTGGACTGTCGGCGATCTGGGTCAGTCCGCGTCTCGTGGCAGCGATTTCCGAAGCCGCAGACTGCACGCCTGTTAAGGTTGCCTCAGCCGGATTCAGCGAGCCGAGTTTCGTCTTCCTGCAGGGCACGGATACCGTTCTTGGTCCGGCGGAGGAAGCGGCAGCCTTCTTGGCGCAGGAGCCTGGTTCCTGCCGCGTTGCCGTCGTGGAAAGCCGTCAGGAACAGGCATTTCTGGCGGCCGCCAGCAACGATGGACTTGTGCCCGTGCTGGCAGGCAGGGTACAGGGCCTGAATATCAACGGGGGGCGGCAGCTTGATCTGGGGCTTTATGTGCCCGGACCTGCCGCAAGATAAGAGTGCAAGAGGTAAGGCCCCTGATGGCATCCGGTCGTTTTTCCAAGATGCGGCAGCGTTTTGCGGCAAATGTCGCCAGCATCCGCGCCATTATTGCCAACCGGCGCGCCCGGGCGCAGGGCCAGCATGAACCACTGCCTGCCGGTCAGCGTCCGCAGGACTTTCTGGCCATCCTGCTGTTTACAGCCGGCTTTGGCGTGGTGATGCTCGATATCCCTGCGATCCCGTGGGTGCGGGCATTGCCGCCGGAATATGGCGTGGTGTTTTCCTGGGTCACGGATCTGGGCAAATCCAACTGGATCCTTTGGTCTACCGGGCTATTCTGCCTTGCCTGTCTGGCTCTCGTGAATGCGAAGGTTCTCGCCGTGCGGGTGCGCATGGCCGGAGCCATGATCTGGACCTATGCGGCCTTTGTCTTCTACGCCGTCGCGCTCAGCGGCATTCTGGTGGTGATCCTGAAGTGGAGCATCGGCCGCGCCCGTCCAAAGCTCTATGAAGTGGCCGGTCCGGTCGAGTTCAGCCTATTCGCCTTCAACAGCACCTACACCAGCTTTCCTTCGGGCCACTCAACCACGATTGCGTCTTTTGCGCTGGCATTGGCGCTGATTTTTCCTGCCTGGCGCTGGCTGATTGCCGCTGTTGCCTTTTGGGCAGCCTTCAGCCGCGTGATGGTTGGTGCCCATTACCCTTCGGACGTTGCCGCCGGTCTTGTGCTGGGGGCTGCGACCACGCTTTACTGCGCCCGCTGGATGGCCAAGCGCCGCATCGGATTTGTTCTGCAGCCCGGCGGCCGGATCAGGCCCATTGCCAACGCCTTCTCGGCGAGGGCAGCCTTCCGGGCGCTTTGGAATGCAGCGCTCGGGCGCCGGTCTGCGACCGTGCATTCAGCCGCTGTACAGGATGAAAAGTGAGATGCCGATGAACGGTACAGAGCTGGGCATGGCAGCTGCCGGACCTGAAGTGAGTGTTATCGTGCCTGCCAAGGACGAGCGCGATAACCTGCCTATCCTGCTGGACGAAATTGCCGATGCGCTGCAGGGCCGGACCTTCGAGGTACTGGTGATCGACGATGGCTCGACCGATGGCACCGATCAGGTTCTGGCCAGCTATGCCGCATCCCACCCCTGGCTGCGCCCCCTGCGCCATGCCCGTTCCGGAGGCCAGTCCTGCGCGGTGCGCACGGGACTGCGCCATGCCCGTGGATCGATTGTTGCCACGATCGATGGCGATGGGGAGAATAACCCGGCCTATATTCCTGAGCTGATGGCTGCGCTGGAAGCTGGCGGTCCATCCGTGGCCCTTGCTGCCGGGCAGCGGGTTGGGCGCAAGGCGAGCCGCGCCAAGCGCATCGCCTCGCGGCTTGCCAACCGCCTGCGCGGCGCGCTGCTGAAGGACAACACCCGCGACAGCGGTTGCGGCCTCAAGGCGCTGCGCCGTGAGGTCTTCCTTCAGCTGCCCTATTTCGACAGCTGGCACCGCTTCCTGCCTGCGCTGGTGATCCGCGAAGGCTATGGCGTGGTGCATGTGGATGTGCTGGACCGGCACCGCCGCCACGGCACGTCCAAGTATGGCATTTTCGACCGGGCTCTGATTGGTGCACTCGATCTGCTCGGTGTGTGGTGGCTGCGCCGCCGCCGCAAATCCATCCCCGAGGTTTCGGCCATCGAACCGGCCGCCGGACCCCGTTGAGACCACGCCGGAGCGGACACAGGAGCCGCAATTCAGATGAACGCTTTGCTTGACTGGCTGCATACGGTTTTCGTGGAGCAGCTGGATGTTTGGGTTATCCTTGGCTTCGTCGCCCAGTTCATGTTCTCGATGCGCTTTGTGGTGCAGTGGATTGCATCGGAGCGGGTAGGGCGGTCCATCGTGCCGGTGGCCTTCTGGTTTTTCTCGATCGGCGGCGGCACCCTGCTGCTGATTTATTCGATCCAGCGTCAGGACCCGGTATTCATCGCGGGACAGGCCCTTGGCCTGATCATCTATATCCGGAACCTGTGGCTGATCTTCAAGGAGAAGCGCCGGGATCCCACGATCTGAACGCAGCTTTTTGGTCTGCTAACAAACAACGGGCGGGATGGTCAGCATCCCGCCCGTTGCTCTTTCGGCACAAAGCCTTTCTCAGGCAGCGCGGATGGTGCCAAGGAAGCGGGAAAGCTCGCGGTTGAGCTGATCGGCCTGCTTGGCGAGATCGGCCGAGAAATGCAGCACGTCCGTGGAGGCGGAGCTCGATTCCTGCGCCGCGCGGGTCACTGTGGTGATGGCACCCGACACTTCCGCCGTGCCGCTGGAGGCCTGCTGCACGTTGCGGGCAATTTCCTGCGTGGCGGAAGACTGTTCTTCCACCGAGGCAGCAACTGCGCCGCTGATCTGGCTCATCTTGCGGATGGATTCGGCGATGTCCGTGATGGCAGCGGCCGAGTCCGTTGTTGAGAGCTGGATGGAGGCCACCTGCGAGGCAATTTCCGTGGTGGCCTTGGCGGTCTGGTCGGCAAGCTGCTTCACTTCGGCGGCAACCACCGCAAAGCCCTTGCCGGCTTCACCCGCACGGGCCGCCTCGATGGTGGCATTGAGTGCGAGCAGATTGGTCTGGCTGGCGATACCATTGATCAGCTCGACGATGTCGCCGATCTTCTGAGCCGCATCCGACAGGCTGTGAACCTTGCGGGCTGCCGTATCGGCATCTGTCACCGCGGCATTCGACATGCGGTTGGACTGGTCGACCTGACCAGCGATCTCGCGTACGGAGGCTGTCAGTTCCTCCGTCGCAGCCGCCACGGTCTGAACGTTTGCCGAGGCCTGCTCGGCAGCAGCTGCCACGGTGATGGACTGCTGGGACGTGTGTTCCGCGTTGGAAGACATGGCCTGCGCTGCCTTTTCGAGCCGGTTTGCAGCGACAGTCACATTGCTCACGATGCCGCCGACGGCATTTTCAAATTCCTTGGCAATGCGCGCCATCATTTCCTTCTGGCGGGTTTCGGCGCTTGCCTTCTCCGCATCTGCTTCCTGCTGCAGGCGTTCCTTCTCGATGCTGTTTTCCTTGAAGATCAGTGTGGCCTTGGCAACTGCACCGATTTCGTCACGGCGGTCAGTGCCTTCGACAGCGACAGTGTTGTCGCCATCAGCAAGCCGGGTCAGCGTTTCGACCATCGCGGAAATCGGCTTGGCGATGCCATACTGGCTGACATAAAGCCCGACGCCAATGCCGGCGATAATGGCGATGACGGCGGTGACCACCATGGTGGTTGCGGCAGAGATGGCAGAACTGGACGCCGTCTCGCGCTGGGTCTTCATCATGTCGCCGGAGTAGGTGCTGTAGACCTTGACCGCGTCCGTCACGGTTTTCTGGCCAGAAAGAGCGGTTGCAAGGGCACCGTTTATGGCTTCCCCATTTGCCGGATCCTTGGCGGCTACGTCCACCATGGCAATGATGGTCTTGAAATAGGCATCCATTGCCTTGCGCACATCCGCCAGCTGCTGCTTCTGCGCGGTGTCGGCCACAGCTTCGAGAACCGGCAGGCGGGCGAGCATTTCCTTGGAGCGGCGGTCTGTCTCTGCGCGGAAGTCGGAGGCTTTTTCGGGGGCGAGTGCCAGCTGATAGGTCATGCGGCTGATGGCAATGATATCGATCCGCAGGTCCATTGCTTCGCGGGCTGCCTCTTCGGAAGCTCCGACTTCCGTGAAGGAATGGCTGAGAGCGTTAATCTGCGTCCAGGCGACGGCTGCGATCCCGGTTGCGCAAAGTCCCATGAGAATAAGGACCGCCAAAATCTTCTGGACGATGGGAATATGCTTGAGTGCCATCGGTAGGGCCTTTCTGCCGGAGCGGAAGAATCTGGCCGTAACGATAGGATGTGGTGATTACTGAAGCTTTAAATGAAGATGACAGATGGGTGACGTTGAGGACGTGTGGTCCGGCCCTTTTGTAGTTTCATATTGTGCGTAGTCTTCTGTCAAAATCTTGGGTTGTAAAATGCAAGGCGGCAGGTCTTCCGGTTTTATTTTTGCGGTGCACAAAAAATCAGCCGCCCTGCGGGCAGCTGACTCCTACTGCTGGCTGTAATCAGCGGTCTCAGCTGCCGGAAATCTCACTGCGGAAAGGCGGATTGGCACCGGCGCGTGAAACCGTAATGGCCGCGACCGCCACGGCACGGGCCAGAGCGGCTGCAAGGCTCTGCTCCGCAATGCCTGCAATTGCCTCCTTGGTCAGGAGCCCGGCATCGTCAAGCGCCGAAAGGAAACCTGCGTTGAACGTGTCGCCGGCACCGACTGTGTCCACCACCTCGACCTTGCGGGCCGGAACGGTCACGTCGAGCGTGCGGGTCATAGCCCTTGCGCCATCCTTGCCAAGGGTGAGGATGACAATCTTCACGCCGCTGGCAATCCAGCCCTTTGCAAGGGCTTCGAACGGTTCACCGGGGGCCAGCCAGTCCAGGTCCTCATGCGAGACCTTGATGATGTCTGCCTGCGGAATGATGCGGGCGAGTCGGGCGCGGTAAGCAGCTTCATCGGTGATGAAACCGGGGCGGATGTTGGGATCGAGCGAGATCACACGGGCGGGGGCTTCACGCGTCAGCAGGGCTTCATAGGCGGTGCCGCAAGGCTCGCCGATCAGGCTGATGGCGCCGAAATGCAGGGCGCTTGTTCCGTCCGGCAACACTGGCAGATCTTCCGGTGTGATCAGGCGTCCGGCCGAATTTTCGTCATAGAAAGTGTAGGTGGCATCGCCGTTCACCAGCCGCACGAAGGCAAGCGTCGTGGGGCGGGCAGAGCGGATGCACAAGTCTAATGTGACGCCAGAGGCCGCAAGATGGGCCAGAAGCTGCTCGCCGAAGAGATCCGTTGATACGCCGCACAGAAACCCCGCTTTGTTGCCGAGGCGGCCAAGCGCAAGGGCCGTGTTGAAGATGGCGCCGCCCGGGACCGGCAGAAAGGCTGTGCCTTCCGTGCCCACCGTTCTGGGCAGCATGTCCATCAGCGCTTCGCCGCAACACAAGATCATCCGCGTTCCTCCCAGTTTACGGACCAAATCAGCTCCGCACTGCTTGTGCCCCGGCTTTCTGGCGCTTGCAAGGGCTGAGGCATCTCCGGAAGGGATCAGTCTCGCGGCTTGATGCGTCCGGGCGGGCGGCGGTCGATGAGGGAGAGAACCAGCGGCGCAAAGGAAATCAGCAGCACGATACGGGCGATGTGGTGGCTGGCCACGTAGGCGACTTCTGCTTTCATGGCGAGGGCAATGAGGCTCATTTCGGTGAGGCCGCCGGGTGCATAAGCCAGCACGATCTGCGAGGTGGTCTGCCCGATGAAAGCGCCGAAGACGAGCGCAAACAGCAAGGTCACCAGCAGGGTCATCAAGGTGGCGCCGAAGCTGAGGGAGACGGCATGGATCACCTCGCGCCGTCCGGCTCCTAGAAACCGGCAGCCCATGATGGTGCCCATCAGCACCTGACAGGCGATCACCAGCCCCTGCGGCGGGGCGCTTGTGGTGATGCCGGTGACATGGACGGCGGCGCTCAGCAGCATGGGGCCGACGAGGGTTGCAGCAGGCAGGCGCAGTTTCAGCGCCACGAAAGCGCCGATGACGCCACAGGCCGCAAGGATGACAAGATCCTGCCAGGACGGGCTGCCGCCCTTGGTGATGGTGGTGCCTACGCTCTGGCCCTCGATGATGCGGAACCAGAAGGAAATCAGGCTGATGGTGACGACGATGCGGGCGGCATGCGCCAGAATGATCTTGCGCTCGTCGCCGCCCAGATCCTTTCCAAGGCTGACCATTTCCATCAGCCCGCCCGGCATGCCGGAACAGAAGGCGGTGATACGGTCAAAACCGCCCACCTTCATGTAGAAGGGAACCGCGAGAACACCGGAAACGATGAGATAGAGCGCCAGCAGGCCGAGCGAGATGACCCAGTCGCCGAGCTGTCCCATGAGTGCTGGCGAAAATCCGGAGCCGAGCAGCACGCCGATGACTGCCACAAGGGCAGGGCGGATGCGGTTCGGCGGCAGGATCGGGGCACCGAAGATGGAGGCCACCATGGTAAAGAGCATGGAGCCCAGCATCCACGGCAGCGGCATATGAGCCAGCCAGAACAGGAGACCGCCTGCACCTCCGAGGAGCGCGCCAAAGGCAATGCGGCGCATAAGTTCGGGCGTCAGGGCACGGGCTTTTTCTGTGCCTGAGGCTTCAGGGCCAGGCTGTTCGGAGGCGGGATCTTGTCGGGACACGGGGGAACTGCGGGTCGGGGAGCGTCACGGTGAAAGCGCACCACAGCCTCGCTTCAAAAAAGAAACCCTCCGGCCCCGGTGCACATCGAACTATAGGCAGCTTGTTGCCATGAGACAACCGCAGCCTGTCCTTCATGCACCGGCCCCGCGGCCGGAGGGATCTCCTGAAGGTTGGGGTCTTCAGGAAATGTCCATGACAATGCGGCCGTCGATCTGACCGGCGCGCATCTTGGCAAAGATCGCGTTGATATTGTCGAGCTTGTCCATCGCGTAATGCGCCTTCACCTTGCCATCTGCGGCAAAGGCGAGGGATTCGGCCAGGTCATTGCGCGTGCCAACGATGGAGCCGCGGATGGTCTTGCGGTTGAGCACCGTGTCGAAGATCGGCAGCGGGAAGTCCCCGGGGGGCAGGCCGCACAGGGCCATGGTGCCGCGCCGGGCCAGCATGCCGAAGCCCTGTGCAAAGGACTTGGTGGAGACGGCCGTGACGAGCACGCCTTCTGCTCCGCCCAGCTTCTGCACCTCGGCCACAGGATCGGTGGTCAGTGCATTGATCGTCAGATCGGCGCCGAGACTGCTGGCGAGCTTCAGTTTGTCGTCGCTGATATCGACGGCGACCACCTTCATGCCCATGGCGCGGGCATATTGCACGGCCATGTGGCCGAGACCGCCAACCCCGACGATGACTACGGTTTCGCCGGGTTTCGTTTCGGTTTCCTTGAGGCCTTTGTAGACCGTGACGCCGGCGCAGAGCACGGGCGCTGCCGGGGCGAAGTCGAGGCCGTCGGGCAGGTGGCCCACATAGTCCGGATCGGCCAGCACGTATTCGGCAAAGCCGCCGTTGACGCTGTAGCCAGTGTTGTGCTGGTCGTGGCACAGGGTTTCCCAGCCGCCCATGCAATGCTTGCAATGGCCGCAGGCTGAGTGCAGCCAGGGAACGCCCACCCGGTCGCCTTCCTTGACGCCCTTGACGCCGGAGCCGACTTCGCAGACATAGCCGACGCCTTCATGGCCGGGAATGAACGGGGGATTGGGCTTCACGGGCCAGTCGCCTTCGGCGGCATGAAGATCGGTGTGGCAGACGCCGCTCGCCATCATCTTGACGACGATCTTGCCCGCCGTTGCTTCCGGCTTCTGAACCTCGCTGATGTCGAGCGGGGCTCCGAAAGCCCTGACGACGGCTGCTTTCATCTTCGCAGACATGTGCTGTCTCCTTCCGTCCAGCAGGAAATCGCTGGGCCGCGCGGAAACTGACATTTCCGGGTAGCGGCTCGCCATGAAGGTGCCAGCGAAGAGACGGTATCATCCTTGCGCCAGATCAATTGCCGGTTGTTTCTTGGGGCAGTCTGTGGCTTGACAGCCGGGGCGCCGCACCGAACCATGGCGCAACAGTCAGATCCATCAGGAGTTTTCCGCCATGAGCCAGTCCACCTTCAAATCCTGGGCTGAAACTGCCCCGAAGCTCGTGGCGGTGGCGGCCGGGCGGGCGCCTGCGGATCTCGTCATCCGGGGCGGGCGGCTCGTTAACGTGCAGAGCCGGGAAATCCTCGATGGCTGGCAGGTGGCGGTCAGTGAAGGCCGCTTTGCCTATGTGGGCCCCGATGCCTCGCACTGCATTGGTGAAGGCACGAAGGTGGTGGAGGCGGATGGGCGCTTCCTCATTCCGGGGCTGCTCGATGGTCACATGCATGTGGAAAGCGGCATGCTGACACCGGCGGAATTTGCCGCTGCCGTCATTCCCCACGGCACCACCACGATCTTCCACGATCCGCATGAGATCGCCAACGTTTTGGGTCTGGCGGGCGTGAAGATGATGCATGACGAATCGCTGCTGCAGCCCATCAACATGTTCACGCAGATGCCCTCCTGCGCGCCGTCCGCGCCGGGGCTGGAAACGACGGGCTTCGAAATCTCCGCCGAGGATGTGACTGAAGCCATGAGCTGGCCGGGCATCATCGGTCTGGGCGAAATGATGAACTATCCAGGCGTCATCAACGGCGACCCGCAGATGCTGGCCGAAATGGCCGCGACCATGGCCGCAGGAAAGACGGTTGGCGGCCATTATGCCAGCCCCGACAGGGGCATTCCCTTCCATGCCTATGTGGCGGGCGGTGCGGCGGATGACCACGAGGGCACGGCGGAATCCGATGCCATCGCCCGCGTGCGGCAGGGCATGCGCTCCATGATGAGGCTGGGCTCTGCCTGGTATGACGTGGAAAGCCAGATCACCGCGGTGACGCAGAAGGGGCTCGATCCGCGCAACTTCATCCTTTGCACCGATGACTGCCACTCCGGCACGCTGGTGAACGATGGCCACATGAACCGTGTGGTGCGCCATGCGATCGCCTGCGGCTGCGATCCGGTGATCGCGCTGCAGATGGCAACGATCAATACAGCCTCCCACTTCGGCCTGGAGCGGGAGCTTGGCTCCATCGCGCCGGGGCGGCGGGCGGATGTGATCCTTACCTCCAGTCTGACCGACCTGCCTATCGAGGATGTTTATGCCCGTGGCGTTCTGGTCGCCCAGGGGGGCAAGCTGCTTGCGGAGTGCCCGCATTATGACTGGCCGCAGAGCGCGCGCGAGACTGTGCGGCTCGGCAAGGTGCTGGAGGCGGCTGATTTCGCCATTCCCGCGCCTGCCGGTGCCAATGCGGTGAAGGCCCGCGTTATCGGTGTCGTTGAAAATCAGGCTCCTACCAAGGCGCTGACGGCGGAGCTTCCCGTCTCTGGCGGGCTGGTGGAGGCGGAAGGAGAGGTCTGCCAGATTGCGCTGGTGGAGCGTCATCGCGCCACGGGTAAGGTGGTCAACGGCTTTGTCTCCGGCTTCGGCTACACGGGAGATATGGCGATTGCCTCCACCGTTGCCCATGACAGCCATCACATGATCGTCGTCGGCACCAGCCGCGAGATGATGGCCAAGGCTGCAAACCGTCTGGGCGAGGTGGGCGGCGGTGTCACCGTCTGGAAGGACGGCAAGGAACTGGCGCTGGTGGAACTGCCCATCGCCGGTCTCATGTCCGACAGCCCCGCCGTGGATGTCGCCGCGAAGGCGGCAGCGATGGTGGAGGCCATGGCGGCCTGCGGCTGCACTCTCAACAATGCCTACATGCAGCACTCGCTGCTGGCGCTTGTCGTGATCCCCGAGCTGCGCATTTCCGATCTCGGGCTTGTTGATGTCATCCGTTTTGAAATGACGGATCTGATCATGGAGAATGCGCAGTAGCAGGTTGCAAGGACTTCCTCCCCGGCTACGTTCCCGCACAAGGTGGGGACGTAGCCGGGGATGGGCTCAAGCTGCCACGTTTGCCGCCTGGGGGTGGAAGCAGGCGGAGACGTGGGTGGGCTGGCCGCTGGCCGGAACTAGCTCCGGTTTCTGATTGCGGCAGAGATCGGTTGCAAAGGCGCAGCGCGGGGCAAAGGAACAGGAAACGGGCTTCGTCTCCAGCGCGGGCGGTGAGCCGGGGATGGCGTCGAGCCGCTGGCCCTTGACCACATCATGCAGGTTCGCCGCCAGAAGGCCGCGCGTGTAGGGATGCTGCGGGTTGCGAATGATCTCGCGGGCCGGGCCCATCTCCACGATATTGCCCGCATACATGACCGCGATCCGGTCCGATACTTCGATGGCAACGCCAATGTCATGGGTGACAAAGATCACGCCCATGCCGAATTCCTTCTGCAATTCGCGCAGCAGCAGCAGGATCTGGATCTGCACGGTGGCATCAAGGGCGGTGGTCGGCTCATCGGCCAGCAGCAGCTTGGGGCGGCAGGCGAGGGCGAGGGCGATCATGGCGCGCTGGCGCATGCCGCCGGACATTTCATGCGGATAGTTCTTCAGCCGACGCTCGGGCGAGGGGATGCGAACGCGGGTGAGCATGTCCAGCGCCACATCCATGGCGGCCAGTTTGCTCACGCCCTTGTGTCGCATGACGGTTTCTGCGATCTGGTCGCCGATGGTGAAGACCGGATCGAGCGCCAGCGCCGGTTCCTGGAACACCATGGACACCTCGCGGCCCCGGAAGGCGGAGAGGGCGGCGCCCTGCAGCTTCATCACGTCGGTGCCGTTCACCCTCACACTGCCTTCGATTTCCGTCCGGCGCGGCGGCAGAAGGCGCAGCAGCGTCTTCAGTGTCACGCTCTTGCCGGAGCCGGACTCACCCAGCAGCCCTAGCGTTTCACCCTGCTGCATGGTCAGGCTGACGCCGTTGATGGCATGGACCGTGCGCTCGCCCTTGAAGCGGACGGTGAGGTTGTCGAACTCCATCAAAGGGGCAGCGGTGGTCATTGTGCCAGTCGCTGTGCCAGTCGCTGTGCCAGTCGCTGTGCCAGTCGCTGTGCCAGTCGCTGTGCCAGTTGCTGTGCCAGTTGCTGTGCTCGTCATTCCGCGGCCTCCTTCAGGGCAAGGCTGTGGCCGGAGGCGGGCTCCAGCATGTGGCAGGCCGCCATGTGCTCATCCGTGCCGGGAAGGGCGGCAAGGGCAGGCTTGGCCGCCGCGCAGACGCCTTCGGCAAAGCGGCAGCGGGTGTGGAAGCGGCAGCCGGTGGGCGGGTTGATCGGGTTGGGCGGATCGCCTGCAAGCGGTGGTTCCATGGTGCGGTTGTCCGGGTCCATGGAGGGCATCGCAGCAAAGAGCGAGGCGGTGTAGGGGTGCGCCTGCCGCTCGTAGATGCTCTCCGCTGGGCCGATTTCCACCACTTCGCCCAGATACATCACCATCACCCGGTCGGAGATGTAGCGCACCACATTCAGATCATGAGAAATGAAAACGTAAGTCAGGCCCAGTTCTGCCTTGAGGTCGTTGAGCAGGTTCAGCACCTGCGCTTCCACAGACTTGTCGAGGGCGGAGACGGCTTCGTCGAGGATGACGAGGCGCGGAGCCATGGCAAGTGCGCGGGCGATGTTGATGCGCTGGCGCTGGCCGCCGGAGAGTTCGTGCGGGTAGCGGTGGGCAAAGCGGGCTGGGTCCAGCCCCACCTTTTCCATCAGCCGGCGGGCGCGCCCTTCCGGATCGTCCATGCCATGCAGCTTCGGGCCGAAGGCGATGGAGTCGAGGATGGTGAGGCGCGGATTGAGCGAGGCGTAGCTGTCCTGAAACACCATCTGCACGCCGCGCCGCAGATCCTTCAGCGCCAGTTCCGCGCCCAGCGCTTCGCCGTCGAAGATGATCTGCCCGGCATCATGCGGGATGAGGCCGATCAGCAGGCGTGCGGTGGTGGACTTACCGCAGCCGGACTCACCGACGATACCGAGCGTCTCACCTTTTTTCACATGGAATGAAACGTCATCCACCGCATGCACGGTGCCGGTGCGCCGGTTGAGAAGGCCGGAGCGGATAGGGAAGTGCTTGGTCAGGTTCTGGGCCATCAGCAGGGGCTGGGCCGGGCCGCCCCTGTCTTCGGTTTGTGCAACAGTGTCTGCGTTCAAGGCTCTTGTGGCTGTCATTGTGCGTGCTCCTCAGTCCTTGACGTTCATCGCGCTGCGCAGGCCGTCGCTGAGCAGATTGAGGCAGAGGGAGGTGGCAAAAATCATCAGGCCGGGCAGGGCGGCGACATAGGGGTTCACGTAGATCGCCGTACGCAGAGTGTTGAGCATCAGGCCCCATTCCGGCTCAGGCGGACGTACGCCGATGCCGAGGAAGGAGAGGCCGGCGGCGAGGATCATGCACACACTGGTGAGGCTGGTGGCATAGACGAAGACCGGCCCCAGAACGTTGCTGATCACATGGGCGCGGATGATGGTGAGCGCGCCGCCGCCGCTTGCCCGCGCTGCGTCGATATAGTCGAGCGAGCGGACGCTTGCGGTGGCGCTTTCGGCGACGCGGGCAATGGGCGGGATGAAGACGATGGTGAGCGAAACCAGGCTGTTGACGATGCCGGCGCCCAGCGCGCTGGAAATGGCGATAGCGAGCAGCACGGACGGAAAGGCGAAGAAGATGTCCACGGTGCGCATGATCACCGTGTTGAGCCAGCCGCCCGCATAACCGGCAATGATGCCCAGTGCCGAGCCGATGAAGAAGGCGAAGACGACCGGCATCAGTCCCACAAACAGGGTCAGGCGGCCGCCGTAAATCAGCCGGGCCAGCATGTCGCGGCCCTGCTCGTCGGTGCCAAGCGGATGGCCGTCGAAGCCGATGGGTTTCAGGCGGCGGATCATGCTGGCCTTGTATGGGTCGGCCAGGCCGAGATACGGGGCAAAGATCGCGGCCAGAACGAGCGCCGCCAGAATGACGAGGCAGATCACGGCCAGCCGGTCGCGGGTGAAACGGCGGGCGACGCCGGACCAGTAGCCGCGGGCTGACTGAACCACGGGAGCGGCGATCGTGGCCGGGCTTGCTGCGGGGCTTGTAACGCTCATGGCTCAGGCCCTCTTGATGCGCGGGTCGATGGCGGCCTGTGCCACATCGACGAGGAGGTTCATGGTGACGAAGAACATGGCGAGCACCAGGATCGTGCCCTGCAGCAGCGGAAGATCGCGCTGGAAGATTGCGTTGGACAGGAGGAATCCGGAACCGGGCCAGTTGAACACGGTCTCGATCAGGATCGAGCCGCCCAGCAGATAGCCGAGCTGCAGGCCCATGACAGACAGGGCCGTGGGTGCGGCATTCCACAGCACGTGGCGCAGCACCTCGCGGTGGCGCATGCCCTTGGCATAGAGCGCCTGCACGAAGTCCATCGTGAGAATATCGCCCACCAGCGCCCGCACCGTGCGGGCGACCAGCCCGATGGGCACAACAGACAGGGTGACGGATGGCAGGATCAGATACTTGAAATGCTCGAAGTCCCAGATCCATTCGCCCGAGCCGCCGGGCCCTGCGCCCATGGCCGGAAGCCAGCCAAGCTGAACGGAGAAAATGATCACCAGCACGATGCCGAGCCAGTAGTTGGGCACGGAGACGCCGGTGATGGCAGCGCCCGTCACCAGCCGGTCAAAGGCGGTGCCGCGCCAGTATCCAGCGAGAAATCCGAGCGTCAGGCCGGCAGGAAAGGCGATGAGGCTTGCCATCATTGCCAGCAGCAGGGAGTTCTGGACTGCGCCGAATACTTCCTCAGCCACCGGACGGCCCGTCGCGATGGACTTGCCGAGGTCGCCGGTCACGACCTTGCCGACCCAGATGGCGTATTGAACGGGTAAGGGCTTGTCGAGCCCGTAGGCCGAGCGCATGGCTGTCTGTTCTTCCTGTGTCGCGTCAACAGGCATGATCGCCGTCAATGGATCGCCGGGGGCGATATGCACAAGCAGGAAGCAGATCAGGCTGACGCCGATGGCAACCGGCAGCACATAGATCAAACGGCGCAGAAGATAGATGAACATGGGCGGGGGCCGCTCTTCGCTGGAAACCGGTGTCTTTTGCGTCCCGGCTCTTGCGGCCGGTCTCACTGGGAAAAAGCCCGGCGGAGAAGACCTCCGCCGGGCAGAAGGCCTCATTCCATCGTGATGGAGGAGAAGTTCAGGTACCAGTTCTGCGGCTGGACGAAGCCCTTCACCTTGCCGGTCATGGCGCGGGGCGCAACGTCATGGGTGACCATCAGGAACAGCGCGTCATTGACGAACTTCTCGTGGGTCTTGCGGATCACCTCATCCTGCTTTTCGGGATCGAAGGTGGTCTTGATCTGCTTGAACAGGTCTTCCATCTCCGGATCGCAGTAGTGGCCCCAGTTGGTGCCGTTCGGCGCCACGAGGTCGCAGCTCAGGTGGCGCAGGAAGCCGGTGAACGGGTCCTGGATGAAATAGGTGAAGTTGATCGACTGGGAGCCCTCGACGCTCGGGTCCTTTGCGCCGGCGCGCCACAGGTTGATCATCTGGTTCCATTCCACCACCATGAACTCCACCTCGATGCCCACTTCCGCAAGGCTCTGCTGGATGTATTCGTTCATGGGCAGCGGCAGCATCTGGCCGGAGCCGGATGGCGAGATCAGCGCCTTCACCTTCAGCGGCTTGTCCGGGCCGTAGCCGGATTCCGCCAGAAGGCGCTTGGCCTCTTCCGGGTCATACTTCACGTCAAAGGTGGGCTTGCCGAACCACTGGTTGGACGGCGGCACGAAGCCCTTGGCCGGGATCATCAGACCGCCCAGAAGTTCGGACAGGCCGTCGCGGTCGATGGCGAGGTTTGCAGCCTTGCGCACGTTGATGTCGTTCCAGGGCGAACCTTCGGCGCGCGACAGGTGCCAGGTCCAGTTGTGCGGATACGCATTGGAGGTGATCGTCATGCCCTGCGCCTTGATAGCCGGGAGCGTGTCCGGGGCAGGTGCTTCGATCCAGTCCACCTGACCGGAGAGCAGGGCTGCCGTGCGGGCGTTCGGCTCGGGCAGGGGCAGCAGAACCATCTTGTCGAGTTTCGGGATGCGCGCTTCATCCCAGTAGCCGGTGTTGGGAACGAGTTCTGCACGCTCACGCGGGACAAAGCTGGCGAGCTTCCACGGGCCGGTGCCAGACGGGGCCTTGGCGACTTCTTCCCAGTTCTTGCCCTTGGCTTCCCAGTTGGCCTTGGAGCTCATGAAGATCCAGGCGAGCTGGTAGGGCAGCGTCGCATCCGGAGCCTTGGTCACGACTTCCAGCGTGAAATCATCGATGGCCCGGTAGGTGGCGACAGCGGGAATGCGCGACTTGCCCTGCGCGGCCTGGCGCGGGTCATACTGTTCGGCATCGGTCTTCAGCAGTTTGTCGAGGTTCCACACCACATCATGGGCGGTGAAATCCGAGCCATCGTGGAACTTGACGCCCTGACGGATCTTGAAGGTCCACTTGGTGGTATCGGCCGGATCAACGCTCCACTCGGTGGCAAGGCCCGGCGTCAGGACAGACGGCTTGTCCGCGCTCGACAGGTCCCACTCGACCAGCGAGTCATAGACCGTGTAGCCGATGAAGCGCATGCCTTCGCCGCCCTGATCAACCTGACCGGTGGTGAGAGGAATATCCGATGCCGTCATGCCGATGCGCAGCGTGCCTGCTGCCAGGGCATGCATTGATGTGCCGGCAAGGGCGGCAAGCGAAAAAGCGGCAAGTGCTGCGCTTCGGAACGTCTTCAACGCCATCAATGTCTTCCTTCTCTGAGAGGTGCGATCTATTTCTTATTGAATGACTTTTCAGAACTTGCGGGTTTCGCAAGGTGTGGAAGTCATTTTAAATTTTTGACTTGAAGGTCAGGTTTTCGTGGGCTACCAAATCCTTCTGGTCTGACCAGATAAGCGTATGAACAGCGCATTTTTGATGCAAGGCGAAGATTTAGGCAGATATGACCAGTCTTTCACCACATGACGTGCACGGCACACTGGCGCTGCCGGAGGATGACGCGTCCGCCTCCGTCCCGGCGCGCGTGGCCCGGGCGATACAGGCGATGATTGCCGATGAAGGGCTGGAAGAGGGCGATGCCCTGCCATCCCAGCGCGATTTGGCCGGCATTCTGGGTGCGTCCCGGCCTTCTGTGCGCGAGGCGATTTCCATGCTGGAGGCACTGGGGCTGGTGCGGGTGGAGCAGCGGCGCGGGCTGTTTGTCGCTGCCGCCTCCGGCCTTCAGCCGGCGGATCTGTGGTCGCACGGCACGGGCTACTCGCTTGAGGAAACCTATCAATTCCGCATGGCGATGGAGCCGCAGGTGCTGCGTCTTGCCATGCCTGCCATCACCGGAGATGTGAAATGGCGGCTGTGGCGCTCTGTCGAAGCGCTGATGGCGGCCGCCCGCACGGGCCGCAGTGTCGAGGCGGCAGAGCAGGACACCCTGTTCCACGATCTCATCGTCGAGGCTTGCGGCAACCGCATCTTTCAGTCCATGCACCGGCAGATGGCGCGGGAGTTCCAAAGCAGCCAATGGGTGCCGATGGTGCGGATGGAGAGCATGGTTGAGACTGCAGCCGAGCATCTTGCCATCATGGAGGCAGTGGACCGGCTGGACCGGGATGCCGCCTGCCGCGCCATGGCTGCCCACATTCAGGGCGCCGCCCGGCGCGCTGGCATCGAACTGACCTCGTGAGGAAGATAATTTCATGATCAATGATACAGCCGAAGCTTTCGTCGAGGTTCTGGAGACGCCGCTGGTGGCGGGCGCAGGCGCGCTCAGCGGGCTGACCTTTGCCGCCAAGGACAATTACGCCTTTGCGGGCCGTGTGGCAGGTAATGGCAGTCCGGCCTGGAAGGCCAGCCACGCGCCGGACACGATGACGGCGCCGTCACTGCAAGCGGTGCTGGATGCGGGGGGAGTACTGGCAGGCTTCACGAAGATGGATGAGCTTGCCTACAGCATGATCGGCAGCAATGCTCACACGGGCACGCCGCTGAACAGCGCTGCGCCGCTGCGGGTGCCGGGCGGATCGTCGTCCGGCTCTGCCTCTGCGGTGGCGGCAGGTCTGGTGGATTTTGCCCTTGGCAGCGATACGGGCGGCTCGGTGCGCATTCCTGCGTCCTTCTGCGGGCTCTACGGCTTGCGCCCGGGCCATGGCCGCGTTGATGGCACGGGGTTGAAGCCGCTTGCCCCCAGCTTCGATGTGCCGGGCTGGTTTGCCCGGGAGCTCGATCTGATGCTGCGGATCAGCGCCGTCTTTGGCATCAAGGCAGACAATGCACCGGCCCCCGCGCGGCTGTGGATGCCGGAAACCATATGGGCCACGCTGGACCCTGCAATGCGGAGCGCTCTTGCGCCAGGTGTCGCCCGTGCTGAAAGCCTGCTGGGGCCTGCGCTCACCCATGCCATCCCGCTTTACGGCGGGATCGACTGGTTCGAGACATTCCGGCTGCATCAGGCTTATGAGGCTTGGCGCGCGCTGGGGGACTGGATCGAGGCTGAGCAGCCGGACTTTGGCCCCGGTGTCGGTGAGCGGCTTGCCGCGGCCAAAGCCGTTCCGGAAGAAACGTTTGCCAAGGTTGCACAAGACCGGTCTGTCATCCGCGCTGCCATGGATGAAGCGCTTTCCGGCGGTGTGATCCTGCTTCTTCCGACTGCTCCCGGCCCGGCGCCCCTGCGCGATGCCAGCCAGGCGGATCTAGAGCTTTACCGCCGGGCCACCATGCCCATCACCTGCATTGCCGGTCTCAGCGGCCTGCCGGAGCTGACGGTTCCCGGTGCCAGCGTGGACGGCGCGCCGGTTGGCCTGTCGCTGGTGGCGGCAAGGGGCGGGGAGGAGATGATCCTGGATTTCGCCCGCCGCATCGCTGCCGCGTGAGGAGGCAGAAATGAAGCCGCGTGTGGCGCTGATCAACCCGAATACCACTGTGGCGACGACGCTTGCCATGGTACGGCTTGCGGCGGAGGCGGTGCCGGAGATCGAATTTCTGCCCGTGACCGTTGCCAAAGGGCCGCCGGTGATCACGGAGCCAAAGGCTCTGGCGGAAGCGGCAGGGCATGTGGCGGCGCTGGCGGATCATCTGCCGGAGGGGATTTCCGGCGTCATCACGGCTGCCTTCGGCGATCCGGGGCTGGAGGAGCTGCGCGCCGTTCTACAGGTGCCCGTCACCGGCATTGCCGAAGCGGGCATGCAGGCAGCGGCTGAGGGCGGCCGGCGGTTTTGCGTGGTGACCACGACGCCGGATCTGGCCGTCCCGATCAAGGCACGGGCAGTGGCCTATGGTCTTGGTGACAGTCTCGTTTCCGTGCGGTTGACGGCGGGCGATGTGCATCAGGTGATGGCAAACCCGGAACGGCTGGAAGCGGCTCTGGCAGAGGCCATTCATCTGGCCATTTCGGAAGATGAGGCCGAGGCGATTGTCATTGGCGGCGGGCCGCTGGCCGTTGCGGCGCGTGCTCTGGCGGGGCAGTTTCCCGTTCCCATCATCGAGCCGGTGCCTGAAGCGGCGCGCCGGATCGCAAGGCTGATCCGGCGCGCAAGTTTTTGAATCAGACCGTGATGATGGCCTTGATCAGCGTGCCACGGTCTTCTGCCCAGAGCGGCAGGCTGGTTACGGCGTCCTCGAAGCTGGTCTCGTGGGTTGCCAGCGCATCTACCGGAACCTCGCCGCTGCGGATCTTGGCAATGACGTGCTCGAAGTCTTCCTTCAGCGCATTGCGGCTGGCGAAGAGTGTCGTCTCGCGCTTGTGGAACTCAGGATCGGCAAAGACCAGATCACCCTTGACCACGGACAGCAGCACATAGGCGCCGCCATGGGCGACATGAGCAAGCCCTGCATTCATCGCCTTGATGTTGCCGGTGGCATCGAACACCACGTCATAGGCACCCGGCGTTTCCTGTCCCACCAGTTCGTAGCGGGCAGAGGGCAGGGCCTTGCGGGCAAGATCCAGCCGCGACTGTGAGGTGTCGCGCAGGGTCACGTCTGCGCCTTCAATGGCTGCAAAGATCGCAGCGCCAAGACCGATGGGGCCTGCGCCAACGATCAGCGCGCTCATGCCGCGCCTCACACCGCCCCGGCGCACGCCATGGGCACCGATAGCCAGAAACTCGACCATAGCCGCAGCCTTGGGCGACAGCCCTTCGGCCGGATAGAGATTGCCCTCCGGCACCACGATTTCCTCGCACATGCCGCCATCCGTGTGGACGCCAAGCACGGCTATGGCCTCGCAGCAGTTGGGCTTGCCGATGGTGCAGGCGTGGCACTTGCCGCAGGTGATGTAGGGATTCACCACGACGAGATCGCCCTTGGCAATCCGTCCATCGGAAGAGGCTTCCTCTGCCGTGCCCGAAAGTTCGTGGCCCATGACGCGCGGATAGGCGAGGAAAGGCTGATGACCGCCGTAGATGTGGTAATCCGTGCCGCAGATGCCGATATGACCGATCTTCACCCGCACATGGCCGGGCTTGGACTCGGGGCGCGGACGCTGGGCTTGTTCGAACTTGCCAGGCTCGGCACACACAAGGGTCTTCATCAGGGACATGGGACAGTTTCCGGGTTTCTTGAAATGCGCGTTTGTATCGCTTACGGTTTTTTATTGAAAAAGATCCGTTTCCGTCAAACTGAATCCGGTTGATCCCGGTTGAAAACCAGAGGCCTGTTCGTGGCGCGTAACCGCAACCTCTTCAAACTGCACGTGAATCTCATGCTGGACCGGTTGCAGCTGATGGAGCCCGGTGAAAGCCTGGGCTCGGAAGCCGAGCTGGCGGAGGCTCTTTCCGTGAGCCGGACCACCGTTCGCGCTGTGCTGGCGCATCTGGCTGAAGCCGGGATTCTCGACTGGGACGGGCGCGAAAAGGTCCTGTGCCGCCTGCCGGAGGCGGCTGACTGGTTCGAGGAATCGGAGACGCTGTCCCATCAGGCTCTTGTGGAGAGCCAGTTTCTGGATTGGGTGCTCAGAGGCGATCCGCGCCCCAACACGGTGCTGAGCGAGGCAGGGCTTGCCCGCCGGTTCGGGGTCAATGTGGCCTCCGTCCGCGAATTCCTGATCCGCTTCGAGCCATTTGGCCTGATCGAGAAGCAGCCGAACCGGCACTGGGTGCTGAAGGGCTTCACCCGTGGCTTTGCCGAAGAAATGTTCACCGTACGCGAGATGTTCGAGCGCAAGGCGCTGTCCGGCATGATGCGCGTCTGCGGGCCTGAAGGTGAAAGGGCTGGTGAGTTGCAGGAACTTTTGCTGGCCCATCAGTCTCTGGCTGCCGGGCCGGATGAGGGGCTGGATGCCTTTCCACAGCTTGATGCGCAGTTCCATCAACTGCTTTGCGCTTGCTCTGGCAACCGCTTCATCATCGACTTCAGCCGCACCATCTCCATCATCGTGCACTTCCATTACCGCTGGAACAAGCGTGACGAACAGCATCGCAACCGGGCTGCAATTTCTGAGCACATGGCCATTATCGAGGCCGTTCAGGCAGGTGATGGAGTGCGTGCACAGGCTGCGCTGGATGCCCATCTGGCCACCGCCCGGCGAACGCTGATGGCGTCGGTCATCTGGCCGGAAGACAGCGGCGCAACGTGACGGCCTCACCGAGAATTGGCAACCTGCTTGTCTGACAAGGCTTGACAAGCGGATCGCTCCGGTGAATCCATAGCACCGAGTTTGGTCCAACCATAGGACCAAAAGCCAGTGGAGGGGAGGCCATGGCAGGACTTTCAGCAGTCGAGGACATTCGCGAGGTTTTGCGCCGGGAGATCGTGGAGCGCATGCAGGTCGGCGATCTGCTGCCAAACGAGCGGGATCTGGCCGAACGTTTTGGCGTCGCGCGCAACACGGTGCGCGAGACCATGATCCATCTGGAAGCCTTCGGCCTTATCGAGAAGACGCGGCGCGGCGCAAAGGTGCGCAAGCCGGATTTCGATCCGATCTTTTCCGTCTTTGCCCAGCATTTCGACAATTCCGCCAAGACGCTGGAAGACGTGCTCAATTTCCGCCGCATCTTGGAAACCGGCGCAGCGCCTCTGGCCGCGATTGGCGTGACGGACAGCCATCTCGAACAGATGGCCGAGGCGAACGAGCGCATGCGCCGGGCCATGACTGTTTCGGAAGCCGCTGGGCACGACTACGACTTTCACATGGCCATGGTGGAGGCGACGGGCAACACGGTGCTGATCCGCATGTACCGGGTGCTGTCGGTGCCGCTGCGCTTCTACATGGAGGTGGGCAAGTCCCGCTCGGCGCAGACGGTCGAGTCCCATGCCCAGCATCAGGCCATCATCGGCAAGCTGCGCGAGCGGGACGCCGCCGGGCTCACGGCCAGTCTCAACACCCATTTCGACTATTCGGGCGCCGTCTTCGCGGCCCTCGCAAAACAGGCGGGCGATCCCGTCTGACATTGTCCCAAG
This sequence comes from Pannonibacter anstelovis, assembly GCF_036881715.1. Lineage (NCBI taxonomy): Bacteria > Pseudomonadati > Pseudomonadota > Alphaproteobacteria > Hyphomicrobiales > Stappiaceae > Pannonibacter > Pannonibacter anstelovis. Next base: position 119,414 of record NZ_JBAKBF010000001.1, read on the forward strand.
TGGAGGATCTGCAATGAAACTGAAATCGCTTGCGCTTGCCGCGCTCATGGGCGTCGCGGCCATTCTGCCTGTGGCGGCGCAGGAAGTGGTCGTCAAGGTGGCCTATGAGAACAATCCGGGCGAGCCTGTCGACAAGGTGATGCACCGTTGGGCTGACCTCGTGAAGGAAGCTTCCGGCGGCAAGGTGGCGCTGGAGCTGTTCCCGTCCTCGCAGCTGGGCGCGAAGAAGGACGTGATCGAGCAGGCCATGCTGGGCGTGAACGTCGTGACCATTGCCGATGCCGGCTTCCTCACTGACTTCGATCCGGATCTGGGTATCCTGTTCGGGCCGTATCTGGCTGACAATCCGCAGCAGCTGCTGAAGATCTACGAGAGCGACTGGTTCAAGCAGAAGGATCAGGAGCTGCGTGCCAAGGGCATTCACATCGTCATCCCGAACTACCTCTATGGCACGCGCCAGCTGCTGGCGACCAGGAAGGTTGAAAAGCCGGAAGACCTGAAGGGCCTGAAGATCCGCGTTCCGAACAACCCGATGCAGATCAAGGCCATCGAGCTGATGGGCGCCACCCCGACGCCGATGCCGCTCGGCGAAGTCTATCCGGCCCTGACGCAGGGCGTGATCGACGGCGTGGAAAACCCGCTGCCGGTCCTCTACGGCCAGAAGCTCCACGAGCCGGCCAAGGAACTGTCGATGATCGGCTATCTGACCAACACGTCGCTGTTCCTGGGCGGCGAAGCCTTCTTCTCCACCCTTGATCCGCAGGTCCTCGAAATGCTGCACAAGACCGGCTACGAGGCCGGCCTCTACAGCCAGGAGATTGCAGCGCAGGAAGAAGAGCGCATCCTGAACGAGATGAAGGCGGCAGGCGTCACTGTCACCGAGCCGGATGTGGCCGCCTTCCGCGAAAAGACCAAGCCCTTCTACACCCAGTTCCCGGAATGGACCCCGGGTCTCTACGACCTGATCCAGGCAGAACTCGCCAAGTGATCCTCCCGGCCGGCCGCTTCCCGGAAGCGGCCGGTCCTCCCTGAAGCGGAGACTGCCATGTCCCTCATTTTCCGTGCCGCCTCGGCCTTCGGGGCCGTCTGTGTGGCCCTTCTCGTGCTGATGACCGTTGCAGCCGTCATCGCACGTTATCTTCTGGGAACGCCTTTTGCCTGGACGGAAGAAGTCTCGGGCATGCTGATGATCTGGATCGTGATGATCGGCGCCATCGCCTGCGAGGCAAACCGGCAGCACCTCACCATCGATCTTCTTGAGAATGCACTGAAGGGCCTGCCGCGCCGCGTGTTGATGTTTGCCGTCAATCTGGCCTCCTTCGGTCTTCTGGCCTTCATGTCCTGGCAGGGCTGGGCATTGGCCAAGGCGACCGCTTTCAAGAAGACGCAGATGCTCGGCATTTCGTGGTTCTGGCTGGATCTGGCCATTGTCATCGGTGCTGGCGGCACGGCGCTCGTCACGGCCTGGCGCCTTTACCGGCCGGATGCAGCCGCAACCCCTCCTGCGGATCCTGAGCACAAGGCCTGATCCATACTGCCTTCGCATCCTTTCCTGACGGCCACGCATTCGCGTTCAGAAAGACGTCCATGACCTGGTTCATCATCATTGCTCTCATGTTCGCGCTCTTTGCCCTGAACATGCGCATCTATCTCGCCATGTTCGCGGCTGTGGTCGCCTATTTCGTGTTCTTCTCCTCGGTGCCCCTGCAGATCTCCGTCCAGCGGATCATTGCGCCGACGCAGAACCCCTCGCTGCTGGCCATCCCTTTCTTCGTGCTGCTCGGCACGCTTCTGGGCACCACCGGTATCGCCGGACGGCTGATGAAGCTGGCGGATCTGATGGTCGGGCGGCTGACCGGCGGCCTTGGCCACACCAACGTCATGCTCTCCACGCTGATGGGCGGCATCTCGGCCTCGAACCTTGCTGACGCGGCCATGATGTGCCGCATACTGGTGCCGGAAATGCGCCGCCAGGGTTACAGCGCCGGTGCAGCTGCCGCCATCACCGCCTGCGGCTCGCTGATCACCCCGATCATCCCGCCCGGCATCGCACTGATCATCTATGCGCTGGTGGCTGACGTCTCCATCGGATCCATGTTCACCGCTGGCATTATTCCGGGCCTCCTCTGTGCGGCGCTGCTGATCATGGCCGTCTGGATCAACGCCCGCCGCAAGGGTCTGAAGCCCTCACGCGAAAGCTGGCCGACAGCGGCCGAGACGAAGACAACGCTCATCGGTGCCTGGCCTGCCATCTTCCTCGTGCTGGTCATCGTCGGCGGCATCCGCCTGTCGATCTTCACGCCGACGGAAGCCGGTGCCGTTGCGACCGTTTTCACCCTGGCCATCGGCTTCCTGATCTACCGGGAAATGAAGCTTTCGGATGTGGGGCGCGCCTTTGCCGAAACCGGCCGCCAGACGGCCTCGATCCTCCTGGTCATCATGACCTCGTCGGCCCTTGCCTGGATCTTTTCGGTGGAGCGTGCCGGTGTTGCCATGGCGGAGATCATCACCAGCCTGACGACCGACCCGTGGGTCTTCCTCATCGCCATCAATGTGCTGCTGCTTGTGCTGGGCATGTTCATCGAGGGCACGGCACTGATGATCATCCTGGTGCCACTGCTCAAGCCCGTGGTCATGCAGCTCGGCATTGATCCGGTGCATTTCGGCATCGTCATGATCCTCAACCTCTCCATCGGCACGCTGACCCCACCGGTCGGAACAGTGCTGCTGATGGTCTGCAACCTGACAGGCACCAAACTGGTCGAGTTCATGCGCGACGGCTGGATTTTCCTGGCTACGCTTCTGGTGGCGCTGCTGCTTGTCACCTTCGTGCCGGCTTTCTCGCTGGCACTGATCTGACGGGGCTAAGCGAACTGAAAAGGGCCACCTGCGGAGAATCTTCGCAGGTGGCCCTTTCTGTTTCGGGCAGGCAATGGTTCAGGCCTCAGCTCTTGCTGCTGCCGTCGAGACGGTTGAGATCGTTCAGATCCTCCTCGCTGGTCCAGCTGTCATCCGGTTCCGGCTCGTAGATCAGCTCACTTTCGGAGACTGGAACGGAGGGAGCAGGCGGCTCATTCGCATCGGATGTGTCCGCGCTGCTGCCAGCGGCCCCTCCCCCTGCAACGTCAGCCGGTTGCCCATCACTTTCTGAAGACGAGTGTGACTTGCTGCCTGAAAGGCCCGCACCGGCCTCCAGATGGTTTTCGCCGTCAGCCTTGGCCTCCGTCCCTTCCTCTGCCGGTAATGCAGGCATGCGCTCAAGCTCAGGTTCGGACTCAGCTGCAAGCCCGGCATTCGGGGCAGGGAAGGGCAGTTCAGCCTCTGCTTCAACTTCCGCTGCCGGGTCAACACCGGCACTGTCCGTGCCGTCGCTGCCGGTCTTCTCTGCGGCTTTGCCCGCCACGGCCGCACCATCACTGGTGGCCGGGGATTCTGCTGGAGCTTCCGCCGCTTCGTCTGTGCTGCGCTCAATGTCAGATCCGCCAGCGGCTTCACCGGCAAGTACAGTTTCTGCCGCCCGTTCATTTGCCGGCTTATCATCTTCATGAGGCGGCAAAGCATTGTCATCCGGCTCTGCACTTGCGGCCATGACAACCCCTTTCGCCAGCGCCTTTGTGGCTGCGGCACGGGCCATGGCGGCGGCCTTGTCAGCCTCTGCGGCGGCGGTCAATGCGGCCATGGCTGCCGTCTTGCTGGCTTTGGCTGCGTGAAGGGCTTCCTCACTTGCCACCCAGTCAACGGAAGGCATGTCCACCTTCCGGTGGGTTTCGATGACATGGCGCACCCAGTCGGGCGCCTGCCGCCCGTTGGCGACGCTGGTCAGCACTTCACGGGCCGCCTGCCGCTCGCCAAGGGCGGCAAGGGCGGCGCCCACCGCATTGCCCGCCTCGCGGAAGTCCGGTGCTTCGGTCCATGCGTCGTCTGCCTGCCGCAGGGCCATCTTGATGTCACCTGCGCGCCGGGCAAGAGAACTGAGCTTGACGCGTGCGGCATGATGCTGTGCATCGCGTCCGAGAGCGGCTTCAAAGGCGCGGCGGGCGCCGACCAGCTCACCCTGGGCTGCCATCACGTCCCCCAGCACGACGAGCGCTTCCACCGGCCCGGCACCGCCCTGAGCGGCACGCTCGGCCAGCTCACGCGCTTCATCGAAGCGGTGGCGCTTCAAAAGAAGATTGGCAAGGCCCAGGAGAGCCGGCTGATAATCCGGGTCGAACCGCAGGGCATGGCGGTAGTTGGCGATGGCAGCGCCTGGGCGTGCATCCTGCGAGCCGGTTTCGGCCAGCAATGACAGCGCAGCAGCGCTGTCCGGCAGCACCTCGACCAGCTTTGCCGCATGAATGGCCGCTTCGTCATAGGCGTCCCGGCGCAGCAGCAGCGTGGCGAGGCCATAAAGCGCATTCTGGTCCTTTGCATCGAGTTCCAGAACGGCGCGGAACGAGGCCTCTGCGTTGACGAGATCGCCGGTCATCAGCTGGCAATTGCCAAGGCTCGCCCGCGCCCGCGTGTTGGCAGGCTCTGCAAAGACGATCTTGCGCAAATGTGTTGCCGCCTCCTCAAACTGGCCCTCGCGCAGCAGCCGCCGGGCCAGCCGGTGGGCGCTCTCGATGCTGCTGGCGCTGATCGGGCCAAGGCCTGCCGCGTCGCCTTGCGAGCCTGAGGATGAAGTGTGTCCAGACACAGGTTCCCGCCCGCCGGTTCCGCCGCCGGTGGCTGTTGCTTCCTTCAGCCGGGTGTCCTCCGCATCCGTCATGTCAGACGACCATTTCCGGGGCCGGGACTTGTGCTGCCACCGTCCGGCCCCTGTTTGCTTGCCATTCCTGTTTCTGCCCCCTGACCCCCATGCGTTCCGCATCGAATCAAAAGGCATGAGCTGCCTGCAGTCTAAGCACTCACTCTGAGGCGGTCAAAAGGCGGAAGGGGGTCCAGGCAGGCCTGTCCACCCGCATTTTCGGCCATCTGCCGGCTCTGTTGTGCGTCATGGCGTGGCTTTTCCCTGTTCGCCCTGCAAAAGACCGCTGTGGTACGCGTGAAATGCCGCCGGCGTGAATTCTGTGGAGGAGCGGAGCGCGTCAGGTGGCGAAGCCTTTTCAGATGAACTGAAATTGTTTTAAGCGGGCGGCCTGAAAGCTGTAGAGCTACATTCGTGTAGCGTCTTCGATGCACTATCGGCCGCCAGAAAGGCACGGAACATGAAACAGTCAGGCGGCAAGGAGCCTAGAGCCAAACCCGCAGCCAAGCCGGCGGCTCAGCAGGCGGGCGGTCAGGTCAGTCTGTTTGATACGGTGCCCGAAACCGGGCTCGACAATTTTCTGCCGCTGAAGATCATTTCGGCCGCAAGGCTGGTGGAGCGCCGTCTCGTCAAGGCCCTGCAGACCCAGCATGCGCTGGCCCTGGCCGAATGGCTCGTTCTGGCTGCGCTGATCGAGGCGGGCGAAGGCTCGGTGCGTGATCTTGGGGCGAAGACCGGGCTTGATGCCGTGGCCATCAGCCGTGCGGCCATGCGTCTCACCGACCGCAAGTTCCTGAAGAAGACCGAAAACCGGCAGGACCGCCGCCTTGTGGTACTGAAACCCACCAAGGCCGGCCGCGACCTTGCCGATGAAATCAATGCGCGGCTTGTGCCGCTGGAAGCCGAGATCATGAAGGGTCTGGGCACGCCGGACCGCATTCGCCTCGCCAGCCTTCTGGGCTCTCTGCAGACCAAGGAAAACGCCTGACGCGCCGCCGCTTGCGGCGGCCGTTTCAAGGGCCGGGACAGGGCAGGGTGCTGCCCTTCACAAAAGCTTTGCAAGGCGCAAGATTCCGGTTCAAATCCACCCTCTGACCCGCTAGAAGCTGCTCATGACCCAGCACGACCGTCTTCTCATCATCGACTTCGGCTCCCAGGTGACGCAGCTCATCGCCCGGCGTCTGCGCGAGCTGAATGTCTATTGCGAAATCCACCCCTATCAGAACGTCACGGATGACTTTCTGGCGGCCTTCAAGCCGAAGGCGGTGATCTTCTCCGGTGGACCGGATTCGGTCACCCGCGAAGGCTCGCCCCGGCCGCCGAAATCGGTCTACACCCTCGGTGTACCCATCCTTGGCATCTGCTACGGCCAGCAGGTGATGATGCAGGATCTGGGCGGTCAGGTCGATGGTGGCAAGATTTCCGGTGGTGGCGGCACGGCAGAATTCGGCCGCGCCTATGTGACCCCGTCCGATCAGAGCGATGCCTTCATCGCCGGCTGGTTTGCCGGTGGGCGCGAGCAGGTGTGGATGAGCCACGGCGACCATGTCAGCCGCATCGCGCCGGGCTTCAAGGTCTACGGCACCTCGCCGAATGCGCCCTTTGCGATCACCGCCGATCCGGAGCGGCATTTCTATGCGGTGCAGTTCCATCCGGAAGTGCACCACACGCCGAACGGCCGGACGCTCTATGAGAATTTCGTGCGCCTTGCCGGATTCAAGGGCGACTGGACCATGGGCGCCTACCGTGCGGAAGCCATTGCCAAGATCCGTGCGCAGGTGGGTGACAAGAAGGTCATCTGCGGCCTGTCCGGCGGTGTCGACAGTTCCGTGGCAGCTGTGCTGATCCACGAAGCGATTGGTGACCAGCTCACCTGCGTCTTCGTTGACCACGGCCTGTTGCGGCAGGGTGAGGCCGAAGAAGTCGTCACCATGTTCCGCGACAATTACAACATCCCGCTGATCCATGCAGATGAGCAGGAGCTGTTCCTGGGCGCGCTGGAAGGCGTGACCGATCCGGAGGTGAAGCGCAAGACCATCGGCAAGCTGTTCATCGACGTGTTCCAGAAACACGCCAACAGCATCGATGGCGCCGAGTTCCTGGCGCAGGGCACGCTCTATCCGGACGTGATCGAAAGCGTCAGCTTCTCCGGTGGCCCGTCTGTGACGATCAAGAGCCACCACAATGTGGGCGGCCTGCCGGAAAAGATGGGCCTCAAGCTGGTCGAGCCGCTGCGCGAACTGTTCAAGGACGAAGTGCGCGCCCTTGGCCGTGAGCTTGGCCTGCCGGCGAAATTCATCGGGCGTCATCCGTTCCCCGGTCCCGGCCTTGCCATCCGTTGCCCCGGCGAGATCACCCGCGCCAAGCTGGAGATCCTGCGCAAGGCGGATGCGGTCTATATCGACCAGATCCGCAAGCACGGCCTTTATGACGAGATCTGGCAGGCCTTCGTGGCTATCCTGCCGGTGCGCACCGTCGGCGTCATGGGCGATGGCCGCACCTACGACTACGCCTGCGCCCTGCGCGCGGTCACCTCCGTGGACGGGATGACGGCGGATTACTACCCCTTCACCCACGAATTCCTCGGCGAAACCGCGACCCGTATCATCAACGAGGTCGAAGGCATCAACCGCGTCACCTACGACATCACCTCCAAGCCTCCGGGCACGATCGAGTGGGAGTGATTTTCGTATGGCCGGGCGTATCCGGAAGTACGCCCGGCCATGCTATAACTCGCTAAGCAAAAGAAGAAGTTCCTAGATATCTATCGATACCTATCGGCGGGAGAGGTCGGCATTGACGGCCCGTGTGGCAGGCCACGCCATATTGATCACCTCAATGATCCGGAACACCGTCAAGGCCGAGGGCCTTTGACGGTGTCTTTATATAAGCGTCTGAAAAATATATATATTTCCAGAAAGACACGCCCCTTGTCCGCGATTTCCCAAAAACGAAGGCCACGGAAATCAAGAGGCCGGTCTACAGCAATGCCCGGGCCGCTTTTTTGAGTTGAGACGCCACGGCTTCTTTGGCCTCTGCAGATCCGATGCTGCGTGCGATTGTCACGCCTCCGGAAAGGAGCGCCATCAGTGACCAAGCCTTTTGTCTTCGCGCGTCTTCAGTGTCTCCCTCCAGCTTGTCAGCCAATTGCTGGGCGACCCTTTCCAGCGCCGCGCCATACGCAGCTTTGGTGCCATCGCTGGAGCGCATCACGTCGGGCGTCAGGCTTTGTAAGCCGCAACTCTTGTCGAGCAGGCAATGGAGACGGTCACTGAGGTAGAAATCGATGAATGCCTCGGCCCAGAGACCCCCCTGTTCGGACTGCAATTGGGCAATCGCCTCGCGAAGGTCGTTCAATCCTTCGAGTGCAGCGGCTTCGAAGGCTGCGTCCTTGGATTTGAAGTGACCGTAGAACGCTCCGGAAGTGACGCCCGCTTCCTTTGCCAGCCCGTCGACACCGATCCCCCCATAGCCTTGCCGGCGGAATCCGCGCCCGGCGGCGTCTAATAGTCTTGCCCTCGCTTCTTCGCGATGGTCGGCCTGATAACGCATATCGACTCCCTTCATAACGATCGTGATTTTAGGCTTGACGTCATAACGAACGTTATTCTAACTATGGATCACGGTCGTTATATAACGAGCCGCAGCTAGAGGCAACGCCTCAGCCGACCTGCACGCAAGGAGCAATCATGCCTATCAGCCTTACCCTCACCGACGGCGTCATTCCGGCCGACAAGACCGCGCTGGCAGTCTCGAAAATCACGGAATCGTTTCTCAGGCATCACGGCCTGGGAGGGAACAAGGTGATGACTCCGAATGTGACGGCGCATCTCAATATCCTGCCGAAGGGGCACACCTTTGCGGCTGGCCTGCCGGTAGAAGGCGCATGGATCGAAACGAAGACGCCTTCATTCGCGTTGGCTGACCATGACATTCAGGCAGCCTTCTTCGGTGAGGCCACACAGATTCTCCACGATCTGTCTGGCGGGTCTCTCGCCAAGGACCGCATCTGGTCGAACGGCGTCCACGCCGTCGACGGCACGTGGAATCTCGGTGGGAAGGCCATGACCAACGCCGAGCTTGGGCAGGCCGTGGCCGCCGGCTGACGAACTGAGACAACCTGGCCGCCAGAGCATCCGCTTCGGCGGCCGGGTTGATCAGAATTCAAATTGGTGAGGGACTTACGGCAAAGCCGAAGGGAAGAGCCAGTATTGTCCATCTGCGGAAAAGGAACGCAGCAATCATGCGGATTGCACATTGTATGATTCGAGTCGGAGATCTGGACAGATCGCTAGATTTCTATGTCAATATTCTGGGAATGAAACTGCTGCGCCGAGAGGAATATCCCGGTGGTAGATTTACATTGGCCTTTGTCGGCTACGATGACATCGATCGTAGTTGTGTGATCGAGCTGACTTACAATTGGGACACCTCATTGTATAGCCACGGAGATTCCTTCGGTCACTTAGCCTTCGAGGTGGACGACGTATTTGATCAGTGTAGCCGCTTGGCGGCGGCCGGCGTCAAAGTTGTGCGCCCGGCCGGCCCCATGGCTCACGCCTCACCTGATCGGGAAGAACCAGAAATCATCGCGTTCGTCGAAGATCCTGATGGCTACCGCATCGAGCTAGTTCAGAGCTGTGAGGAGAGGCGGCGGTAAAGATGGGTGTGGCTGCCGATGACCGCTGTTTCGCATCAGTGTGTTGAAGAGGCAGCATCAGGCTAGGCCACGCTATACCGCCGGATACGGTGCCGCAGTGCCGTCGGCTCTGGTGTTCCGACGGCACCCGAACTGTGCCCGCAAACGCGGACAGCCCTTGGTACTTCCGCCACGCTCCTGCATCGGCGAAGTCGCGCGAGCGCTTCGACGCAGCAGAGTGGCCATGTCATTTTATTCGTGAACGAGCCCAGCGGCCATCTCTCCGATGCCCGCGGCATCCCCCTCCATCTTGTTGGGCTGGGGAGCGGTCTGGCCGGCGTTTTCTGCAGGGGCTTTCCGGCGCTATAGGGGTGCTGGCGCCGGGGGGCGGAAGGCAGCCGCCGGTGCCGGTTTCGAGGATGGCGCTCGACATGCGCGGCTATGGCGATAGTGCTGCTCCCGGCGACAGCAACCTGCCGGGTATTCGGCATCGGCGGCTCCCCCAAGTCTCGCCCGGCACTCAGGAACGCATGCCCCGCAACAGCCGGTCCAGATCGTCGAAATCGGGCTGGTGCCTCGTTCCCCCGTCCTTCTCTTTCCGGGCTTCGGCATATCTGCCGGTCCTGGAAGCAGTGCCTGGGTCAGGAGATAGGGGCCGAGCGCGTTTGGCCCTGCGGTAGTCACCGTACCTATATCCTCGCTTGGCATATCAATACGCTTATAGAGATATCAGCCCACTGGACCCTGCTTTGAGCAGAAAAGGAAAGCAAGCCATGACGCTTGTGGCCGGTCCCGGTTTCATCAGCATCCAGACGCAAGAGCTGAACGTGGCACACGTCTTCTGCAGCGATGTCGCCGGGCTGGGCCCGCATGCGCTTTGATCCGATCAGACCGCCTTGACCTCGATGAGCCTCTTCAAGCGCTCGGCATCGGCAGGTGAGGCGGGATTGTACACGATCAAGCCGAGTTCCGGTCGTCCCTCGACTGCAAAGGAAGAGAACTCCAGCTCGAGCAAGCCTGCTTCCGGGTGCTGGATGCACTTCACACCTTCGCCGTGCGCGACTACGTCGTTGTCCCGCCACAGCGCTTCGAACTCCGGGCTTGCCCGGCAGAGTTCGGCGATGAGCGCCGTCACCTCCGCGCTGCCGCTCGCCCCAACTCGCGTCACGTCCGCCCGAAACGCACCGACGACGAAGCGGGCAACGCTCTCCCAGTTTGCCTGCCTAGCTTGGACGCGGGAATTGCCGAACATGAGGCGTAGGATGTTACGTCCCTCCCGCGGCAGCTTGGAATAGTCGGTCAGCAGAGCCGCAGCCGCAGCGTTCCAGCCGAGCACGTCCCACATGGCGTTCTTGATGATGGCCGGACTGAACGGCATCGCGTCGAGTACGCGCTGCAGCCGTGGGGTGACACCCTCGACCGGCTGGTAACGCACTTCCGGCGGTCGGCCGAGGCCCAGCATGTACAGGTGCTCGCGCTCGGGCTCCGTCAGCATCAGCCCCTTGGCGATCCTGTCGAGCACGTCGGCCGAGGGCGCGCCGCCGCGGCCCTGCTCGAGCCAGGTGTACCAGGTGGGGCTGATATTCGCGCGGATGGCGACCTCCTCACGGCGCAGCCCGGGTGTGCGGCGCCGGCCGCCCCCCAAGCCAAACGACGCCGGGTCGAGCCGGGTGCGCCGGTCGCGTAGATAGGTACCGAGCTGGTTTGCCTTTTCGTCAGCCACGAGCGGTCCTGTTTGTAATTATACCATGATAAGGTCACTACTTTAACAGGCTCAGGGATCTTGCGATATCCCGCTCCTCGAACAAAAGGAGCCTCTCATGCGTGTATTCCTGACTGGTGCGACCGGCTTCGTCGGTTCCCACATTCTGACTGAACTGCTGGCCGCCGGACACCAGGTGATCGGCAACAGCCGATCCGGCGCCGGTGCTCTCCACCTGGAGAGAGCCGGGGCCGCAGTTCACCGCGGTGACCTCAGCGATCCGGCAGAGCTCGCCAAAGGCGCGGAGAGCGCTGATGCCGTGATCCACACCGCATTCGACCACGACTTCGCGTGCTATGCGGAAAATTGCGAGAAGGACCGTCGCGTCATCGAAGCGATCGGGGATGTGCTCGCCGGGTCGGATCGGCCGCTCCTCATCACCTCCGCCATTGGCGTGGGCAGCACCGGACCAGGACAGTTCGCTCGGGAGGATGTTCTCGACCGGGACCATCCCATGCCTCGCATCGCCAGTGAGCTGGCCGGTTTGGCCGTGAGGGAGCGCGGTGTCTCCGTCGGCGTGGTGCGATTGTCGCAGATCCACGATCCTGTGAAGCAGGGCCTGGTCTCTCCGTTGATCGATCTCGCCCGTACGAAGGGGGCGTCGGCCTATGTTGGAGAGGGCGGCAATCGCTGGTCCGCCGCCTCGGTCGAGGATGCCGCCCGATTGTACGTCCTTGCGCTGGAACAGCACGAGCCAGGCACGTGCTGGCACGCGGTCGCGGAGGAGGCTATACCGATGCGCGCGATCGCTGAGGCGATCGGACGCGGGTTGGGCGTTCCGGTCCACGCGATAGCGGAGAGCGAGGCCGGAAAGCACTTCGGGTGGATGGCGCCCTTCGCAAGCTTCGACATGCCGGGCTCCAGCGCGGTTACGCGTGAGCGGCTAGGTTGGGTGCCCGCAGGTCCAACCCTGCTCGAAAACCTCTCTCGGATGGACTACTCGGTCGCCAAGGGATGAGTGCTGGGCCACGCCGCCGCGCTGCCGCTCCCACCTGTGTCGTTTATCTTTCATTGCCATTGGCCGGAATGAAAGAACGGCCGGTTGAAGGATTCGGCGAGGAGATCAGGATCAGCGGGCGGCTGGCGCAGGATATGGCCTTCCTGCCGCAAACTGTGCCCGGCCGAACCGCGGTGGCCGGCTGCCCCGCCTACGCCGCAAGGCACGCGCCTCCGGTCCTGGCGAAAATCGCTTGAAGATTATCGCCAGGGCTGAATGATGGTGCTGATGAGGTCGCTGCCGTCCCATCCGGCGGCTTTTCGCCGGACCTTAATGCTGGCCCTGTCTGGGATGCTGCGGATGAAGTTGAGGGCGGTGTGGCGGATTGTGGAGAGGCAGGCGGCGCCCTTGGAGCGGTTGGCCTTAGCGATGGAGCGCTGAAAGCCGATTGCGTCGATGGTGACGAGGGCGCCGGTGAATTCGAGCCGTTCGAGGAACAAGGGAATGGCGGTGATCTCGGGATCGTGGCCGCGCAAGCTCCGGGCCATTGGAAAGGCGGCATACGGCAGCGGCCCGTCTCAACTTTGAGGCAGGATCAAACTGCCGGCGGTTCTCGTCTTCCAGAGCCTTCATCTGGCTGATCATCGAGGCGTCCATGCCCCCATACTTGGCCCGCTATTTGTAAAATGAGGCCGTGCTCATCCCGTGCTCCCGGCATAGCTCGGGAACTGGAACGCCACCTTCTGCCGGACGCAGGATGGCCATTATCTGCGGTTCGTTAAATTTGCTCGACTTCATCAAAATCTCCTCGATCATAAAGCCCGGGAAAAATCTAATTTTGAAGCCCGTTAATCGCAGGCGGATTACCATCGCAGGGGGGATTGCCACTTAGCCTTCGAGGTGGACGACGTATTTGATCAGTGTAGCCGCTTGGCGGCGGCCGGCGTCAAAGTTGTGCGCCCGGCCGGCCCCATGGCTCACGCCTCACCCGATCGGGAAGAACCAGAAATCATCGCGTTCGTTGAAGATCCTGATGGCTACCGCATCGAGCTAGTTCAGAGCGGTGAGAAAAGACGGCGGTAAAGATGGGGGTAGCTGCCGATGACCGCTGTTTCGCATCAGTGTGTTGAAGAGGCAGCCTCAGGCTAGGCGGCAGGGGGGGCGGACGCCGGCGCTTGATCTGCCTGAACCTGGTGCAGAAAAGCCAAAAGCCGGAGGAGCGGGCGGCAGCTGATCCAGCCCCGCCCAATCAATCTTATACCAAGCCTGCCGATGCCGGCGCATGGCGCTATGAAATTGCTCATACGCCGCACGGGCTTGACCACCACTCAATGAACCCAAGCTCATTGAGCGGTGTTATCAGCTCTTGCTGGCGCCCAGTTTCGGGAAGGGGCTGGCGCCGGGTTTGTTGCTGTTGGCGAAGGGGACGGGGGCTGCTTTTGCGGCGGTCTTGTCCTGCTTCGGCTTTCTGATTTCGCGCGTGCTGCGCTTCTGACCCTTAGCCATGACGGAATGTCCTTTCAAGAAGAGAGCTGTCTGCGCTGCCGGAGGCCGGGCCTGCCGGAACGAGCGTATCCTGTGATGCGACCCGCTCGTGACGTTCGTCCTCGCTGCGGATGCGGTATTTCGGCGTGTCGCCCTCGATCGGCAGACGGCCGGTGATGCGGTAGATGCCGGCAGCATGCAGCCGCTCCATGGATCCGCCGTTCAGCCGGACATCCTGCCCGACCTTGAAGAGATAAGCCGGCGCGTCATGGCTGACGGGGCGGGGCGCAGGGCGGCGGGGACGGGCAGTGGTGGTCATGGCTCGTTGGGTCCTTTGTCAGGTGATCCGGAACGGCAGGAGGGACTGTTCCAAAAAAGTCCGGCTTATCTTCAGGTCAGCGCCTGCGCGCCTTGAGAGCCCGTCTCTGCGCCGCAGAGCATTGGCGGGCTTGGGTCCTTCACGGGCCTGAACAAGCGCCGGTCAGCCAGGCTTTCCAGCATCTGCCCGGCAGCTTGCCGGATTCTGGCCGGAGGCTGGATCAAGCGCCGAGGCATTGAGCCTTGACGGCATGTTTGCCGCGCGGCGCTGCAACCGAAGAAGCTTTCAGCTGCGCCGTTCCCCGGTCACGGGCGTCAGTCCGGTCTCCCGCCAGGCAAGGCAAAAGCGCAGGCATATGCGCACATCGTCAAACGCAGTCCGGCAGCGGCGCAGGTCACAGAGCAGAGTGTCTATCTGAAGGCGAGGCTTCCGGACGGCCCGGATGCCGGATTGGCGAGTGCCATTCCAGGCCGGAACGCTGTCTGTCTGCCAGTACATCCGTGGTCAGCGCAGAAAAATTTTCCGGTCCTGAAGCCGGTTCCCCGAATGCGCCACAAGGCGCGTCCAGTCACCGGAATTTGAGAAAACATAGCAAGGCATTTGCATCGCAAAGCCATATCCATCAAATCAGCAAAAACAATATGCGCTGATATCGCCTGAATAGCAAGGACCTTGCCGTTTTTATTTGAATGGCAAAAGAAAAAACGGAAAATCCTGTCTGAAAAAACAACAGAAGTCTGCGTCTTTCGGATCTGAAAATCTTCACTACCGAACGCGCTATACAGCCCTCCGAAGCACAAGGCGAGGTGCTCCGGAGAGGTTGCAGCGTTCTTTTTAAGCTACCCGCTCCGGCCATGTAGCCATGGCGGCGAGGACTTCTTCGCGGGTCGGCATGCTGGCTTCGTTGCCAAGGTGCTGGATGGCGTGGGCCGAGGCGGCGCGGGCGAAGCGGAAGTGGTCTTCCCAGCTGCCTTCCGGGTTCTGCAGATAGGCCGCCACATAGGCGCCGTGGAATGTGTCACCGGCCCCGTTGGTGTCGACGACCTTTTCCTTCGGCACGGCGAGGGACGGCATGTGCTGCACCGGGCCATCGCCCTCGTACCAGTAGAGCCCGCGGTGCCCGGCAGTGACACCGCCCACGGGGCAGCCATGGGCGCGCAGATAGGCGAGCGTGCCGGGAATATCGAGATTCAGCTGTTCGCAGAACCGCTCCGAAACGATGGGCACGTCGATGAACCGCAAAAGCTCATCGGTGTTCTGCCGCACAGCACCGCCATCGAGCGAGGTGAGGATGCCTGCTTCCCGGCAGGTCCTTGCATAATGAAGCGCTGCATCTGGCATGTGCCCGTCCAGATGCAGCGCCTTGCAGCCATTGAGGTTCAGCGGCGGGAAGGGATGCAGGAAGTCATTGTCGCGGCAGCGCACGATGGCGCGCTTGCCATCATGCGGCATGATGAAGGAGAGGGAGGATTCACGCACCTTGCGCCCATGTACCGAAATGCCGTAGCGCGCGGCCATGTCGAGGAACATGCGGGCGAGCCAGTCATCGGCAAGCGAACACAGAAGATCGGGTGCCAGTCCCAGCTTGGCGCAGCAGAAGGCGGCCGTGACCGCATTGCCGCCGAAGCTGACTGCATAGTCCTGCGCGATGGCTTTCTCATCGCCGGTGGGGATCTGATCGGCCAGGAAGGTGATGTCGATATAGGCCTGCCCGATGAAAAGTGCCTTCATAGTGTCCGCCTCCCGGCAGTAAATCCGCTGCGTCCGGCACATACGGCCGCATATGGAGTGTTCAGTTCTTTTTTACTGGCCTGTACCATTGTGGTCAGCAACCCCTCGGGAATCAGGCCGCGCAATGACACGACGCTACATGATCTTTATCAGGGCTGTCTTTGTCGCCTTGATGCTGGCACTGGCGCCGCTTGTCGCAGCCAATTTCATCCTCGACAACTACGCCATTACGAACGCGCGCACCGAACTGGAGGCGATGGCCAAGCGCTATGTGATGCGTGGCGAGTTCGCAATCAATGATGCGGTGACCACGCTGCAGCGTCTTGAACGCAGCTCGGCCACAAGCTGTTCACGCGAAGACCGGCAGATGCTTCTGGCCGCAGTCGGGCAGCTTGGGTTTCTGCAGCGCATCGGCCTTGTCGACCGCAATGGCGTGCGCATGTGTGTTGTGCCTGATGGCCAGATCAACGGAGAAGCGATCCTGCCGGCCGCCAAGCAGGATGCGCCGCTGGTGGGCATCGGCGTAATGGGTGTGCAGTTTCTTGGCACCCATGTTGCCATTGTCAGTTGGGACCTGATGAACTCCACCCGCCTGTTTGCCGAGATATCACCGGCAGCGATTGCGATTGATCCGGGGCCGGAATATCTGCGCGCCTTCCGGCGTGCCGAATTGCGCCTCGGCAACGATGTGCCCTGGTTCTCGACCGGCGGCTTCAGCTCCGAGCTTCTGGAAAGTGACGAGATCCTGACGGTCGAGGTGCGCTCGGACCGCTATCCGCTGAAATCCATCATCGCGGTGCCACGCTCTGCCGCCATCAGTCTGGTTGCCGGGCTCAAGATGGTAGTGGCCGTGGTTTGTGCTGGGCTGGCCATCATCTTCATTGCAATCGGTGTTTGGTTCTCCTGGCGGCCTGACCGGGATGCGGATGACGAATTTGCTGCCGCCATCCGGCGCAAGGAGTTCATTCCGTACTACCAGCCGGTCATGGATATCGAAACCGGAAGCCTGCGCGGCTGCGAGGTGCTGATGCGCTGGCGTAACCGCGACGGCACACTGGTTCCGCCGGCACAGTTCATGCCTTACGCAGAGAGCACCGGGCATATCTTTGAAATGACCCGCATCATGATGCGGGAGACTGTCCGCGAGGTTGGGCCGCTCTATTCGGAACATCCGGATCTGAAGCTCTCGATCAACCTGTTCGCAGGGCACTTCAATGACCGGCGGATCATCGACGATATCAAGGAAATCTACGGCAATTCCGCCATCGCCTATCAGCAGCTTGTGGTGGAAGTGACCGAGCGCATGCCGCTTGAGGATCTGGAGCTGGCCCGCAAGCTGATCGCCGAGATCCAGGCCCTTGGCGTGCGTGTGGCACTGGATGACGTGGGCACCGGCCATGGCGGCATGGCCTATCTGCAGAAACTGGGCATCGACATCATCAAGATCGACAAGATGTTCATCGATGCCATCGGCACGGATGACAGCTCCACCACGATTGTGGACTCCATGGTGGAACTCGCCGACAACCTGGGCATGGGCATCATCGCCGAAGGCGTTGAGAAGGTCGAGCAGGTGGAGCGCCTGCGCGAGCTGGGCGTGACGGCGGCACAAGGATATCTCTTCGCGCCGCCGCTGCCCGGCAAACTCTATATCGAGCTCGCTCAGGCATTGACGGGCGAGCGCGATGAGACCGGGGAGTCTGCAGAAGCGGCCTGACCCCTTGAGGGCTGGCCTGTGGGATCTTCGGGCATCATTTGCCGTTCCGCCTTGCTGTGGCCTGTGCTCACGGCCGGAAGCTGGTCCAGGCTGCCCGCCGACAGGGGTTGCGACAGCTTGGATCCATCCCGGTAGATCGCAATGGCCTTGAGGCCCAATTCCCACGCCTTGAGAAACGCAGCGGCACAATCGGCGACAGAGGCGTTGCGCGGCATATTGACCGTCTTGGAGATGGCGCCGGAGAGGAAGGGCTGCACGGCGGCCATCATCATCAGGTGCCCCTCCAGGCTGAGGGCGCGCTTGCCCCTGGGGCCGCAAGGCGTCGCGCAGTCAAACACCGGCAAATGCTGCGGGTCCAGATCTGCAGCCCCCTCGATGGTCAGTGCGCCACAGGCATGGGCATTGGCCGCTTCGATTTCTTCCGGCAGGTATCCCAGCCAGTTCAGCAGGTCGAATCCCGGCTGTTCCATTTCTGCTGCCGTGATCCTGAGGCAGCCGGTCAGTTCCTCCTCGCCGGTTGTCCACTGGTTCACGGCATCCCGGATGTGGCTGGCTCCCTGCACCGCAGCCTCAATTCTTGCAAGACAGACACCGGTCAGCCCCCGCTGGCGCAGGCTATCCAGATTGACACCCGGCGCGTCCTTGAGCGACCCGTGCCCCACGATGTGCTGGACGATACGCGTGACGGCATTCTCGCCATATCCCAGGCTGTGCAGTGCCTTCGGCACCATGGCGTTGATGATCTTGAAGAAACCGCCACCCGCCAATGTCTTGAACTTGACGAGAGCAAAGTCCGGCTCGATGCCCGTCGTGCTGCAGTCCATCACCAGCCCGGTTGTTCCGGTTGGGGCCAGCAGCGAGACCTGTGCATTGCGCCAGCCGAAGCGCCGGCCAAGCTCAAGCGCCCGGTCGAAGGCCTTGGCCGCAGCTGTGGCAAGGTCCGTATCCGGGCACATGTCAAAACCGGCAGAGTAGGGCGGCCGGCACAATCCATCATAGTGTGCCGGATCGCTCTCGCCCCTGGCGCAGGCTGCATGGTTTTGCAGCACCCGTTCCATGGACTGGCGGTTTTCGGCCAAGGCAGGGAAGGGCCCAAGATCTCTGGCAAGCTCCGCCGATGTTTCATAGGCCGTGCCGGTCAGCACGGCGGTGAGCGCGGCCGCAAGGCTGCGCGCGGCGGAACCGTCATAGGGCAGGCCGAGCGACATGATGAGCCCTCCCAGGTTGGCAAAGCCGAGCCCCAGCGGCCGGTGCTGCAGTGTGTTATGCGCCACCGCACGGGAAGGATATTGCGCCATGGTGGTGGAGATATCGAGGCTGACCGTCCAGAGCCTCACCGCATGGCGGAACCGCTCAAGACAGAGCTCACCATTCTCCTTGATGAATGCGAGGAGGTTGAGGGAGGCAAGCACACAGGCCGTGTCGTCCACAAACATGAATTCGGAACAGGAGTTCGAGCCATTGATGCGGCCCGAAGCCGGGCATGTGTGCCAGCCGTTGATGGTGGTATCGAACTGCAGTCCTGGATCTGCTGATGTCCATGCCGCGCGGGCAATCCGCTGCCAGAGCGCTTCGGCCCTGATGCTGCGGCCCGTTCCGGCGGGTGCCGCCGGGGGCCGGCGCGGAGACAGGTGCCATTCGCCACCGATCTCCAGGGCTTTCAGGAAACTGTCCGGGATCCGGACAGAGTTATTCGCATTCTGTCCGGAGACAGTTCGGTAGGCTTCCGAGTCCCAGTTGATGTCGTAGGTTTTCAGCTCGGGAAGCTCGTGGCCCTGTGAGGCGCTGCGCAGAATACGGTCGATGAAACTGTCAGGAATCTGAGCTTCGCGCGCGTCCTGAATGGCTGCGTCGAGCTCTGTCTTGAACCGCTCGCCCGTGGTGTGATGGCCGCTGATGGCTCTGACCAGCGAAATGATCCGGTTGAGGCACTGCCTGGCCAGCTGGGAACCGGAGACGAGCGCAGCGACCTTTTCTTCCTCGGCCACTTTCCAGTCTATGAAGGCTTCAATATCCGGATGGTCTGCATCCACAACGACCATCTTGGCTGCGGCGCGGGTCGTGCTGCCAAGTCTCAGTGATCCGGCAGCCACGTCTCCGACCTTGAGAAAGGACAGCAGCCCGGCCGAGCGGCCGCCATGGTCCAGCGGTTCTCCGGCGCTGCGCAGACGTGAAAAGTTGGAACCGGTTCCAGAGCCATATTTGAACAGCCGTGCCTCCCGGACCCAAAGGTCCATGATGCCGTTCTCATTGACCAGATCATCTTCCACCGAGAGGATGACGCTGGCATGGGCCTGAGGGTGCTCATAGGCATTGCGGGAGGGTATGATTTTGCCGGAAACGTGGTCGCCGTACCAGTGGCCCTGCGCGGCTCCTTCGATGCCATAGGCCCAGAAAAGACCTGTATTGAACCATTGCGGCGAGTTCGGAGCGGCAGCCTGAAGCGCCATCATGGCGCGCATCTCATCGAAAAAAGCGCCGGCGTCATCTTCGCTGTCAAAGGTACCGGTCTTCCAGCCCCAATAGGTCCAGGCTCCAGCGAGCCTGTCAAAGACCTGCCGTGCCGAGGTCTCCGGCCCGTATCGCGCATCTTCCGGGAGAGCCTGGAGCGCGGCTTCGTCGGGGACAGAACGCTGCAGCCAGACCGGCACACCGTCCTCGGGTACTTTTTTCAGACGGGCAGCAACACCTGTCTTGCGGAAATATTTCTGGCACAGCACATCCGCAGCCACCTGTGAAAAGCGCTCCGGCACTTCAGATACCGGCTGCCGCGACAGAACCTTGCCTCCCTGTGTGCGGACTTCGCTCTGGTGCGAACGGAAACGAATGCCCCAATATGCCGGCGTTCCGGCTTTGGTGAAAAGTCGGTTGATACGCATTTGGCCCTCGCAAACGCATTTGAATGAGGTGCTGATCTGTAAGCGGCTGGTTCAGTTGCCGAACGAGCGCTGTTGTGATCTGAATTTTAACAAAATATTAATCGTTCGAAAGTGGGTAATACATCTTTCGATTCAATCCTGAGAAGAATGGAAGTTGAAGTTTTTATCTGTGAGTGACATCTGTCCTTGCAAGATATTGATTATCCGTGATCTGCCGCGAATTAATCATGTTCTGAATATGCGCAGGGATATCTGCCAAGATACGGTTCGGGATCTGACGCGCCTGAGCGGCCAGGAGGTTGCGCACCTATAAATTGCACATTTCCAGATTTTCTGTAGGACGTGCTATGCTCCTCCATCGGTCTTGGCCTTGACGCCGCAATACCGGTCAGGGCAAAAGCGAAGCAGTTTAATGAAGCCTGGTTAGGAGAGAGCCATATGGCTTCAAGTGTCAGGAGTGGCCGGGCGTGGTGTTGACGCGGGCATCTACCAAGCAACTGCTCGCGCGCCTGCATGACGTGATCATGGCCGCCCTTGCCATGACGATTGCGCTGCTGGCGCGTTATGATCTGCAAATTCTGCCGCCCATGAGCCGCTTGGCCTGGTGGGTTGTTTCCTTTGCGGCCATCGCCGGAGTGATGTTTGCTCTTTTCGGTCTGGGAAGGGGAATCTGGCGTTTTGCCTCGCTGAGTGATCTGCGGAGCATCGTGTTGAGCAGCACGGCCGCGATCTTTGCGTTTCTCATTCTTCATTTTCTCGTCGACAGGCTGGCTGGCTTTCCGCGCGCGACGCCGCTCATCCTTTGGTTTGTCGTCATCGTCCTTCTCGGTGCCCCCCGCATCATGTACCGTGCATACAAAGATGGGCACCTCGGTGGGGTCGGGTTCCGGAAGCGGGACATGCAGAACCGGGAACACGTGCTTATTGTGGGACACGTCGGGGATGCTGACAACGTCATTCGCAATTACAAGCTCGAGTCGTCCCGTCTCTATAAAGTGGAAGGCATTGTGGAGCTTGGCGCCGGCAAGCGCAGCGGTAGAGCCGTACGGGGGGTTCCGGTTATCGGTTCAGCTGATGAACTGGAGCGGATCGTTGGCCGTCTTGCAATGGGCGGTGTCCCGGTTTCGGCGCTGCTTCTTGCAACGCCCCGTGCCGGTGAGGCGGGGATGCAGTCTCTTGCCGCCAGTGCCGCGCGGCTCAAGCTGCCCCTGCGCCGCGTTGTGAACAGGCCGCTCACGGGTACTGAGCCGGATCTAGCAAACATTACGCTTGAGGACCTTCTCGGAAGGCCCCCGGTCCAACTGCAGTTGGAAGCCATTCGCGCTCTGATCGCCGGTCAGACGGTACTTGTCACAGGAGCCGGTGGCAGCATCGGATCCGAAATTGTGCGGCAGGTAATAGCCTGCAACCCAGCCTCTATCATTCTGTTCGATTCAAGCGAATATGCTCTTTATGAAATCGATCTTGAAGTGTCCCGTCTGAGGCCGGATCTAGCCCGTCAGGCTGTGATAGGCAATGTCCGCGACAGGCGGCGTGTGCATGAGGTGATGCAGGCCTGCAGGCCTGCAGTAGTCTTCCACGCAGCCGCCCTCAAGCATGTGCCTCTGGTGGAGAGCAATATTTGTGAAGGTGTGCTGACCAACATCTTGGGGACGCGCAATGTGGCCGATGCTGCCATTTCCTGTGGTGCCCGTGCGATGGTGCAGATTTCGACCGACAAGGCGGTCCGGCCGACCAGCATGATGGGTAGGACCAAGCGGATTGCGGAAGCCTACTGCCAGGCGCTGGATATAAGTGGCGTAGACACCCGGTTTATTACTGTGCGGTTCGGTAATGTGCTTGGATCCAACGGCTCAGTTGTACCGCTTTTCAAGCGGCAGATTGCTTCCGGGGGGCCAATCACGGTAACACACCCGGAAATGACGCGTTATTTCATGACAATCCGGGAAGCAACCGAGTTGGTGTTGCAGGCCGCTTCAGCTGAAATCGGGCGGGAAGAAACACGCGGGCGGATCTTTGTCCTCGACATGGGGGAGCCCGTGAAAATCCTGACACTGGCAAGAACGATGATTTCCTTGGCGGGACTTCGGCCGGATGAGGACATAGCCATCCAGTTCACCGGCCTGCGTCCAGGTGAGAAGCTCTATGAAGAGTTGTTTGACGCCAACGAGATGACCACACCTCACGATGCCGACGGCTTCTTTGTCGCCTCT
The DNA here is from genome assembly GCF_036881715.1 of Pannonibacter anstelovis. NCBI lineage: Bacteria > Pseudomonadati > Pseudomonadota > Alphaproteobacteria > Hyphomicrobiales > Stappiaceae > Pannonibacter > Pannonibacter anstelovis. Next base: position 141,825 of record NZ_JBAKBF010000001.1, read on the forward strand.
GCCGGCATCATTCCGCTCGAGCGTTTGACATGGCATCTGGAGCGCCTTGGCAATAGTGCGGCTGCAGGCGGGGAAGATCAGTGCAAAGCCATGCTGATTGCAGCGCTTGGTGAAGTTGAAGCAGGGAGCCCTCTCCTGACTGCCGTTCTCTAAATCCTTGAACCAAAAACTACTGGCGATGCCGTTTCTTTTCTTTTGACGTAATCTTACGAGACTTTCCAAAAAGGGATTGACGCTTTGAATAATTCTACCGCGAAAATCACTAGACCGGAGAGTGGTAAGATTGCACAGGTGCTTGAGTTCCTCCTAATATCGGTATTTGCAGCACTTCCGCCTGTTCTTACCGTCGCCCGGGTTTCTCCGCCGCTGTTTCTGGGGCTTGCCACCGTAATTCTCGCCGGGCTTGCTTGGTGCTACCGGGGTCGGGCAATGTTTGAGGGCATTGGTACGAAGGCTAGGTCCTTTTTGCTTCTTACGGGTCTAGCCTTTCCTGCATTCATGCTGCTTTCCCTTGCCTGGGCGCCTGTAGAAGTACAGAAAAGAGGGGCGAATTCTGCGCTGGGTGTTCTCCTCTCGATTGTCGCTTCGGGTTTTTTGTGGCTATGTGTCTGTGCCTTGCCGGTTCCGGTTCGTGACCGTATTGCAAAGCGGATAGGATCCGCGCTTACAGTCTCTCTGCCGCTGACGGCTGTTTTGATTTTCGTTCATTTCCTGACCGGTGGCATGCTGAATGCTGAACTTCGCGCCGATCCTGAGAACTACGTTTTGAATCGCGCTGCCGTCGCCATTTCCATGTTCTTGCCGTTCGCCATACTAGTTGCCTTGAAGCAGCGCCACCGCTTGCTCTATGCCGTGTTGCTGGTGTTCGCAGCTGTGTCATGCTTTCAATCCGAAAGCTCGTCGGCACAGCTTGGCGTGCTCGTGATCCTGCTTTTGATCATTCCTGCTTTTGTCTGGCCGCGCGGTATCTATAGAATTGTAGTCTGTGGCGTGTTGCTCACCTTTGTTCTGATGCCACTCATTGTCGGCCATGTGAATGGCATGATCCCTCAGGCCGTGCACGACAAGGTCGGGTATGGGTCGCTGACCATACGTGGGCTCATCTGGGCAGAGTATGCAAATTTGCTGCCTGAGCATGTCTGGCTGGGGTATGGCGTGGAGGCTTCGAAGGCTGCCAACAAACTACCCGAAGCTGCAACGTATACTCCTGAGAGAAAAAAACTTCTCGCTTTTGGGCACAGTCATAACGCTCCGTTACAGCTCTGGTTTGAACTTGGAATAGCAGGCGCTGCGCTTGCCGCCGTTGCGCTTGCTATGCTTTTGCGGACGATAGGAAGCTTGGAGGGGCGCGAGCTTTCTGCTGGCACATTGACGCTGGCCGTCGCCTATAGTGTCGCGGTTGTGAGCCATGGAGCATGGCAGGGCTGGTGGTTCAGCCTGATGATCCTTGCTGCTATCCCTTTCATGCTGAAAGGGCATGGTGAAACCTCACGGCCCGTTCCGGAGGTTAAGGCCGGTTCTCGATGAGCTCGACCTATTGTTAGTTGGACAAGCCCACGCGTCGCATTGGTCTTTTCAACGCATGGTTTGCTAGAAACAACAGACTTGGCACGAAGCGGTCTTGTTCAGATTTCAGGCCCGGGCTTTGCTCGTCCTGCCGTTATGTCTTCCGTCGGAGAATCCGTCACCAGCCTGCCTTCCTCAGCCTTGTAGATATACTGGCTTGCCACCAGCCAGCCCTTGAGAGGGCGGAGGGGCGGAATGCAGGTGAGCAGCAGCAGCGGCAGCGTTGTGAAGAGGTGGACCCAGTAGGGCGCCGTATAGGCAATTTCGAGCCACATGGCGAAGGCAACGCTCGGAACGCAGGCAAAGCAGATGACGAAAAAGGCAGGCCCATCCGCCGGATCGGCGAAGCTGTAGTCAAGGCCACAGACTTCACAGGACGGGGCGAGTGTAAGGAAGCCCTTGAACAGATGCCCCTGACCGCAACGCGGGCAACGTCCACGCACCCCGACATGGGCAGGGGACTGGGCTGGCCACTGGCCGGATGTCTCGATGGGCATGAGGGCCTCCTTGTGTTTGCCGGCTTGCGGCATATCAGGATAATTTCTTATCCGCTAACTGCGGCGTTGGTGCGTCTGGGGCAAGATGCGTTTTGACGCAGGGGGGGGGGCAGGCCAGCGTTTCTTTTGCTGGAGGGGAATGTGCTCCGAACGCTTCTGAGCTGCTCGAATCACGGCTTAGCGCGGCTGGCGCATCGCGGGTGGTGCACGTTCGATGAAAACAGAACGGCATCAAGCGCCCAGTCTGATTGCTTTCACGCGATTCCGGAAGCCAAACCAGCTCCCGCCCGTCTTTGCTGGAATTGCGCTCGCATGTGCTGAAGCACTTTGCAGCTCTTGCCTGGTGCCTATGAAGCAGGTTTGCTGGCCGCATGCTGCCAGAAACTGAAATGCCGGAGACAATGTCTCCGGCATTCTTCAAGCCTGTTGAACGGGAGCCAGCGGCTCAATACTGCCGGAAGAGGGCAACGAGCTTGCCCTGGATGCGCACGCGGCCGGGGCCGAAGATACGGGTTTCATAGGCCGGGTTGGCAGCTTCCAGCGCCACGGAGGCGCCTTTCTTGCGCAACCGCTTGAGCGTTGCTTCCTCATCGTCCACCAGCGCCACGATGATGTCGCCGCTTTCGGCCGTGTCGGTCTTGCGGATCAGCACCGTGTCGCCATCCAGAATACCGGCTTCGATCATCGAATCGCCGCGTACCTCCAGCGCATAGTGTTCCCCACGGCTGATCAATTCCGGCGGAACGGAGATGGAATGGCTGTGGGTCTGGATCGCCTCTATCGGAACACCGGCAGCGATGCGGCCCATGACCGGGATGGAGGTGAAGTGAGGGGCGGTTTCGGCCTGCGGTACAGCTGGAGCAGATACCGGAGCTTGTGCCTTGCCGAGCGATCCCTCGATAACCGACGGCGCAAAGCCCTTGCCGCGCGGGGAAGACAGGCCCGGCGTGACCGAATCCGGCAGGCGGACCACTTCCATGGCACGCGCCCTGTTGGGCAGGCGGCGGATGAAGCCGCGCTCCTCCAGTGCCGTGATCAGACGGTGAATGCCGGACTTGGACCGCAGGTCCAGCGCGTCCTTCATTTCGTCAAAGGACGGTGGAACCCCGGATTCCTTCAGGCGCTCATGAATGAACATCAGCAGTTCGTGTTGCTTGCGCGTCAGCATGTGAGGTCCCCGTTGGAGGGTCTGGTACAAATCATGAACGTACCTTACCTGTTCTCACTGTGTTCCACAAGTCTTAAGGTGGAGTTAGCGGGATGTTCCTGTCACGTGCTTCGAAGACAAAACATCGTCCTGCGGGGCCGGCTGGCGGTTTTCATGCAGAACTGCGCTCTCGTCAATGCAATTCCACCGCCTCTCCGGTGCGTTGGACAGGACAGGCTTCGTGGTCTGTGCAATGAGATCAGACGGGTTGATTTGTGCCAATGGGCGCATGGGCTTGGGCAGTCATCGCTTCGCCTTTTTCCGGCGGAAGGGGCCCAGGCTTGCGATTGCCTGATGCCCCGGCTTGACTTCATGCGCTGGTGTCCCGAAAGCTGCCAAACGAAGACGACACTGCTCCCGGCTGGCCTGCGACCCGCAGGCGGCCTCACTCTGCCTTAAGTGGAATCCCGCTTTGGGGCGGCGCCACGGGAACCCCGAAAAGACCGAAGATGAACAAGCCTGTCACCATCACCGCCCATTCCGCCTGTCCGCATGACTGCCCTTCCACCTGCGCGCTGGATGTGGAGGTGACGGCAGAGGGCCGTATTGGCCGCCTGCGCGGGGCGGCGGACAATGCCTACACGGCCGGTGTCATCTGCGCCAAGGTCGCCCGCTATGCCGAGCGGCTCTATCATCCGGACCGGCTGCTGACGCCAATGGCCCGCGTTGGGGCGAAGGGGGAAGGGCGGTTCGAGCCCATCACCTGGGACGAGGCACTGGACCTTATTGCTGCGCGTTTTCTGGAGGCGGAGGCCAAGCACGGGCCGGAGACGGTCTGGCCCTATTACTACGCCGGCACCATGGGGCTGGTGCAGCGCGACAGCATTCATCGCCTGCGCCATGCCAAGGGCTATTCGCAGCAGTTTTCCTCGATCTGCACCAATCCGGCCTGGACCGGCTATGTGGCCGGAACCGGGCTTCTGGCCGGGCCCGATCCGCGCGAGATGACGAAGGCGGACCAGATCATCATCTGGGGCACCAATGCGGTGGCCACACAAGTGAATGTGATGACCCACGCCATCACCGCCCGCAAGACGCGCGGCGCGAAGATCATCGTGATCGACGTCTACCGCACGGAAACGATGAAGCAGGCCGATATAGGCATCGTGCTCAAGCCTGGCAGCGACGCGGCGCTGGCCTGTGCCATCATGCATGTGCTGTTCCGTGACGGTCTGGCCGACCGGGAGTATCTTGCCCGTTACACCGACTGCCCGGATGAGCTGGAGGCGCATCTTGCCACCCGCACGCCGGAATGGGCCGAGGCGATCACCGGCGTTCCGGCTGCAGAGATCACGCAGCTCGCCCGGATGATCGGCGAGGTGAAGCGTACCTTCATCCGTCTTGGCTATGGCTTTACCCGCAGCCGCAACGGCGCTGTCTCCATGCATGCGGCGGCCAGCATCGCTGCCGTTGCCGGCTCCTGGCAGTATGAGGGAGGCGGGGCCTTTCACAACAACGGGGCGATCTACAAGCTCGACAAGTCGATGGTCGAGGGCAGTTCCCTGCGCACAGGCACCAGGTTCCTCGACCAGAGCCTCATCGGCCGAGTGCTGACCGGTGACACGGAGGCGCTGGCTGGCGGCCCGCCGGTGACGGCGCTGCTGATCCAGAACACCAATCCGGTTTCGGTCGCACCCGAGCAGACGCTGGTGAAGCAGGGTTTTGCCCGCGAGGATCTCTTCACCGTGGTGCATGAGCAGTTCATGACGGACACCGCCCGTTATGCCGACATTGTGCTGCCCGCGACCCAGTTTCTGGAGCATGACGACATCTACCGGGGCGGCGGCCATCAGTACATGCTGTTTGGCCCGAAGCTCACGGAATCGCCGGGCGAGGCGCGGGAAAACATATTCGTTATCAATGAACTGGCGAAGCGTCTTGGAGCAAAGTATCATCCCGGTTTCCACATGAGCGCCCGCGAGCATGTGGACTGGATGCTTGTCAATTCCGGCTATGGCACGCTTGCGGAGCTGGAAGCCGGGCGCTGGAAGGATCTGCAGCCGGACTTCCGCACCGCCCATTATCTTGATGGCTTCGGCCATGCGGATGGCAAGTATCACTTCAAGGTGGACTGGGGTTTCACCGCCGCGCCCAACCGGCCGGAAGACGGAAAGCCCTTTGGCGCTCATGCAGCCATGCCGCGGCTGCCGGACTACTGGAACGCGGTTGAAAATGCCGATGCGGAGCATCCGTTCCGGCTGGTGACGGCGCCGGCCCGATCGTTCCTAAACTCCAGCTTCACCGAAACGCCGGGCTCTACAAAGAAGGAAGGCGGGCGGCCGGAAGTCTGGATGCGTCCAGAAGAAGCCGCCGCAGCGGGACTGGAGGATGGCGCGCGCGTCATTCTGGGCAACCGGCGCGGCGAGGTGCGTCTGCATCTGCGCCTTGTGGAAGGGATTGCGCCCGGAACAGTGGTGTCGGAAGGCATCTGGCCCAACACGGCCTTTGAAGACGGCAATGGCATCAACACGCTGATCGGCGCCGAACCCATCGCGCCCTACGGCGGCGCGGCCTTCCACGATTGCGCGGTGTGGGTGCGCCCAGCAGCGTCATAATCAGCTGTTGGCGTGCGGGCGTGCAAGCTGCTAGTCTTTCCTTGCGGCATGGAGCGCATTGGGGGCCTTGAGGTTCGCGGAAGGGAGAGATCCGCGTCCTTGCAGCAAAGGCCCGCCGGGAGTGGTGCCTGCCGCCTCAGGGGCTTCTGCCTGCCTTCTGCTCCTTCGGGCGGGAGGCCTACGGCCTGAGTCTTGCGGGAGGAACCAGACATGTCGACGGTGACGTCTCAGCATCAGAGCCGCATCGAGGCGGCGCTTGCCAGCGGGCAGGCGGCGCGCTCGCCCATTGCCGCATCCTGGGCCCGTTCGGCCCATCTTCATGGCCTTGATCCGGTGAAGCGCCGGGTGGAGCCGCGCCTGACGGCGCAGGAGCTTGCCCTCGTGCGCGAGCGCATGGGCGGGCTGGTGGCAACCGCAGCCCCCCATCTCGACTGGCTGTTCCAGACCATCGGCGGCCTTGGCGCCTGTGTTGTGCTGGCCGATGCGGAAGGCATCGCGGTGGAGCGGCGCGGCAATCCGTCCGAAGACCGCGACTTTGCCGATTCTGGCCTGTGGACCGGCGCCGTCTGGTCCGAGGCGGAGGCTGGCACCAACGGTATCGGCACCTGCCTTGCCGAGGGCAGGGCGGTGACAATCCACCGCGACCAGCATTTCCTTGCCCGCAACATCGGCCTCACCTGCACCTCCGCCCCCGTGCATGACGCAACAGGGCAGCTGGCGGCGGTAATCGACGTTTCCACGGCTGAGCAGGATGTACCTTCCGCCGTGCTCAGCCTCATCAGCCAGACGGTGCAGAACACGGCTCAGAAGGTGGAGGCTGATCTTTTCCACGCCGCCTTCCCGAAAGCCCGTGTGGTGCTGGTGCCGGGCGGCGGCAGTCACAGCCTTGCTGCGCTTGTGGCGGTGAATGAGGATGATCTCGTCATCGGCGCAACGCGCGGGGCGCGGGCGCTGCTTGGCCTTGCCGCCGATCCTGCCGTAAACCCGCGCCCGCTTGCCGATCTTCTCGGGCTGCCGGTGCACGAGCGGCTGGAAGATGCGGAACGCGCGGTTTTGCACCGGGCGCTCGCCAGGGCCTCGGGCAACGTCTCCGCCGCCTCCCGCGCCCTCGGCCTCTCCCGTGCGACGCTGCACCGGAAGCTGGCGAAGGAATGAGGGGGAAACCTCTGGCCATGTCATCCCGGTTTGCCGCGCAGCGGCAAGACCGGGATCAAGTAACCCCGGCGGACATGATGGCAGATACCGGGGTTACTGGATCCCCGCCTGCGCGGGGATGACAAGGTGAGTAGCTGCGGTGGAACGGCTTTCCATCAATCATCGCAGCGCAGCTCGGATACCCAACCCACACAAACCCGGCTCCATCTGTCGCAGAACTGCGACAGGGCACGGGCAGGCGTTCCCGGCCATGGCTCCACAGGCCGTCCGCAGTGCGTCAAGCTCTTCCCATGGCCGCGAGGAGGCGGCCCGTTGGAGGAGACAGCCATGAACATGCAGAGCCACCCGGATTTCCGCACCGTTTCACCGTTCCGCGAACGCTATGACAATTTCATTGGTGGCAAGTTCGTGCCGCCGGTCAGCGGCCGCTACATGGACAACATCACCCCGATCACCGGCGCCAAGATCTGTGAGGTGGCCCGTTCCGATGCCGCCGACATCAACGCCGCGCTGGATGCCGCCCATGCGGCACGTGAGGCCTGGGGCAAGACCTCTGCCGCCCACCGCGCCAACATCCTTCTGAAGATCGCCGATGTGATGGAGGCCAATCTCGACGTTCTGGCTGCCGCCGAAACCTGGGACAACGGCAAGCCGATCCGCGAGACGACCGCTGCCGACATTCCGCTCTCCGTCGATCACTTCCGCTATTTCGCCGGTGTGCTGCGCGGGCAGGAAGGCACCATGAGCGAGATCGACCATGACACGGTCGCCTATCACTTCCATGAGCCGCTGGGTGTCGTCGGCCAGATCATTCCGTGGAACTTCTCCATCCTGATGGCTGCGTGGAAACTGGCGCCTGCGCTGGCGGCGGGCAACTGCATCGTCATGAAGCCGGCCGAACAGACCCCGGCGGCCATTCTGGTTCTGGCCGAACTCATCGGCGATCTTCTGCCGGCAGGCGTGCTCAACATCGTCAACGGCACCGGCGCTGAAGCTGGCCACGCACTGGCCTCGTCCGGCCGCATCGCCAAGATCGCCTTCACCGGCTCCACCGCCACAGGCCGCAAGATCATGGAAGCGGCGACGGTCAACCTCATTCCGGTGACACTGGAACTGGGCGGCAAGAGCCCCAACATCTTCTTCTCCGACGTGATGGCGCAGGATGACGCCTATCTCGACAAGGCGGTCGAAGGCTTCGTGCTCTTTGCCTTCAACCAGGGCGAAGTTTGCACCTGCCCGTCGCGCGCGCTGATCCAGGAAGACATCTACGAGGAATTCATCGCCCGCTGCATCGCCCGCGTGAAGGCCATCAAGCAGGGCGACCCGCGTGACCCGTCCACCATGGTGGGCGCACAGGCCAGCCAGCAGCAGCATGACAAGATCATGTCCTATCTGCAGATCGGCGTCGAGGAAGGCGCGGAAGTGCTGACCGGCGGCGATGCCGCCCGTCTCGGCGGGGATCTGGCCAACGGCTTCTACATCCAGCCGACCATCCTCAAGGGCCACAACAAGATGCGCGTGTTCCAGGAGGAAATCTTCGGCCCCGTCGTCTCCGTCACCACCTTCAAGACGGAAGAAGAGGCGCTGCATATCGCCAATGACACCATGTACGGCCTTGGCGCCGGTGTGTGGACCCGCGACGGCACCCGCGCCTACCGCTTCGGCCGGGCCATCGAGGCAGGCCGCGTCTGGGTCAACAACTACCACGCCTATCCCGCCCACGCGGCCTTCGGCGGCTACAAGCAGTCCGGCATTGGCCGCGAGACCCACAAGATGATGCTCGATCACTACCAGCAGACGAAGAACATCCTCGTCAGCTACAACCCCAACAAGCTCGGCTTCTTCTGATCTCCCTCCCGGGACACATCCAACTGCGGCACGGGCAACCGTGCCGCTTTTTTGTATGGGACGCGCTCTCCATGTCATCCCGGCTTGACGCGCAGCGGCAAGACCGGGATCCAGTGCGACCGGAGCAGGAGATGGCTGACACCGGGGCTACTGGATCCCCGCCTGCGCGGGGATGACGGCGGAAAGGCGGCAGAACGATTGACGGCAGGGACGCACTGCCTTGCCCATCACTGCGGGCGTCGCCCCGGGCGGAGTGAAGCGCAGACCCGGGGCCTACTCGCTTGCAGAGACGCGATAGGGATTATGGAAGCAGCGGCGGGCGCATGAGGCCATCCATGCTTCGCTGCGGCGGACTATAGCAGCTCTCTACAAGCTAGTAGGCCCCGGCTCGAAGGCCGGGGCGACGCCGTGTATGTTGATACGCAATGGTTCCGTCTGCCCACCGCCTTGACGCTCCTTGTGCCCCTCACACCACCAGCACATCCACCTCTGCTCCGGCATCCAGCGCCGGGGCATGCGGGGGGCGGAGGATGAGGGCGCCGGAGGCGGCCAGCAGCGAGAGCATGGAGCTGTCCTGCCGGGTGAAGGGGGTGACGCTGCGGGTGCCGTCCGGGTGGGTGGTGAGGCTGGCGCGCAGGTAGTCCTGGCGCTGGTCATTGGCCGGAACCGGGCCGGTGAGGGTGGCGGTGGTGCGCTTGCCCGTCATGGCGGCCTCGAGGCTCGTGCCTGTCATCACGGCCATCAGCGGGCGCAGGAACAGGAGGGCGCAGACGAGGCTGGAGACCGGGTTGCCGGGCAGGCCCAGAACCTTGGTGCGGCCAAGGTTGCCCGCCATCAGCGGCTTGCCGGGGCGCATGGCGATGCGCCAGAAATCCAGCTTCATGCCTTCCCCGCCCAGCACCGCTTGCACAAGGTCATGATCGCCGACCGACGCCCCGCCAAGCGTGACGAGAATATCGGCCTCTGCCGCCAGCCCCTCACGCACGCGGGCGGCGATATCGGCAGGGTCATCACTGGCAAGGCCGAGATCCAGCGGAATGCCGCCGCAATCTTCGACGAGGGCCGCAATGCCGCAGTGGTTGGACGCGATGATCTGGTCCGGCCCCGGCGTGCCGCCCGGCAGGACCAGTTCATCGCCCGTGGCGATGATGGCAACCTTCGGCTGGCGCCAGACGGGCAGGGCGGCGTGGTTCATGGCTGCAGCCAGCGCAAGGCTGCGGTAGTCGAGCTTCAGCCCTGCCTTCAGCAGCACATCGCCTTGCGCAAAGTCGAGCCCGGCGGGCCGGACGAACTGGCCGGGACGAACCGGCTCCAGCGCGGTGAGGCGGTCTCCCTCGCGGGTGGCGTTTTCCTGAATGAGGATGGCATCCGCGCCATCGGGCACCGGTGCGCCCGTGAAGATGCGCACGGCCTCGCCCGCACCGACCTTGCCGGAAAAGGCATGGCCCGCAGGAGCCTCGCCGATGACGGTGAGCACGGCACCCGCTGCGGCGCAATCGGTGGCGCGCAGGGCATAGCCATCCATGGAGGAGGCGGGGAAGGGCGGCTGGGTGCGGGTGGCGGCAAGGTCCGCTGCCAGAATGCGGCCATTGGCCCGCGCCAGCGGGACGTTCTCAAGGCCCAGCGGCGCAACGCCGGTGAGAAGCTGCCGCAGCGCATCGTCAACCGGCATCAAGGCCATGTCAGGGCTCCTTTGGTGCGTTTTCCGGTCCGGCAACATAATGGCCGGAGCGTCCGCCGAGCTTTTCGGCAAGGTGGATGCGGCCAATCTCCATGCCCCGGTCCACGGCCTTGGCCATGTCATAAATGGTGAGGCAGGCGACGGAACAGGCGGTCATCGCTTCCATTTCCACCCCGGTCTGGCCGGTGACGGTGGCGGTGGCGCTGACTTTCAGGCCTGGCAGGGCGTGATCGGGCTCTATATCGACGCTGATCTTCGACAGAAGCAGCGGATGGCAGAGCGGGATCAGCTCATGGGTGCGCTTGGCGGCCATGATGCCGGCAATGCGGGCGGTGGCGATGACATCGCCCTTCTTCGCATTGCCCGAAAGGATCAGCGCCAGCGTGTCCGCATGCATCTTCACTTCGCCGGTGACGGTGGCGCTGCGGCGGGTGACGGCCTTGTCCCCCACATCCACCATCGAGGCGCTGCCGGAGGCATCAAGATGCGTCAGATGGTCCTGATCCCGTTCGGGGCCGCCGCCAGCCATGGCTCAGGCTCCGCTGCGGGAGAGCAGGGTGCGGGTGGCGCTTTCCACATCGGCCTGCCGCATTAGGCTTTCGCCGATGAGGAAGGTGGAGATGTTGCAGGCTTCCATGCGGGCGAGATCCGCCGGAGTGAAGAGGCCCGATTCTCCGACGATGATGCGCTCAGCCGGGATCATCGGCGCCAGCCGCTCGCTCGTCGTCAGGGACACGTCAAAGGTCTTGAGATTGCGGTTGTTGATGCCGAGCAGCGGCGAGGTGAGTTTCAGCGCCCGCTCCAGCTCCACCTCGTCATGCACTTCCAGCAGCACATCCATGCCAAGGCCGAAGGCGGCGTCCTCCAGATCCTTCGCCAGTGCATCATCAACGGCGGCGAGGATGATCAGGATGCAATCCGCCCCCCAGGCGCGGGCCTCGGCCACCTGATAGGTGTCGTAGAGGAAATCCTTGCGCAAGGCAGGCAGGCTAACGGCATCACGCGCAGCAGTCAGAAACTCCGGCTTGCCCTGAAACGAGGGTGTATCAGTCAGCACGGACAGGCAGGCCGCACCACCTGCCTCATAGGCACGTGCCAGGGCGGGTGGATCGAAGTCGGCGCGGATCAGCCCCTTGGACGGGCTTGCCTTCTTGATCTCGGCAATGAGGGCATAGTCCCCGGCGGCGTGCTTGGCGCGGATGGCCCGCTCGAAACCGCGCGGTGCCTCGACGGACTTGGCCGCCTCCAGCAGACTGGAAAGCGTGCGTTCAGCCTTGGCAGCGGCGATTTCCTCGCGCTTGTAGGCTTCGATGCGGGTGAGAATGTCTGCCATGGCTTATCCGTTCGAAACTGCCACCAGCCGTTCCAGCCGGTCGAGGGCATCGCCCGTGTCGATGGAGCGGGCTGCCTGCGCCACGCCTTCCTTGAGGTCTGCCGCCTTGCCCGCAACGATCAGCGAGGCAGCGGCGTTGAACAGCACTACGTCCCGGTAGGCGTTCTTCGCGCCGGAGAGCACGGCGCGCAGGGCGGCAGCGTTCTCTTCCGGCGTGCCGCCCTTGAGATCCTCAAAACGGGCGCGGGACAGGCCTGCGTCTTCCGGCGTGATCTCGAATGTGCGGATGGTGCCGTTCTTCAGTTCGGCCACCTTCGTCGGGCCGGTGGTGGTGATCTCGTCCATGCCGTCGCTGCCATGGACGATCCAGACAGATTCCGAGCCAAGGTTCTTCAGCACCTGTGCAATTGGCTCCACCCAGCGGCCATCGAACACACCGGTCATCTGGCGCTTGACGCCAGCCGGGCTCGACAGGGGCCCAAGCAGGTTGAAGATGGTGCGGGTGCCAAGTTCCATGCGGGTCGGGCCGACATGCTTCATCGCGGCATGATGGAGCGGAGCAAACATGAAGCCGATACCGGCCTCATCGACGCAGGCCGCGATCTTGTCCGGGCCGATGTCGATGTTGACGCCGAGCTGCGCCAGAGCCTCGGAGGAACCGGATTTCGAGGACAGCGAGCGGTTGCCGTGTTTGGCAACGGGCACGCCGCAGCCTGCCACGACCAGCGCAGCGCAGGTGGAAATGTTGTAGGAGCCGGTGGCATCTCCGCCCGTGCCGACGATATCGATGGCATCAGCGGTCACGTCGACCGGCAGCATGCGGGCGCGCATGGAGGCGACGGCGCCGGTGACTTCATCAATGCTTTCGCCGCGCATGCGCAGGGCCATCAGAAAGCCGCCGAGCTGGGAAGGCGTTGCCGCGCCGGACAGGATCACGTCAAAGGCCGCGCGCGCATCCTCGAAATCCAGAGACGCACCTTCAGCTACTTTGGCGATAAAGGGTTTGAGCCCGCTCATGCCTGTCCCTCTTCCGGTTTTCATCCGGCCTTTTCTGAGGCCGGCGGCTTTCCTGTTATGGCCGCCCCGGCGACCTGCGCCGGGGCTATTGTCCGTTCCGCGGTCAGTTCTGTGACGGGCCGCCAATCACCAGCTGCAGAGCCTGCTGGTTGATTTCGACGCCCTTGTCAGCCTCGACCTTGTTGATCACAAGATTGAGGAGAGAGGCGGAGAGCTGCTCGCTGATCTGCGTGTCGATCTGCTTGATGCTTTCTTCTTCGCGGAAGAAGGCAGGAGCAGACACACTGTCGACCACCATCACCAGACGGCCGCCATCGGCGCCCATGGTGTCCAGAACGGTGCCGGAAGGACCGCTGAAGGCTTCCTCGACGGCTTCCTGCGGCAGGCCGGCTGGCTGGCCGTTACGCTTGAAGCTGTCGGAGGTCTTGACTTCAAGGCCAGCGGCAGCGGCTACGGCGTCGAGCGTTTCACCGCCGCGAACCCGGGTGGCCATGTCTGCCGAAAGGTTCAGCAGCTTCTGGTCACGTTCCTTCTCAGTCCAGGCCTGAACAACGGCATCGCGGACTTCGGAAAGTTCGCGGTCGCGGGCCGGGGTCACCTTGGTCACGTCGAACCAGACAAAGCCGCGCTGGCCCAGCGGCAGAGGGTTGTTTTCGATACCAACGTCGCTTTCGAAGGCATCTCCCAGCAGGCCGTCAGCATCAGGCAGGGTCACCGGCTGACCGGCGTCGTCGCGGCCATTGCTGTCCACGGCCGGGATTTCGGATGTGGTCAGCGAGAAGCGGCCAGCGACTTCGGCGAGAGTTGCTCCGCCTGCGCGGGCATCTTCGATTTCGTCATGCAGGTCCTGAACGTCCTGCTCGGCCTTTTCCAGAGCGATCTCCTGCTTCAGCTCGGCCTTCACCTCGTCGAACGGACGCACGGCTTCCGGCTGGATCCCGGCCACTTCCAGAATAACGGTGGTGAAACGGCCCTGCACGGCACCGCTTACGCCGCGCTCGGGCAGCGAGAAGGCGGCTTCCGCAATGGCCGGATCGAGGAACTTGTCCTTCGCCATCAGGCCAAGGTTCACGTCGCTGTCCTTCAGACCACGTTCTTCCATCAGCTGGGCAAAGGTCTTTGTCCCTGCTGCAAGTTCGGCGGCTGCGGCTTCAGCTGCAGCCGAATCGGGGAAGGGCATCTGCAGCACGCGGCGCTGCTCAACCGTGCGGAAACGGTTGCCGGCGCGGTCGTAGGCCTTTCTGGCTTCCTCGTCCGTCACCTCATCGGGCTTTGCCAGAGACTGCGGCAGAAGCTGAAGGATGGAGAGGCTGCGGTATTCGGGCGCGCGGAAGTCTTCTTTGCGCGTTTCATAGAAACTTTGCAGTGCCTCATCGGTGGGCGCAGGAATCTCGCCTGCGGCCGATGGCGGTACGGCGATGTAACGCACGGTACGGGTTTCGTTCTCGAAGATGTTGAAGGCGCTCAGCATCGCCTCCGGCGTCTTGATATTGTCCGTCAGGGCGCCTGCGATCTGCTGGCGGCCGGACAAGAGGCGCTGCTCACGCACGAAGTCATCTTCGGAGATGCCGTTGGCGCGCAGCAGCTGCACCAGGCTGTTGCGGTCATAGCCGCCGCCCGGACGCTGGAAAGCCGGGTTTTCCTGGATCATCCGGCGCAGTTCATCGTCGGAGATGCCCAGTTTCATGTCTGCGGCCATGTCATTCATGGCAGCTTCTGCAATCATCCGGGCAAGCACCTGCTGCGGTACGCCGAACTGCGCGCCTTCCGTGGTGGACAGCGGCCGGCCAATCTGGCGGCTCACGGCATTCAGTTCGCGCCGGTAGGCGAGATCAAAGTCAGCCACGGAAATTTCCGTATCACCCACCTTGGCCACGACATTGTTGCCGAAGTTGCGGAAAATGTCGGCGATACCCCAGACGGCAAAGCTCAGGATGAGCAGGGCGATGAAGATCTTGGCAACCCAGGTGCCGGCGCCCTTGCGCAGCGCGTCGAGCATGATGTCTCCCGTAATTCCATAGGCTCATGTCCGGAGCAAAAGGTCCCGGAGCGGTGGTTCTGAATAGCGGCTCAAGGGGCGGCGGACAATAGCCGGGAACTGACAGATGCGCGCGCACACGCAGAAATGCGCAGGAAGTGCGGGAAAGATGCGATGAGACTTGCACTTTGAACCTCTGCTGGGTAGCGAAGTGGCCACCAGGAACCATGCTGCTGTCCCGCCAGCCTGTGCGCCGGACAGATCTTGAGGAGACCGCCATGAGCCATGCCGCCGCAATCCGTCCGCTTGTCGCCGGAAACTGGAAGATGAACGGCCTTGCCGCAGCTTCCGCCGAATTCCAGGCGCTGGGGCAGGGGCTTGATGCTGCTGTCGCGGGCAAGGTGGACGTGATGATCTGCCCGCCCGCAACACTGATCGCAGGTCTTGCGAAGTCCTCCGTTGCTTCGAAGGTCGCGCTCGGCGGTCAGGACTGCCATGCCAAGGCTTCGGGTGCCCATACAGGCGACATTTCCGCTGAAATGCTGAAAGATGCCGGCGCCAGCGCCGTTCTCGTAGGCCATTCCGAGCGGCGCACCGACCATGGCGAAAGCGATGCCATGGTGCGGGCAAAGGCGGAAGCTGCCTGGCGCGCCGGCCTCACCGCAATCATCTGCGTTGGTGAAACCGAAGCCGAGCGCAAGGGCGGCAAGACGCTGGATGTGGTCGGAACGCAGCTTGCCGGTTCGATTCCCGAGGGTGCAACGGCAGCCAATACGGTGATCGCCTATGAGCCCGTCTGGGCGATTGGCACCGGCCTGACGCCCACTGCGGCCGACGTGGCGGAGGTGCATGCCGCCATCCGCAGCGCGCTGGAGGCCCGCTTCGGCGCGGAAGGGGCAGCCATGCGCCTGCTCTATGGTGGTTCGGTGAAGCCCTCCAACGCGGCAGAGCTGATGGCCGTGCCGCATGTCAACGGTGCCCTCGTGGGCGGTGCGAGCCTCAAGGCATCCGATTTCCTCGGCATCATTTCAGCCTATGCCTGATGCCGGGCGGGCCGGAGCCTGTTTGTCCGGCCCTTGACGCTTATATATAGGCTAAAGGGTGCCGCGAACTGCAGAGGAACGCCTTCATGGCTCAGGTTCCGGCAGATTGCGGTGCACGAGGCGTCTTTTGTCACAAGGGATGCCAATCTCCCGGCCTTCAAGGGTGGAAACTCCCGCAAGGCTGGTGTAGAAGGCCGCAAAACTGAAACGAATGATCGGTCCAAAATGGAAACGGTAGTTATCGTCATTCACCTGATGGTCGTGCTGGCCCTGGTGCTTGTCGTCCTTCTGCAGCGCTCCGAAGGTGGCGCTCTTGGTATGGGCGGCGGCGGTGGCGGCTTCATGTCGAGCCGCGGTACGGCCAATGTACTGACCCGCGCCACAGCGATTCTTGCAGCCCTGTTCTTTGCGACGTCGCTTGGCCTTAGCCTCATCGCCCGCATGGATGATGGTCCTGGCTCCATTCTGGACGGAAGCGCGGTTGTTCCGGGAGCCGCTCAGCCGGCCGATGGTTCCGTGCCCCCGGCAGGCAATGGCGTTCTGGATGTGCTGAAGCAGCAGTCCCAGCCCCAGGCGCCCGCAACGGCTCCGGCTCAGCCTTCCGGCCCGCAGGTTCCGGCGGCGCAGTAAGCGCTGCCGCGAGCTCGAGAATGCTGACGGCGCGATCAGGCGCTGCAGCTGGTCCGTATCCGGCGGAATGGCCGGAAAAAATCTCTCAAGTGCCCTGCGCACATCTGCTGCAGGGCATTTTTGTTGTGTTTAACCACTGGACCCCGCTGGCCGATCCGGCAGGGACCACAGTATGGTGTTGCTCCATGGCGCGATACGTTTTCATCACTGGCGGCGTGGTTTCCTCGCTCGGGAAGGGTCTGGCATCGGCTGCGCTTGGCGCCCTGCTTCAGTCCCGCGGTTACAAGGTCCGGCTTCGCAAGCTCGACCCCTATCTCAACGTCGATCCGGGCACCATGAGCCCGTATCAGCACGGCGAAGTCTTCGTCACCGACGACGGCGCCGAGGCCGATCTTGATCTTGGTCACTATGAGCGCTTCACCGGGCGCCCAGCGACCAAGCAGGACAACATCACCACCGGCCGCATCTATCAGGACATCATCGCCAAGGAACGCCGCGGCGATTATCTGGGCGGTACGGTGCAGGTGATTCCGCACGTCACCGATGCCATCAAGGCCTTCGTGCTGGACGGCAACGACGATGTCGATTTCGTGCTGGTCGAGATCGGCGGCACGGTGGGTGACATCGAAGGCCTGCCGTTCTTCGAGGCGATTCGCCAGCTCGGCAATGATCTGCCGCGCGGTCAGGCGATCTACATTCACCTGACGCTGATGCCCTATATCGCCAGCGCCGGCGAGATGAAGACCAAGCCGACCCAGCATTCGGTCAAGGAGCTGCGCTCCATCGGTATCCAGCCGGACATCCTGATGATCCGCTGCGACCGCCACATTCCGGAAAACGAGCGGCGCAAGCTGTCGCAGTTTTGTAATGTGCGGGAAAGCGCCGTCATTCCGGCCTATGATGTGGCCTCGATCTACGATGTGCCGATCGCCTATCACAAGGAAGGCCTCGACGAGGAAGTCCTCAAGGCTTTCGGCATCACTGGCGCACCGGCACCCAAGCTCGACCGCTGGGAAGAGATCTCCCGCCGTATCGCCAATCCGGAAGGCGAAGTGACCATCGCCATCGTCGGCAAGTACACCGTGCTGAAGGACGCCTACAAGTCGCTGATCGAGGCGCTTGTCCATGGCGGCATCGCCAACAACGTCAAGGTGAAGCTGCAGTGGATCGAGTCCGAGACCTTCGAAAAGGAAGATCCGGCGCCGTATCTTGAAGGCGTTGCCGGCATTCTGGTCCCCGGTGGCTTTGGCGAGCGTGGCGCGGAAGGCAAGATTGCCGCTGCCCAGTTCGCGCGTACCCGTAACGTGCCCTATTTCGGTATCTGCTTCGGCATGCAGATGGCGGTGCTGGAAGCGGCACGTAATCTTGCAGGCATCACGAAGGCCAGCTCTACCGAATTCGGCCCCGCCGAAGAGCCGGTTGTCGGCCTGATGACCGAGTGGACGCGCGGAAACGAGAAAGAGCAGCGCCAGGCGGGCGATGATCTCGGCGGCACCATGCGCCTTGGCGCCTATCAGGCGGCGCTGAAGCCGGGCTCGCGCATTGCCGAAGTCTATGGCAGCACGCTGATCTCGGAGCGCCACCGCCACCGCTATGAGGTGAACATTGGCTACCGTGAGCAGCTGGAAAGCTGCGGCCTGGTCTTTGCCGGCACCTCTCCGGACGGGGTTCTGCCAGAGACGGTGGAAATCAGCGGTCATCCGTGGTTCATCGGCGTGCAGTACCACCCGGAACTCAAGTCCCGTCCGTTCGAGCCGCATCCGCTGTTCGCTTCCTTCATCGAAGCGGCCATCAAGCGCAGCCGTCTCGTCTGAGGGCAGAGCGGTCATTCAGGCCGGAGCAGGGCAGGGAGTGAGTGGCATGGCAGCGGCGGCAAAGGCACGCGGACTGGATCATGTGGTGATTGCGGTCCGGGATCTTGACCAGGCGGCAGAGGCCTTCGAGGCGCTCGGCTTCACGCTGACGCCCCGCGCCCGCCACCCCTGGGGAACAGAGAACCGTCTGGTCCAGCTGGACGGTGCTTTCCTTGAACTGCTGACAGTCCCGTCCGGTGCCGCCATCGTGCCGGCCACAGGAACCGCCTTTTCCTTCGGCCGGTTCAATCAGGATTTTCTGGAGACACGGGAAGGTGCATCCATGCTGGTGCTGGACAGCACCAGCGCGGCAGAAGACCGTGCAGCCTTTGCGGCCGCAGGGTTGCCGGTGTTCGATCCCTTCTCCTTTGGCCGGGAAGCTGCTGCGCCTGATGGCACCGTGCGCAAGGTCGGGTTTGACCTGACCTTTACCCGGGACGCGGATGCGCCGGAGATTGGCTTCTTCACCTGCCACAATCTCTATCCGGAAAATTTCTGGAGGCCGGAGTTCCAGCGCCATGCCAATGGTGCGGCTGCGCTGGCCGAAGTGATTCTGGTAGCGCGGGATCCGGCTGACCATCACATTTTCCTTGAAGGCTTCACCGGCGTGCGGGAACTCAGGGCCACCAGTCTTGGCATTGAATGCCAGACAGCCCGTGGCAAGATCTCGATCCTGTCGCCCGTTGCCTACCGCCACCTTCTCGGTGATGCGGCAGCCGATGCGCTGCCGGGAGCGTTGCCCTGCATTGCCGCCCTTCGGTTGACGGGTAAGAACGTTGCTGCCCGGTCCGTCATTCCTGCTGGCAGCCTTTGCGGCGTGACGCTGGTCGTGGAGCCTGGCTGACGCAGCCGTTTGGCGGACTGTCTTCACCGGATGTTGACAGCTTCGTGGATAGTCTCAGAAAGTGTTTTTTCCGGGTTGCGCCCAGCCGCCTTCCGGCATAAACACACCGCCAGCAGACGGGCGCAGCGGCGCATCTGTTTCCCTAGCGGGAGCGAGTAGCTCAGTTGGTAGAGCAACTGACTTTTAATCAGTTGGTCCAGGGTTCGAGTCCCTGCTCGCTCACCACTCTCCTTAATAACCGGGTCGTTTGATGCTGTGTGCCGGACACAAGGCGTGCACTGCTTTTCGCGCGCGCGCCGGATTGATTTGAGAGTGCAAGTTCGTTTCAGCTGCAAGAGCCACTTTTTTCTGACATGTAGCGGCGCAAGATCTGACCTCTGACAAATTACACATCGTTAGTTGTGCAGATCTACGGATAAAATCGAGTGAGAGCCCTTCCAAACAGCCATTCGGTTAAAAATTGACTGGATTGTGTACTGGGTTACTCATAAAATACAATCACAGTAGGTGCGGTGGGTCGCGGGGGCCGTGCAATCTTTTTCAGGTTGCCGATAGCCTCACGTTACGTTTGTCCCTAGCGCCAGATCGATATCTGGCAGATTGGCTCGCTCGATGCTGGAAAACCCTGCTTCGCAATCAATGACCTCGCCGGAGTTCGACTTCGTAAAGGCCAACATCGCCGCCACGCTGACCCTTGTGAATGCACTGATTCATCAAGGAGCTGTGAATCGCGACCTGCTCGACGAGTTCCTGGCGGGTGTGGTCTCCCAGCTGCCGCACAACCGGCAGACCCTTGCATTGCGGCTGGTCCTGGATCAGTGGCGGCAGGGACTGCGCGACGGCCGCGACGTCGGCGTTGTGATACGTCCGAGCTTTGAGGTCGTTGACGGCGGGCTTCAGGACAGCTGAGCTGCCTTGCTTCTTTCCGATCAAGCTAGGCTTGCTGAGCAAAGCCGTGCTGTTCAAGGATACGAACTGTCTTGCTGCAATCCGCAAGCCTGATGGTTCGTTCGAGGGAGGGCACCTCGCGGCAAGGTGATCGAACTATGTCGATTCCTCGCGGGATGCGCGCTTCTGCCATCTTCATTTCATCCCCTGCAATGCGGTAAGACCAAATACCAAGTCTTGCGATGCTGGCGCATCGTGCCTTGAACGCACATGGATCCGGCGTTGCCCGGTATGGTTTGCGGCAGAATCTCTGACAAAGGTGGCGGGAATGATTCAGGAAGTGACACTGGCAGGTGCTGTTTTCGCCGGAGTTCTGTCCTTCGTTTCTCCATGCGTGCTGCCGCTGGTGCCGCCTTATCTGGGCTTTATCGCCGGGACCAGCCTTGAAGAGCTCTCTGCCGGCGACCGGACCGAGGAGGCCGTGCGGCGCGTGTTCTTTGCTGCGCTTGCCTTCGTGGCGGGGTTTTCGACCGTCTTCGTGCTGCTTGGCGCCAGTGCCTCCTTCCTCGGGCAGATGGTGACGCAGCATATTCAGATCCTCGGCTATGTCGCCGGTGTGCTCACCATCGTCATGGGGCTGCACTTCCTCGGGCTCTTCCGGATTCCGCTGCTCTACCGGGAAGCGCGGGTGCATCTGGACCGCAAACCGGCGGGCCTTGCCGGAGCCTATGTGATCGGCCTGGCTTTTGGCTTTGGCTGGACACCTTGCGTGGGGCCTGTTCTGGCGGCCATTCTGTTCGTAGCCGGCTCCGAGGAAACAGTGGCGCGTGGTGCCATTCTGCTCAGCGCCTATGCCATGGGCCTTGGCATTCCGTTTCTGATCGCGGCGCTCTTTGCAGGGCCATTCCTGCGCTTCATGCAGAAGGCCCGCCGCCACATGGGCAAGGTGGAGAAGGGGATGGGCGTCGTTCTGGTGCTCACCGGGGTCATGTTCCTGACCGGCCAGATGGCTGTCTTTTCCTATTGGCTGCTCGAGACATTCCCGCAGTTTCAGGTGATCGGCTGATCCGTTGGTGACAACCGGAAACCAGCTTCTGCTTACCTGAAACTTTCCGGAAGGGGTTCGCCAGAAAAGAGTGTCGGCGCGCAGGCCTTCTGTTCCAGTTCAAGACGCAGGCAGGCAACGGAGGCCGCAGCAGCATTTGCGAAAGGTCCGGCCAGAAGCCGCACGGATTCAGGATCGTCTCCGGCCGGCTGGGTCAAGGCGCGCAAGCCGCTCATCTTGTCCGTATGGGCCGAAGCAAAGGTCTCCCAGCTGTCACTGGCCGCGGAGCGTGAGGCATAGCGGCCGATCTCAATGGCAAAATCGCTGCGGCCGATACGGTCCGCACTGCCAATGGTGCGTCCGGCCGGGTCGACGGGGCGGATCATCAGGGCACTCCCGTCATCCTCCGGCGGGGTCTGAGCATCTTCTGGCGCAGGTTCCGGCGGAATGGCCGCGGTCGTTGCAGGCGGCGGCGTGCTTGATGCGGGGAGGCTGACAATCCGGACCGGCCGCACTGGTTCCGCCGGTGACGACAACGCCGCAGTTCGCCCCTCGTAGGAGCTGCCCGGAGACTCAGCTACGGCGCCCGCCGGTGACATGATTGCGCTGATGTCTGAGGCGGCAAGAGGCTTTGCCGCGGCAGAGCCAGGGTCCGCCAGGGTTTCAGGAGCTGGTAATGTCTCTACGGCGGCCTGCCGTGTCTTGCGCGGATCGGGCTTGGGCAGGCTTACCGCGGTCTTCGGGCTTTTGGCCTCTTCGGGATCCAGCTTCGGCAGATCTCCTGCATCGTGGAGCGTTCCGCTCCGCTCCGATGTGCCTGCAGCGATGTCCGCAAGCCTTGGCTGGGCAGGTGCGGGGACATTGTTCTCTATCGATCCAGTTATGAGACCGCCGCTGGTCCCGGTCTCGAGCGATGCAAGTCTGTTCGAATAGCCGTCGTTCAGCTCCGTCATCTGAAGAACACGCCGCCGCAGGGAGACCACCTCTCTTTGCAGCGTTTCCAGCCGTGACTCGAGCAGCCGTATGGATTCTGCACCGCCTGTTCCAAGCGGAGAGGGGAGAAGGCCAATGGATACGGTTTCGCCATCCTTCACCACAGCTTCCGTCCGGCCGATACTTCCGGTCGGCCCGGAAACCTCGCCAGCAGGCGGCAGCATGACGCCTGCGTAATTCTGCCCGTTGGCCGGACGGGCCGGAGCAAACCAGTAGGCCGAAAAGCCGACAGTGCCGAACAGAAGCGCGAACAGAGCCCATGCGGCAATGTCGAGGCGTGCCCGGGCCATATCTGACCCGGACCCCCTGACACCGGCATCCTTCTTGCGGCTCTCCACGGTGGCTATCCTGCACCCGTTACGGCGAATCTGTTGCTATCCATGTGATATCTTGTCCCTAAACATGGTTAACGAACAGGGAATTACTGCGGCCTGCGAGGCTGTTCTGCAGGGAACTGTGGATCGGCGGCTTGCATCTTTTGCAAAAGGGCGGGAAAAGGCTGGCAAGGGTTCAGGGGGCCCGCCGAAGCGCGGAGCAAGGTGCGCAGGCCACCTGTGCCCATCAGCAAGACCGGCAGAAAGATCCCATGTCCAACCGCAGCCTCCTTTCCATCATCCTGGCCGCAGGCCTCGGAACACGCATGCAGTCAAGCTTGCCGAAGGTGATGCACGAGATCGGCAGTCTTCCGCTTATCGGCCATGTGCTGAAGGCCGTAAGCAGTGACGGCAATCGCGTTGCCGTTGTCGTTGGGCCCGGAATGCCGGCGCTGGAAGCGCTCGTTGCAAAACTGTCGCCCGGCGCGAGCTGCCACGAGCAGACCGAACGGCTCGGCACTGCCCATGCAGCGCTTGCCGCCCGCAGTGCCCTGACACCCGCTGCCGACGACGTGCTGGTTCTGTTTGGTGATACGCCTCTGGTAACGGCGGATGCGATTGCCCGCGTGCGGGCGGGGCTGGCGGCAGGGGCCGATGTGGCTGTTCTGGGCTTCGAGGCCGCCAATCCCTTTGGCTATGGCCGCCTCTTGATGCAGGGCAATCAGCTTCTTGCGATACGTGAGGAAAAAGACGCAAGTGACGAAGAACGAAAGGTAACTTTCTGTAATTCGGGCATCATGGGCTTTCAGGGCGCAATTGCCGCGGAGCTGCTGTCTGCGATCGGCAACGACAATGCCAAGGGCGAGTATTATCTGACCGACGCCGTGGAGATTGCCAATGCGCGCGGGCTGAAAGTGGTTGCGGCCACCACCGGCGAAGATGATGCACGCGGGATTAACAACCGCGTTCAACTTGCTGAATGTGAAGAGATTTTCCAGAACAGAATGCGCCGTGCCGCGCTGGAGCGCGGCGTCACTCTGCAGGCGCCTTCCACCGTGTTCTTCTCCCATGACACGGTGCTTGAGCCGGACGTTCTGGTGGAACCCAATGTTGTGTTCGGCCCCGGCGTGCGTGTTGCCTCCGGTGCCCGCATCCGCGCCTTCAGTCATCTGGAGGGGGCTACGGTTGGGGCGGACGCCACAGTTGGTCCCTATGCCCGTTTGCGCCCCGGTGCGGAACTGGCCCGCGAGACACACATCGGCAACTTCGTCGAGGTGAAGAACGGCAAGATCGGCGAAGGCGCCAAGGTCAATCACCTCAGCTACATCGGTGATGCCGTGGTGGGGGCTAAGACCAACATCGGAGCAGGCACGATCACCTGCAACTATGACGGCTTCGGCAAGCATCTGACACAGATCGGGGCAGGCAGCTTCATCGGCTCCAATTCGACGCTCGTCGCGCCGGTGACCATCGGGTCGGGCGCTTATGTGGCGGCTGGCAGCACAGTGACGGAGGAGGTGCCGGATGACGCTCTCGTCATTGGCCGGGCCCGCCAGAGCGTGAAGGATGGCAGGGCCAAAGAGCTTCGCGCCCGCTTTGCTGCCGCGAAGGCTGCAAAGAAGAGCTGACGCAACGCAACCTGTCATCGTCTGAAACAGGGTTTGATTTCAACAAACTGACCCGTCTCGTCTAAGGGAGGCGGGTCAGATCGTTTCAAAGGGATTCATTTTCATGTGCGGCATCATCGGTATCGTCAGCCAGAGCGGCGTAGCGCCGCGCCTCGTGGATGCGCTGAAGCGCCTTGAGTACCGGGGCTATGACTCCGCCGGCATTGCTACGCTCGAAAACGGCATCGTCACCCGCCGCCGCGCGGAGGGCAAGCTGCGCAATCTGGAAGCCGTACTGGAAAAGGCACCGCTGCCAGGCGTTGTCGGCATCGGCCACACCCGCTGGGCTACCCATGGCGCACCGACCGTTTCCAACGCGCACCCGCATCAAAGCGGTGGCGTTGCCGTGGTGCACAACGGCATTATCGAGAACTATCAGGATCTGCGGGCCGAGGCGGTCGCCAAGGACTATCACCCGGTCACCGAGACGGACACCGAAGTGGTCGCGCTTCTGGTCAATGCAGCCATGGATGAAGGGCTCGGGCCAAAGGAGGCGGTGGCCTCGGTTCTGCCGCGTCTGCGCGGCGCCTTTGCGCTCGCCTTCCTGTTCGAGGGCGAGGAGAACCTTCTGATCGGCGCAAGACGCGGGTCGCCGCTGGCCATTGGCCACGGTGAGGGCGAAATGTTCTTTGGATCGGATGCCATCGCGCTGGCACCTTTCACCGACCGGATCACCTATCTGGAAGAAGGCGACTGGGCCGTTCTCACCCGTGACAGCCTCGCCATTTTCGACCGGCAGAACACCCCCGTCACACGCCCGGAAAGCAAGTCTTCCGTTGGCGCTGCCATGATCGACAAGGGCAACTACCGCCACTTCATGGCCAAGGAAATTCACGAGCAGCCGGAAGTCATCGGCCACACCCTTTCGCGCTATCTGGACCTGAGCGCCCGCAAGGTGCGTCTGCCGGATGGTATGAATGTGGACTTCAGCAATCTGACCCGGCTGGTCATGTCCGCCTGTGGCACGGCTTATTATGCCGGTCTCGTCGGCAAGTACTGGTTCGAGAAATATGCCCGCCTGCCGGTGGAAATCGACGTTGCGTCCGAGTTCCGCTACCGCGAGCTGCCGGTGTCGAAGGGCGAAATGGCGCTGTTCATCTCCCAGTCCGGCGAAACGGCGGATACGCTCGCCTCGCTGCGCTATTGCAAGCAGGAAGGCCTGACCATCGGCGCCATCGTCAACGTGCCGGAATCCACCATCGCCCGTGAGGCCGATGTGGTGTTCCCGACCGTCGCAGGCCCGGAAATCGGCGTGGCGTCCACCAAGGCCTTCACCTGCCAGCTGGCGGTTCTGGCTTCGCTTGCGATCGCCGCAGGCCGTCAACGCGGATTCATCAGCGAAGCGGAAGAGGCCGAACTGGTCGGCGCGCTTGCCGAAGCGCCCGGTCTGGCCGTACAGGCACTTGGCATCGAGCCGCGCATCGAAAAGCTGGCTCCGAGCCTTTCCCGGGCTTCGGACGTGCTCTATCTCGGCCGCAGCACCAGCTTCCCGCTGGCACTGGAAGGGGCGCTGAAGCTCAAGGAGCTGTCCTACATCCACGCTGAAGGCTATGCCGCCGGCGAACTGAAGCATGGCCCGATCGCGCTCATTGACGAAAACATGCCGGTGATCGTCATTGCCCCGCATGATGCCATCTATGAGAAGACCGTTTCCAATATGCAGGAAGTGGCGGCACGCGGCGGCAAGATCCTGCTCATCACCGATGAAAAGGGTGCTGCTGCGTCCGGCCTGGCGGCCAATGAGCAGGTGGTGATGCCCGAGCTGTCCGGCATCGTTGCGCCGATCATCTACGCCATTCCGACGCAGATGATTGCCTATCACGTGGCTGTGTTCATGGGTACGGATGTGGATCAGCCGCGCAACCTTGCCAAGTCGGTCACGGTGGAATGATCACGAGCCCCAAGCCTGTCATCGATACCTTCACCGAGGGTGACCGCCATCGCGTGGTCACCCTTTGGGGAGAGTGCGGCCTGACGAGGGCCTGGAACGATCCGGACAAGGATATCGACCGCAAGGTCGCAGACAGCCCCTGGGGCTTCCTCGTGCTGCGTCTGGGCAATGCCATCATCGGCAGCGCCATGTTCGGATATGACGGGCACAGGGGCTCGGTGAACTATCTCAGTGTCCATCCGGCCCATCGCGGCAAGGGCTATGCCCGGTTGCTGATGGAGCATGGCGAAGCGCTCCTGCTGGCGCGCGGCTGCCCGAAGATCAATCTTCTGGTGCGGACCGGCAATGAGCAGGTGATTGGCCTTTACGGGCAGCTTGGTTATGTCCCCGACGAGGTGGTGGAGCTGGGCAAGCGGCTGATCAAGGATGATTGATTATAAATCAATAGGATAACGGAGAAATATAAATCAGTATATGAGCCTTGTCAGCTGCGCGGATAGGACGGCCGTGACAGCACATAGGCAGCGCAGGCTGCCATGAATGCCAGGACGCCCAGGGCCAGTGGCCAGCCAGGATGGGCGCCGAGCCAGAACATGCCATAACCGAATGCCATGCCGCCTGTGGCATAGAGTTTGGCACGCGGCGGAATGACGCCATGTTCGCGCCATGCGATGACCTGGGGGCCGATGGAGGGGTGTGCCAGGATGCGCGCCTCCAGTTCCGGCGAGGATTTGGCGAACATGGCAGCAGCCAGGATAAAGAAGATAGTGCCCGGCATGACCGGCAGAATGGCACCGATCACCCCGAGGATGACGCATACTATTCCTGCAAACCGGTAGGCCAAGCGCCGCAATTCATCTCTCCGGTGTCCGTTTTTGGCCTATGATGCACCGCATCATCGCATGGACTTTGAAAAGCCCAAATCCGGAACACTACAATCCGGTTTACGCCCCCAGGGACAAATAGGGAAGACCGAATCCCCGGCAAGTTAAGGAGTATGTGCTCATGGATGATCCCGCCTCAATGCCGGACCAGCATCAGGATACACCTGCACGGGCTCACAAGAGCTTTGGTGCAAGGCTGAGGAACTCGTTTCTTGCCGGTCTCGTGATCGCCGGCCCTGTGGGGATCACGCTCTGGCTCACATGGTCCTTCATCCAGTGGGTGGACGGGCTCGTGAAACCCGCGTTGCCGCCCGCCTATAATCCCGACACCTATCTGCCATTCCCGGTGCCGGGCGTTGGCCTCATCGTCGCCTTTACGGCATTGTCTTTGACCGGTTTTGTGGCAGCGAACTTTCTGGGCCGGACACTCATTGGCTACGGCGAGCGTGCAGTGGCGCGCATGCCGCTTGTTCGTAATCTTTATAATGGTTTGAAGCAGATTTTTGAGACTGTACTTGATG
This sequence comes from Pannonibacter anstelovis, assembly GCF_036881715.1. Lineage (NCBI taxonomy): Bacteria > Pseudomonadati > Pseudomonadota > Alphaproteobacteria > Hyphomicrobiales > Stappiaceae > Pannonibacter > Pannonibacter anstelovis. The sequence continues at coordinate 169,235 of NZ_JBAKBF010000001.1, forward strand.
AAAAGGGGGCCAGTTTCAAGAAGGCTGCGCTGATCGAGTATCCGCGTAAGGGGCTCTTTGCGATCGTGTTTGTGGCTACATCTGCAAAAGGAGAGGTGGCGCAGAAACTCCCGGGTGGCGGCGAAGAGGAGTACATTGCCGTGTTCCTGCCGACCACGCCGAACCCAACATCGGGGTTCCTGCTGTATCTGCCGCGCAAGGATGTGATCGAGCTCTCCATGACCGTGGAAGATGCAGCCAAACTGATCATTTCCGCCGGTCTTATCACGCCGGAGCATCCGCAGATCGTTGCAGCATTACCGGCGGATACCACAAAGCCAAAGGAATGAGAGCCTGGCTCCCATTGGGCGGCCGTTTACTGAGGGGAGAAACTCAGCCCGCCCGCAGCAGACGGATCGCTTCATCACGGGAAAAGAGGTAGAGCAGCGTGCGCAGGGCTTGGCCGCGCGGACCTTTCAGCTCCGGATCGGTTTCAAGGATCAGACGGGCATCGTCGCGGGCGGTTTCCATGAGATCGGGCCGCGCCTCTTCGCCCGCAAGCCGGAAGCCTGGGGTGCCGGACTGGCGTGTGCCAAGAATTTCGCCTTCACCGCGCAGGCGCAGGTCTTCCTCGGCGATGAGGAAGCCGTCATTGGTCTCGCGCATCACGGCGAGGCGTGCGGCGGAGGTTTCGCCCAGCGGCCCCTTGTACAACAACACGCAGGAAGATGGCCTGTCACCACGCCCGACACGCCCACGTAACTGGTGTAACTGGGCAAGGCCGAAGCGTTCGGCATGTTCGATCACCATGATGGTCGCGTCAGGCACGTCGACGCCCACTTCGATCACGGTGGTGGCGACAAGAACGCGGGCATGGCCTTCCTTGAAGGCGGTCATGGCCACATCCTTTTCCTCGGCGCTCATGCGGCCATGGACGAGGGCGACGGGAAGTTTCAGTTCCTGCGACAGATGCCGGTGCCTGTCCTCGACGGCGGCAAGGTCAATCTTTTCAGATTCCTCCACCAGCGGGCAGACCCAATAGACCTTTTGGCCCTCGGCCACCGCCGCCTTGATGCGCGCCACCATCTCGCCCATGCGCTCCAGCGATACGGAGACTGTGGTGATGGGCTTGCGCCCTGCTGGCTTGCCAATGAGGCGGGAGACGTCCATGTCACCGAAATAGGTCAGCACCAGTGTGCGCGGGATCGGCGTTGCCGTCATCACCAGCACATCGACACCCTTGCCCTTTGAGGAAAGCGCAAGGCGCTGATGCACGCCAAAGCGGTGCTGCTCGTCCACCACGGCGATGCCGAGGTTCTGAAACTCGACCGAACCCTGGAACAGCGCGTGAGTGCCGACGACCAGATCGATGCTGCCGTCCAGCAATCCGGCCTGCGTCTCGCGCCGGGTTTTGGCGCTGTCACGGCCGGTCAGCAGGGATATGCGGATGCCAGCGGCTTCGCAGAGCGGTGCCATGGAGGCGAAATGCTGGCGGGCGAGGATTTCGGTTGGCGCCATCATTGCTGCCTGTGCGCCTGATTCGATGACGGCGGCCATGGCGAGCAGGGCAACGATAGTCTTGCCCGCGCCCACGTCACCCTGCACCAGCCGCAGCATGCGGTGGGGGCTCGCAAGATCCGCCTCGATTTCGGCAACCGCCTGCGTCTGGCCTTCGGTGAGGGTAAAGGGCAGGGCGGCGAGGATCTTCGCCTTCAGTGCGCCATTTGCGATACGCGGCGCGCCATCCAGCTTGCGCATGGTGGCGCGCACCAGAGCCAATGCCAGCTGGTTGGCGAGATATTCGTCATAGGCCAGGCGGGCGCGGAACGGGGATTCGGGGCCAAGATCGCCCGCCTTTTCCGGCCGGTGCATCCGGGCCAGCGCCTCGTCGAAATCCGGCCAGCCCTTGCGTGCCGCAAATTCCGGGTCGAGCCAGTCCGGCATCACCGGCAGGCGGCCAAGCCCGGCGGCAATGGCCTTCAGCAGGGTGCGCGAGGCAAGCCCGGCGGTCATTGGATAGACCGGTTCCACATCCGGCATGGTTTCAGCCTCTTCGGGCGTCAGCACATAATCCGGATGCACCATCTGCGGGCGCTCGTTGAACCATTCGACCTTGCCGGAAATGATCCGCCGTCCGCCCACGGGCAGGGTCTTTTCCAGCCAGTCGCGGTGGGCATGGAAAAAGACAAGAGCGATTTCGCCGGTCGGGTCCCTGGCGATGATGCGATATGGCGCCTTGCCCTGGCGCGGCGAAGGCAGATGCCGCTCCACCACTACGTCCAGCGTTGCGATCTCGCCATTTTCCGAATGTGCGATTCCCGGCCGGCGGCGGCGGTCGATCACCCCGTGCGGCAGATGGAACAGCAGATCGAGAACGCTGGCCTCACGCCCCGGCGTGCTGCCGGTCAGCCCGTCCAGCAGCTTGGCGATCTTCGGGCCGATGCCGGGCAGCACCGAAACCGGAGCAAACAGGGGATCGAGAAGAGAAGGGCGCATGGCACAGGAATCCGCAAGACCGATGCCGCGTTTTGGCACGGTCTGGCGGCAAGGGCAATGAAGCCTCTTGAACCTTCAGGACATGCACCCCAAAACCTTGACCTGACAGAGCCGGTTTGCGGCGCTATATAGCACGGACGAAATGCTGTCCCGTTTGCGCCGGACGCGGAAACCCCGCGCTCCGGCTGCAGGCGTCAGGATGGCGCAAGCCCAGCGATGCGGAGAGACATGATGAGCGGCACAAGCGCAGAGACGGCAGCAGCACAGGATGATGCCCTGACCCACCGCAAGAAGCGCATCCTGTTCCGCACCTGGCACCGGGGCATGAAGGAAATGGACCTTCTGTTCGGCGGCTTTGCCCAATCGGAGCTCGACACGCTGACGGCAGCTGAACTGGACGAGCTGGAGGAGCTGATCAACGTCAATGATCAGGATCTCTTTGCCTGGATCACAGGCCGCAAGCCGGTTCCGGCGGAGTGGGACCGCCCGCTCTACCGGCGCATTCTTGCCTTCCACAACATCACGTCCAGCCGCACTGCCTGATCCGGCCGGATCGTCAGTCCGCAAACGCGCCTTCGCGCGCGGCGCAGAATTTCAGGGATAAGAACCGTGTTCGAGAGCCTTCTCCGCGACAAGGGCAACATCACGCTGGCCAGCGTGCCGGATGGGGCTGAGCCGCTGGCGCTTGCACGCATTCTGGACGAAGGGCCGAAGCAGGGGCTTTGCGCTGTCTTCGTTGCCCGCGATGCCACGCGGGCACAGGGGCTGATCGAGGCCCTGAGCTTCTTTGCGCCCGATGTGGAAGCCCTGTCGCTGCCCGCCTGGGACTGTCTGCCCTATGACCGTGTGTCGCCGAACCCTGCCATCAGCGCCCGCCGCTTGCTGGTGCTGGGTGAGCTGGCGAGGGGCTTGGAAGGTGCGGGACGCAAGGTGCTGGTCACCACCGTCAACGCTGCCGTGCAGCGGCTGCCGGAGCGCAGCTGGGTGGCGGGCCAGACCTTCTCCTTGAGCGCAGGCACGAGGGCGGATCTCACCTCCATTGCTGCCTGGCTGGAGCTGAACGGCTTTTCCCGCACGCCGACCGTGCGTGAGACCGGCGAATATGCGGTGCGCGGCGGCATTCTCGATCTCTTCGCGCCGGGCGCGGAGGCTCCCGTCCGCCTCGACTTCTTTGGTGATACGCTGGAGACCGTGCGCGCTTTCGATCCGGAAAGCCAGCGCACCACGGCGCCGGTGAAGCGGCTGGATCTGGTGCCGATGAGCGAGGTGGTGCTGACGGAAGAGGCGATCTCCCGCTTCCGCCGCAACTATATCGGCCGCTTCGGCGCAGCGCGGCGTGAGGATATTCTCTACCAGTCGGTCAGCGAGGGCCGCCGCTATGCCGGCATGGAACACTGGCTGCCGCTGTTCCACGAAACGCTGGAGACCCTGTTCGACTACGTGGAGGGTGTGCCGCTCGTCCTCGATTCCCGCGCCCCCGACGCCCTGCGCGAGCGGCTGGAGCAGGTGGCCGAGCATTACACGGCTCGCAAGGATGCACTCGACAATGGCCATCTGGCCGGGTCCGTGCCCTACATGCCTGTGGAAACCGGCGGGCTCTATCTGGCGCCGGAAGAATGGACGTCGCGCCTCGCCGATGCCGCCAGCTGCCAGATGGATGTGTTCACCCCGCCGCCTGGCTCGGGACGGCAGGTTGTGGATTTCGCCGGCCGGCAGGGCCGTAACTTTGCCGCCGAGCGTGCCGCTGGCGACGTCAACATCTTCGATGCGCTGGTGCGCCATGTGCGGGCGCTGGTGGCCGAAGAGCGCAAGGTCATTCTGTCCTGCTGGAGCGAGGGCTCGCGCGACCGGCTTGGGCAGATCCTGTTCGACCACGGGCTGGAGCTGGCCGCGCCCGCCGATACCTTCGCCAACATGCAGGCGCTGCCGCCGCGCACGGTGGCACTCAGCCTTCTCGGCCTTGAAACCGGCTTCGAGGTGGACCGGCTCGTCTTCATCTCCGAGCAGGACATTCTCGGTGACCGGCTGGTGCGCAAGGGGCGGCGCAAGGCCAAAGGGGCCAATGTCCTCACCGAAGCCACAAGCCTGTCGGAAGGCGATCTCGTCGTCCACGTGGACCACGGTATCGGCCGCTTCATTGGCCTGAAGACCATCGAGGCGCTTGGCGCGCCGCATGACTGTCTGGAACTGCAGTATCACGGCGGCGACAAGCTGTATCTGCCGGTCGAGAACATCGAGCTTCTGACGCGCTACGGCTCGGAAGAAACCGATGTGCAGCTCGACAAGCTGGGCGGCGGGGCCTGGCAGGCGCGCAAGGCGCGCATGAAGAAGCGCATTCTTGAGATTGCCGATGGCCTGATCAAGACCGCCGCTGCCCGCGCGCTCAAGACCGCACCCGTGATCGAGACGCCGGAAGGCGTCTATGACGAGTTCGCCACCCGCTTCCCCTATGACGAAACGGAAGATCAGCTGACCGCGATTGATGCGGTGTTCGAGGATTTGTCCTCGGGCCGCCCGATGGACCGGCTGGTCTGCGGCGACGTGGGTTTTGGCAAGACGGAAGTGGCCCTGCGTGCGGCCTTTGTTGCGGCCATGTCCGGCCGTCAGGTGGCGGTTGTGGTGCCGACGACACTCCTTGCCCGTCAGCATTTCCGCACCTTCTCGACGCGTTTTCATGGGCTGCCCGTCAACGTTGCCCATGCCTCGCGCCTCGTCAGCCCGAAGGAGCTTTCGGCCACGAAGAAGGGGCTGGAGGATGGCTCTGTCGATATAGTTGTCGGCACCCATGCGCTGCTCGGCACGGGCGTCAAATTCCGCGATCTCGGCCTGCTGATCATCGACGAAGAGCAGCATTTCGGTGTGAAGCACAAGGAGCGGCTGAAGGAGCTGAAGTCGGACGTGCATGTGCTGACGCTGTCGGCCACGCCCATTCCGCGCACCCTGCAGCAGGCACTGACGGGCCTGCGCGAATTGTCACTGATTGCGACACCGCCAGTGGACCGTCTTGCTGTGCGCACCTTCATTTCACCGCTTGATCCGCTGGTGGTGCGCGAGGCGCTGCTGCGCGAGCATTACCGTGGCGGCCAGAGCTTCTATGTCTGCCCGCGTGTGTCCGACCTCGGCGAGCGGGCGGAGTTCCTCGCCGAAAGCGTGCCGGAGGTGAAGGTTGCCATCGCCCATGGCCAGATGGCGCCGGGGCAGCTGGAAGACGTGATGAATGCCTTCTACGAGGGCAAATACGACGTGCTCCTGTCCACCACCATCGTGGAATCGGGCCTCGATATCCCGACAGCCAACACGCTGATCGTGCACCGGGCCGACATGTTCGGTCTTGCCCAGCTTTACCAGATCCGTGGCCGTGTGGGCCGCTCAAAGACCCGCGCTTATGCACTCTTCACCGTGCCTGCGGCCGGCAAGCTGACGGCAACGGCGGAGCGCCGCCTCAAGGTGCTGCAATCGCTCGAAAGTCTCGGCGCCGGTTTCCAGCTGGCGAGCCATGACCTCGATATTCGCGGCGCGGGCAATCTGCTGGGTGAAGAACAGTCCGGCCACATCAAGGAAGTTGGCTACGAGCTCTATCAGCAGATGCTGGAAGAGGCGGTCGCGCAGCTGAAGGATGGCGGGGACGAGCTTGGTGAAGACCAGTGGTCACCGCAGATCAACGTGGGTACGCCGGTTCTCATTCCGGAAAACTATGTGCCTGATCTCAATCTGCGCCTGTCGCTTTACCGGCGTCTGGCTGATCTGACGGAAGCGCAGGAAATCGACGCCTTTGGCGCGGAGATGATCGACCGCTTTGGACCGCTGCCGGAGGAAGTGCAGCACCTGCTGAAGATTGTCTTCATCAAGGGGCTTTGCCGCAAGGCCAATGTGGAGAAGGTGGATTCGGGGCCGAAGGGGATCGTTATTTCCTTCCGCAACAGCGAGTTCTCCAATCCGGCTGGGCTCGTCGGCTACATTGCCGAGCAGGGCGTTCTGGCCAAGATCCGCCCGGACCAGAAGGTGGTTCTGTCGCGCGATTGGGAGAGGGCGGAAGACCGGCTGAAGGGAACTGCCGTCATCATGTCCAAGCTGGCAAAGCTGGCCGGAGGCGGCAAGGCCGCAGCCTGAGCGGCGGCAGGGCGGGCAGAAACTCCCGCCCATGATCCTTCGGCTCCGCCCATTCGAGGCCTCTGTGCAAACCCTGCCATGGCAACAGATTTCCCGGCTGCCGCCACAATTGCGCAAGACTCTGTTAAGCGAGTCCCGGCACACTGCGATCAGTTTCAGACCCCACGTGTTCAGTAGGTCGATAAGTGTCCGCCACCACCCGTCAGCGCAAGAAGTCCTTCCTCGGCAGTCTCGTCATTCCGGTCGCCTCCGCTGCTGTGCTGGGCTATTTCGCCTTTCACGCGGTGAATGGCGAGTTCGGCATGGCCGGGCGCGAGCGTCTGGACAGGCAGGTGGCCCAGCTTGAGGCCGAGCTGGCAGACATCACGTCCGCGCGCGAGCATCTGGCAACGCGTGTGGCGCTTCTGCGTCCGGAAAGCCTTGATCCGGATATGGTCGATGAGCGCGCCCGCGTTATCCTAAACGTGGTGCAGGCGGATGAGCTGATCATCATGCGCGGCCGGTCAGTTGCAGCTAGATAACTGAAAAACGGTTTATATCGTCAAAATAACCGAAAATCAGTTAAGTTATAAAAAGCAATTCATTTCAATCGGTTGCTCAGCGTTGCCGCGCTGCACTCAACCTCTTGGATTGACAACGGCAAGCGGTTACCTTCCGCTTGCTGTCTAGGGGAAACGCCACGCAGAGACGAGGGACATGGCCGCTACAAAACAATCTTCCGCCGGTGCACGCGCGAAGGGCGCGTCCGGTCAGGGTGGTGCGGGCAACGCTGCTGCCGCCATCGCAAAATTCACGAAGGACGAAGAGCTTCACGCCTACCGTGAAATGCTCCTGATCCGCCGTTTCGAAGAAAAGGCAGGCCAGCTTTATGGCATGGGCCTCATCGGCGGGTTCTGTCACCTCTATATCGGTCAGGAAGCTGTCGTTGTCGGCATGCAGATGGCCAAGGTGGATGGTGACCAGATGATCACCGGTTACCGCGACCACGGCCACATGCTGGCCATGGACCTTGATCCCAAGGGCGTCATGGCCGAGCTGACCGGCCGCCGTGGCGGCCTGTCGAAGGGCAAGGGCGGCTCGATGCACATGTTCTCCAAGGAGAAGCATTTCTACGGCGGTCACGGCATCGTCGGCGCGCAGGTTGCGCTCGGCACCGGCCTTGGCTTTGCCAACAAGTACCGTGGCAACGGCAATGTCGCCATGGCCTTCTTCGGTGACGGTGCATCCAACCAGGGTCAGGTCTACGAGAGCTTCAACATGGCCCAGCTGTGGAAGCTGCCGGTCGTGTACGTGATCGAGAACAACAAGTACGGCATGGGCACGAGCGTCAACCGCGCTTCGGCCAACACCGACCTGTCCCAGCGCGGCGCCTCCTTCGGCATCCCGGGCGAGCAGGTGGACGGCATGGATGTGCGCGCCGTAAAGGCAGCTTCCGACCGTGCGCTGGCCTGGTGCCGTGAAGGCAACGGCCCTTTCATTCTGGAGATGGTGACCTACCGCTACCGCGGCCACTCCATGTCCGACCCGGCGAAGTACCGCTCCAAGGAAGAAGTCGACCGCATGCGCGGCGAACACGACCCGATCGAGCAGGTCCGTTCGCGTCTGCTCGAGAACGGCTGGGCCACCGAGGACGATCTCAAGGGCCTCGACAAGGACGTGCGCGCCATTGTTGCCGAAGCGGCAGAGTTTGCGCAGAACGATCCGGAGCCGGATGTGTCCGAGCTCTATACAGACATTCTGCTTTAAGGCCGGGGGGAATACATGCCGATCGATATTCTGATGCCGGCTCTCTCGCCGACCATGGAAGAGGGCAAGCTGTCCAAGTGGCTCAAGGCCGAGGGTGACAGCGTGAAGTCTGGCGATGTGATCGCCGAAATCGAGACCGACAAGGCGACCATGGAAGTGGAAGCCGTGGACGAAGGCACCATGGGCAAGATCCTGGTGGCCGAGGGTACCGAGAACGTCAAGGTCAACACGAAGATCGCCGTGCTCCTCACCGAAGGCGAAGACGCCTCTGCGATTGATGCCAGCGCTCAGGCTCCGGCGGCTGCACCGGCTCCGGCCGCTGCTGCTGCGCCTGTTGCTGCCGCTCCGGCTGCCGCTGCTCCGGTTCCTGCGCAGGCCGTCACGTCCGGCACTGCCGACAGTGACGCACCGGCCGGCACCGAAATGGTGTCCATGACCGTGCGCGAAGCACTGCGTGATGCCATGGCTGAAGAAATGCGCCGCGACGGCGACATCTTCATCATGGGTGAGGAAGTTGCCGAGTACCAGGGCGCCTACAAGATCACGCAGGGTCTTCTGGACGAGTTCGGTGCCAAGCGCGTCATCGACACGCCGATCACCGAGCACGGCTTTGCCGGTCTTGCCACGGGCGCTGCCATGACGGGCCTGAAGCCCATCGTCGAGTTCATGACGTTCAACTTCGCCATGCAGGCGATTGACCACATCATCAACTCCGCTGCCAAGACGCTCTACATGTCCGGCGGCCAGCTTGGCGCTCCGATTGTGTTCCGCGGCCCGAACGGCGCTGCGGCCCGCGTGGGTGCACAGCACAGCCAGGACTATGCCTCCTGGTATGCCCACATTCCGGGCCTCAAGGTCATCCAGCCCTGGTCTGCTGCCGATGCCAAGGGCCTGCTGAAGGCGGCCATCCGCGACCCGAACCCGGTCATCTTCCTCGAAAACGAGATCCTCTACGGCCAGTCCTTCGAGGTTCCGAAAGTCGATGATTTCGTCCTGCCGATCGGCAAGGCAAAGATCGAGCGTGCCGGTACGGACGTGACCATCGTCTCCTGGGGCATCGGCATGACCTATGTCATGAAGGCCGTGGACGAACTGGCAGCCATGGGCATCTCGGCGGAAGTCGTGAACCTGCGCACCATCCGTCCGCTCGACATCGACACGGTGCTTGCGTCCGTCCGCAAGACGGGCCGCTGCGTCACGGTGGAAGAAGCCTTCCCGGTCTGCTCGGTTTCCTCGGAAATCGGCTATCAGGTTCAGGAAAAGGCCTTCGACTTCCTCGACGCCCCGATCCTGCGCGTGACCGGCAAGGACGTTCCGATGCCCTATGCCGCAAACCTTGAAAAGCTGGCTCTGCCGTCTGTCAAGGAAGTCATCGACGCCGTGAAGGCTGTCACCTACAGGGACTGAGGCGAGGGAGGCCGCAATGCCGATCAACATCACAATGCCGGCCCTCTCTCCCACCATGGAAGAGGGCAACCTGGCCAAGTGGCTGGTGAAGGAAGGTGACAAGGTTTCTCCCGGCGACGTGATCGCCGAGATCGAAACCGACAAGGCGACCATGGAAGTGGAAGCCGTGGACGAAGGCACGGTCGCCAAGATCGTCGTCGCCGCCGGAACGCAGGGCGTAAAGGTCAACAGCCTGATCGCCGTGCTCGCCGGTGAAGACGAGGATGCTTCGGCTGTCTCGGCAGCGCCTGCTGCTGCGCCTGCCAAGGCGGAAGCTGCTCCGGCCAAGGCTGAAGCGGCTCCGGCTCCGGCCGCTGCTGCACCGGCATATGCCGGCCCGGCTCCGGTCAGCGCATCGGGCGAGCGCATCTTTGCCTCGCCGCTTGCCCGCCGTCTGGCGTCGCAGAACGGTCTGGACCTCAAGGCAATCGCAGGCTCTGGCCCGCATGGCCGCATCGTCCAGCGCGATATCGAAGCCGCTCTGAAGTCCGGCACCGGCAAGGCTGCTCCGGCTGCTGCCGCCGCAGCTCCTGCCGAGGCTCCGAAGGCGGCTGCCGCTGCAGCGCCCGCTGGTCCTTCCAAGGAGCAGGTGCTCAAGCTCTTCGCCGAAGGCTCTTACGAGCTGGTGCCGCACGATGGCATGCGCAAGACCATTGCCAAGCGCCTCACCGAGTCCAAGCAGACGATCCCGCACTTCTACGTGTCGGTTGACTGCGAACTCGACGCGCTTCTGGCCCTGCGCACCCAGCTCAACGACGCTGCGCCGAAGTCCAAGGACGGCAAGCCGGCCTACAAGCTCTCGGTCAATGACATGGTCATCAAGGCCATGGCTCTGGCCCTGCGCGATGTGCCGGATGCGAACGTCTCCTGGACGGACGATGCCATGGTCAAGCACAAGCACGCCGATGTCGGCGTTGCCGTGTCGATCCCGGGCGGCCTGATCACCCCGATCATCCGCAGCGCCGAGCAGAAGGCCCTGTCCACCATCTCCAACGAGATGAAGGACCTGGGTCAGCGCGCCAAGGACCGCAAGCTGAAGCCGGAAGAGTACCAGGGCGGCACCACCGCCGTGTCCAACATGGGCATGATGGGCGTGAAGAGCTTCTCGGCCGTGGTCAATCCGCCGCATGCCACCATTCTGGCGGTCGGCGCGGGCGAGCAGCGTCCTGTCGTCAAGAATGGCACACTGTCCGTGGCCACTGTCATGACGGTGACGCTCTCGACCGACCACCGCTGCGTGGACGGCGCTCTGGGCGCGGAACTTCTCGGCGCCTTCAAGGGCTACATCGAGAACCCGATGAGCATGCTGGTCTGAGTGACCCTCAGCGAGGCCCCGGCAGGTCCGGGGCCTTTCTGTCTTGAAAACAGAACGCGACATTCTTGCGAAACAAAGGCGAGGGAACTTCCATGGCCGATAGCTATGACGTCCTCATCATCGGGTCGGGCCCCGGCGGTTATGTGACCGCGATCCGTGCGGCCCAGCTCGGCTTCAAGACTGCCATTGTCGAGCGCGAGCATCTGGGCGGCATCTGCCTCAACTGGGGCTGCATTCCGACCAAGGCGCTGCTGCGCTCCGCTGAAATTCTCGATCACGCCAACCATGCCAAGTCCTACGGGCTGAAGCTGGAAGGCAAGATGACCGCTGACATCAAGGACGTGGTTACCCGTTCGCGCGGCGTTTCGGCCCGCCTCAATGGCGGCGTCGGATTCCTGATGAAGAAGAACAAGATCGACGTCATCTGGGGGGAAGCCAAGCTCACCAAGCCGGGTGAGATCGTCGTCGGCAAGTCTTCCAAGCCCGCCGTCGAGCCGCAGCACCCCGCGCCCAAGGGCGTGAAGGGCGAAGGCACCTACACGGCCAAGCACATCATCATCGCCACCGGTGCCCGTCCGCGTGCGCTGCCCGGCATCGAGCCGGATGGCAAGCTGATCTGGACCTATTTCGAGGCGATGAAGCCGGACTTCATGCCGAAGTCGCTGGTCGTGATGGGCTCGGGCGCCATCGGCATCGAGTTCGCGTCCTTCTACCGCTCCATGGGCGTTGACGTGACTGTCGTCGAAGTCATGTCCCAGATCATGCCGGTGGAAGATGCCGAAATCTCCGCCATCGCCCGCAAGGCACTGGAAAAGCGCGGCATGAAGATCATGACTGAGGCGAAGGTTGCCAAGGTCGAGAAGGGCGCCAATTCCATTACCGCCCATGTGGAGACCAAAGACGGCAAGGTGACCCAGATCACCGCTGACCGCCTGATTTCCGCTGTCGGCGTCCAGGGCAACATCGAGAACCTCGGCCTCGAGGCGCTTGGCGTGAAGACCGACCGCGGCTGCGTGGTCATCGACGGCTACGGCAAGACCAACGTTCCGGGGCTCTATGCCATCGGTGACGTGGCTGGCCCCCCGATGCTCGCCCACAAGGCCGAGCACGAAGGCGTCATCTGCATCGAGAAGATCGCAGGCCTGCCGGGCGTTCACGCCATGGACAAGGGCAAGATTCCGGGCTGCACCTACTGCAACCCGCAGGTCGCTTCTGTTGGTCTGACCGAAGCCAAGGCCAAGGAGCAGGGCCGCGACATCCGCGTCGGCCGCTTCTCCTTTGCAGCCAACGGCAAGGCCATTGCGCTGGGTGAGGACAATGGCCTCATCAAGACCATCTTCGACAAGAAGACCGGCGAACTGCTGGGTGCCCACATGGTCGGCACGGAAGTGACCGAGCTGATCCAGGGCTTCGTTGTGGCGATGAACCTCGAGACGACCGAGGAAGATCTGATGCACACGATCTTCCCGCATCCGACCCTGTCGGAAATGATGAAGGAAAGCGTTCTGGACGCCTATGGGCGGGCGCTGAACGCCTGACGGAAACCCTGCAGGGCCGCCCTCGCATGAGAGGCGGCCCTCTTGGCATTATTACTAGGCCGTAGCTCTTGCGGAACCTCGATGGTGTCTTCAGTGTTGATAAGGCAGCACGTCAATAGGGAGACTGCATCATGACACTTCAGACCGTGATCATCTGGGCGCTGATTGGCCTTGTTGCCGGGTGGATCGCCAGCTTCATCACTGGCGGCGGCGGGTTGATCCGCTACATCCTGACCGGTCTTGCCGGTGCCGTCGTTGGCGGCTTTCTGATGCATTACTTCGGGTTTTCTCTGAACCTGGGCAATGCCATTGCCAACGAGATTGCCGTGGCGGCCATCGGCGCCGTCGTTGTGGTCTTCGTCGCCCGCATATTGGCCTGATCCTACCGGCCTGAGCGGAGGGTCTTCCGGAGCAACTGAGCGCTTCCGGCGGCAGTGCCGGAAGCAGGGGAGGCACAGCGCATGATTTTCTGGATTATCATCGGGCTGCTGGCTGGCGCCATCGCCCACCGGGTGCTTGACAGCCGGGGCGGCTTTTTCGGCTCCCTCGTCGTCGGGCTGATCGGTGCGCTTGTTGGCGGCAAGCTCGCCGAAATGCTGCGGCTCAATCTGACCGGCGGCTTCATCGACCAGCTGGTTGTGGCGACAGTCGGGGCCATTCTGTTCCTGTTCGTCTGGCGCAAGATCAGAGGCCGCTGACAGGCGCACAGGAGAAGGGCGCCGCAGGATAAAGGTGAAGGGTAGGGGGCATCATGCCGGGTGATTTGCCAAGTCTGAGTGACTATCCGCTGCACAGCGAGGACAAGCTGCGCTATCGCGACACGGACCGTCAGGGCCATGTCAACAATGCTGTCTTCGCCACCTTTCTGGAGACCGGACGAGTCGAGGTGCTATATGGTGCGGGCAAATTGCAGCAAAGCCTTGCGGACGATGGCGCAGCCTTCGTCATTGCCCGGCTGGAGCTGGATTTTCTGGCCGAAGTGACATGGCCGGGCACTGTTGTGACCGGCACGCGGGTCAAGGCGGTTGGCCGCAGTTCCATCACGCTGGAGCAAGCTGTCTTCCAGAATGGCGCTTGTGTCGCGCGGGCCGTGTCCGTGGTGGTGCAGATGGATGAAGCCACCCGTAAATCCCGTCCCCTGTCGCCCGAAACCGCCGGCCGCTTCGCTGCGCTGAGCGGATCTTCCGAAAACGCATGACACCGCGGCAATGAGGCACTTGACCTTCTGCGCTGCTCACGACATTTGGATGCCATGGTAACGATCCTCGACACCCTGAACCGTCCGGCTCCTGCACTGAGCGCAGACGACGCGAAGCCCCGGCATCCGGAAAAGGCCCACAGGCCTGACAATCCGGTCGCCCGGAAACCTGCGTGGATTCGCGTCAAGGCGCCGACGTCGCCTGTCTATCGCGAAACCCATCAGGTGGTGCGCGAGAACAAGCTTGTCACCGTGTGCGAGGAAGCGGGCTGCCCGAACATCGGTGAATGCTGGTCGAAGAAGCACGCCAGCTTCATGATCCTCGGCGACACCTGCACCCGCGCCTGCGCCTTCTGCAACGTGCGGACGGGCATGCCGGGTGCCGTGGACAAGAACGAGCCGGAAGGCATCGCCACGGCGGTTGCCACCATGGGTCTTGAGCATGTGGTCATCACTTCCGTGGACCGGGATGATCTGGATGACGGCGGCGCGAACCATTTTGCCGATGTGATTGCGGCGATCCGCGCCAAGGCGCCGAAGACCACCATCGAGGTGCTGACGCCCGACTTCCTGCGCAAGGAAGGTGCGCTGGAGATCGTCGTGAAGGCCAAGCCGGATGTGTTCAACCACAATCTGGAAACGGTGCCGTCGAAATACCTGAAGGTCCGCCCCGGCGCGCGCTATTTCCACTCCATCCGCCTGCTGCAGCGGGTGAAGGAACTGGATCCCACCATGTTCACCAAGTCCGGCATCATGGTTGGCCTCGGCGAGGAGCGCAACGAAGTGCTCCAGCTGATGGATGACCTGCGGACGGCGGACGTGGACTTCCTCACCATCGGCCAGTATCTCCAGCCCTCGAAGAAGCATCATCCGGTGCTCTCCTTCGTCACGCCGGAAGAGTTCAAGGCCTATGAAAAGATCGCCTATGCCAAGGGCTTCCTGAAAGTTTCTGCCAGCCCCTTGACCCGCTCCTCCCACCATGCGGGCGAGGATTTTGCCGATCTGAGGGCCGCTCGCGCTGCGAAGCTGGGCCACTGACACAAGAAACAGCGCCGGCGGTTGAAACCGGACTGCCGGGCGCCTGAAGAGACTTACATGCCGTCATTTGAATCGAGCCGGGACGTGGCCCACAGCGCCAGCGACATGTTCGACCTCGTCGCCGATGTGGAGAAGTACCCTCAGTTTGTGCCGCTCTGCCAGAGCCTCGTCATCCGCGGGCGCAAGCCGCTGGACGAAACGCGCGAGGTGCTGGTGGCCGACATGACGGTCGCCTACAAGCTGTTCAAGGAGACCTTCACCAGCCGCGTGGTGCTGGACAGGCCGCAGAACCAGATTCTCGTTGAGTATCTGGATGGCCCGTTCCAGCATCTGGAGAACCGCTGGACCTTTAAGCCGCGCGAGGAAGGCGGCTGCAGGGTGGGTTTCTTCATCTCTTATGATTTCAAAAGCCGGACTTTTGCGGCCCTGATGGGCGCCATGTTCGACATGGCTTTCCGCAAGTTTGCCTCAGCCTTTGAGGCGCGGGCAGATGAGGTCTACGGCCGCAAGAGCGGGCAGCCGGTCAGCGTCCGGTAAAGGCCCGGCGTATTTCCTGAAATCTGAACTCCCGTGGAGGACGGGCATCGCCTGTAAGGCCCCGCTCCACATTGGCCGGCAGGTTGAGGTCCTGAACCTTCACCTGCGTGTGCGGGTCGCGGCAGACCGCTTGCCACCGGCCATTGGCGCTGCTCTCCAGATTGAGTTCGTAACCGTCTTCTGCCTCTTTCTGTGTCCAGGCGACGGTGGTGGGGCGAACCCAGAAGGTTGACCCGCAATATTCCACGGCAACGAAACCCTGCTGTTCCCGGCGGAGCACAACATGGCTGCCGCGGAACCGGCCATTTTCTCTGGAAATAATGTGAAACTCGCCTGATTGTGGCTGACCCGCCGATTGTACGGCCGTCTGGGCCAGGCCCACCGCGGGCAAGACGCTGACGGCAATAAAAACGGCCAGAAGAACACCAGCAAGGCTCGCCACGGCACAATTCCCTGATTTGAGCCAGGCTTATGGTCGCTTGCAGGTTGCGCCGACCTGCCTGTCACATTTTGCGACTAGAAGTTTTGCCTGCAAAGGAGGCAATATCAAGTCAATCCTGCGTCAGCCTTGCGGTCGTTGTGCAGGAGCATGGAATTTTGCCGCAGGCGTGCGGTCACTGCTGATGGTAGGTGCCTTTGACCTTGCCGCCGGACTTGTTGGCGAAGGCTTCACTGATCCGGGACAATTTGCTGCCAGGGGGGAGGGGATTGGCAGAATCGTCGTTGCTGATGATCAGCGGGTCCTCGTCACTGCCAATGTCTGCCATGGAGACATGCGTCTCTGCTTTGGCGCAGACCTCAACCCAGCCACGTCCATTGCTGTATTCCAGTCTGACAAGGCGCTTGTTTTCAACTTCCATCAGACTCCAGGCTACCGACTTGGGCCGGACCCAGACCTTGCGGCCGCAGTATGCGACGGCGACATAGCCGGCTGCCTCTTCTTCGAGAACCTGATGGCTGCCGTAAAAGGTGCCATCGACCTGCCGTGAGATGAGATAGAAATCTCCCGCCTTTACGGCTTCTTCGGCTCGTGCCGGAAGAAGGGATGCAAGAGCTCCCGCCAGGATAATCAAGACGCGCATAACAACCTGCCCCGTTGTCAGCGCCGGGCCAGCAGGTGCGCGGGCTCAGCACAAGTGTCATGCTATAGTGTAGCCGTCTTGATATTCCCTTCTGTCAGTCGATCAAATTTGACAGAATTTCCAAGGCTGTGGCGGCCGACAGCGCCCGGATGGCGTCTCGCCCCTGATCGCCGAACCGGCAGGCCAGATGCCGTGTCTGCCTGTCTTTTCCAGCGGCAGCAAAATGGACAAGACCGACCGGCTTTTCCGTTGAGCCCCCGCCAGGGCCCGCAATCCCGGTGATGGAGACCGCGACATCCGCCCGCGAATGGGCGAGCGCTCCTTCCGCCATGGCCCTGGCCGTTTCTTCGCTGACGGCACCGGCGCGGGCAAGCACGTCCGCCGGTACAGCCAGCATGTCCATCTTTGCTTCATTGGAATAGGTGACGAACCCACGGTCCAGCACGGCCGAAGAACCGGGGATCTCCGTCACCAGTGCGCAGACAAGGCCGCCGGTACAGGATTCGGCGGCCGTCATCATCAGGCCCTTACTCTTCAATTTCAGGACTAGCGCTTCGGCACGGGGGCGCAACTGCGTGAGATCAGTCATGACGGGCCTCTTCTTTGCCGGTCCTCAGTCACCCAAATCTGGCAGACGGACAGTCGCGGTGGCAAGAGCCGCGATGCCCTCGCGCCGCCCGGTGAAGCCCAGTTCTTCCGAGGTTGTGGCCTTCACCGAAACGCGCTCGACCGGCAGGGAGCAGATGGCGGCGATGCTGCGGCGCATGTCCTCTCGCACCGGGCCAATCTTCGGTGCTTCGCAGACGATGGTCACATCCAGATGGGCCACCCGCCCGCCGCGGGCCGCCACCAGTGACAGCGCATGCTGCAAGAACCGGTCTGAGGACGCCCCCTTCCATTGCGGGTCGGAGGGAGGGAAATGGCCGCCGATATCCTTGTCCGCAATGGCGCCGAGGATGGCATCCGTCAGGGCATGCAGGGCGACATCCGCATCCGAGTGGCCCTTGAGGCGCTTGTGAAAGGGAATGGCAATGCCGCCAAGAATGACGGCTTCGCCATCTTCAAAAGCGTGAACGTCATATCCGTTGCCGGTGCGGATATCCGGCAGTTCAGACCAGGGCTTCATGCTGGCTCCTTATTCGCTGACAGGCCGGCGCATCAGCGCCGCCATGGCGCGCGCCCGCTCGAGGTCAGCGCGGGTGGTTACCTTGAAGGTCTCGGCTGCACCTTCCACCAGCTGCACACGCATGCCGGCCCATTCGGCCAGGGATGTGTCATCGGTGAAATGGTTCTGGCCCTGTGCAGCAGCCCGGCGGTGTGCGCCCAGCAGCGGCTCGAAGGCAAAGCCCTGCGGCGTTTGCGCCGCCCATAGGCCGCTGCGGTCCACGGTTCCGGTGGCATAGCCATCCGGCCCGGCGCGCTTGAGCGTGTCATGCACGGGCAGGGCGGCCAGCACGGCCTGTCCTCCGGCCTGAAGGGCATCCGTCATTCGTTCGAGTGTGACGGCCATCAGGAACGGGCGGGCGGCGTCATGCACCAGAACATGTGCGGGAAGCTGCTCTTCCGGCCGGGAGGCAAGCGACTCCAGCCCGGCATGCACGGACGCCTGACGGGTGGCGCCGCCGATGGCGGGCGGCAGAATTCTTTCGCGCATGGCCGGTTGCACTGCCGCCAGCGATGCTTCATAGAGGCCGCCATCATCGGCATGGATCACGACAAGCGCATCGGCCACATGCGGGCTTTGCAGAATGGCCTCCAGAGTCCAGGCCAGCATAGGCCTTCCATCGAGGGCAAGATACTGCTTGGGGCACCTGTCCTGTGGATCGGCGAGACGCGTTCCGCGTCCGGCAGCGACGATCAGGGCAGATGTCTTGCGCGTCATCGAGGGTTTCCGCTGGTGGCGCTGCCTCATGCGCCGGGGCAATCAGGACTGCCATCCGCCGCATATGGACAGTTTTGAGGCAGGCCGCGTTTCGTGCCTGTCTCTTAAGGGTTTTCCGGGGGTGTTCTCAACTCATTTTCCGAGGCTCGTACAACTTGTCCCTTGCCGCAACGCAAAAAATGTCTAATGTGTAGGCAAATCGAGATATGCACACGATATGAGCACACCTGTAGCTGCACGTTTTGAGAGTTCCCTGAAGATCGGCCCTCATGTTCTGGCGAACCGGGCCTTTCTTGCCCCCATGTCCGGCGTGTCGGACCTGCCTTTCCGCAAGCTGGCGGCGCGTTTCGGTGCCGGGCTTGTTGTATCGGAAATGGTGGCCTGCGAGCAGCTGGTGGAGGGCGATGCCGAAACCCGTACACGTGCGGAAGGCGAGGGGCTGGATTTGCATGTGGTGCAGCTGGCTGGCCGTGAGCCGCACTGGATGGCGGAAGCGGCCCGTATTGCTGAAGCCGCAGGCGCTGCAATCATTGACATCAATATGGGCTGCCCGGCCAAGCGTGTGACCACCGGCTATTCCGGTTCGGCCCTGATGCGTGATCTTGACCATGCGCTGACGCTGGTCGAGGCAACTGTGGGGGCCGTGTCCGTGCCCGTGACGCTGAAAATGCGTCTTGGCTGGGACCGGGACTGCATGAATGCACCGGAGCTGGCGCGCCGGGCACAGGATGCGGGCGTGCAGCTTGTCACCGTTCATGGCCGCACCCGCAACCAGTTCTACAAGGGCGAGGCCGACTGGCAGGCAATCCGTGCCGTATCTGAGGCCGTCAGCATTCCCGTCATTGCCAATGGTGACTGTGTGTCCATCGAGGCGGCGGAGACGATGCTGGAACAGTCTGGCGCCGATGGGGTGATGGTTGGCCGTGGCGCCTACGGGCGGCCCTGGCTGCCGGGGCAGATCGGCGCTCATCTCAATGGCACAGAGCCGGAGCCTGCGCCCGAGGGAAATGCGCTCGGCGACCTGGCGCTGGAACATTACGACGCGCTCATTGCCCTTTACGGGCTGAAGCTGGGCCGGCGTATCGCACGCAAGCATCTGGGCTGGTATCTGGACCAGACCGCCGATGTGCCCGCCGCCCTGCGTCAGGAAATCCTGACCAGCGACAGCCCCGCCACAGTCACGCGGCTCGTCCGCAGCTGGTTTTCTGATCAACCCCAACGGAGCGCCGCATGACAGGACCGTCTGCGAAATCCGTGGAAGGACGCACCGAGGCCCTCGCCACCGATGGCCCGACCATTCTGGACTCCTTGCCACACCCCGTACTTCTGGTCGCTCCTGATGGAGTGATCGAGGCCGCCAACATGGCCGCCGAAATCTTCCTGCGCTCGTCCGTATCTTTTCTGCGGCGTCACACGATTGATTATTTTGTGCCCTTCGGCAGCCCGCTTCTGACCCTGATCGAGCAGGTGCGCGAGCGCGGTGCGCCGGTCAATGAATACAAGGTGGACATCGGCTCGCCGCGCATCGGCGCCGAACGGGTGGTGGACATTCACGCCGCGCCCGTGGTGGAGCGTCCGGGCGCAGTTGTGCTCATGTTCCAGGAACGGGGCATGGCGGAGAAGATCGACCGCCAGCTCACCTCCCGTGGAGCCGCCCGCACCGTCACTGGCCTCGCCGCTATGCTGGCGCATGAGATCAAGAACCCGCTGTCCGGCATCCGTGGCGCGGCGCAGCTGCTGGAACAGTCCGCCAGCGAGGATGACCGTGCGCTGACGCGCCTCATCATGGACGAGACAGACCGGATCGTGAAACTCGTGGACCGGATGGAAGTCTTCTCCGACGAGCGCCCGATCGAACGCGAGCCAGTCAACATCCACGTGGTGCTGGACCATGTGAAGCGGCTTGCGGATACCGGTTTCGGGCGCGGCAAGCGCATCATCGAGGAATATGATCCCTCGCTGCCGCCGGTCTATGCCAACCGGGACCAGTTGATCCAGGTGTTCCTCAATCTGGTGAAGAATGCCTGCGAAGCCATCGGCGATGATCCCGATGGCGAGATTCGCATCACCACGGCTTTCCGCCCGGGCGTGCGCCTGTCGGTGCCCGGCACATCGGAAAAGGTCAGCCTGCCGCTGGAGTTCTGCGTCAAGGACAACGGCCCTGGCGTGCCGGAAGACCTGATGCCACATATCTTCGAGCCCTTCATCACCACCAAGACCAACGGCTCGGGCCTGGGCCTTGCGCTTGTGGCCAAGATGATCAGCGATCACGGTGGCTTCATCGAATGCGACAGCGCCCCCCGGCGCACCGTCTTCCGCATCCTGATGCCAGCCTTTACCGAACCTGAAACCACCTCCAGCGACAGGACCGCCTGACCATGCCGACCGGCACCATTCTTGTTGCAGACGACGATGCCGCCATCCGCACCGTGCTCAATCAGGCCCTGTCCCGGGCCGGCTACACCGTCCGCCTGACGTCCAACGCCGCTACCCTGTGGCGCTGGGTCAGTTCCGGCGACGGAGATCTGGTGGTCACCGATGTGGTGATGCCGGACGAGAACATCTTCGACGTTCTGCCGCGCATCAAGAAGCTTCGGCCGGACCTGCCGGTCATCGTCATGAGTGCGCAGAACACCTTCATGACGGCGATCCGCGCCTCGGAAAAGGGCGCCTACGAGTATCTGCCCAAGCCCTTCGACCTCAAGGAACTGACCGGCATCATCGCGCGCGCCCTTGAGGAGCCCAAATCCCGCCGACCGGCGGAAATGGACGACATGGGTGAGGCCATCCCGCTGGTGGGCCGCTCGCCCGCCATGCAGGAAATCTACCGGGTGCTCGCCCGCCTGATGCAGACTGACCTGACGGTCATGATCAACGGCGAGAGCGGCACCGGTAAGGAACTGGTGGCCCGCGCGCTGCATGATTACGGCAAGCGCCGTAACGGGCCATTCGTCGCCATCAACATGGCCGCCATCCCGCGTGATCTGATCGAGGCGGAGCTTTTCGGCCACGAAAAGGGCGCCTTCACGGGCGCGCAGGCCCGTTCCTCTGGCCGGTTCGAACAGGCCGATGGCGGCACGCTGTTCCTTGACGAAATCGGCGACATGCCGATGGAAGCCCAGACCCGGCTCTTGCGCGTGCTGCAGCAGGGCGAATACACCACCGTCGGCGGGCGCACGCCCATCAAGACGGATGTGCGCATCGTCGCAGCCACCAACAAGGATCTGCGCCAGCTGATCAATCAGGGCCTGTTCCGCGAGGACCTGTTCTTCCGCCTCAACGTGGTGCCCATCCGCCTCCCGCCGCTGCGCGAGCGCGTGGAGGATATTCCGGATCTGGTGCGCCACTTCTTTGCGCTGGCCGAGAAGGAAGGCCTGCCGGCCAAGCAGATCGACCAGGCCGCCATGAACCTGCTGCGCCGCTACCGCTGGCCGGGCAACGTGCGCGAGCTGGAAAACCTCGTCCGGCGTCTGGCCGCGCTCTATCCGCAGGACGTAATAGGTGAGGGGCTCATCGAGCAGGAGCTGAGCACGCCCGCTGTCACCAGTGCCATCGAGGAGCCCACGGGCGAGATCAATCTTGGTCAGGCGGTTGAGCGCTATCTCAACACCTATTTCGCCAATTTTGGCGATGCCCTGCCGCCTCCGGGCCTCTATCACCGAATCCTGCGGGAAGTGGAATATCCGCTGATCAGTGCTGCCCTTGCCGCCACGCGGGGCAACCAGATCAAGGCAGCAGAGCTTCTCGGCGTGAACCGCAACACCCTGCGCAAGAAGATCCGCGATCTTGACGTGCAGGTCATGCGTTCCAGCCGCTGAGGGGCTGGGCAAGGGATATGAAAAGGCCCGGATGCGGTATGCGTCCGGGTCAGGTTCATCTGCCGCCCCGGGCAAGCGTAACGCGCGCCGGGGCGGCCACCCTTGTTGTTAATGCGCAGCCGCGATCGATTTGCGGAAGCGGACGGCGGCGAGGGTGAAGAGGAGGAGGCCGACGAGCGTCATGGCCACGAATTTCGGCCAGACGATCCAGAAATCGGCCCCTCTGTAGAGCACCGCCTGCGCCATGCTGACGAACTGGGTGGAGGGCACTGCGCTCATGAGCGTGCGCAGCATCAGCGGCTGGCTCTCGATCGGGGTTTCGCCGCCCGAGAGCAGGTTCATCGGCAAGATGGTGAGGATGAACAGCAGCCCGAATTGCGGCATCGAGCGGGCGATTGTGCCCAGCAGGATCCCCAAAGCCGAGGCAAAGAAGAGATAGAGGGCGGTGCCGCTTAAGAACAGCGCCACCGATCCGGCGACCGGCACATCCAAAAGCTGCTCGATGACGATCTTCAGCGACAGCCCGGCCACCACGAGAATGACCAAGCCATTGGCCCAGACCTTGGCCATCATGATCTCGAAGGGCGTCAGCGGCATGGAGAGCAGATGCTCCAGCGTGCCATGCTCGCGCTCGCGCATCACCGCAGCCCCGGTCAGAACCACGGTCAGCATGGTGATGTTGTTGATGATCTCCATGATCGCAGAGAACCAGGAACTGGTGAGATTCGGGTTGAAGGCATAACGGATGATGAGATTGACCGGCATTTCCGTTGCCGCAATGCCCCTGCCGTGCTGATAGCGGGCGATTTCCTGGGCATAGGCCTGGGCGATGTGATTGGCGCCCGTTCCAGCCTGCATCATGGCTGTGGCATCGATGTTGAGCAGGATCTTCGGAGCGTTGCCGCGCACCACATCCGCCTCGAACCGCTCTGGAATGACCAGCACGAAAGAGTAGGCCTGCGTGTCGAGGCCACGGTCGATCTCCGCGAAGCTGATCATCTCGGGCTTGCGGAATTCGGGTGGCCGCAGCGTGTCGACGAGTTGGCGCGACAAGGGCGAGCGGTCCTCATCAACCACGGCGACAGCCACGTTGTTGAGGTCCGAGCGCATGCCACCGGCCGCCATGTAGACCCCGGCGCTGAAGGCCCAGAGAATGAGGATCAGCAGCACCGGATCACGCCGCAGGCTCTGCAGTTCCTTCAATCCCAGCCGGAAGATACTGATCAGCCTGTCCATCTCAGCGCTCCTGCCGTGGCAAAAGCAGGGCGCAGGCGGCAAGCACCAGCGGCGCGACCGGAGCCAAACCCCAAAAATTTACCGAAAGTTCCGCAAAGCCCAGCCCCTTGGTGAAGGTGCCGACACTGATGGTCATGAAATGGGTGGTCGGATAGAGCGACCCGATCACGGCACCGGCGCCTGTCAGCGAGGAGACCGGCTGCAGCATGCCGGAGAACTGCACAGCCGGCAGAACCGTGCCGATGGCCGTGCCAAAGATGGCAGCCACCTGCGTGGAGGTGAAAGTGGAAAACAGCAGCCCGATAGCAGTGGTGGCACAGACATAGAGCAGTGCGCCCGCCGTCAGCGCCGCCAGGCTGCCTTTCACCGGAACGCCAAAGACAACCGTCGCCATCAGCATCATCAGTGCGAAATTGACCATGGCGATGGCCACATAGGGAAGCTGCTTGCCCATCAGGAATTCAAGCCGCGTCACTGGCGTCACATAGAGGTTGGTGATCGAGCCCAGCTCCTTTTCCCGCACGACAGAGACGGCGGTCAGGATCGCGGGAATGAACACGAGCAGCAGCGCCATGACGGAAGGGGCAATGGCGTTGATGCTCTTGAAGTCCTGATTGTAGCGGAAACGCGGCTCGACGCTGGCAGCGGCAAAGACCGGTGTCTCGCCAAAGCGCTGGCGGTATTGCTCGGCGATATAGGACTGATGCAGCCCAGTGACATAGCCTGCAATCGTGTTGGCGCGGAACGGCATGGAGCCATCGATGGTGGCCGCGATCTCAGGCGTCTCGCCGCGCAGCAGCGCCTTGCCAAAGCCAGGCGGGATTTCGACGGCGAGCGAAATGTTGCCGGCACGCATTCTGGAGAGGATTTCCGCCTCGCTGGTAAGCGGCGCCTGTTCCTTGAAATAGCGCGAGCCCGACATGCTTTCCGCATATTGCCGGCTTTCTAGGGTCCGGTCATGGTCCAGCACCGCATAGGTGAGGTCATTTACGTCCGTGGTGATGCCGTAGCCGAAAACCAGCATCAGCAGCATGGTGCCCGCCAGAGCCACGGCAAGGCGTACCGGATCGCGCCGCAACTCCTTGGCTTCGCGCAGGGAATAGGCCATGAGGCGGCGCTTCGACAGGAAGCCCTGCCGCCGTTTCTGTGGCTTGGCAGGCGGCTCGGCTGCAGCAGCCAGGGCGGCCTGCGCCTCTGTCGCAGGCCGCGCGGGAGCGGATGCGCCTTCAAGCGCGCTGATGAAGGCCTCTTCCAGAGTGGCAGCGCCGTAGCTGCGCACCAGTTCGTCCGGCGCGCCGCAGGCCAGCACCTTGCCCGCATGCATGAGGGAAATGCGGTCGCAGCGCTCGCCTTCATTCATGAAATGGGTGCTGAGGAAGATCGTCACCCGGTCCTTGCGGGCCAGACCGATCAACAGGCTCCAGAACTCGTCACGGGCGACCGGATCAACCCCCGATGTCGGTTCATCGAGAATGAGCACATCGGGCCGGTGGACGATGGCAACGGCCAGAGACAGGCGCTGCCGCACACCAAGGGGCAGGGCGCCGGGCAGTGCATCGGCATCATCTGTCAGGCGGAACGTCTGCAGCAGTTCATCGACGCGGGCGGGGATCTCCGCTGTGGGCATATGGAAGAGCTGGGCATGCAGCGTAAGATTCTGGCGCACTGTCAGCTCGCCATAAAGCGAAAAGGCCTGCGACATGTAGCCAACCCGCTTGCGGGCGGCGAGATTGCATGCGTCGATCTCTTCGCCGAAGAGCCAGGCCTTGCCTTCGCTGGGCGGCAGCAGGCCGGTCAGCATTTTCATGGTGGTGGATTTGCCGCAGCCGTTGGAGCCGAGAAAGCCGAAGATTTCGCCGCGCCGGATCTCGAAGCTGACATGATCAACGGCGGTGAAGCTGCCGAAGCGCTGCACCAGATCTTGCGCAACGATGGCCGGGCCCTCGCCGTTGCCTTCATAAGGCGGCACGGTCAGGCTCTGGTGCGGCTGGTTCCGGTATTCCGGCAGCAGGTTGACGAACGCGGCCTCCAGCGTTGCGGCCTGTCCTTTTTGTTTCAGATCCGCTGCACTGCCTTCCGCCAGGATTTTCCCGCCATGCATGGCCACCAGATGTCCGAAACGCTCCGCTTCATCCATGTAGGCGGTGGCGACCACCACGGTCATGCCGGGGCGCGATGTGCGGATGGTGTCGATCAGCGTCCAGAACTGGCGGCGCGACAGGGGGTCAACGCCCGTGGTCGGCTCGTCCAGAATGAGCAGGTCCGGATCATGAATGAGCGAGCAGCACAGCCCGAGTTTCTGTTTCATGCCGCCGGAGAGTTTTCCCGCCGGGCGGTCAAGGAAGGGATCAAGGCCGGTCGCGCGGGTCAGCTCCACAATGCGGCGCTGGCGTTCCCGCCCATCCTGGCCGAAGAGCCTGCCGAAGAATTCAAGGTTCTCCGCGACCGTGAGGTCCATGTAGAGGTTCTTGCCAAGCCCCTGCGGCATGTAAGCGATGCGCGGAAGCACGGCCCGGCGGTGGCGGGCATTGGCCATGTCGCCACCTAGTGCCTCCACGGTGCCGGTCTGGATCTTGCGCGCGCCGGAGAGCAGGGCCAGCAGCGTGGACTTGCCAACGCCATCTGGCCCGATGAGCCCGATCATGCCGCCAGCGGGCAGGGCGAGCGTCACCCCGTCGAGTGCCCGTGTCTTGCCGTAGAGATGCGACACGCCGGTCAGACGCGCCACGGCGGAAGCGGGCGAGGTCTGCAAGGAGGGCTGTGTCATGACCGCCTCACCGTGGGGCTGGCAGGCGCACCGCCAGAGACTCTGGCCATGCCACGGGCGGCGCCATCATCACATAGGCCTCGCCGGGCAATCCGGTGCGGACCATTTCCAGATACTCGGTCAGCAGAGCCGGATCGATGCGCAGCTTGACGCGGAACATAAGCTTGTCGCGCTCGGAACGGGTCTCCACCTCGCGCGGGGTGAACTGTGCATCGGCGGCGACGAAGGAAACGCTGGCCGGGATCACAAGACCGGGCGCGGCATCCAGCACGATCCGCGCCTCGGCATTGATGAACACGCGGCCTACGCTGGCGGTCGGCAGATAGACGGTCATGTAGGCATCGGTGAGATTGAGCAGCGTCAGCACACGGCCGCCTGCCGCCACCACTTCACCGGGCTCGGCCAGCCGGTACTGCACGCGGCCGGTAATCGGCGCGGTCAGGACGCTGTCGCGGATAAGTGTCTCGATCCGGGCTACTTCGGCCTGAGCCGCCGTCACGGTGTTGCGCGTGTTGGCCAGCTGTGCCCGGGCCGCTCTGAGCGCAGCCTCGGCGGTTTCGCGGGCGGTCTGGCGCTGATCCAGCTCCTGCTGCGAGACATGACCGTTTTCCCGCAGGGTCTTCGCGCGCTGAAGGGATTGATCCGCCAGCTTCAGTTCGCTCTCACGCTGAGCGATCAGCGCTTCAGCCGTATGGGCTGCATCTTCCGCGGCGCTGACTTGCGCCACCGCACCAGCCTTACGGGCATCCAGTTCGTCCGTGTCAATGCGGGCGAGAACGGTGCCAGCCTGCACCAGATCGCCTTCCTGCACCATCACTTCCAGCACCCGGCCCCCGGTCTTCGCAGCGATCTGAACGGTTTCGGCTTCAATGCGGCCATTCGCCGTAACGATTTCAGGCGGAAGTGTGGGGCGAGATGCAAACCAGGCAAAGATTGCCCCTGCAATGACGGCAACAACCGTTGCAATGGTCAAAAGGACTTTCTTCGTCATCTTTGCTTCAGCCCCTATGAAAGCAGATCACTGTTCAGCATATTATTTGAGGTTCACATCCGTCCTCCTGATTTATGGACACGGCCTCTGTGCATATGCAACGGCGAAGAGGTCCGTAGTGACGCGGACCTGTTGCAGGTTCAGCCGTAATCTTGTCGCATTTAGGCAACAGTGTGTGGTAACAATGCCGCGCATATATGTGTTTGCGTTGCGCTTCTGATTCTTCCCTACGCCTTGCCTTGAGGACTGATGATACTGGAACGTGACCCGCCCGCGGATTTGGACCAGGGGGCGCGCGGCCGTGCTGGCCGCAGAGCCGGTCTGGCCGTCATGCTGGCGGCCCTCCTGGCGATATCGATCACCTTTGCCGTTCTGACCGGTCTCACCCCGATTGCGCCGACGCCGGAAGTCGTCTGGGCCGCGATGATGGTCAATGGCGGGCTTGGTGCCGCTCTCGTTGGTATCATCGGCCGGGAAATCTTCAAACTGGTGCAGGCCCGGCGAAGGGGCAGGGCGGCCGCTCGGCTGCATGTGCGCATTGTCGCCATGTTCAGCCTCATTGCCGCTGTCCCCGCCATCCTGATGGCGATCGTCGCGGCCATTACGCTCGATCAAGGCCTTGACCGCTGGTTCGAGCAGCGCACCCGCCAGATCATCGACAATGCCTTGACTGTGGCGCAGGCCTATCTCCAGGAACATGCGCGTGTGTTGCGCGGTGATCTGATTGCCATGTCGCAGGACGTGGATCAGGCCAAGGCCATCTATGAATTCGAGCCAACGCGCTTTGATGCCTTCTTTGCCGGTCAGGCACAGCTGCGCGGCATCGTGGCAGCGTTCCTGCTGAAGGCGGATGGTACAGTCGTCACTCGCGTCATCCTGGTGCCTGATGTCAGCATCCTGCTGCCGCCGAACGACGTCTATGCCAAGGCAGATCAGGGCGAGGCGGTGCTGATCGCGCCAGGCAGGTCCAACCTGGTGGGCGGCATCGTCAAGCTGGATGCCTATGACGGCATGTATCTTTATGTCGCCCGGACTGTGGATCAGCGCGTGCTGGATTACCAGCGCCTCGCCGAAGAAGGGGCAAGTGAATACAGCCAGCTGGAGCGCAGCCGTTTTGGCGTGCAGATTGCGTTTGCGCTCGTCTATCTGGGTGTAGCGCTTGTGTTGCTGCTTTCGGCCATCTGGATCGGTTTCGGCTTCGCCAACCGGCTTGTGTCGCCCATCCGGCGGCTGATTTCAGCCGCAGATCAGGTCTCCAAAGGCAATCTCTATGTTGAGGTGATGACCGAGAAGTCGGAAGGTGATCTTGCCAACCTCGGCACGACCTTCAACAACATGACCGGCCAGCTGCGCGGCCAGCGCGATGCATTGCTGGCAGCCAATGAGCAGATTGACCGCCGCCGCCGCTTCACCGAAGCCGTGCTGTCTGGCGTGACTACAGGTGTGATCGGTATCGATGATGACGGGGCCATCACGCTCGTCAACCGGTCTGCGCGTGACTTGCTGAGAGTTGAGGAGAGTGAAATCCTTGACCGCCCGCTGGCTGATGTCATTCCGGAGCTGGAAGCCTTTGTCCGGGAGGCTCTGGCCAAGGAAAGCGACCGCATCAAGGAAACGCAGATTTCCCTTCGGACCGGCGGTCGTGAACGCACTGTGAATGCGCGCATCACCACGGAACTTTCCACCCGGCGCGAGCATGGCTATGTGGTGACGCTGGACGACATCACCGACCTTGTGTCCGCGCAGCGCAATTCGGCCTGGGCGGATGTGGCACGGCGCATCGCCCATGAAATCAAGAATCCGCTGACCCCGATCCAGCTGTCTGCCGAGCGCATCCGCCGCCGCTATGGCAAGAAAGTCGAAGATGACCGCTCGGTCTTCGACCAGTGCATCGACACAATCATCCGTCAGGTCGGCGATATCGGCCAGATGGTGGACGAATTTTCGTCCTTTGCCCGCATGCGCAAGCCCGCCAAGTCGATGGCGGATCTGCGCAATACGGTGCGCGAAGCGGCCTTCATGCAAAGCGTCGGCAATCCGGACATCGAGGTGAAGACCGAATTGCCGGAAGAGAGCATCGAGGCGTGCTTCGACAGCCGCCTGATCGGTCAGGCGCTCACCAATGTGATCAAGAACGCTGCCGAGGCGATTTCAGGACGCACCGGAGAGGACCTGCCCAAGGGGCGCATCCGCATCCGGCTGACCCATGAAGATGGCAGAGCGCTGATCGATGTGATCGATAACGGCGTCGGCTTGCCCAGGCAGGAGCGGCAGAAGCTGCTGGAGCCTTACATGACGACGCGCGAGAAGGGCACGGGCCTTGGCCTCGCCATCGTGCGCAAGATCATGGAAGACCACAATGGCAGCATCGAGCTGCTGGACGCGCCGGAGCTTGGCCCGGACGAGACCGGCGCCATGGTGCGCCTCATCATTGGCCCGCCCGCGGCAGAAGATGCCACGGTACAGACCGCAAGAGAGCAGTCCGGCCCCCAATCAGAGACCAGAGAACAAGTGACGAGCCATGGCCTATGACATCCTGATCGTCGATGACGAGACCGATATCCGTGAGATGATCGCCGGCATCCTTGATGACGAGGGTTACGGCACACGCACCGCCAGCGACAGTGATACGGCGCTTGCGGCCATCAAGGAGCGGCGGCCTTCACTCGTTGTGCTGGACATCTGGCTTCAGGGCAGCCGGCTTGACGGGCTGGCGCTGCTCGACGAGATCAAGGCGCAGGACAAGGATCTGCCGGTCGTCATCATTTCCGGCCACGGCAATGTGGAAACCGCCGTCTCTGCCATCAAGCGCGGCGCCTATGACTATATCGAGAAGCCGTTCAAGGCCGACCGGCTGCTGCTGATCACCGAGCGTGCGCTGGAAGCCTCAATGCTGAAGCGCGAAATCCGTGACCTGAAACAGCGCAGCGGCGATGCGTCCCGCTTCATTGGCGAATCGTCGGCGATCAACCAGCTGCGCCAGACCATCGAGCGGATCGCGGGCACCAACAGCCGTATTCTGATTTCCGGACCTTCGGGTGCGGGCAAGGAACTGGCGGCGCGGCAGGTGCATGAGCTGTCGCCTCGTGCGAAGGGGCCGTTCGTCGCCATCAACGCTGCCACTATCACCCCCGACCGCATGGAAGAGGAACTCTTCGGCATCGAGGATGAGAGCGGCAATCTGCGCAAGGTTGGCGCGCTGGAAGAGGCGCATGGCGGCACGCTCTATCTCGATGAAGTGGCCGACATGCCGCGCGAGACGCAGGGCAAGATCCTTCGGGTGCTGGTGGACCAGACCTTCACCCGCCTTGGAGGTTCGACACGGGTGCAGGTCGATGTTCGTATCCTGTCATCCACGGCCCGCAATCTTGAGGAAGAGATTGCCAATGGCACCTTCCGCGAGGACCTCTACCACCGCCTTGGCGTCGTGCCGCTGCGTGTGCCGGGACTGGCCGAGCGGCGCGAGGATGTGCCGATCCTGGTCCGTCACTTCATGGAGCAGATTTCCGCGTCCGCAGGCCTGCCGATGCGCCGCATCGGCGATGATGCCATGGCCGTGCTGCAGACCCACGACTGGCCGGGCAACATCCGCCAGCTGCGCAACAACGTGGAGCGGCTGATGATTCTCACCCGCGCCGACCCGGAAGCGGTGATCACGGCGGATCTCCTGCCTAACGAAGTGGGGTCGATGGTCCCAAGTCTTCCGGCCAATGGCGGTGGCGAGCATCTGATGTCCATGCCGCTGCGCGATGCCCGCGAAGTCTTCGAGCGCGAATATCTTCAGGCGCAGATCAAGCGCTTCGGTGGCAACATCTCGCGCACCGCAGAATTCGTGGGCATGGAACGTTCGGCCTTGCATCGCAAGCTGAAGTCGTTAGGTCTATCGTGAGACCAGCGCCGTGAAGGCGCTTCAAACGGGGACATATGACCGATGAAGGTCGTCATTTGCGGAGCAGGGCAGGTCGGTTACGGCATCGCCGAACGTCTGGCTGCGGAACAGAACGATGTTTCGGTGATCGATTCGTCGTCAAAGCTGATTGCCGCCATCGGTGATCAGCTCGATGTGCGCGGTTTCGTCGGCAACGGCGCCCATCCGGATGTGCTCGCACAGGCCGGTGCCGATGAAGCAGACATGATCATTGCCGTCACGCTCTACGACGAGGTGAACATGGTTGCCTGCCAGGTGGCCCATTCCCTCTTCAACGTTCCGACGAAGGTGGCCCGTGTGCGCGCCCAGAGCTATCTGCAGGGCCGCTGGCGCAATCTCTTTGCCCGTGAGAACCTGCCCATCGACGTAATCATCTCGCCCGAGATCGAGGTGGGCGACATGGTGCTGCGCCGCCTGTCGCTGCCCGGTGCGGTGGAGACCATGCGTTTTGCGGATGATCAGGTCGTGGTTATCGGCGTCAATTGCGAGGAGGACTGCCCGGTCGTCGACACGCCGTTGCGTCAGCTGACAGATCTCTTCCCTGATCTTGGCTCCGTTGTCGTCGGCATCAACCGGGGCGGCAAGCTGTTTGCCCCCAAAAGCTCGGACAGCATGCTTGTGGGTGACCTTGCCTATGTGGTGGCCCGCCGGGACCAGGTGCGCCGCACCCTTGGCATTTTCGGTCACGAGGAGCCCGAGGCAACCCGTGTCGTCATCGCCGGGGGTGGCAACATCGGTCTTTATGTCGCCCGCGCCCTTGAACAGCGCCAGACATCGACCCGGGTGAAGATCATCGAATCGTCCCGCGAGCGGGCTGTCGGCATTGCCAATGAGCTGAAGCGCACCGTTATCCTTCATGGCAGCGCGCTGGATCAGGGGATCCTGGAAGAAGCGGATGTGGAAACCGCCGACACCATGATCACGCTGACCAATGATGACGAAGTGAATATCCTGTCCTGCGTCATGGCCAAGAAGCTCGGCTGCAAGCGCAACCTGTCGCTGCTCAACAATCCGAGCTATCCGGCCTTTGCCAATGCATTGGGGATCGATGCCTTCATCAATCCGCGTGCCGTGACCATTTCCCGCATTCTGCAGCACGTGCGCCGGGGCCGCATCCGCGGCGTCCAGTCGCTGCACAATGGCGCAGCCGAGATCATCGAGGCCGAGGCGCTGGAAACCTCGCCACTGGTGGGCCGTCCTTTGCGCGAAGTCGACCTTCAGGACGGCATCCGCATTGGCGCGGTGTTCCGCAATGGCAAGGTGCTGACCCCCAACGGCGACGTGCAGATCCAGGCGCGCGACCGGATCGTCATCTTTGCCATGGCCAACCGGGTGCGCCAGGTGGAGCAGATGTTCCGCGTGAGCCTTGAATTCTTCTGATCAGACGGTCAGGATGTAAGGACAGGGTACCCTCCCGTACCGCCTTCAATCCTGCCTGCATAACCCTCCGGCTTGCGCCGCAAGGAGTTCTCATGAGCCGCATTGCCTATGTGAATGGACAGTACCTCCCGCACTCTTCGGCCGCCGTGCATGTGGAAGACCGTGGCTATCAGTTTGCCGATGGTGTCTATGAGGTCTGCGAGGTCTGGCAGGGTAATCTGGTGGACGGTCCGCGCCACCTGGCGCGTCTTGAGCGGTCCTGCAGCGAGCTCCGCATCCCCATGCCGATGGAACACAAGCCGCTGACGCTGGTTCTGAAGGAAGTCATCCGCCGCAACAAGGTGCGCAACGGCATCGTCTACATGCAGGTGACGCGCGGTGTTGCGCGGCGCGATCACTTCTTCCCGCTGACGCCCATTGCGCCGACGCTGGTGATCACGGCCAAGCCGACGAACCCGGCAGCCTCCGACAAGCAGGCCGAAACCGGCATTGCCGTTGTCAGCCACCCGGAGAACCGCTGGCCGCGTGTGGACATCAAGACCGTTGGCCTGCTGCCGAACGTGCTGGCCAAGCAATATGCCCGCGAGCAGGGCGCCAAGGAAGTCTGGTATGTGGATCAGGACGGCTTTGTCACCGAGGGTGGTTCGACCAATGCCTGGATTGTGACGAAGGACGGCGTTCTGGTGACGCGCCCGGCGGAAAGCGGCATTCTGCGCGGTATTACCCGCAGCGTGGTTCTGGATCTGGTTGAGCGCGAAGGCCTGCGCTTTGAAGAGCGTGCTTTCACTCTGGAGGAAGCAAAGAATGCGCGTGAGGCCTTCGTCACGGCCGCTTCCACCATCTGCATGCCGGTGGTCAGTCTCGACGGCGTTTCCATCGGCAATGGCCATCCGGGATCTGTCGCGGTAGAGCTGCGCAAGCAGTTCCACACGGCGACCCATCTTGATGAAATATATTGATGATATGAAATAGTGCTGGGGTAACGGGCGGAACTTGTTGTAAACTTTGCCACCGGCGCCCGGTTCATCCGGGAGAGGCGCTTACGTTTGTGTTTTTTGCCTCGTTTGCCGGTCGCATAACAAGAACATGTCAGATGCCCCGGCCGCGGACGACAGAAACAGGATAAGAAGACTCATGGCTGAGCGTGCACAGAATCTGCAGGACACCTTCCTCAATTACCTTCGCAAGCAGAAAGTTCCGCTGACGATCTTCCTCATCAACGGCGTGAAGCTGCAGGGTGTGGTAACGTGGTTTGATAATTTCTGCGTTCTTCTGCGCCGGGATGGTCATTCCCAGCTTGTCTACAAGCATGCAATTTCGACCATCATGCCGAATGGTCCCGTGCAGCTGTTCGAAGGCGGTGAAGAAGGCGCCGAAAAAGCAGGCGCCTGATTGGCTCGCAAGAATAGACAAGCCGGAGAGGGCAGCTCCGGTAACGACTTTGAAGATCAGGACTGGCTGGACGGGGAAGACAGCCGGAGCCGTGGTGATGGCCGCAATGAGCCCGTTTCCCACGGCGGTGAGCTTGTGTTCAAGGGACCCTCGTCCCGGGCACTGGTGATCGAGCCGGTTCTGCCGGAACGGCTTCCCAAAGGCTTTGAAGGCACGCCGCCGCCCACACGCACGCCTGAGGCGCGGCTGGAAGAGGCTGTTGGCCTCTGCGCCGCTATTGAGCTTGAGATCGTTTCCGCCTCCATCGCGCGCATCCACACCCCGCGTCCGGCGACGCTCCTGGGGCCTGGCAAGGTGGAAGAAATCGCGCGTGCGGCGGAAGAGGGCGACGTGGACGTGGTCGTGATCGACCATGCGCTGACGCCGATCCAGCAGCGCAATCTCGAAAAGGCGATGAAGACCAAGGTGATCGACCGGACCGGTCTGATCCTGGAGATCTTCGGCGCCCGCGCCCGCACCAAGGAAGGCCGCCTGCAGGTGGACCTTGCTCATCTGACCTGGCAGAAGAGCCGCCTTGTCCGCTCCTGGACCCACCTTGAGCGCCAGCGCGGCGGTGTCGGCTTCATGGGCGGCCCCGGTGAAACCCAGATCGAGGCGGACAGGCGCCAGATCCAGGACAAGATCATGCGGCTGGAGCGGGAGCTGGAACAGGTGCGCCGCACCCGTGACCTGCACCGCAAGAAGCGCAAGAAGATCCCGCAGCCCGTCATCGCGCTGGTCGGCTATACCAACGCCGGAAAGTCGACGCTGTTCAACCGGCTGACGCAATCGGATGTCTTTGCCAAGGACCTTCTGTTTGCAACACTCGACCCGACGCTGCGCCGCATCCGCCTGCCGCATGGCCGCGAGGTGATCCTGTCCGACACGGTGGGCTTCATTTCCGAACTCCCGACCCATCTGGTCGCCGCCTTCCGCGCCACGCTGGAAGAGGTGCTGGAGGCCGACCTCATCCTGCATGTGCGTGACATCTCGCATGAGGACAGTGACGCCCAGTCGGTGGACGTGGGCCGCACGCTGGCCGACCTAGGCGTCAACCCGCAGACCGGCGCGCCGGTGGTGGAAGTGTGGAACAAGATCGACAACCTCGATCCCGAGCGCCGCGCCAAGCTGCTGGAGGCCAACGGTCCGGACGGCGCCATTGCGCTCTCGGCCCTGACCGGTGACGGGATCCCGGCGCTGCTGTCACGCATCGAAGCCTTCATGGCCGTGGGTGATGACCGCTTCGAGCTTGCGCTCCCGGTGACGGAAGGCGAGTTGCTGGCGGGCCTCTACCAGATGGGCGAGGTTCTGGAGCGGGTGGATGGCGAAGAGCTCATCGAGCTGACGGTCCGTATCTCCGACAAGCAGAAGGGTCCTTTCCGCAGCCGCTACGGCGCCTATATTTCCGGGGCGGACTGAGACGCAGGGCTCACCAAGCTTCTGAAATGCTGACGCATTTGCCGGGCGAAGAGACAGGCCACGCAGAGTAGAGGCTTGTGAATGCGCGTCTTCCTGCCTGACGGCCCCGGACAATGGCACCTTTCTGCAAGCGAGTGGGCAGGCCCATTCCGGGGATTTGGGTGCCGGGGCGACGCTGGCTGGCTTACGGCTTGTCCTTTGCGTTGCCCGGCCCCGCCAGTTTCGCAAAGAAGGCAGAGGTGCGCAGGAGGGAGCGGAAGCGG
The DNA here is from genome assembly GCF_036881715.1 of Pannonibacter anstelovis. Lineage (NCBI taxonomy): Bacteria > Pseudomonadati > Pseudomonadota > Alphaproteobacteria > Hyphomicrobiales > Stappiaceae > Pannonibacter > Pannonibacter anstelovis. The sequence goes on from NZ_JBAKBF010000001.1 coordinate 204,835, forward strand.
CTGCGGCGGCCTTCGGCGGGGACGCCTTCGCGCTGCATCATCCGCATCACCGTGTAGACCATGAAGAGGCCCTGCACCGCCGCTGTGTACCAGAAGAGCGAATGCGGCCCGTAACGGCCCATCAGCATCGAAGCAAAGAGCGGTCCGGCAATGGCCCCGACCGACCAGAAGAACAGGGTTCCAGCCGAGACAAGCGCGTGCTGGCCGGGGGCTGCGTGGTCATTCGCATGGGCCGAGCACAGGGAATAGAGCGGCATTGCGAAGGCGCCGAAGGCAAAGATACCCAGATAGTTGAGCCAGATACTTTCGCCTGCCACCTGCGCCAGGAAAATGCCGGAGACGAAGGAACCGAAAGTGGCGATGAGAATGATCAGCCGCCGGTCCAGCTTGTCCGAATAGTGCCCCAGCGGATATTGCAGCACCACGCCGGCGAAGATGCCCGCGCTCATGAAGGTGGCGATGGAAGTGACCGTCATGCCGATCCCGTCCGCGTAGACGGGGCCGAGCGAGCGGAAGCTGGCGTTGGTGAAGCCGACAACGATGCAGCCGATGGTCGCCAGCGGCGACACGCGCCACAGCACCCGCACGTCGAAGCGCACATGTTCGGGGGCCGCAGGGCTCGTGCGGTCGGTGAGCGAAATCGGCACCAGCGACAGCGTCAGCGTCATGGCGATGATGACGAACAGTTCGAAACCGCTGACCCCGACCGCCGGAATGATGTACTGTCCCAGCGTGACGGCACCCAGATCGACAAAGCGGTAGATGGAAAGCGTGCGGGCGCGGTTGGCATTGGTGACGCGCGCATTGAGCCAGCTCTCCACGACGGCAAAGAGCCCGGCAATGCACAAGCCTTGCACGAGGCGCATCAGGAACCAGGGCAGGGGCGCGATGTAGAGCAGCATCAGCATGGAAGCGGCCGCCGCTATCGCTGCCAGCGCGCAAAAGGCACGGATATGTCCGATGGCCCGGATGATCCGCGTGATGTAGATGCACCCGACCGCAAAGCCGATGTTGTAGCCTGTGCCGATGACGCCAATGGTTTGCGGTGAAAAACCTTCCTCCAGCGCACGCAGTGAAATGAAGGTTCCTTGCAGGCCGTTGCCGCCGATAAGAATACCGGCCGTGGCGAGAAGGGGGATGAGCGGGCGGATCGTTGACATAGGGTTCTCTGGAAGGGGCGTTGACTGGGCGGGGGCGCATGCATGCGCTCTTGGTCCGCTGGCCCGTCGCGGTGTCCGGTTGCACCGACTCAAGGCCCTATGCTGCCTGAAGGTCTCTTGTATCCTGTTTTACCTCGCGCCTGCCGGCGAAAACAGTTCAAGCCTTGAATGGCAACTTCACGGAAAGTGATTGGTCCGTCCGCTCTTCGGCGGAGTGTCAGGCAGGCAAAGGCGTGGCGTGGGGGAGGAAACCCGCCTGCGTCTTGACTTTGGCGGCACAAAGTAGTTTGTCGCACGAACGATTGCGTGCCCTTTTGCGGGGCGCGCCACCTGTTCATTGCCGAGATTGTCGAGGACTGCATGCACCGCTACCGGAGCCACACTTGCGGCCAATTGCGCGCGAGCCACGTTGGGGAAACCGTTCGCCTGTCGGGCTGGGTCCACCGCGTGCGCGATCATGGCGGGCTTCTTTTCATCGACCTGCGTGACCATTATGGCATCACCCAGTGCGTGGTTGACCCGGACAGCGCCGCCTTCAAGCTGGCCGAAACCGTCCGTTCCGAATGGTGCATCCGCATCGACGGCGAAGTGAAGGCGCGCACGGCAGAGACGGTGAATGCAGGCCTTCCGACCGGCGAGATCGAGCTGTTCATCCGCGACATGGAAGTGCTGGGCGCTGCCAAGGAACTGCCGCTGCCGGTGTTCGGCGAGCAGGAGTATCCCGAAGACGTCCGCCTGACCTACCGCTTCCTTGATCTGCGCCGTGAGACGCTGCACAAGAACATCGTCAAGCGCACCCAGATCATCGCCGCCATGCGCCGCGAGATGACAAAGGGCGGCTTTACCGAATATTCGACGCCGATCCTCACCGCCTCCTCGCCGGAAGGCGCACGTGACTTCCTGGTGCCGAGCCGCATCCATCCGGGCACCTTCTATGCGCTGCCTCAGGCGCCGCAGCAGTACAAGCAGCTTCTGATGATGGCGGGCTTCGACCGCTATTTCCAGATCGCCCCCTGCTTCCGCGACGAGGACCCGCGCGCTGACCGTCTGCCGGGCGAGTTCTACCAGCTCGACCTCGAGATGAGCTTCGTCACGCAGGAAGACGTGTGGACCACCATGGAACCGGTGATCCGCGGCATCTTCGAGGAGTTTGCCGAAGGCAAGCCGGTGACGCAGACCTTCCGCCGCATCGCCTATGACGATTCGATCCGCATGTACGGCTCCGACAAGCCGGATCTGCGCAACCCGATCGTGATGCAGGAGGTCTCCGAACACTTCCGCGGTTCGGGCTTCAAGATCTTCGCCCGCATGCTGGAAGACGAGCGCAACCAGGTCTGGGCCATTCCGGCCAAGACCGGCGGCAGCCGTGCTTTCTGTGACCGGATGAACTCCTGGGCGCAGGGACAGGGCCAGCCGGGCCTCGGCTATATCTTCTGGCGCAAGGAAGGCGATGTGCTGGAAGGCGCAGGCCCCATTGCCAAGAACATCGGCGAGGAGCGCACAGAAGCGATCCGCCAGCAGCTTGGCCTTGAGGACGGTGATGCCGCCTTCTTCGTCGCCGGTGATCCGGCGAAGTTCTACAAGTTCGCCGGCGAAGCACGTACCCGCGCAGGCGAGGATCTGAACCTCGTCGACCGCGACCGGTTCGAGCTGTGCTGGATTGTCGACTTCCCGTTCTATGAGTGGAACGAGGATGAGAAGAAGCTCGATTTCGCCCACAACCCCTTCTCGATGCCGCAGGGCGGCATGGAGGCGCTGGAGAACCAGGACCCGCTGACCATCAAGGCCTATCAGTATGACATGGTCTGCAATGGCTTCGAGATCGCGTCCGGCTCGATCCGTAACCAGTCGCCGGAGCTGATGGTCAAGGCCTTCGAGAAGGTTGGCCTGAGCGCGTCCGACGTGGAAGAGCGCTTCGGCGGCCTCTACCGCGCCTTCCAGTATGGCGCACCGCCGCATGGCGGCATGGCCGCTGGCGTGGACCGCATCATCATGCTGCTGGTGGGGGCAAAGAACCTGCGCGAAGTTTCACTGTTCCCGATGAACCAGCAGGCGCAGGACCTGTTGATGGGCGCGCCGACGCCGCCCAGCAACGAACAGCTGCGGGAGCTGCATCTGCGGCTTAACCTTCCGGCCAAGTGATCTGATGCTGCGCCCGCCCAAAAAGCGGGCGCAGCCGTATTATCCGGCGGAACTCTTCGCGCCAAGGGCGCGGGCCGCCGCAGACCAGAGGCGTGAAACGTGAGCGTCAAGACCTGGTTTCAGGACCCGGATGGCACCTATGAGGTGATCCGGCGTCTCGTCTCCGAAAATGCCCGTGCCCATGTTCCGGGTTATCTTCTTTCATTCCTGTTCATGGGTCTCGTGGCTGGTTCGACTGCCGCCAGCGCCTGGATCATGCGTGACGTGATCAATGAGGTCTTCGTCAACCGTGACCAGGGAATGGTGCGGCTGATTGCCTTTACGGTGATGGCCATCTTCGCCGTGAAGGGCATCTCGACCTATGGCCAGCAGGTAACAATGAGCCGTATCGGCAATGCCATTGTCGCCGATTGCCAGCGCCGCCTGTTCCGCACCATCACCCGTCAGGACATGGCTTTCTTTGACCGCACGCCGCTCGGTGATCTGGCGACACGGCTTTCGCACAATGCACAGGCCGCCCGCAGCGTGCTCGACATGGTGGTTCTGTCGCTTGGCCGTGATCTCCTGAGCGTCGTGGGACTTGTGGCCGTTATGGTCATTCAGGATCCCGGCCTCAGCGCCATCGCGCTGCTGATCATGCCACCGGCCGTCTTCGGCGTGTCGCTGCTGGTGCGCCGGGTGCGCAAGCACGCCAAGTCCCAGTTCGTCTCCACCACCAAGATCGTCTCAGCCGTCCAGGAGACCGCGATCGGCGTGCGTGTGGTCAAGGCCTTCCGGGTCGAAGACCGGATGCGCGCCGAGATGGACAAGGCGATCACCGATGTGGAGCGCCGCGCCAACCGCATTGCTGCGCTGACGGCCCGCACCTCGCCGCTGATGGAAACACTCGGCGGCTTTGCGATTGCGCTGGTCATTCTCTATGGCGGCTTCAGCGTCATCGAACAGGGCAAGGACCCCGGCGGTTTCTTCTCCTTCATCACCGCGCTATTGCTGGCCTATGAACCAGTGAAGCGTCTTGCCCGCCTGCATGTGAACCTCAGCTCCAATCTGGTCGGCGTGCGTCTCATGTTCGAGATGCTGGACCGCCCGCCCGCCTTCGAGGATACGCCGGATGCAGTCGAGCTGAAGACCGGCAGGGGCGAGGTCCGGTTCGAGGGCGTTCATTTCACCTATGGCGACAAGCCCGTTCTGACCGGTCTCGATCTTGTCGCGGAAGCGGGCAAGGTGACGGCGCTGGTCGGCTCTTCTGGCGCGGGCAAGTCCACCACCTTCTCGCTGCTCGAGCGGTTCTACGACGTCCAGACGGGGCGCATTCTCATCGACGGGCAGGACATCCGGGAGGTGACATTGGCCTCGCTGCGCGACCAGATCGCACTTGTCACGCAGGATACGTTCCTCTTCGATCTGTCCATCCGCGACAACATCGCCCTTGGCCGCCCCGGTGCGGGGGATGCGGACATCATACGTGCAGCGGTGGATGCCAATGCGCATGAGTTCATCGAGGCGATGGAACAGGGCTATGACACTTTCGTCGGTGAAGGCGGAGGACGGCTTTCCGGCGGCCAGCGCCAGCGCATCGCCATTGCCCGCGCCATGCTGCGCGATGCACCGATCCTGCTGCTGGACGAGGCCACATCGGCACTTGACGCTGAATCTGAAGCAAAGGTGCAGGGGGCACTGAAGCGGCTGATGCAGGGACGGACGACGCTTGTCATTGCCCACCGTCTTTCCACTGTCCGTGATGCCGATTGTATCGCCGTGTTCGACCGGGGCCGGGTGGTAGAGACCGGCACGCATGAAACGCTTCTGGCCCATGACGGTGTTTATCGCAGGCTCTATGATCTGCAGTTCAGGGGCACGGCGAAGGGGTAAGCTGCGTTTTTCTCCAGACGCTGTTCATCCGGGACTGAAAAGACTGACTGCAAAAATAAGAACGCCGGGCAGATCCCTCTGCCCGGCGTTTTCGTTTCCTGTATCAGGTGGGCTGTTCCCGGTAAGTAGGCTCACCGGGAAGAGGTATTACTCTGCCGTGGCGCTTGCTCCGAGCAGATCCGGAATGGTCTGCGGAGCGGTGGCGCCAGCACCCAGTATCTGGGTGACCGGAACCGGTGCCTTCGGAGCCATCTCGATCACGATGTTCTTCGGGTCGGCGGCGAAGGTGCGGGCAGCTTCCAGAAGTTCCTCGCCGAAGCGGGTGCCGGTGAGCGGACCCATGTCCTGGGCCATCGTGTCGACAAGGCCGGCAGCGAGCTCTTCCTGAGTCAGGCCGGACTGATCAGCCTGCGCGCCAATGAATGCAGACAATACGGCAAGGTTCTCAGCTTCGATCCGGCCAGACTTGATGCTGGCGGTTGCCAGGGCCATCTGCGCCAGTTCCGGGTTTTCGAAGATATCCTTCGGGATCCCGCCGATAGTGAAGGTCATGTGGATCTTGCCACCGTCCTTCATCTCAAGGCTCAGATCCTTGAGGGTCAGATCGCCCGTGCTCTCATCCCAGTTCATCTCGAAGTTCTGGTCGATGACCACCTCGGAGATGTTGAGGCGTTTTGCAAGATCCTGGAACTGCGGATCCGGAACCATTGCTGCCGGGAAGCGAAGCCCCTTGATGACGAGGCCGGCCTCGGTCGGGATGCGGTTGATGTGTCCCTTCTCGGTCTGACGGTAGGCTTCAAGCTCGATAGGGCTGTCACCCAGCGCAGCCGCTTTGACGGACACGTCCAGCACTTCTGCCAGACCGATGATCGGACGGGCGTCAAGGATATCCTGGACGGAAGGATCCATCCCGTGCGTTTCGAGCTGTGTGGTGCGGATCAGCGCGTCCATCAGGGGAAAGTCGATGTCGCCGACAGCAATACGCCCCAGATTGACAGAGACAGACTGCGCGCCCTGATCGGAGTCCAGTTTGAAGCCATCAAAGGCAAAGAGGCCGAGGCCTTCGCTGCTGATGTCCTTCATCTCGAACTTGTCGAGAGAGCCGGTCAGGTCCGGAGCGGTGAAGCTCACTCCATTCACTGCCATGCCATCGGCCTTGAAGAACCGCAGAGAGTCAACCGCTGCCTCTCCGGCCGCATCGGTGTCTACAGCAGATTCATCAAGCGCCAGCTGGTCAAGATAGGGCAATATGGGCAGTGCTTCGGCCCTGGTGATGCTCATGGGGTCGGATGTGATGCTGCCAATCTTGACGTCAACGCTTGCGACATTGACCGTCATGTCTTCAACGGTCTGGCTGCCCATGATGGTCATGCGGCTCGGGTCAGAGCCCTGTCCGATCAGGGTCAGCAGCGGCATGAAGTCGATATCCTTCACAACCTGCTTGCCGACGGTCATGGTCATCTGTGCCATCTTGCCGCCAGGCTCAAGCGGCATGAAGTCCTGGGTCTGGACTGTCTTGCCGACTGAATATTCATCAATCCGGAAGTCCTTGTACCCGGTCATCGCGTAGTCTTCATAGACGGTTTTCTGGTTCATGCCGTCCGGGCCGGTCATTTCCAGTGTCATCGTGCCGACGTGATAGCGGTCACCCTTGCCGTCCAGCAGCGTACGGGCGATGTCGAGGTAACGCGTCACCGGGCGCTGCGGATCTTCCGCCACTTCGGGGAGCCGGCTCCAGGCCATGCCTTCTGCCACGTAGCCGGTCTGGCTGAGGATGATCCTCACCGGTTCGGCAGGTGCCGCATCCGGTGCTGCAGCTTCGGGAGCTTCAGCGCTTTCCTGCGTTTCGCCAGCTTCGCCCTCAGCTGGAGCCTCCGCTGCCTCATCTTCCGGACTGGGGATCTCAAGCTGCGTCTGGCCGGCACTGGCCGTGTCAAAATACTTGCCGGGAATCTCGACGTCTGCACGGGCGGTACCCGGCACGGAGATCTTTGCGGCTTCGTAGCCCTTCTCCGTCTCGGTCAGGCCCTCGAAGGTGACAGCATCAACACCGAGTTTCACATCCACCTTGTCTTCGCCGCCGGGCAGAGGAATGGCGAATTCGATCTTGACCCCGTGGATGGTCACATCATTTTCGTTTGCACCATCTTCGGCGCGTTCGTAGCTGGCAACCGAAGCCCCCATGCTGGTGAAGTCCGCCATCCAGCGGTCCACCAGAACACTGGCCTGGTTGGCGAAAGCGTGGGAGGGAAGCGACATGACCAGTACCACCGTGGCGGTACGGGCGCTGAAGCGGGTGAAGATCGGGTTCGGCAACAAGGCTTGGCCTCCTATTGTAAAAATGCAAAGCGCGGCAGTTCAGTCAAACCGCCGCGCTGGCTGGTTCCGAATTCATGCGTCCGGTCTATGGTGCCATTGATGGGCTGCCATCGCGGGAACCCATCGGCCGGCGCGGGACCGTCAAACGGCGCTTATTTCTTGTTGGCCGTGACGTCGATCCCAAGGATCTGCGGCAGGCCCTGCGGTGCCATGACTGCCGTTCCGAAGATCTGCGCGACGGAAACAGGAGCTGCCGGCTTGGCGTCAGCCTGCAGTGACACGGGGTTGTCCAGGAATTCGCCGGCAGCAGCTGCCACCTTGGCCTGGAACTCCGGGTTCTGAAGCAGGGCGAGCATCATCGGCAGGCCGGTCTTGAGCTGGCTAACGACTGCGGCTCGGTCCGATCCTGCAGTCTTGGCCTGCTGGTCGAGGAGGCGGTCGACGATCGAGCCGTTGTCGAAGCGCAGGCGCATGGAGTTCAGCGTCAGGCCCTGCAGGATAGCCATGGCTTCGTCGCTGTTGTCCTTGGCTGCTTCCAGCTTCTCGGCCACTTCCTTGGTCAGGCCGCCGATCTGCACAGCCAGGGCGACGCCGCCCATTTCAGCTGCGGTCATGTCGAGCCTCGGCAGGTCAAGCACACCGGTGACCGGATCCCACTTGAACTCTGCCGCCACTTCGGCATTCACGGTCTCATAGCCAAGATCGGTGAGCTGCTTGGCAGTGCCTGCGTCAAGCTCTGAAACCGCAATGGCGATACCCGTCATGTTCAGTTCGCCCGAGGTTGGCAGATTGCCTTCGCGGCTGTTGATCGCAGCATAGACGGTGTCCAGCGAGGCCTTGGTAACGTCACCTTCGGCGATCTCGATACCTTCAGCCTCGATGGTGTTGTAATCTGCAGTTTCCTCGAAGGATTTGGACCCGTCAGCAGGCGGAAGAACCACACCTGTCAGGGTCAGCGATGCCATCGACACAGATGCGCCGTCCTTGTCTTCAAGCACGGCTTCCTCGATGGCGACGCCATCAAGGCTCATCGTCCCATCTGACTTTTCTTCACCGTTGGTCAGGGTGATGATGCCGATGGTGCCGGAACCATCTTCCGGTGTCTTGCCTTCAAGGGCGACATCCTCAAGGGTTACCTGATCGCCATCTTCGGAAACGCTGCCGACCGACACGACCTTTACATTGCCGGCCTCTACCCGTGACAGGAAGGCATCGGCAACATCGTTGCCGGTCGCCTCGAAAGCCAGCGCACCGTGGGTCAGCGCCAAGGCCATGACGGAGACACTGACACCACGCATCAGAAAGGATCGCATTTGAAGCTCCAGATTGAGAACTGAAATCTAAACCGCCGGAACCATGTCCCAACCTTGCCATAAAGGTCCGTGACCTGCGTCACACACAGGTCTTTGGCTGGAACGCGGCTATCGATGATGCATGGTAAACTACTCCAGCATAACGGCTTTGTGAAATGATCTGTCAAAGCGGGCGATTTCACGGCGCTTTGATGCGCCTGGCTCATACTTTTTGCCGGTATGTGGAAAGACATGCATGAACGCACAAATGCTATGGCATTGTTTCTATCTGGGCTAGAGTGAAGCTGATGGGCCGCGCAGACAGATGCTGCTACGGCAAAAAACAGGGAACGGGGTGAGGGCCCGCACATCGTGCAAGGCCTGATTCCCCGGCTGCCCCCGCAACTGTAAACGGCGAGCGATGCCTCTATGCCACTGGCCCCGCAAGGGCTGGGAAGGCAGGCGAAGCGGTGAACCGTAAGCCAGGATACCTGTCCATCACATGACCGGGCGCAAAGCCCAATCCAGTCCAATGCGCGGCGGGCGCAGAAAGGAACGAGCATGCATATCGAAGAAGGCGTCGTTGAAGGCGCGAAAATCATCCTGAGTTATGGCACAGCGGCAACGGCTTTCGGGCTTGCAGCAAAACTCGCCGTTGACGACCTGCGGACCAATGGCGGTGCCATTCCGCTTCTCCTGCGCAGCATCATGACCACTGCGCTCGTGTTTTGCTTCTTCGAGGTGCTGCCGCATCACCCCGTGGGCGTGTCCGAGGTGCATCTGATTCTCGGCTCTACACTGCTGCTGCTGTTCGGGGCAGGGGCTGCTGCCATCGGGCTAGCCGCCGGTCTGCTGATGCAGGGCCTGTTCTTTGCACCCTTCGACCTGCCGCAATACGGCATGAATGTCACCACGCTGCTGGTGCCTCTCTTTGGCATCAGCCTGCTGGCAAAGCGAATCATTGCGCCGTCGACACCGTATGTGGACCTGAAATATTCGCAGGCGCTGGCGCTTTCCACCGCCTATCAGGGCGGCATTGTTGCCTGGGTGGCCTTCTGGGCCGTCTATGGCCACGGTTTCTCCACTGAGAACCTCGCTGATGTGGCCAGCTTCGGTGCGGCTTACATGACCGTGATCATTCTGGAGCCGCTGGTGGACCTCGGCGTGCTGGCGGGCGCAAAGGCTCTGAAGCAGCTCAGCGGCAGCCCGCTGTTCAACGCAAGGCTTCATGTGGCGGGCTGAGCCTTTGGCATGAAAAGAGGCCGGGGAACTCCCGGCCTCCATGCAAAGGCGTGGATCAGAATGGGTCGTAGCCAATGCGGCGCAGCTTGTCCTGCGTCCAGCCATCGCCCTTGCAGCCCTTGTAGGCGCCGCCGGCTGCATAATCGAGCAATTCGTCCGGCAGTTCATCTGCCTCGATGCGGCGCGGAAGCACCAGCACGATCTCTCCGGGAGCTTCTTCCAGGACCCGGATCGCAAGGCTCGGGACCGGATCCGTGCCAAGCAATTCCACAAGTACTGCATGCGGATCGTTCAGAAGGGCGCTGCGGAAGGCAGTGTCAGTTTCTGCCTTCTTGCGAAGCTCGGCCTCAAGAACGGCGCGAGCCTTCTCGAACGGATAGGCTGTGATTTCGCTCATGATCGTCTCCCTTAGAACCTGATGCCACGGCCTTCGATTGGGGTAAAGAAACCTATATCGCTCAAGCACTTGTGCAGATTTCCGCCGGACGCATAGTCCAGAAGCTCATCCGGCAGCTCGTCTTCGGCGATGGAGCGCGGCAGTACGAGAAGCACTTCGCCGGCCTGTTCCTCGACGACGCTGATCTTCATCGATGGGATCGGGTCATTGCCGAACATGTCGCGGATGGCGGCATGCGGATTGCTCTTCAGCAGCTCGCGGAAGGCTGTGTCGGAAGTTGCCCTGGCAACGAGCGCAGCCTCGATGTGGGCGCGGGCGCCGGCAACGGCATCTGTCATGGACGTCATAAATTTGGCCTCTGTTGTTAAATTGGCGTTCTGTTCATTTCTTGCAAAGCGCAGCGAAAATAGGATCTCCCTTGACTATGTAATCGGCATCCGGAGGCGAAAAGGGGCTCATGAACCCTCCACCAGAGGCATAATCAAGCAGCTCGTCCGGCAGCTCGTCCTGAGCGATCTTACGGGGCAGAACGAGCGTGACTTCGCCGGCCTGTTCTTCCACCACAGTGATCTTCAGCGACGGGATCGGATCATTGCCCAGCAGCTCACGGAGCGCGGCATGCGGATTGCTCTTCAGCAGCTTGCAGAAGGCCGCGTCATACGTGGCCTTTTCGATCAGCGCAGCCTCAATGTGGGCGCGGGCGGCTGCCATGGTATCTGTCATATGCGGCATGGCGTTTCTCCATGACGGATTGCGTTATTTGGGCAGCCAGTCCTGCTTGTAGGCCCACTGGTTGAACTTCCACCAGCACTCCTTGGCATTGCCGCCAGAGGCAAAATCGAGCAGCTCATCCGGCAATTCCTCCGGCAGATCGTTCTGTGACATCGCCCGGGGCAGGACGAGGGTGACCTCGCCGGCCTGTTCCTCGATGACGCGGATCTTGAGCGAGGGAATCGGGTCCACGCCAAGCAGCTGCTTCAGGGCAGCGCGCGGATCGCTTAGCAGCAGAGTGCGGAAGGCGGCATCTTCGCCAGCCTTCGCCAGCAGCGCTTCCTCAACATGCTGGCGGACGCGAACCATCGGGTCTGTTGAACTGGTCATGTGAATGGCCTTTATCTTTCCGCTTTCAGCTGGTAGCGGCCAACGCCGTTGCAAAGCTCAAGCATCTTGATTGAAAATCAGAATTGAGTTTCCGCCGTACTGCGGTTTTTTACAAAAACGGCAGATCCTAAAAGCATCTCCGGAAATTCGGGCCACGCATTACCTTCCGGGGACCCGTTTCCTGATGTTTCTTTTCTATGGCAGGGCAGACGGCCGCTGGTGATTGGACCTGAAAAATTCCAAATTCTTTCGTAGCCGGTATCGAGGCGGGTTTGCCGCAATCATGACCTCGACAAATGCCGCCGGAATGGTGGACGATTGTCCGCGCCGCGCAGGAGCGCATAGGATCAGGAGCCGCCGAACCATTATGCAGACCGGCATTACAACGCTTTCCGCCGTCCAGCTGTCCGCTGCCATCCATCAGCGGCAGATCTCCTGTGTCTCCGTGATGGAGGCTTATCTGGAGCGGATCGGGCGGATCAATCCGCTGATCAACGCGCTCATTTATCTGCGCCCTGCAAAGGAGCTGCTGGAAGAGGCGCACATGTGCGACCGGGAGCTGGCGGACGGGCATTCGCGCGGCTGGATGCATGGCATGCCGCAGGCCGTGAAGGATCTGGCGGAGGTGAAAGGCCTGCCGTGCTCATGGGGCTCGCCCCTGTTCCCCGGCTACGTCTCACCTGCTGATTCCATTCACGTCGCGCGGGTGAGGGCGGCAGGGGCCATATTCATCGGCAAGACGAACACGCCGGAGTTCGGGCTTGGCTCCCACACACGCAACCCGGTGCACGGGGCAACCCGCAATCCACATGATCCGGCGCGCAGTGCCGGGGGCTCCAGCGGCGGCGCAGCTGCGGCATTGGCGGCAAGGCTGCTGCCAGTGGCCGATGGCTCGGACATGATGGGCTCACTGCGCAATCCGGCCGGGTTCAACAATGTCTATGGCTTCCGCCCGAGCTTCGGCCGGGTGCCGAACGGCAAGAGCCCGGATCTGTTCTTCAGCCAGCTTGGAATCAACGGCCCCATGGGTCGCACGGTAGCTGACATGGCGCGTCTTCTGGAGACACAGGCCGGATATGATCCGGTTGACCCGCTGTCGCTCGCCGATGAAGACCTGAGCCTTCGCGGAGCTGCCAATCTCGCGGGCAGAAAGGTGGCCTGGCTGGGCGATCTGGGCGGCTATCTGCCGTTTGAGCCGGGCGTGCTTGAGGTCTGCCGCAAGGCGCTGGATGTGCTGTCTGCGATGGGCTGCGAGGTGGTGGAGGTGACGCCGCCGTTCGACTTTGCAAAGCTGTGGGAGTGCTGGCTCACCTTGCGCAGCTTCTCCGTCGCTCATGGCCTGCGCGGGTTCTATGACAAGCCGGAGGCTCGGGCAAAACTGAATGCCCAGTTGCTTTACGAGTTCGAGCTGGCCCTGAGCAAGAGCGCTGAGGACATTCACACCGCTTCCGTGGTGCGCACCAGCTGGCACGCGGTGATGCGGCGCATGTTCGAGACCTACGACTTCCTGATCCTGCCGTCAGCGCAGGTGTTTCCCTTCGATGTCAATCTGCCCTGGCCCGGTGAGATCGGCGGGCGGACGATGGACACCTATCACCGCTGGATGGAAGTGGTCATCGGCCCAACACTGGCAGGCCTGCCCGTGGCTGCAGTTCCCGCCGGTTTTGGGGCGGGCGGATTGCCGGCCGGCGTGCAGCTCATCGGCCCGCCGAGGGCGGACCGGCAGACGCTGGAATTTGCACTGGCCTATGAGGAAGCGGCAGGCATCGGGACGGGCGGGCTGGAGTTGTGAGAACTACCAGCGCGGCGCGGTGAGGCTGCCTCCGGCATCCTCAGCCGCAGCGCGGCAGACGGCCCTGCCGTCTTCCAGCCGCACCTGACCGGAGGCAACGAGCGCCAGCGCCTGCGGATAGATCTTGTGCTCGACGGTCAGCACTCTTGCTCCCAGCGCCTCTGGCGTGTCGCCGGACAGCACAGGCACGGCGCCTTGTGCGATGATGGCGCCTTCGTCCATGCCGGGCGAGACGAAATGCACCGTGGCACCATGCAGCCGCACGCCCGCTTCCAGAGCGCGCTCATGAGTGTGCAGGCCCTTGAAGGAGGGCAGCAGGGCAGGGTGGATGTTAATCATCCGCCCGTTCCAGCGTTCCACGAACCAGGGCGTCATCAGCCGCATGAAGCCCGCAAGCACCACCAGTTCGATGCCCTCCGCCACCAGCATGGCGTCCAGCTCGCGCTCGAAGGCTTCCCGGTCACGGCCATAGGTCTTGTGGTCGAGGACCTTCGCGGGAATGCCGAAGCTCTGCGCCCGTGCAATGCCGCCTGCATCCGGGCGGTTCGAGACAACGAGGACGATCTCGGCCGGGTAGGCGGGGGCCTTCGCAGCCTCAATCAGCGACAGCATGTTGCTGCCCCGGCCCGAAATCAGAACGGCGGTGCGCTTGCGGCTCACGGTCATGCGAAAATGCTGAGGTGATTGTCGAAGATGACTTCGCTTTCGCCCGGCGTGCCTGTTTCCATACGGCCGATGATAGCAACGGTTTCGCCTTCGGCTTCAAGGGCGGTCTTCACTGCCTCCACGCTGTCAGCGGAAACGACCACGACCATACCCGCGCCGCAGTTGAAGGTGCGCAGCATTTCTTTTTCAGCGACGTTGCCGGTGGCAGCGAGCCAGCCGAAGACCGGGGGAACGGACACGGCGGACAGATCTATGCGCGCATTGGTGCCCTTCGGCAGCACACGCGGCAGATTCTCCGGAAGGCCGCCGCCGGTGATATGCGCCAGCGCCTTGATTCCGGAGGTGGCCTTGAGGGCGGCCAGCAGCGGCTTCACATAGATGCGCGTCGGCGTCATCAGGGCTTCGCCCAGCTTGCGGCCTTCGGCAAACGGAGCGGCATCCTCATAGGTGAGGCCCGAAACCTCGACGATCTTGCGCACCAGCGAATAGCCATTGGAATGGACGCCGGAGGAGGCGAGGGCGAGCAGCACGTCGCCTTCCTGCACATCCGTGCGCGGCAGCAGGCCATCACGCTCGACGGCTCCGACCGCGAAGCCGGCAAGATCGTAGTCGCCCTTGCCATACATGCCCGGCATTTCCGCCGTTTCACCGCCGATCAGCGCGCAGCCGGAAATCTTGCAGCCCTCGGCAATGCCGCCGACGACGGCGGTTGCCGTGTCCACATCCAGCGCGCCGGTTGCGTAATAGTCGAGGAAGAACAGCGGCTCGGCACCCTGAACGACAAGATCGTTGACGCACATGGCGACAAGGTCGATGCCAACGGTGTCATGGCAGCCGGTGTCGATGGCGACCTTCAGCTTGGTGCCGACGCCGTCATTGGCGGCGACCAGCAGCGGGTCGGAGAAGCCTGCGGCCTTCAGATCAAAGATACCGCCGAAGCCGCCGATGGCGCTGTCCGCGCCGGAGCGGGCGGTGGCCTTGACCAGCGGCGCGATGCGCTTGACCAGAGCGTTACCTGCGTCAATATCAACGCCTGACTGGGAATAGGTGAGGCCGTTCTTCCCCTGGCTGTCCTGCGCGCTCATGGGTCAAGTCTCCGTGCCGGTTGCGGTTTGCCAGCGCAATGCCCGATTTTCGGCCGCCTTGCAACGGCTGAGAGGGGACACATCATGAAAAACCGCCAATTGCGCCTGCATGAGCCGTGGACGGCAGTGGCTGAATGGGCGGCTGATGAGCCTCCGGCTTGACCTTACGGCTTGAAACTGCCCCTATCGCGCGCATATGCTTATTGTTGCGGTGCGGAACGGAGTTGCTTCATGACCTTACGCCGGCAAGTCCAGTTCTGGCTTTTGTCTCTTGCGGCCTTTATCCTGTTCATGATGCTGTTCAGCGCGGTGCTGCTGCCCTTTGTGGCCGGCATGGCTCTGGCCTATCTGCTGGATCCGGTGGCCGACTGGTTTGAGCGTCACGGCTTCAGCCGGCTGGCGGCCACGTTGATGATTCTCCTGCTGTTTGTCATTGTGCTGGTGATCGTTCTGGTGCTGCTCGTGCCTGTCCTGGGCAATCAGCTGATCGGGTTCGTGGACAAGCTGCCAGGCCTCGTGCGCTCGCTTCAGGATCTTCTCACCCAGCATCTTGGCGACCGGATCACCAAGCTCAGCGGCCTCAAGGTTGAGGACCTGCAGTCCTCCCTTGGCGACATCATGGGCAAGGCAGCAACATGGATCGGCGGCGTGCTCAAATCCGTCTGGAGTGGCGGACAGGCGCTTATGTCGATCCTGTCGCTCTTTGTCGTGACGCCGGTGGTTGCCTTTTACATGCTGCTTGACTGGGACCACATGGTGGAGCGGATAGACAGCTGGCTGCCGCGCCATCATGTCGAGACGATCCGCGAACTAGCCCGGGAGATGGACAACGCTGTCGCAGGATTTGTGCGCGGGCAAGTATCGGTCTGCCTGCTGCTGGGACTTTTTTACGCAGTGTCGCTGGTCACCCTGGGGCTCAATTTCGGCCTTCTGATCGGCATTGGTGCAGGGCTTGTCAGCTTTATTCCGTTCGTCGGGGCGGCCCTTGGCTTCATAGCGTCCATGTCAGTCGCGCTGGTGCAGTTCTGGCCAGACTGGCACTGGATTGCAGCGGTTGCGGCCGTGTTTGCCGTGGGGCAGTTTCTCGAAGGCAACATCCTTCAGCCCAAGCTTGTGGGCGAGAGTGTCGGCCTTCATCCCGTCTGGCTCATGTTTGCTCTCTTTGCCTTTGGATATCTCTTTGGATTTGTTGGTATGCTTGTGGCCGTTCCGGCAGCGGCGATGGTGGGTGTGCTTGCACGTTTCGCGCTGAGGCAGTACCTAGCCAGTGCCCTGTACAAGGGCACAGGCGCTCCGGAGCAGACCGGTGCATCTGACGAGTAGAGTTCAAAGTCCAAGAGACCATGGCTGACACACCGCGCCAGCTGCCCCTGATCCTGCCGCATGAGCAGGCCTTAAGCCGGGATGACTTCCTGGAAGGCGAGGCCAATCATGCCGCGCTGGAGATGATCGAGTCCTGGCCTGACTGGCCTGCACCTGTCACCGTTCTGGCGGGACCTGTCGGCAGCGGCAAGACGCATCTGGTGGAAATCTGGCGGGCTCTGTCGGGCGCGGTGGTGATCCAGGCGCGTGATCTCACCTCTGAAAAGGTGGCGGATCTGGTTGCGGCAGGAGCCGTCGCCGTGGAGGACGCTCACCGGGGCTTCGACGAGACCGCGCTGTTCCACCTCATCAACGCGGCGCGGCAGGCGGGGGCAAGCCTGCTCATCACCAGCCGCACATGGCCATCGAGCTGGCCTCTGACGCTGCCGGATCTGGTTTCGCGGCTCCGGGCAGCGACACCTGTGGAAATTCTGGAGCCGGATGACGGGCTTTTGCGCTGTGTCCTTGTGAAGCTCTTTGCCGACCGGCAGGTTGCCATTGACCAAGGGGTGGTGGACTATCTTGTCGTGCGCATGGAACGTTCGCTGGGTGTCGCAGGCCGTCTGGTCGCAGCACTCGACGCAGAGGCGCTTGCTGCAGGCAGCCGCATCACCCGCAGCCTCGCAGGCAAGGTGCTGGAGCGCCAGTCCGGCAGGGCCTGAAAGTCATTTGAAACGGGAGCAGCACTTTGGTTGACAGGGAAGAGACACCGGTAGCACCGCAAGCAAGCGCTGCCCAGCCCGTGCAGCAGGAACGGTCAGCGCAGAATGGCGTTGACCCGGCGGCGGTGGAGCAGATGATGCAGTCACCGGCCCGGTTCATGAACCGGGAACTCTCCTGGCTGCAATTCAATCACCGCGTCCTTGAGGAATCCATCAACAAGGATCACCCGCTGCTGGAGCGCCTGCGCTTTCTGTCGATCTCCGCAAACAACCTCGATGAATTTTTCATGGTGCGCGTCGCCGGCCTCAGGGGGCAGCTGCGCGCCGATGTGAGCCAGCGTTCCGATGACGGCTTGACGCCGGCCGAGCAGCTGGAAAAGATCGGCGCGGCCTGCCAGCGCCTGCAGAGCGAGCAGCAGCGCCTGTGGCGGCAGATCCGCTCGGAGCTGGTTGGCACCGGCATCCGCATCCTGCTGGCGACAGATCTCACCGAAGCAGAACGCGACTGGCTGGAAGGCCATTTTCTCGCCCACATCTTCCCGGTGCTGACGCCACTGGCCATCGATCCAGCGCACCCGTTCCCCTTCATTCCCAATCTCGGATTCTCGCTGGTCTTCGAGCTGGTGCCGGTGAAGGGCGGGCGCGGCATGACGGCGCTGATCCGTCTGCCGGCCCATATCGACCGCTTCGTCCGCCTGCCGGATCTGGGGCAGGGCGAGGGCGAGGTCCGTTACATCACCATCGAGAAGGTGATCGGGCTCTTCATCGGCCGCCTGTTCCCCGGCTACGAGATTCGCGGCAAGGGCACCTTCCGTGTCATCCGTGACAGCGATCTTGAAATCGAGGAAGAGGCGGAGGATCTGGTCCGCCTGTTCGAATCCGCCCTCAAGCGCCGCCGCCGCGGCTCGGTGATCCGGCTGGAAATCGATGCCAATGCTCCGGCATCGCTCAGGGCCTTCGTCGCCAGCGCCCTTGGCGTGACGGATAACGAGATTTTCCTGGTGGACGGCCTGCTGGCGCTGGACAACCTGTCCCAGCTGGTCGCCATGGACCGGGACGACCTGAAGTTCACGCCCTACACGCCGCGCTTCCCCGAGCGCATCCGCGAACATGGTGGCGATTGCCTCGCCTCCATCGTGCAGAAGGACATCATCGTCCACCACCCATACGAATCCTTCGATGTGGTGGTGCAATACTTGCGTCAGGCGGCGCAGGACCCGGATGTGGTGGCCATCAAGCAGACGCTCTACCGCACCTCGAAGGACTCGCCCATCGTCAAGGCGCTGGCGGAAGCTGCAGAAGCCGGCAAGTCGGTCACCGCGCTGGTGGAGCTGAAGGCGCGGTTCGACGAGGAAGCCAACATCCGCTGGGCCCGCGATCTGGAGCGGGCGGGCGTGCAGGTGGTATTCGGCTTCATCGAGCTGAAGACCCACGCCAAGCTGTCGATGGTGGTGCGCCGCGAGAATGGCGAGCTGAAGACCTATGTCCACATCGGCACGGGCAACTATCACCCGATCACGGCGCGCATCTACACGGATCTGTCCTATTTCACCGATGATCCGGAAATCGGTCAGGATGCGGCGCGCGTCTTCAACTATATAACCGGCTATGCCGAACCTGCCGAACTGAAGCGGCTGGCCGTCTCGCCCGTGACCATGCGCAAGCGCATCATGGAACTGACGGAAGCCGAGATCGAGCATGCAAGGGCAGGGCGCCCGGCGCACATCTGGATGAAGATGAATTCGCTGGTGGATGCCGGCATCATCGATGCGCTCTACCGGGCAAGCCAGGCAGGTGTGCAGATCGATCTGGTGGTGCGCGGCATCTGCTGCCTCAGGCCCGGCATTCCGGGCCTATCCGAGAACATCCGCGCCAAGTCCATTATCGGCCGGTTCCTCGAGCACAGCCGCATCTTCTGCTTCGGCAATGGCCATGGCCTGCCATCGCCGCAGGCGCATGTGTACATCGGTTCGGCCGACATGATGCCGCGCAACATCGACCGGCGTGTCGAAATCCTTGCGCCGATGCTGACACCGACCGTGCATGAACAGGTGCTGGACCAGATCATGGTTGCCAATCTGCGCGACAATCAGCAGAGCTGGCGCATTCTGGCCGATGGCACTCACGAGCGCATCATTCCGGGACCGGGTGAGGAACCTTTCAACGCCCACCGGTATTTCATGACAAACCCTTCACTCTCCGGCCGTGGCAAATCGCTCAATGCTGACAGACCTAAACCCTTCATGGAGCGGCCAAAGCGTGGCTGATTCAAGCGAAAAGCATCCTCCCGCCCGCGGCCGCTTCAACGGCAGCGGGCCAATCGCGGTGATCGACATCGGATCGAATTCGGTCCGCCTTGTCGTCTATGAACGGGAAGCACGCTCCCCGACGATCCTGTTCAACGAAAAGGTGCTTGCTGGACTGGGGCGCGGCATTGCCACAACCGGAGAACTCGCAGAAGAATCGACCGCTTCTGCACTGGCGGCTCTAAGCCGGTTCAAGTTCCTGTGCGGGCATCTAGGGGTAAAGGCGGTTTATGTTCTGGCAACCGCTGCAGCTCGTGATGCAAGCAACGGCGCGGCCTTCGTCGCTGAGGTTGAGCGGGTTACGGGCGTTCCAGTGCGCATCCTCAACGGTGCGGAAGAGGCCTATTACTCGGCTCTGGGGATCATGGCCGGCTTCTGGAAACCGCATGGTGTCGTCGGCGACCTGGGGGGCGGCAGCCTGGAGCTGGTCAGCATCGGCGCACGTGGGCCTGGTGAGGGGGAAACCTTCCCGCTGGGCGGGTTGCGTCTGCAGGAGGCCTCTGGCGGGCGCATCGCCCGCGCGCAGAAGATCGTTGATGATGCGCTGGCGAAAGCCAGCTGGCCAGCCCGCGCTGCACGCCACACATTCTATGCGGTCGGCGGAACCTGGCGCTCGCTGGCCCGGCTGCATCTCTTCCAGGCGGGCTATCCACTGCATGTGATGCACAATTATGCCATTCCCGCAGAGGAGGCGATCGAGTTCTGCCGTGTGGTCTCAACACGTGACGTGAACACGCTGGACTTCATCGACGTCATCTCCCGCCAGCGCCGGGCTCTGCTGCCCTTTGGCGCCATCGTGATGGAGCGGGTGCTTCGGGCCATGAAGGCAGACCGGGTGATCATGTCTGCCACCGGTGTACGTGAAGGCCTGCTTTATGAGCACCTGCCACCAGCCATCCGCCGTCAGGATCCGCTGCTGGAATCCGCCCGTGAGCTGGCTCATCTGCGCGCGCGCTCGCCGCAATATGCAGAGGAACTGATCACATGGACCGATCAGCTCATGCCGGTGATCGGGGTCGATGAAACCGAGGAAGAGCTGCGCCTGCGCCATGCCGCCTGCCTGCTGTCCGATATCGGCTGGCGCGCGCACCCCGATTATCGCGGCGAGCAGAGCCTCAACATCATTTCCAACGCTGCTTTTGCCGGCATCGACCATGCAGGCCGGGCTTATCTGGCGATGACCGTCTTCTTCCGCCATCAGGGCCTGATCGACGATGCCCTGTCACCGCGCCTGCGCGAACTGGCGCCCACACGGCTGAAGGAGCGTGCCCGGATTCTGGGGGCGGCACTGCGGGTTGCCTCGCTCGTGTCGGCCTCCATGCCCGGCACACTGCTCAAGACGTCGATGCAGCGGGATGATGACAGCCTGACCATAACCTTGCCCGGTGAACTGGCGATGCTGGATGGCGAGCGGCTGCGCAAGCGTATGGTGCAATTCGCCAAGCTTGTCGGCGCCAAAGGCGAGGTCCTGCCTCTTCCTTGAATGATGAAACTGACTGCGGCTGCCCGCCGCGGTCAGTTGACCGTCATCGTTTCATCGGCTGTGCGCGTTGCATCAGCGTGCAACAATGCTGCGGCGATGGTTTCCGGTGATTCGGCTCCGGCAATCGCAAAGCGGCCGTCGATGATAAAGAACGGCACGCCGGTGACGCCCATGCCGCCAGCCTGTTCGATCTGGCTCCGCAGCTTGGCAAGGTCGCTGTCCGTTTCCAGAAGCTGAGCAACGAGATCCGATTCCATCCCCGCTTCAGCCGAAATATCGACCAGTGTCGACGCCTTGGACAGATCCCGCCCCTCGACGAAATAAGCCCGGAACAGCCGCTCCACCACGTCGTCCTGCAATCCGTCCGCCCGGGACCAGAGGATCAGGCGGTGGCTGTCCAGCGTGTTCGGAGACACTCGGATCTTGTTGAAGGCAAAAGATATTCCTTCTTCAGCACCTGCAGCGCTCACACGGTCGTAGATGGCAGCCGCCTTGGCAGGCCCACCGAACTTCTCATTCAGATAGGCTTCGCGGTCCTTGCCCTGATGCGGAAGGGCCGGGTCGAGCTGGAAAGGATGCCAGCGCACCTCGATGCTTAGCTCCGGCACCTGCCGGATGGCCTTTTCAAGCCTGCGCTTGCCAATGTAGCACCAGGGGCACATGACATCCGAGATGACATCGACGGTAAGGGGCGGCTGATCCGCCATGGCTGCCTCCTGGCTGCGGGCTAGAATAATCTCAGGCTAGACAGACTTGTTGAGCCACGCAAGGGCAACCAGGGCGGATATCTGCGGCACGCTTACAAAAGGGTTGACCCCAGAATGGCGTTGATGCGCCGTTTCAAGCTGGGTCCGGCCTGATCGTGCTTCAGCACCGCGACAGGTCCCCGGCCGGTCACATAACAGATCAGATCTTCTTCCCGGCTCGTGGCGTCGGCGATGGAGAGGATCGTGCTGGAAAGGTCGCCCGCGAGCTGGGTGACCGGAATACCGGCCGCATCTTCTCCGGGGTAAAGGCGGACTTCGTCGATGAACAGACCGCGCAAGGCTGCCTGATCGGCACTGCGGCGAAGGTATGTCTGATAGAGGGGGAGAGGCAATCCGTCCTCTCCCGCCTGCCGCAGCAGCCAGACCCGGCTTTCCGCCAGCAGGCGGTCAGCCAGGCGGCGCCTCTTTCCCATGCGGATGGCACTGGCAAGTCTTGCCGACAGCATCGCCCGCGTCAGGTCACCATGCAGAACGTCATTTGCTCCCATCTCGAACAAGGCAGCGACTTCCGCCCGGTCTTCGGCAAAAGCCAGCACAGGGATCTGGGAGAAACGTGCATCGCGGCGGATGCGCTCAACCAGATCGAGGCTGTCTTCTATCCCGGCCTCGATGATCACTGCGTCGAACGCCCGCTGTGACAGGTAGTCTTCTGCCATGTCGGCAGACAATGCGCCGATCAGATCCACATTCCTTGCGCGGGCATCGAAAAGTTCGATGAAGCGGCGGCCAAGACCCGCAACCAGAAGACTGGAGCCGCCCTGCTGATGCGGAGCGGAACCGTAGCTGGGCACGCGGCCAAAGACAGTGCGGCGGATGCGGGCCTCATCGCTGCGCAGAATGGCGCGCTGGCGCGAACAGATCATCCGGAAAAGGCTTGCTTCGGGAATATCCGCATCAACGAGGCCGTGCGAGCGGCGCAGAGGCAGGCCGACGGCACTTCCTGTGCCGCACAGAAGCAGGGCGGGAACCTCCACCGGCAGCTTGCTTTCGGCTCTGGCGAGGCGCGCGAGCGGTGCAAGCGTCTGGTCAAGCCGCACCACAACAGCGGCCGGAAGCTCAGCCAGATCGTCATCTGCGGCTGTCAGAAGGTCCAGCTCGCGCGGCCAGCCGGGAGCGCCTTCTCCAAACACCGGCTCCGGGCCAATGCGCCAGACGGGCCCCTGCCAGACGAGGGCACTGTCGCCATCTCCGTCAAAGGCCGCCATTGATCATGCCACCTGCCGGTCCTGACGCTGGAGCCGTGCCGCCAGCCGGTGCCTGTCAACGGTGCCATCCTCCAGCCTCGGGAGTGCCTGCAGCATCAGGACACGTGTAGGCACTTTGGCGAGGTCAACCCGTTCGGTATCAAGCCAGGCAAAGAAAGCCCGGGCATCCGGCGCGCAACCGGGCCGCATGACAAGGGCCGCATGGAGCTTGGCGCCCAGGATCGGATCATCCACCAAAAAAGCGGCAGCCTCCGTCACCTCGTCATAGGTGGCGTAGATCTGATCGATCCCTTCCAGCGCACCTGCCCCCGGGGCAAGTTCTCCCGGTATGCCGAAACCGGCAAGCCCGCCTTCAACGGGGATCACGGATACGCCTGTCCGGAGAAAACCGGCGGCGTCAGTCAGTGGACCCGGCCCGGCCTTCCTGCCTGTTTTCCAGCCTGCATCGGCAACCATGGGACCACGGGCCAGCAGCTTGTGCGGGCTGCCGTTCTCGCCGCCTTCCGTCTTGATCTCCAGGACGCCGGCAGAAATATCGGTTCCGGCCGGGGCGCCGAAGCTGCCAAGCGGAATGGGGTGGATACGGGCTGACTTGCCGCGCAGCCTTGCGACCAGCGCGAACTCGTCTGCCACATGCAGATCCACCAGCTGGTGGCGCGGCACGAAAGTGGTGGCCTGCGGCGAGGAAACGCTCCAGCAAGCCACAATGCTGGTGGACTTGCGCCCGAGCCGGACGTCAAGCGCTTCGGCCAGAGGGCCCGGCGTCAGCACATAGTCAGCTTCCACCGCTTCGGCATGGGCCGCGAGGCGCTGCAGCGAGGTGGGATGATGCAGGTGCATGGTGCCGCCGGACAAGAGCCATGGCACCATCCCGGCGCCGACACCGGTCATGCCGCTGAAAGCATAGGGCACCACGATGCTTGCCCCGTCCGGGAGGCGCGTTTCGAGATAAGGCATGAAGCCGGCGGCAATCCACTGATTGTGGCTGCGGGTCACGGGCACCGGCTCGGCGCCATTGCGCGACCAGGTGACGGTTGCCGTATGTTCCGCCGAATTGGGCCGTGACAGCTGCGGGGCGGGCATGTCGTCGCCCATCTCGGCAAGCACCGGGCCCAGCTCGATCAACCCGTCGGGAATGTCCTTGCCGAGACCAAAGACGAAACGCAGGCTGAACAGCTCTGCCGCCACATCGCGGGCGGCATGGCCCACCTGCCGGGTCTCAAGCCTGTCCGCAGCCACAAGGCCCTTGGCTCCCAGGCTGTTGAGCGCCTCCAGCACGTCCTTCTGCCGCCAGTGCAGGGGCAGGGGCGAGACGATCAGCCCGGCCCTGAGCGCGGCCAGGAAGGCGATCACCGTATCCACTGTATTCGGCGCCTGAATGCCGATCACATGGTCGGTGGAAAGGCCAACGGCTGCATAAAAGGCGGCAAGCTTCTGGATCTCGCGCTCAGCTTCGGCATAGGTCAGCTTGCGGGCTTCGCCGCCGGTCCATGAGGAGCGGTCGGGCGCGTCCACAAGGGCGAGCCGGTCCGGATTGGCAGCGGCCGTCTTGCGGAAGATCTCGTCGAGCGTCACGCGGCCCCAGAAAGCGCTGAGACGGTTGCGTTCGATGGAGTCTGCAGGCGTGGTAATCATGATCCTGGTCCCTTGCCGGGTCTCAGTTGGCGCCTTCGGTTTTCCACCACGTCGTGGTTTCGAAACCGTAAATCGGGTCTACCTGAGGTGACGTGATTCTGGTCCAATGTCCAAGCCATTCCGCAGGCGGATGGAACAAGGGCACGGCGTAATGTCCCGAAATCAGAACACGGTCGAGCGCACGGACGGCCGATATGAAGTCTTCCTTGCTGTGGGATGCCACCATTGCGGCAATCATAGCGTCAATCGCCGGCTCCTTTGCGCCGGTGATGTTGAACGAGCCCGGTGTATCGGCTGCGGCCATGGACCAGCGCCCCATTTGCTCGCCTCCCGGCGACAGTGACGAGCTCCACATGTGGAACACCATGTCGAAGTCGAACTTGATGCGGCGGTCCTCGAACTGGGAAGGGTCTACGGTACGCACGTTTGCCTTGATGCCGATCACATCCAGATTGCGTGCATAGGCGAGGGCAATCTTTTCCTCGTCCTCGTTCTTGGTCATGATCTCGAAACTGACCGGCTGGCCATCGGGGCTCTTCAGCACACGGCCGTCGAGCGTGTAGCCGGCGTCCTTGAGCACTGCCATGGCATCGCGCAGGACAGCCCGGTCGCGTCCAGACCCGTCGGTCTGCGCCGGAATCCAGGCGCCCGCCATCACATCCGGATCAACAACACCGGGGAAGGGGGCCAGAAGCTCCTTCTCCCGCTCGCTCGCCGGGCGGCCGATGGAAGACAGTTCCGATTTGTCCCAGTAACCGGCGGTGCGGTCATAAAGGCCCGCGTAGAGATTGCGGTTGATCCACTCGAAATCGAACAGCATCGACAGGGCCTTGCGCATGCGCTTGTCGGCAAAGACCGGACGGCGCGTGTTGAAGGCAAGGCCCTGGATCACCGGCGGAATGCCCTTGACGATCTCCTTGCGCACCACCTTGCCTTCCTTCGCCGCAGGGAAGTCGAAGCCATTGGCCCAGCGGGAGGGATTGTTGAAAGGCAGAACGTCGATCAGCCCCTTGCGGAACGCTTCCTGCAAGGTGGTCTCGTCGCGGTAATATTCGATGCGGATCTCGTCGAAATTGTCCATGCCGCGCTTGGACGGCAGATCCTTGCCCCAGTAATCCGGATTGCGCCGGTAGACGGCCCGCCGGCCGGGAACAATCTCGGCGAAGACATAGGGCCCGGTGCCAAGCGGCGGCTTCAGGCTGGACTTGTCGAATGTGGCCGGATCGATCGCCGCCTTGGAGAACATCGGCGCCAGCGCAATGAGCAGCGGCAGTTCCCGATTCTCATTGTTCTTGAAGGTGAAGCGGACGGTTCTTTCACCGGTGATTTCACTCTTCGCGATCTCGGCATACCAGTTCCGGAAGGGCGGGCGGCCCTTTTCACGCATGATGTCGAGCGAGAAGATCACGTCTTCGACCGTGAAGGGGCTGCCGTCCGAAAACTTCGCCTTCGGGTTCAGCCGGAATTCGATCCAGGACCGGTCTTCGGCCATGCGCACGGCTTCGGCAAGGTGTCCGTAGAGCGAGAAAGCCTCGGCGTTGGAGCGAACCATCAGGCTTTCGATGATGTTCTCCCCGAACTGGCGCTCCTTCATGCCGCGGGCACTGGTAAAGCCGCCCTGCACCACGAAGGAGTTGAGGCTGTCGAATGTGCCCTGCACTCCAAGCGTCAGAGTGCCGCCTTTCGGCGCATCGGGATTCGCATAGGGAAAATGCGTGTAGTTTGCCGGCAAGGCCGGCTCGCCGTGCATTGCGATTCCATGGACCCAGGGAACGGAGTTTTCTTCACCGGCTGCGGCGGTCCCAGGGGACTGTGCATGACAGTCCGTACCGATGGTTAATCCTCCTGCGACCAGTGCAAAGACAGGAACAGCCAGCGCAAACCGGCGGAAAACCGCCAGATAAGCTGCTTTTCCAGACACAGATTTCAGGGAAAAAGCCATTGTGTGATGCACGTCCATCTTGATTCTGTTGGCCGAATGGTAACACACCAGTGGCCAGCCGCGCATTCGGTAGCCGGAGATGCTGGAAATCGGCTCGCGATGCGGTTAAACATGGGCCCGCGCATGGAATAGGTCACCCTGTTGCCGCAATTCTCCGGCATCGGGGCGTGGATGCTGGCCTGCACGGCATGGGCAATTCCGCTGGACGCGCGGGGCAGCGGTAACGCAGGGCCTGGAAGAGCGAACGCACAATCGAGGATGTTTCGAATGAAGAGTTTTCTGATGAGGGGGATGGCGGGCTGTGCGGTCGCTGCGCTTGCCATGCTTGGTGGCGCTGCCACCGTTTCGGCCCAGCAGGCCGAAGCTGAATCTCCCTGGGTCAAGGTGTGCAACACCGATCCGAACGTGAACAAGGAAATCTGCCTTGTGACGCAGGAGCTGCGCACCGCGACCGGTCAGTTCCTGTCCTCCGTCGCCGTTCGCGAGATCGCAGGTGAAGCGCGCAAGACGCTGCTCATCGCGGTTCCGACCGGGATGCTGATCCAGCCGGGCATGCGCGTCCAGATCGATGCAGGCAAGCAGACCGAAGCCAAGTACGGCATCTGCTTCCCGAATGCCTGCTACTCAGAGCTGGTCATCGACGACGCCTTCATCGCACAGCTGAAGAAGGGCACAAAGCTCGTCATCACTGCGCTGAATCAGCAGGCAAAGCCGGTTCCGCTGGAGCTGACGCTCGCAGGCTTCACCAAGGTTTACGACGGTGCAGCGATGGATGTGGGCGAGATCCAGAAGAAGCAGGAGCAGCTTCAGAGCGAACTGCAGCGCCGCGCTGACGAAGCCCGCCAGAAGCTGATCGACAAGCAGAAGGAACAGACCCAGTCGGGCAACTGATTGGATTATTTTCCCCTGCATGAACATGAAACGCCGCGCGGGAAACCGGGCGGCGTTTTCATTCAGGCCTTGAGATGCCGTAAGCAAGCGGGGCAGGTCAGCCAGTCTTCAGTGCAGGCCGGTTGAGCGTGGCAGATAGGAGCCGTCATCCTGCTCCTCGAAGATCTCCTCGATCTGCGGATGGCGGACCGGTTCGCCCGTGTTGTCCGGAACGAGGTTCTGCTCCGACACATAAGCGACATACTCCGTCTCCTCGTTTTCCGCGAGCAGATGATAGAAAGGCTGATCGCGGCTGGGGCGGACATCCTCGGGAATGGCATTCCACCATTCCTCAGTGTTGGAGAAGGTCGGATCCACATCGAAGATCACCCCCCGGAAGGGATAGACCTTGTGCCGGACAACCTGTCCGATCTTGAATTTTGCCGTACGCATGACTGTCACCGTGGCTTGAACCGGCGGAGACGCCCCAGGGTGTGGAGGGGCACGATGCGGCGTCAGCGCGCGGTGAAGACTTTCCCTTATAATAGGGAACCGTCTAGAGTCCGTAAACCTCTGCAAACTTGGTGTCGCGCGCCGCAACGAGGCGTGCAAGGTCAACAATTACCTTGGCCTGCTTCCAGGTGGCATCATCCTGCATCTTGCCGTCGATCATCACGGCGCCGCTGCCGTCCGGCATGGCCTCCAGAATCCGGCGGGCAAACGCAACTTCCGCCGGGTCCGGGCTGAACACGGTCTTGGCGATGTCCACTTGCGAGGGATGCAGCGACCAGGCGCCAAGGCAGCCCATCAGGAAGGCGTTGCGGAACTGTGCTTCGCAGGCGGCCGGATCGGAAAAATCACCGAAGGGGCCGTAAAAGGCCTTGAGACCGGCGGACATGCAGGCATCGACCATGCGGGCCACCGTATAGTGCCAGGGGTCCTGCTGCATACGGGCGCGACGGGCTCCGCTGCCATCCTCATCCGCCAGCACCGCATAGCCAGGATGGCCACCGCCGACACGGGTCGTCTTCATCCCGCGCGAGGCGGCAAGATCCGCCGGCCCAAGGCTCATGCCATGCATGCGCGGAGAGGCGGTCGCGATGGCCTCGACATTCTTCACGCCTTCAGCCGTCTCCAGAATGGCATGAATGAGGATCGGCTTCGTCAGGCCCGCGCGGGCCTCAAGCTGGGCCAGCAGCTGGTCGAGATAATGGATGTCCCAGGGGCCTTCGACCTTCGGCAGCATCACCACGTCAAGCTTGTGGCCCACCGCCGGAATGATCTCCAGCATGTCATCCAGGAACCAGGGACTGTTGAGGCAGTTGACGCGGGTCCACAACCCAGTGCTGCCAAATTCATTGGCCTTGGCCATTTCGATGAAGCCATGCCGGGCTGCCGTCTTGGCATCGGCGGGAATGGCATCTTCCAGATTACCAAGAATGACATCCACCTGCGGGATGAGATCCGGGATCTTGGCACGGATCTTTTCCAGATGCGGCGGCACGAAATGGATCATGCGCTCCAGCCTAACCGGCAGGTCGCGGAAGGGTGCCGGCGCGCCAATGGCAAGCGGGGCATAAAAGGCGCGTGGTGTCTTCGTCATGCTGCGGCTCCTCCGGTCCTCATGACCCACAGCTATAGCATCATGGTGCGGAGCAGCAATTCACCGAAAGACGGAAGCGCAAGCGGCGGATCAGTCCGCCCACTTGCGGTGGATCCACATCCATTGCTCCGGCACTTCGCGGATCCACGCCTCGAACTGGGCATGGATGGCGGCGGTCGTCGCCAGGATGTCGGCCTCCTTGTCTCCATCCGAGGCCGGATCGATGCAGATGCCCTCAATGCGGAAGCGGGCACCGTCCAGCCGCACCACGCGGCCTATGACGATCGGCACGCCGCAGGCGCGGGCGAGGGTGGCCGGCACCGGCGTTGCATAGGCCTCACGTCCGAAGAACGGCACCTTGACGCCGCGCCGCTCGCGCAGGTCCGCCATCAGGGCAAACACGCCGCCGGAGCGCAGGATGGACAGCAGCTTGCGCGCCGTCTGATGCCCCTTGGAATAGAGCCCGAGCGGATAAAGTGTTCCGCGCAGACTGCGCAGCAAGGCATCGGAATAGGGGTTTTTCAGCGCCTGATAGACGCCGGCCATCGGCAGGCCGCGCTGATAGGCAGGCGTGACGCAAAGTTCCCAGCAGGCCGAATGCATCGATACGAAGACGCAAGGGCCAGCGCCGTTGAGAATGGCATCGGTGCGCGCATCCACCTGCAGCTCGAACCGGCTTTCGTCGCGGATCATCCGGTCGATCTGGAAGGTCTCGGCGGTCACCCGGCCGAGATTGTCCCACATGCCGTCGATGATCTGGCGGCGTTCTGAAGCCGTCAGTTCCGGCATGGCCAGCTCCAGATGCTTCAGCGCCCTTTTGTGCCGCTTGTTGAGCGGGGCAAGCTTGCGCCACAGAAAGCCCATGGCGGCCGAAGCCCGGTCCACCGGCACAAGGCGGAACAGAAACACAACAGCCGCCAGAACGGCCCACTCAGCCTTCAGTGCGAGAGTGCGGAGCGGCGAAGGTTTGGTCATAGGCTGCGGTCAGATCCGGATCATGGCCGGCAGGGCATGCACGGATGGCACATGTGTCCGGCTGGCGCGTCACATAGCCAGAGGGTTCATTGACCGTCTGGCGCGAACAGGTTAGGCGTGGATTACCCAAGCCACATGCCGGTTGCAAGCGGCAGATCCTCTGTCACTGCGCATTCCTCACCCTGTCCTGGCCCCCAAGTCTTGGTCAAAGGTTCCGGATCCTGCCATGCAAGATGTCATCGCGCTCGCCTTTCCCTTCTTCGGCCTGATTTTCCTGGGCTTTGGAGCGGGCAAGTTCAGCAAGATTCCGCCGTCCGGAATGGCGTGGATGAATTTCTTCATCATCTATATCGCACTGCCCGCCCTGTTCTTCCGCCTCCTTTCGGAGACACCGGTGGAACAGCTGACCGACCTCAGCTATGTGGCCGCGACCACCTTCGTCACCTACACGGTCTTTGCCATCTGTTTCTGCATCGGCGTGCTGGCGACGAAGGGCAGCATTCCCGAATCCACCATCATGGCCATTGGCGGATCCTATTCGAATGTCGGCTACATGGGGCCGGGCCTGACCATGGCCGTGCTGGGGCCGGCTGCGACCGTGCCGACAGCTTTCGTCCTGTGCTTCGACAATACGCTGATGTTCATTCTGGCGCCGCTGATGATGGCCATGGCCGGAACGGAAAAGGAGCATCTGTCGCAGACCATGAAGAAGGTGGCTGTGCGCGTCTTCACCCATCCCTTCATTCTGGCAACAATTGCGGGCGTCGGCGCCGCCTTCATCGGCTTCAAGCCGCCTCAGGGGCTTGATACCATGCTGAAGTTCCTCAGCGGTGCCGCGGCTCCCTGTGCGCTGTTTGCCATGGGCGTGACCGTAGCGCAGCGCCCCATCGAAAAGGTGCCGCTGGAGCTGCCGGTCATTCTGGCGGTCAAGCTGATCCTGCACCCGGTGCTGGTCTACCTGATGCTGACCTGGGTCGGCGGATTCGATCCGGTCTGGATCGCCACCGCCGTGCTGATGGCCTGCCTGCCACCCGCCACGAATGTCTTCGTCATCGCGCAGCAGTATCAGGTCTACGTCAACCGGGCCTCAAGCCTTGTCATGATCGGCACCATGGCCTCGGTCGTTACGGTGACTGCCGTGATATGGGCCATCCAGCATGGGTGGCTGTAGGAGAGGGGGAAGGCAACTCACCCCTCTTCCAGCTCCGCTGACAGCAGCAGCCATTCTTCTTCCGTGGTGACGAGCTTCTTTTCGATATAGGCCCGCTCCTTGGCGAATTTCGCTGCCCGTTCGGGATCGCGGGTGAAGAAATCCGGTTCGGACATGGTGGCGTCCAGCATGACGATCTTGTCGGAGAGCCGCGCCATTTCCTTTTCTGCCGCCTCGATCTTCTTGCGCAAGGGGGCCTCACGGGCGCGCCGTTCAGCAGCTTCACGCCGCTTGTCCGTGGCCGAGGCCGCCTTGGCCTCGTCCTCGCGCGCTTTCTTCACCGCATCCGGGCCCTGCAGGATGTAGCGGCGGTAGTCTTCCATGTCGCCGTCGAAGGTGCTGACCTTGCCATCGGCCACCAGCCACAGCCTGTCGGCGCAGGCTTCCACCAGATGCCGGTCGTGCGAGATCAGCACCACAGCGCCCTGAAACTCATTCAGTGCCTGTACCAGTGCCTCGCGGCTGTCGATGTCGAGATGGTTGGTCGGCTCGTCGAGGATGATCAGGTTTGGCCCGTCGAAGGTGGCAAGACCGAGCAGCAAGCGCGCCTTTTCACCGCCCGAGAGATCCTTGGCAGGCGTTTCCATCCGGTCGGTCGGCAGGCCGAAGCGGGCCACGCGGGCCCGTACCTGTGCTTCGGCAGCCTGCGGCATCAGCATGCGCACATGCTGGACGGCGCTCTCGTTCGGGCGCAGTTCGTCCAGCTGGTGCTGGGCAAAGAAGGCGATCTTCAGCTTGGTGGCGCTCGTCACCTCGCCGGACAGCGCTGCCAGGCGGCCGGAAATCAGCTTGGCAAAGGTGGATTTGCCGTTGCCGTTGGAGCCGAGCAGGGCGATGCGGTCATCGGTATCGATGTTGAGCGTCAGGCGCGACAGCACCGGCTTGCCATCGTAGCCCACCGAGACGTTTTCCAGCTTCAGGATCGGCGGCGAAAGCCGCCCCTGCGGATCAGGGAAATGGATCGGCCGGCCGCTTTCCTCGGTCAGCGCCACGATGGGTTCCATCCGTTCAAGCATCTTCAGGCGGGACTGGGCCTGCCGGGCCTTTGTGGCCTTGGCGCGGAACCGGTCCACGAAAGCCTGCATGTGCTTGCGCTGCGCGTCCTGCTTTTCCTTGGCCTTTTGCTGCAGCATCATGGTTTCGCGCCGCTGCCGGTCGAAACTGTCATAGCCGCCGCGGTAGAAGGTCAGCTTCCCCCGGTCCAGATACACGATGGAATCAACCGCCTTGTTGAGAAGATCGCGGTCGTGCGAGATCAGCAGCACCTGATGCGGATAGCGCGCCACATAGCTTTCCAGCCATAGCGTGCCTTCCAGATCGAGATAGTTGGTCGGCTCGTCCAGCAGCAGCAGATCAGGCTCGGAGAAAAGCACCGCTGCCAGCGCCACACGCATGCGCCAGCCGCCGGAAAAGGCCGAGCAGGGCCGCTTCTGCGCCTCCGCATCAAAGCCAAGGCCGTGCAGAATGGCGGAAGCCCGCGCCTCTGCCGTGTGGGCGGAAATATCGGCAAGGCGGGTGTGGATCGCGGCGATCCGGTCCGGATCCTTCGCCGTCTCCGCCTCAGCCATAAGGGCGGCGCGCTCCGTGTCGGCGGCCAGCACCACCTCGATCAGGCTTTGTCCGGTTCCTGGCGCTTCCTGCGCCACCTGGCCGATGCGGGCAAGGCGGGGCACACTGACGGAGCCGCCTTCGCTCGTCAGATCGCCGGTGATCAGCTTGAACAGCGTGGATTTGCCCGCGCCATTGCGGCCCACAAGGCCGGTCTTGCTGCGGGCAGGCAGGGTGACGCTGGCATTGTCGATGAGGAGACGTCCGCCGATGCGATAGGTGAGGTCTGAAATCTGCAACATGGGCGGATCTTTGAGCGAGCTTGGCCCGCATTGCAAGAGGGCAACGTGCCGCCAGCGTCTTTGCGCAAAGCGCCCATGTCTTTCGCGCCGCCCCCCTTGCGGGGCGCGCGAGGCAAAGCTATAGGAACGGCCAAGTTTCCGCGCCCGTCAGCTGATGGGGCGCAGCGCAACGCGGCCGCTCCGAAAGGGCGGCCTTCACACACTTCACCGCCGCATGCGCGGCAGCCGTATTTTTAAAGGATGAGACCAATGGCCATCGAACGCACTTTCTCCATGATCAAGCCGGACGCCACCAAGCGCAACCTGACCGGCGCCATCACCGCGAAGCTCGAAGAAGCCGGCCTGCGCGTCGTTGCTTCCAAGCGCGTGTGGATGAGCCAGCGTCAGGCTGAAGCTTTCTACGCCGTCCACAAGGACCGTCCGTTCTTCGGCGAACTGACCGAGTTCATGTCCTCCGGCCCGACCATCGTTCAGGTTCTGGAAGGCGAGAACGCCATCGCCAAGAACCGCGAAGTGATGGGCGCCACCAACCCGGCCAACGCTGACGAAGGCACCATCCGCAAGCTCTTCGCCCTGTCCATCGGCGAAAACTCCGTGCACGGCTCCGACGCTCCGGAAACCGCTGCCGAAGAAATCGCCTTCTGGTTCGCCGGTCACGAAATCGTCGGCTGATCGGCCTGACATTTCCTGAAAAATGCGGAAAGGCCGGCCTCACAAGAGGCTGGCCTTTTTGCTTGTCCCCACAGGGAAATAGCGGTGCTGGCGGCACTCTTGTCATTGAACTTCCCGGACAAAGCCCCACCTGCGGGGCGGCGCTGGAGTGGCCCGGCCGGGCACAGGGGCACCGGACAGAGATTTGACCATGGAGTTTTCATGCAGCCGATTGAAACGGCCCGGTTGATCATCCGCAATTTCCGAAGCGGCGATGGCGAAGGGCTCTATGCCTATCTGCGCGAGCCTGTGGCGAGCTGCTTCCTGTCGATGCGGCTTGAGAGCCTTGAGGCTGCCGAAGCGGAGGCTGGAAAGCGCGGCCTGGATGACGAATATCTCGCGGTAACCCTGAAGGACACGGGCATACTGATCGGTGATGTCTTCGCCATGCAGGAAGAGGACAGCTGGTCCGTGGGCTGGAACTTCAATCCCGCCTATGGCGGCGCAGGCTATGCGCTGGAGGCGGCGCGGGCGCTCTTCACCCATCTCTTCACCACCTGCAAGGCCCGCCGGGTCTATGCCTATGTGGAAGACCACAATATGGCCTCGCAGCGCCTGTGCGAAAAGCTGGGCATGCGCAAGGAAGGCCTGCTTCTGGAATACATCAGCTTCCGCAATGATTCAGCGGGCAATCCGGTCTATGAGAACACATTCCAGTTCGCCCTGCTGCGCAAGGAGTGGGAAACAGGTCTCACTCTGCCGGAAGGCTGATCTGCCGGTTGCTGTTGCGGCGGTGTTCGCTGAGCACCGCCGTGATGGCGCGCAGGGTTTCGCGGGTTCTGGCGCCGGTCAGCGACGAATGCAGCACGATGGACTGCGAGGGGATCGGCCTTGGCTTCACCAACACGCCGGTCACCAACACCGCAACCGCTGCTGTGCCGCGGGAGCGGACAGGCATGGCTTCGGGCATGGGCATGGGCGCAAGGTTCATTTCATTCGCCGTCAACATAGCGGTCATGGGGCTGATTCTGCGGAGCGGTGTCCATGCCCACCTCACCGAAGCTGTCACCGGCGCGCCTGCCGCGGATGTACTGGCCGGTCTTGTAGGCGCCTGTTTCCGGGAGAAGGGCGACATGCTGCCGGCTGTAGGTAAAAGCCTGAATGAGCGGATCGCGGCCGGCATCATCTGCGCCCACATTCTGTTTTTGCTGGTCGTGGATGACGATGGACGGGCGCGGACAAGAAAGCCGCCCAAAATGGCAGCTTACAACAGAAAATGGGCGCTGGCGGATGATAATGGATGTGGCGATGGCGGAAGAGGTGGGATTCGAACCCACGGTAGGCTCTCACCTACGCCGGTTTTCAAGACCGGTGCCTTAAACCACTCGGCCACTCTTCCGTTCTGCAAACCGTTTCGGGGCTTTGAGGGGGAATGTCAAGCGGGGCGGTGTGAATTTGTGAGGACTGCCCGGAACTTGCCAGAGAGCTCTGCCTGAAAACCTCGCAGAAACATTAGCTGAAAACGCTCGGGGACGGGGCGGGCGCCACCTTGGGGCGCATCTCCGGAACAGCTGGATTGATGCGGAAAGACGGTCTCAGCCTTGCCGTATCCTTCGGCGGTCATCACGGGCGAAGCGGAGCGCAGACCCGGGAACCACTCGTTTGCAGAGCGGCTCACGTGATGTGTGGCGGCTACGGCAGATGCGCAATGATGTCTTTGCGGGAAATTTTGCAGGATTCGGCTTTTCTCTGGAAACGAGCGGGCCCCGGATCTCCGCTGCGCTCCGTCCGGGGCGGCGCTGCGGCGAGCCGCCCCCTTACGCAAAGAACGGCGGTGTCCGCGCAGCGCATCATTGCATTGTCAGGAAGAATTGCCCGCCGTGTGTCCCCCGTAGGGGGCCGCTGATCCGGCGTGTCGTGGGCAGGGGTGCAGGATCAGCGGCCGTTGCCGGGAGGGCCCCAGCCTGCGCAGGGCGGGGCGGCCCGTTGCAGTGAAATCACCTTAGGCGGTGCCGGCGCGGCTGTTTGTGATGGCGATCACAAAGTGATGCAATGAAGGTCATGCAAGGGAAGGGACTGCCGGGAACGGCAGGAGAGGGCGGGCGTGAATGAGTGACAGCGGAGGCGCTGCGTCAAAACTTCCAGCGAGTCTTGCGAGGGGAAGCAGGCGTCCTGAAGGACGCCTGCGCACCCGAAGCGCAGGATTCGGGCACGGCCATCCGCTTGGCTCCCGATATGGTAAATTGTTTCTCTCTGCCTTCAGTTTGGAGAAGCCTCCGCAAATGGCGGAAAACCGGCAATCCGGGACTTTGCGGTGCACCTCAGGTGGTTTGGCGTGTGCTGCGGCGGTTTGGGACTTGGCGAAGCAGTAAGGATCAGGTAACCACTATGCGATTAACTGCGGCTGTTGCATTTCTGCGGGGGCGGAATGCACTTGCGCGCAAGGGGCCTAACGGTCAGTTTGCGCAACCGCGAGACAGCGCCGGGAAACCGGCTTTATGGAGCGCGTGTGCTGGGGCCGCCAGACGCGTTGTGAGTGGGACGGCAGGATGCAAGGTTTGGGGAAACGCCCGGTGGCAGCAATGGCTGAAGAGGCTGTGTGCGCCAGCAAGGACGCTCAGGAGGCAGGCGGTGTTAAACTCCGCAAGCCCGCCCTGAAACTGATGATCGCACTCTCCGCGGCGCTTGCACTGGCAGCCTGCGAGAGCGCGCCCAAGAAACGCTCTTCCGAATATTTTCCTGAATCAAAATACGGCGTGAAGGCCAGCCCCCGCGTTGTGGCCGATGGCAAGCCGGTGCCCAAGGGCGGTGGCCGCGCCATCGTCGGCAAGCCCTACAAGGTGGCAGGTCGCTGGTACTATCCCAAGGAAGTGCCAGGCTACACGAAGGTTGGTTTTGCCTCCTGGTACGGCGAGGCCTTCCATGGACGCAAGACGGCCAATGGCGAGATTTATGACCGCCACTCGCTGACCGCTGCGCACACCACCATGCCGCTTCCGTCCTATGCCCGCGTCACAAACGTGGAAAATGGCCGCTCGATGATCGTGCGCGTCAACGACCGCGGGCCGTTCCACGGCAACCGCGAGATCGATCTGTCGCAGCGCGTCGCCAAGATGCTGGGCACCAAACAGTCCGGCATCGGCAAGGTGAAGGTGGAATACATCGGTCCGGCGCGTATGGACGGCAGGGATGAAGAGTTTCTGCTGGCCAGCTATGAAGGGCCGGGCGCCGTGACACCGGGCGGAACGATGCCGGGAACCATGCTGGCTGAAGCTCCTGCTGCGGCACCGGCAGCCAATGTCATGGTGGCTTCCGCCGAGCCGCTGGCGCAGGGCGCGGGCAGCACGAACTATGTACCGAGCTTTGCGCCCCGGCCGCGTCCTTTGACCTTGCCGCAGCCGGTGACAGTGGCCTCCACCTCAGGCACGACCCATCCGCAGCTTGACCCGTCCTACATGATCGCCTTCGATCCGGCGGTTGCCTACGAGAGCTCTGCGCAGATCATGGTTGCCTCGGCAAGCCCGGCTGTATCTGCGGTTAATGCCACTCCTGCGGCCACCGAGGCTCAGGCCATCATGAGCCCGGCTGCCGTGACCGGGGCTGAGGTTCCAGTTCCCGCTCCCGCCGTCCAGACGCTGGGGGCGCAGCCGCAGACCCTTGGTACGATCCGCGTACCCGCGGCATCGCCGGTGAATGCGGCACCAGCTGCCTATCAGGACCCCGCAGCCGCCCAGCCCCAGATGATCTGGCAGCCGGGACTTAACGCACCGCGCAACCTGCTGCGTGGCGGCGCCGTGTCGTCCTATGCGGCAAACGACCGTATCAATGGTGTTTTCGGCGCGTTCGAAACGTTCGAGAGCAGCGCGACGCCCCTTCAGAAGCTGAGCCGCTGATTTCGTGGCCAGCGCCCGGCCTCGACCGGGCCTGAAACGGGCCAGGTGGAACATGTGCGGGACATGACCGGGCAGGGTGGAATGGCCGTGCGGCCGCTACAGACAAGGGTTAGATCTTTCAGCCTTGCGGTCCTTGCCGCAGGGTTTCTGGTTTTAGGCGTGTTCTCACCACAAGACGCCGCCGCGCAGGATGTGCTTGCGACGAAGGCGGTGACAGCCATCCTTGTCGATCAGTCCAGCAACACGCTGCTCTATGCGAAGGCGCCGGATCAACCGTTCGAGCCGGGCTCACTCGCCAAGGTGATGACTGCAGCCGCCGTCTTTGATGCGCTGAAGGCTGGAGAGGTTACCCCCGAGACGCTTTACACCGTCAGCGAGCATGCCTGGCGCACAGGTGGTGCGCCGTCACGCGGGGCGACGATGTTTGCGTCCGTGAAGTCGCAGATCGCCATCTCCGATCTGTTGCAGGGGCTCATTGTCCATAATGCGAATGACGCGGCCATCGTGCTGGCCGAGGGGCTCGCGGGCAGCGAGGAGGCCTTCGCGGAGAGGATGAATGCGCTTGCCACCAGGCTTGGCATGAAGAACACGCACTTTGCCAATCCAACAGGCTATCCTGCACCGGGCGCGAAGGTGACGGCACGCGATCTCAGCCTGCTGGCGGGGTATATTCTGAGTGAGCACAAGGACCGGTACGGTCTGTTCAGCCAGCCGGAGTTCACCTGGAACAATATCTTCCAGCGTGCGAAGAACCCGTTTCTGGGCAATGTCACCGGCCTTGACGGGCTGGGAGCAGGGCAGAGCGAACCGGGCGGGTTCAGCGGTCTTGTCTCTGTGGAGCGGGACGGGCGGCGTGTGATCGCGGCCCTCTCCGGCCTTCCCAGCGACAAGGCGCGGCTGGCGTCGGTTAAGGACCTTGTCGAAGGCGCCTGGGATGCCTTTACCCTCAACCGCCTGTTTGATGCCGGGGCGCAGGTGGCCAGCGCCCGCGTGTTCGGCGGTACGGCAGGG
Source organism: Pannonibacter anstelovis (assembly GCF_036881715.1). Taxonomy (NCBI): domain Bacteria; kingdom Pseudomonadati; phylum Pseudomonadota; class Alphaproteobacteria; order Hyphomicrobiales; family Stappiaceae; genus Pannonibacter; species Pannonibacter anstelovis. The sequence goes on from NZ_JBAKBF010000001.1 coordinate 243,328, forward strand.
GAGGTGCCTCTGGTGGCGGCACAGAATGTCGATGTCCTGCTGCCAAACGGCGGGACGATGAATTACCGTCTGCGCGCCGTTTATGAGGGGCCGTTGATTGCGCCGGTTGAAAAAGGGGCCCTCGCGGGCGAAATCAGGGTGCTGGGGCCGGATGATGCCGTCGTCTACCGGGCTCCGCTTCTGACGGGCAGTGACATCCGTGAGGGCACATTAAGCCAGCGGGCCATGAATGGTGTGCGCCAGTTGTTGTTCGGCTGGTTATGATACAGCGCCCTGCGGGGCGCATGAGTTGGAGAGTTTCCTTGGCGCTGGGGCGGTTCATCACATTTGAAGGCGGGGAAGGGGCCGGCAAGTCGACCCAGATCCGGCGCCTGCGCGAGCGTCTGCAGCAACAGGGGCTGGACGTGACCCTCACACGTGAACCGGGCGGCTCGCCGGGCGCGGAGATGATCCGCGAAGTGCTACTGTCGGGTGCTGCGCGCAAGCTGGGCCCGCGCGGCGAGGCCATGCTGTTTGCCGCCGCCCGTGCCGACCATGTGGACGTGACCATCCGCCCGGCGCTGGAGCGCGGGCAGTGGGTGCTGTGTGACCGCTATGCCGATTCGACGCGGGTCTATCAGGGGGAAGCAGGCGTAGAGCCGCAAGTGCTGGATGTGCTGGAAGTGACGGCCACAAACGGCCTGAGGCCTGACCTGACGGTGCTCATCGACGTTCCGGCTGCCATCGGCCTGAAACGGGTGGACACGAGGGCGCAGAATGCCAGCGGCAGCAGCCCGGACCGGTTCGAGACCGACACCCTGGAGACCCATGAACGGCGGCGGCAGCTTTTTCTGGAGCTTGCGGACGCCGAACCGGACCGTATCGTGGTTATTGATGGTGCCCAGGATGCGGGCGAAGTCGAAGAAGCCATCTGGCAGGTGGTGTCCTCCCGCTTCGGCCTGAAGAACCGGCAAGGCGCAGGACCCGTTCATGGCGCGTAACGCGGAAATCGAGGCCGTTCCGGAAGCTGACGCCATTGATGGTGTGCCGCTGCCGCGCGAGCAGTTTTTGCTTGTCGGGCATGACGCAGCGGAGCGGGAGCTGATCGAGGCCTACCGCTCGCCGCGCTTCCACCATGCCTGGCTGGTGGGCGGGCAGAAAGGCATCGGCAAGGCAACACTTGCCTTCCGCTTTGCCCGGTTTGCGCTGGCCCACCCGGACAGATTTTCCGCAGACGTTGCCGCTGCCACCAGCCTTGCCGTGCCCGAGGGGCATATCGTCAGCCGCCAGATTGCGGCGGGTGCCAGCCCCAATGTGCTGCATTTGCGCAGGCCCTATAACGAGAAGACGAAGCGCTTCAAGACCGATCTGCCGGTCGATGAGGTGCGGCGCACCGTGTCCTTCTTCGGCACCACAGCGTCCGGGCAGGGGCTGCGGATCTGCATCGTCGATGCAGCGGATGACATGAACGCCAGTTCCGCCAATGCGCTTCTGAAAATCCTGGAAGAGCCGCCTGCGAACTCCCTGTTTTTCGTGCTGTCGCACGCACCGGGCCGTCTGCTGCCGACCATCCGCTCGCGCTGCCGCAGGCTTGATCTGCATCCGCTGGACGAGCGTGCCATGACACAGGCACTCACCGGCATGGGAAGCGCTGCTGATCCCACCGCCATGGCGGATGTGGCGCGCTTTGCGGGCGGCAGCCTGCGCTCGGCCTTGCTGCTGCTGGCGGGCGAGGGACTCGCAGTGACGCAGGGCTTCCATAATCTCGCCTCCAGCCTGCCGCGCGTCGATCCCGTGGCGCTGCATGCCTTTGCCGATCTCGTTTCGGCGCGCGGTGAAACCGACAACTGGGAAGCCTTCCTCTCGGTGGCGCGGGACTGGATACATGCACAGTTGCGCGGACCGGACGCGGGGCACGGCTCACGGCTTGTCAGGTGGACCGAGGTATGGGAAAAGATGGGCCGCGCGGCGGCGGATGCCGAGGCGCTCAATCTTGACAAGAAACAGGTAGTCATCGACGTGTTCCGGTCCCTCTCCGAGGCCATGCGAATGCCTGCATGAAGCCTTGCCGCCCGCAAGGCACCTGCTGATGACCGGACGCATGTCCGTCTGTTTCTCCCGTTTGTAGCCAGTTCTCGCCCGAAAGCATCCGAAGCGTCATGACCGACAAGCCCCGCTACTACATCACCACGGCCATTTCCTATCCCAACGGTGTGCCGCACATTGGCCATGCCTATGAGGCGATTGCCACCGATGCGATGGCCCGTTTCCAGCGGCTGGATGGCAAGGATGTGTTCTTCCTGACGGGCACGGATGAACACGGGCAGAAGATGCTGCAGACGGCGCGCAAGGAAGGCATCACCGCGCAGGAACTGGCGGACCGCAACTCGGCCCGCTTCCGCGCCATGGTGGAGGCCCTCGGCTGCACCAACAACGACTTCATCCGCACCAGCGAGGAGCGGCACCACAAGTCGAGCCAGGAAATCTGGAAGCGGATGGCGGCAAATGGCGACATCTACAAGGACAGCTATTCCGGCTGGTACTCCGTGCGTGACGAGGCTTTCTATCAGGAGGGCGAGACAGAAGTGCGCGCTGATGGCGTGCGCTACGGCCCGCAAGGCACGCCGGTGGAATGGGTGGAGGAGGAGAGCTACTTCTTCCGCCTGTCCGCCTATCAGGACAAGCTGCTGGCCCATTATGAGGCCAATCCCGATTTCATCGGCCCGTCCGAGCGCCGGAACGAGATCGTCAGCTTCGTCAGCCGCGGCCTGAAGGACCTGTCCGTTTCGCGCACGACCTTTGACTGGGGCATCCCGGTGCCGGGCGACGAGCGGCACGTGATGTATGTTTGGGTGGATGCGCTCACCAACTACATTACCGGCGCAGGCTTCCCGGATGAGAGCGACGCACGCTGGTCCTACTGGCCGGCGGATGCCCATATCATCGGCAAGGACATCATCCGCTTCCATGCGGTCTACTGGCCTGCCTTCCTGATGTCGGCCGGCATTCCGCTGCCCAAGCGTGTCTATGCTCACGGCTTCCTGTTCAACCGCGGGGAGAAGATGTCGAAGTCGGTCGGCAACGTCATCGATCCCTTCAGCCTGATCGAGCATTACGGCCTCGACCAGACCCGCTATTTCTTCCTGCGCGAGGTGCCCTTCGGACAGGACGGCAACTACAGCCACGAGGCGATCGTCAACCGCATCAATGCGGACCTTGCCAATGACCTTGGCAATCTGGCGTCGCGCTCCCTGTCGATGATCTCCAAGAACTGCGATGGCAAGCTGCCGCAGCCGGGTGCCTTGCAGCCAGCCGACGAGGCCATTCTGGCGCAGGCCGATGCCATGCTGGAGACCTGCCGTGCCGCTTTCGGCAAGCAGGAAATCCATGCAGGCCTTGCCTGCATCTGGGCCTGTGTGGCCGAAGCCAACCGCTACTTCGCCGCGCAGGAGCCCTGGGCACTGAAGAAGACCGATCCGGAGCGCATGAACACGGTGCTCTATGTCACGGCCGAAGTGATCCGCCAGATCGCCATTCTGGCTCAGCCGGTGACCCCCACTGCAGCGGCCAAGCTGCTGGACAACCTCTCGGTACCGGCGGGCGCACGCAGCTTCGCAACGCTTGGCGCAGGCGGACGGCTTGCCGCTGGCGTGGAAATCCCGAAGCCCGAGCCGGCCTTCCCGCGCTACGTGGAACCGGAACAGGCGGACGCATAAGCCGCCCCAGATTCGAAAGGGCGGGGAAAACCCCGCTCTTTCATAATGTTATGATCGCGATCCACAGCGGAGCACACCGGTTCTCCACATGGATTGCCCGCATGTTATCCACAAGGTTTCCCACAAGGCTTCCCTATGCTTGTCGACAGTCATTGCCATCTCGATTTCCCCGACTTCGAAGCCGAGCGGGACGAGGTGATTGCTCGCGCCCATGCGGCAGGCGTGAAGCTGATGGTCACGATCTCCACCCGGGTACGCAAGTTCCCGCAAGTGCTGGCCATCGCGGAAGCCTATGACAGCGTTTACTGCTCGGTCGGAACCCATCCGCACAACGCCCATGAGGAACTGGACGTGACGGCGGACGAACTGGTGAAGCTGGCGCAGCATCCGAAGGTCGTGGCGATTGGCGAAGCCGGGCTCGACTATTTTTACGACAAGGCACCGCGGGCCTCGCAGGCGCAGGGGTTGAGAACCCATATCGAGGCGGCCCGGCGCACCCAGCTGCCGCTGGTTATCCATTCGCGTGATGCGGATGAGGACATGATGGCCATCCTGAGCGAGGAAATGGGGCAGGGGGCGTTTCCGGCGCTGCTGCACTGCTTCTCTTCAGGGCCAGAGCTTGCCCGGCGCGGGGTTGAACTGGGGCTTTATGTGTCCTTCTCCGGCATTCTGACGTTCAAGCGCTCGGAGGAAATCCGCGAGATTGCCGCCAGCGTGCCGCTTGACCGGCTGCTGGTCGAAACCGATGCGCCTTATCTTGCCCCTCAGCCCAAGCGCGGCCAGAGGAACGAGCCAGCCTATACGGCCTTCACCGCGCAGACCCTTGCCGAAGTGCATGGCGTGAGCGCAGAGGAGATGGCGCGGCAGACGACGGAGAATTTCTTCCGTCTCTTCTCCAAGGCGAAACGGCCGGAGGCAGAATGAGCGCAGAGCTGGAGATCACCATCCTTGGCTGCGGATCATCAGGGGGCGTGCCGCGTCTTGGTGACGACTGGGGACGTTGTGATCCGGCCGAGCCGCGCAACCGCCGCAGCCGCTGCGCTCTGCTTGTCCGCCAGAGGGGCGAGGGCGGCGAGACCACGGTGCTGATCGACACCGGGCCGGACATGCGCGCCCAGCTGCTGGAGGCCGGGGTCGGCTACCTCGACGCCGTGATCTACACCCACGCCCACGCGGACCACCTGCATGGCATCGATGACCTGAGGATGCTGGCGCTGCGCAACCGCATGAAGGTGCCGGTCTATATGGACGAGCCCACATCCGCGCGGGCTCATGCAGCTTTCGGTTATTGCTTCGAGACGCCTCCAGGATCTTCATATCCGCCGATCCTTGACGAGCGGCGGCTGACGGCAGGCGTGGAAACCGTGATCACCGGAGCAGGCGGGCCAATCAGCTTCCTGCCCATACCGGTCCACCACGGGGAGATCGACTCGCTCGCCTTCCGCTTTCAGGATATCGTCTATCTTCCTGATGTGTCGGAGATTCCCGAAAGCGAAGTCGTGCGGTTTGCCGGTCTGCGGCTGTTCATCATCGACGCCTTGCGCCGCACACCGCACCCCAGTCACTTCTCGCTGGATGATGCGCTGCACTGGATCGCAAGCCTGAAGCCCGCACAGGCCATCCTGACCAACATGCACAACGATATGGACTATGCCACGCTCTGCCGTGAGCTGCCGCAGCATGTGAAACCCGCCCATGACGGCATGGTGATCAGGCTGGCGGGCGGGGCAGCGGCCCCCGGGTCTTCGGACTGACCGGCCTCAGTCAGCCATTGTCCACCGCATAGGACTTCATGAACACGCGCACGGCGGCGGCAATGATCGCCTCTTGTTCGGCTGGCGTGGGAGACGAGCCCGAGGCAAGGAGCATCCGGCGCATGGTGCCTGCGATGCACAGATCCAGAAACTGTGTGGCGGCCAGCTCCAGATCGCAATCGACGATCTGGCCGATCTCGTGCCGGTGCAACAGGAACTGCTTGAGGTGGCGTATGCCCTTCTTCGGGCCTTCTTCATAGAGCAGGGCGCCAAACTCCGGAAATTTTTCCGATGCACCGACCACCATGCGCAGGGTCGAGATGGTTTCGGGAAGGATCATCCGGGACAGATAGACCCCGCCGAGCCGCATCAGGGCCTCGAAAAGCGGTGCGCTGTCGTCGAGATCAGTCAGGCAATGCTCAGGCTGCATCTGCCTGTCCTTCAGGATCAGCGCCTTGAACAGGGCTTCCTTGCTGTCGAAATAGACATAGAGCGTGCCCTTCGACACCCCGGCCTCACGGGCGATGGTTTCCATGCTGGCCCCGTCAAAGCCATTGGCACGGAACACACGGCGTGCGCCATCCAGAATCTGGTGGCGTTTGGCATTGGCGGTCTGGCCGGACTTATCTCCGTCTACCTGTGCATCCTGTGCGGTCATGATCCGTTTCAACTTTTTCGCAGCGGCGTTGCCCCTACGTAGGTTCGTGAAGGGCACTCTGTCAAACTCCACCCGGAAGATGCCGTTATTTCAGTGGGGGAAGGGCTCTTTTTCTGGAGGGCGCTTGCCCAAATCATCTATTGACCGAACCGTTCAGTCAAACTATTTATGTGCGAAAGGCATACAACGAAGGCTCCCCCCGCCGTGACCACCACTGCCACACGTCTCAAGACAGAAACACAATCCCCCGCTTCCGGTACCCCCACCGGCGGTGGAGAGGAACGCCGCGCGGCTGCACCCGCGGCGGATGGCAGCGGGTCTCCCGCTGGCAACCCGGTAGCACCATCCCCCACCCGTGCCCGGAATGCCCAGGGAGACCCGCAGCCTGCCTCCGGACAAGAGGCAAGAGAGGGCGGCACTACGGCGAAGAAAAAGGGCAAGGCGGGCAAGGTTCTGCGCGCCATCCTCCTGGTGGCCATCGCAGCAGGAGCCTATGAGGGCTACGCCTGGTGGACGCACGGCCGCTTCATGGCATCAACGGATGATGCCTATGTCTCTGCCGACATCACCACGGTCCTGTCCAAGGTGTCGGGCTATGTGGCCAGCATTGAGGCGACCGACAATCAGCATGTGGAAGCAGGGCAGGTGATCGCCCGCATTGACGATGGCGACTACCGGCTGGCCGTGCAATCTGCCAAGGACAGTGTGGCCAGCGCCGAAGCGGCAGTGGAGCGCATTGCCCGCCAGATCATCGCTGGCAAAGCCTCCGTCGAACAGGCAAAGGCCTCCGTGGAAGCCGCGCTGGCCCGCGAGATCGAGTCAAAGGCCAGTTATGAGCGGCAAGTCAAGCTGACAGAGGGCAAGGTGTCGAGCCAGGCTTCTCTGGACACGGCCCTTGCCAACATGCGCGATGCGTCTGCCACGGTTTCAAGCAGCAGGGCAGCGGTTTCTGTCGCAGAAGCCAATGTGGCCGTACTGGAAAGCCAGAAGAAGGAAGCCGAACAGGCCGTGGCTTCGGCGCGCACCGCGCTGGAGAAGGCTGAACGGGACCTGGATTTCACGGTGGTGCGGGCGCCGGTTTCTGGCGTTGTCGGCAACCGGGCGGCGCAGGTGGGCTCGCTCCTGCAGACCGGCAGCCGCGTCGCCTCTATCGTGCCGCTGGCCGATGCCCGGATCGATGCCAATTTCAAGGAAACCCAGCTGGACGCCATCCAGCCCGGCGCTTCGGTGAAGGTGACCGTCGATGCCTATCCGGAGCTGGAGCTGCATGGCACGGTGAAGAGCCTGTCCCCGGCGACCGGCTCCGTCTTCAGCCTGCTGCCGTCCGAGAATGCCACGGGCAACTTCACCAAGGTGGTGCAGCGCGTGCCGGTGCGCATTTCCGTGCCGGTGAGCGAGGAGGGCGCTTCCGTCCTGCGCCCCGGCATGTCGGTGGTCGTTGAGGTCGATACCCGCACCGGCACGCGGATAACGGGCCTTCCCGGCAGCAAGACCGCGAGCGCCCGCTGACAGCGGGCGCCCCACAAGGGCGGCGGACGCAACATGACAGATACAACGATGGCCGCTCCGGCCCAACCCGTCGTCACCACACGCAGGATGCTGACCTTCCTGTGCATGGTTTTCGGCATGTTCATGGCGATCCTGGACATCCAGATCGTCTCGGCCTCCCTGTCCGAGATCCAGGCCGGGCTTGGCGCCTCCAGCGATGAAATTCCGTGGGTGCAGACCAGCTATCTGATCGCCGAAGTGATCATGATCCCGCTGTCCGGCTATCTGTCGCGCATGCTCTCGACCCGCTGGATGTTCGCCATTTCCGCCGGCGGCTTCACCGCCATGAGCTTCATGTGTGCCACGGCCACGACCATCAACGAAATGATCCTCTGGCGCACGCTGCAGGGCTTTCTGGGTGGCGGCATGATCCCCACCGTGTTTGCGACGGCCTATCTGATTTTCCCGCGCGAGAAATTCAGCATCGTGTCGCCGGTCATCGGCCTCGTCGCAACCCTGGCCCCGACGATCGGCCCGACGCTGGGCGGCTATCTCACCGACTTCATGTCCTGGCACTGGCTGTTCCTGATCAACGTCATTCCCGGCGTTTTCGTGACCATTGCCGCCGTTACACTGATCGACTTCGACGAGCCGGACATGAGCCTTCTCGACAAGTTCGACTGGACCGGCTTTGCCGCCATGGCGGTATTCCTCGGCTCGCTCGAATACGTGCTGGAGGAGGGGACCAACGACGACTGGTTCCAGAGCGAGCACATCGTCCTGTTCTCCGTGCTCTCGGGTGCCGCCGCGCTGCTGTTCTTCTACCGGGCATTCACGGTGGATGAGCCGGTTGCGGATCTGCGCGCCTTCGGCAACAAGAACTTCGCCATGGGCAGCCTGTTCAGCTTCGTCATGGGCATCGGGCTTTATGGCCTGACCTATCTCTATCCGGTCTATCTCTCCGGCATCCGCGGCTACACCGCGCTGCAGATCGGCGAGACCATGTTCGTCAGCGGCCTTGCCATGTTCCTGACCGCGCCGGTGGCCGGCCGGTTGATGAGCGTGCTCGATCCGCGCGTGATGATGGGCATCGGCTTTGGCGGCTTTGCGCTTGGCACCTATCTGGTGACGGGCCTGACGCAGGATTGGGATTTCTACGAGCTGCTGCTGCCGCAGATCCTGCGCGGCTGCTCCTTGATGCTGTGCATGGTGCCGATCAACAACATCGCCCTTGGCATGCTGCCACCGCAGATGATCAAGAACGCCTCCGGCCTGTTTAATCTGACGCGAAACCTCGGCGGTGCCGTGGGCCTTGCGCTGATCAACTCCTTCCTGACCGAACGGCGCGCCTTCCACTACGAGCGCCTTGCCGAAAGCGTCAATGGCGCCCGTGAGCCGGTGCAGGAGACCATGTCCATGCTGACGCAGGCCTATGCGCCGCTGGGCGATACGGCTCCCACAGCGGCCCTCAATGCCGTGAAGGGCATGGTCACGGAGCAGGCTTTCATCATGTCCTTCATCGACATGTTCATGCTGCTGACGCTGCTGTTCGTCTGCCTGCTGGCCGCCATCTTCTTTGTCGAAAAACCAAATCTTGCCGGCGGCGGCGGAGGAGGGCACTGATGCCCTCCAGTGAGATGCGGCCATTTTATCCTTGAAAAATCCAACATTTCCAATACCTTGATTGGTATGGAACGGATTTTCGGAGGGCTTCATGGCCGATGACGGCGCGCAGGACCATCCGGACAGCGCCCGGACAGCCAGCAGCAGTGACGAAAGTCCGGGATCTGCAAAGTCCGCTGGCGGCAAGGGACAACGCCGGGCACCGCGCATTCCGACGGAGGAGCGCCTCACGCGGCAGGCCCTGGCCTATCTGGAGCGCTACGCCACGTCGCTGGCCAATCTGCGGCTCGTGCTGGAGCGCAAGGTTTCCCGCGCTGCCCGTCATCATGGCACGGATGCAAGCGCCTATGCGCCGATGATCGAGGCGGTGCTGGACAAATGCAGCCGCAGCGGACTGGTCAACGACCGCAGCTTTGCCGAAACCAAACTGGCCAGCCTGCGCCGCAAGGGAGCCTCCACGCGAAAGATCGCCGCGCAGCTGGGGGCCAAAGGTGTGGCACGTCAGATGATCGACGCGGTGCTGGATCAGGACGAAACCTCGGACGCCAGCGCCGCACGCCGCTTTGCGCAGCGGCGCAGGCTCGGGCCGTGGCGCAAGGGGCACGCAGACGAGAACCCGGAAACCCGCCGCGACAAGGACCGCAAGGACATGGCGGCCATGTGCCGTGCCGGCCACTCCATCTCCGCCGCACGCGCCGCCTTGCAGGACGTGGAGGCAATGGAAGAGTGAGCAGCCTCATACAGCACCGTTCCATCGTCATTCCAGCCAAGCGCAGCGCGAGCCTGGACCGTTGAGCCGGGGTGCATACGGTTTGTTCCTGCCGTCTGGAGCTGTCAGATCTTTGCTCACCGGTTTGAGGTGTCCCACAAGCCGAATGATCCACCGTCACAGCGCGAAGGCCTTTGGCAGAATGAAGGGTGCCTGCGGGATCCAAAAAAGTCGGATAAGATATATTATGGAACTTGTCTGTATGTGATGAGATTGGCGCTGAAACGAGGCCGCCAGTCACAGGCCGCCCGTTACATGCCAACCCGTCACATGCCACCCGTCACATGGATGACACGGTGCTGCGGTTGCTTTGCGTCATGGCCTCACATTGTCTCATTATCATCGATCTGCTCAACGACTTTCTCGACCGCTGGGACGCCGGGCGAACGGCGGAGCTGATTGCGCAGACCAACCGGCTGGCCGCGGCGTTCCGGATGGCTGGGCTTCCCGTCATCTGGGTCCGGCAGGAATTCAAACCCGATCTCAGCGATGCCTTTGCCGAAATGCGTGTGCGCAATATCAAGGCCACCATCATGGGCACGCGCGGCGCGCAGCTTCATGCGGATCTCGACTGGCGGCCCGGAGATGCGGTCATCGTCAAGAAACGCTACAGCGCCTTTTTCCGGACAGACCTTGAAGACCGGCTGGCGCATATAGGCGCCGGTCATGTGGTTCTGTGCGGCATCAACACCCACGCCTGCGTCCGCATGACTGCCATCGATGCCTATCAGCGCGATCTGCGCGTCACCATTGCACGGGACTGCACGGCCTCCTATGACGAGGACCATGCCCGTGTCTCGCTGGCCTATATGGACGGCAAGATCGCGGCGGTTGCGCCGGCTTCTGCCATTCTAAAGGCCATCGCGGCCAGCTGATTGGCTTGTTCAGCTTCGGGATACAAAGTATTGTTTTCAAAATACAATACCGAAATCAAAGACCTGATCAGCGCTTTTTACGCTGCCCATCCGGCGCGTCAGGATGAGATTTCCGCCATTGACCAGCTCTGGCGGAGCGATGCGGACATGACGGCACGGTCGACGGTTCCGGCGCATGTGACCGCAAGTGCCGTGCTGCTGCAGGATGGCAAAATCCTGATGGTGGAGCATCTCACGCTCGGAAAACGGCTGTTTCCCGGCGGACACATCGATGCCGGAGAAATGCCCCATGAAGCTGCCGCCCGGGAACTGTCCGAAGAAACCGGTCTCACCGCGCAACTGCAGGCCGGGCTCCCCATCGATATCGATGTCCACGGCATCCCTGAAAACAGGAAGAAAAACGAGCCGGCGCATATCCATATCGATCTGCGCTATCTCTTTGCGAACCCGTCCGGCGCACTTCTTGCCAATCCTGACGAGATATCAGCCCTCAGCTGGGTCTCACCAGACGCCCTTCCCCCGGCGATGCGAAGGGGGCTGGATTGCTTGGGGCAGTCAACGGGCACGCCGTTCGTGAATTGAACCCGGAGGAAACGGCGTCCTTGGCCACCGCCCGGTCACAGGCGGCGCGTGGTGCGTTTGCGTTTGACGATGATGTGCGCGCCGTCTGGGCAAAGCATGGGGTGAGGGCCTGATCCCTCCCTGCCAAATCCATTCCCATTTCGCCCTGCTCCCGCTATATCCCTTGCCAAAAGCAATCTCGGGGAGGAATGCGGGTGAAGGAACCTCTGGTCCTGATCGCAGGCGGCGGAATTGGCGGCATGGCTCTGGCCTTGACGCTTCATCAGATCGGCGTGCGCTGCAAGGTGTTTGAATCCGTGCGCGAGCTGAAGCCTCTGGGCGTTGGCATCAATATCCAGCCCAATGCGGTGCGCGAGCTGTTCGATCTCGGCATCACGGCGGACATGCTGGACAAGGTGGGCGTTCCGGCGCGGGAATGGGCGCTTGTGGGACGCAACGGCCAGGAAATCTACGCCGAACCGCGCGGGCTGGAGGCCGGCTACAACTGGCCGCAATATGCCGTGCACCGGGGCGAGCTGCACATGCTGCTCTTTGAAACCTTCCGCGCCCGCGCCGGTGAAGAGGCAGCAATTCTGGGGGCGAAGGTCACCGGCTACCGCAAGAACCCGGATGGCACCGTCACCGCCCTGCTCCGCCATTCTGATGGCTCTGCAAGTGAAGAAACCGGCACGCTGCTGATCGGTGCTGACGGCATCCATTCGGCCGTGCGTGCGCAGATGCATCCGGATCAGCCGCCGATCCACTGGGGCGGCGCTGTCATGTGGCGTGGCACGGCGATGGCAAAGCCGGTGCGCACCGGTTCGTCCTTCATCGGCCTGGGCTCGCACCGGCACCGCATGGTCATCTATCCGATTTCGCCCGTTGATCCTCAAACCGGCCTTGCCCGCATCAACTGGATTGCCGAAGTCACCTATGATGACATCAGCAAGCGCGATGCCACCGGCTGGTTCCGTCAGGTTGAGGTGGAGGATTTCTTCCATCACTTCGCCGACTGGACCTATGACTGGATGGATGTTCCGTCGCTGCTGCGCGGTGCGGATGTGGCCTATGAAAACCCGATGATCGACCGGGACCCGGTGGACACATGGGCCGATGGTCCGGTGGCGCTGATGGGTGATGCGGCTCATGCCATGTATCCGACCGGCTCCAATGGCGCGAGCCAGGCCATCATTGATGCGCGCACGCTCGGCGTCATGATGCTGAACCATGGCGTCACGCCTGAGGCGCTCTCCGCCTATGACGAAAAGCTCTGCGGCCCTGTCTCGCAGCTCATCCTGCGCAACCGTGGTGCAGGCCCATTCGGCCTTCTCAACATGGTGGACGAGCGCTGTGGCGGTGACTTTGACAACATCGATGACGTGATTTCACCTGAAGAGCGCGCAAGTTTCATGGGCGCCTACAAGGCCGCTGCCGGCTTTGCCAAGGACGCCCTCAACGCTGCCCCGCGCATGATCGCCGAAGGCGCAAGGGTGCCAGCCCCTGCTCCCGTGTGAAACCATGGAAGGAAGCCGCCAATGACGAGCCGCACGCCGGAAGATTCGAGCCGGGAAGCCCCTGCCCCAGAAGCCCCTGCTCTTGCTGCTCCGAGCCTTGTGCATGTCTGCGACCTCAGGGTCGAGGTTGCGCCGCCCCGCGCCATGGGGCAAGGCAGAGGCGGCGAGCGCAAGATCATGCAGATCACCGGCGGCACGGTCTCCGGCCCCCGTCTCAACGGCCGCATTCTCAATCTGGGCGCGGACTGGTTGACGCTGCACGAAGGCGGGCTGGCGGTGCTCGATGCCCGCTATGCCTTCGAAACGGAAGACGGCGCCCTCATCGAAATGCGCGACAGCGGCTTCCGCCACGGCCCGGCGGATGTGATGGCAGAGCTTGCCAAAGGCGGCGATGTGTCCCCCGACGCCTATTACATGCGCTCTTCCGCCCGGCTCGAAACCGGTGATCCACGCTACCAATGGGTCAACCGCACCATCTTCGTCAGCCGTGGCGCAAGGCTCGGCAAAGGCGTGGTGATCAGCCTGTTTGCGGTGGAGTGAGGACTATTCCCCCAGCCTCCCGCTTTGTCATCCCCGCGAAGGCGGGGATGACATGGCAAGCGCATGTGCTCCCCTTACAGGCCCCGGCACAAGGCCGGGGCGGTGCGAAGTGGTGGCAGGCAAGGAGCAGGAGGCCGGGCTGTTGGCACGGAGGTGGCCCAGCACACCGTGCAGTCCCGGCCTCTGAGCCGGGACCTGTAAGGGGCGCTCAACCTGGACTAACCCGCCGCTCAACTTGATTACGGTCTCTCCCTCGTCACGGCAGCGCTGCGGAGAGAATGAACCGGTGACTCAGATTCAATTCTGATTTCGCAATGCGTTCAGCAGCACTCCTGTAGATAAGTTCCGGTCTGGCGCCAGCGCCGCACAGAACTTGTCTCGGCCTCTCCCCACCTCAAACCAATTGAACATCGTGCAATTGTGCGCTACCGGTAGTGGCATATGCCCCTTCCGCTGGAGCCTTGCCGATGTCCGCAGCCGCCCGCCCCCATTCTCAAGTCACGGACCCCGCTGATCTTGGAGCCCTTGAGGCGCGGCAGATGATGGCACGGCGGCAATTGTCAGCCGTCGAGCTCGCACAGGCCTGCATCAACCGGGTGGAAGCGGTGGACCACGCGGTTAATGCGCTGGTTGCCCGTGACTTTGATGCCCTGCTGAAGGACGCGAAGGCTGCAGATGACGCGCTGGCGCGGGGTGATGTGCTTGGCACGCTGCATGGCCTGCCCTTCGGCGTCAAGGACATGATCGACGTCAAGGGTCTGCCGACAACCTTCGGCTCCGAACTCTTTGCCAGGAACATCGCCACGAAGGATGACGCCATTGTCGCGGCCATGCGGGCGGCGGGCGCCATTCCGCTGGGCAAGACCAACAATCCGGAATGGAGCGCGGGCGGCAACACCCGCAACCGGGTCTATGGCGTCACCGCCAACCCGCATGACGTGACCCGCAGCTGCGCCGGCTCGTCCGGCGGTTCCGCCGTTGCGCTCGCCTGCGGATATGCGCCGCTGGCGACGGGCTCGGACACGGGTGGTTCCTTACGCAATCCGGCAGCCTTCTGCGGCACCGTTGGCTTCCGCCCCAGCCCGGGCGTTGTACCGGGCGACACGCGGGCCATCGGCCTCATCCCCATGTCCACTTCCGGCCCCATGGCGCGTTCCGTGGCGGATGCGGGGCTGATTCTGTCGGTTCTGGCCCGCGCTGACCGCAAGGACCCCTACACCACGGTCATCAACGGCCGCACCCCCTGGGATGCGCAGAGTTTCGCCGCCCTGCCCCGGCGCGATCTCTCCAGCCTGAAGGTGGCTGTCACCGAAGATTACGGCTTTGCGCCGGTCGAGGGGCTGGTGCGCGTTCATTTCCGCAAGGCCGTGAAAACCCTCCTGCCCTTCTTCGGTACGGCGGATGAGGCAACGCCGGACTGCGCAAATGCGGACCGGATCTTCTCCGTCCTGCGCGGTGTGCTCTTCGTCAGCACCCACGGCAAGCGGGTGGACGAGTTCCCGAATCTGGTAGGCCCCAATGTCACCGAAAACGTCCGCGAAGGCCGGTCCTTCAGCGGCGAGGATGTGGCGGGTACGCTGACACAGCAGGGTGCCTATTACCAGCGCTGGCAGGTCTTCTTCGAGGATTGGGACGTGCTGATTTCCCCCGCCGTCTGCATCAGCCCGCGTGACTGGCATGAGCTTTATCCCACTGAGATCGATGGCAAGCCAACACTCAGCTACTACCACTGGCTCGCCATGGCCTATGCCTCGACCATTGCAGGCCATCCCTCCATCACCATTCCTTGCGGTTTTGACGGCAACGGCATGCCGTTCGGATTGCAGATCGTCGGCAAGCGCCATGATGACCTTGGCGTGCTGGCTGTTGCCGCCGAGCTTGAAGCTGTGATCGCTGGCATCCCTGATCTTGCTCCGCACGGGCCGGATCTTGCCGCGCTGAAGGCAGCTCCGCGCCTGTCCGAAGCCGATGGCTTCCTGAGCCTTTGAGGGGAAAATGGCGGCAGAAGAGGGCCTAAAACCAGCAAAGCCGCCACGCGGGCGGGCCGCTTCCGTTGGTCTGACGCGGGAACAAATCGTCACGGCCGCGATTGCACAGATCGACGAGAAGGGCCTTGCCGGTTTCTCCCTGCGCGAGCTGGCAAGAGCGCTACAGGTTTCGCCCAATGTCATCTACTGGCACGTTGGAGGAACCAAGGAAGACCTGTTTGCCGCCATTTCCGGCGCGATCACCAGTGCATTGCCTGCCGGTTTCGATCGCTCGGCGGACTGGCGCCTGCGGCTGCGGCAGGTGTTTCTCGGCTACCGGGCGCTGGTGCATGAGCACCCCAACCTCGCGCCGCTGCTGGGTGCGGAAATGCAGTCGAACGGCGTTGCCAATCTCGGCTGGGTGGAAACCGTGCTGGCCGCCCTGCGTGATGGCGGGTTTCGCGGCAATGACCTGACCCATGCCTTCAATGCGCTGATCGGCGGGCTTGGCGGCTTCGTCACCATGGAGCTTGCCCCCGGCCCGCAAGGCGGCGGCAGCGGCTGGGAGAGCCATTTCCAGCAGCAGGTGGCCGCCATCGACCCCGCTCTCTACCCGCTGACCCATGCAGCCCTGCCGGACATTGCCAACCGCATCTTCGTGCTGCGCTGGCAAAACGGGACGCAAGTGCCCTATGGCGCCAGCTATGAGTTCCTGCTCGATCTGCTGATCAATGGTCTTTCCGCGCTTGCGGAAAGCCGCAAATGTTCTTCCACAAAAACAGAGGACTGAACCATGACCGCACCAGCCAAACTCCCCTTCTCCAAGGTCCGCCGCGCTGGCTCCACCGTCTATCTGGCCGGTGAACTCGGCTTTGCTGCCGATGGCTCCATTCCTGAAGGAATCGAAGCGCAAACCCGCAACTGCCTGTCGCGCATCAAGGCGACGCTGGAAGGCGAGGGCCTGACCATGGCCCATGTGGTCTCCTGCACCTGCTATCTGACGGATGCGAAGGACTTCGCCGCCTTCAACGCGGTCTATGCGGAATTCTTCTCCGATCCCCTGCCCGTTCGCACCACGGTCCAGTCCGGGCTGATGATTGATGCAAAGCTGGAAATCACCGTCATCGCGCAGGCGTAAGATCATTCAAACTCCGCGCCGTCCCGGCCTTGTGCCGTCGCCTGTGAAGTGCGCTCTCACGCGTCCCTTACAGGTCCCGGCACAAGGCCGGGACGGCGCGCGGGGGGACGGCCGGTCTCCGTGGCCTGGAATTTCCGCTCTCAAGGAATCTCATCCATGCAGGACATTCTCGTGCTCGGCGCCGGCATGGTGGGCGTTTCAACCGCGCTGGCGCTGCAGGGGCGCGGGCACCGTGTGGTGCTGGCGGACCGGAGAGCGCCGGGAGAAGAAACAAGCTACGGCAATGCCGGTGTCATTCAGGCTGAGGCCGCAGAGCCCTATGCCATGCCGCGTGATCTGCCGACGCTGCTGCGCTACGCGCTCGGGGGCAGCAATGATCTTGTCTGGTCCCCGGCCGGTATTGCCGCCATGGCCCCCGCCCTGTGGCGCTATTTCCGGGCATCGTCCCCGGCCCGGCACCGTGCGGTCTCTGCCGTTTACAGCCAGCTGACGGCGCAGGCCTGCACCGCCCATGCGCCGCTGATCGAGGCCTCCGGCAGCGGCAACCTCATTGCCCGCGAGGGGCTGGCCATTCTGCATCGTGATCCGAAGGCCTTTGAAGTTGCCGCAAGTGAGGCGCGGCGGTTGCAGGAAGCCTATGGCGTGCCGTTCCGGGCTGTGGCCGGTGCGGCATGGATGCGTGAAGAACCCTCCTTGCTGAAGGCTCCCGCAGGCGTCATCCACTACACGGGCAGCTGGAGCTGTTCCGATCCCGGCGGCCTCACCAAGGCCTATGCCGCGCTCTTTGAAAGCCGTGGCGGCACAATCGCCGCCGCTGATGCTGCAACGCTGCGGCGGACCTCATCCGGCTGGCAGGTGGCAGGTGCCGAGGGGCCGGTCAGTGCGCAAGCCGTGGTGCTCTGCCTCGGCCCCTGGACGGGGCAGCTTCTGAAGCGCTTCGGCATTAGTGTGCCAATGGTACTGAAGCGCGGCTATCACGCCCACTATCAGGCCCCGCAGATGCCGCGCCGCCCCTTCCTGGATGCCGCCAACGGAATTGTTGTGGCGGGCATGCGCAAGGGCCTGCGCCTGTCCTCTGGTGCAGCGCTTGTGGCGCATGGTGCAAAGGCCGACCCGCGCCAGCTGCGCCGGGCAGAGGCCAGCGTTGGCGGACTGATCGAACTGGGGCCGCGCATCGAGGAGCCGCAATGGTCCGGCACCCGCCCCTGCCTGCCCGGCATGCTGCCCATGGTGGGGCCGGTGCCGCGTGAAACAGGCCTGTGGGTGAATTTCGGCCACGGCCATCAGGGCTTTACATTGGGCCCGGTCACGGCGGATATCCTTGCCCGTGCGCTGGACGGGGAGCTTAAGCAGGATGCCACCGGCAGTCTGCCCCATGTCCTTTCCCCGGCCAGCCAGCTGTCCTGATCCTTCGGAGCCCTCCGGCCATGTCCAGAGCCAAAGACATTTTCGATGACGTGCAGGGCCTTGTCTTCGGCATCGTCATGACCAGCCTTGGTGTCGTCTTCCTCAAGGCGGCCGGGCTGGTGACGGGGCAGCTGGCGGGCCTTTCGGTTCTTGTCTCCATGGCAACACCCCTGCCCTTCGGTCTGGTGTTCTTCTGCGTCAACCTGCCCTTCTATCTGCTGGCCTGGCGGCGGCGCGGGGCGGGTTTCACATTGCGCACGCTGATATCCGTTGCCGGTATCTCGCTGCTGTCGCCGCTGCTCGGGGACCTGATCACCTTCCATCAGCTGCCGGTGCCGCTGGCGGGCGTTCTTGCCGGCTGCTGCTGCTCCATCGGCCTCATTGCCCTATTCCGCCACAAGGCCAGCGCCGGCGGCATCGGCATTTTCGGCCTCTATCTGCAGGAAACCCGCGGCATCCCGGCAGGCTGGGTGCAGATGGCGCTGGATCTGCTCATCTTTACCGGTGCGCTTTTCGTCATTGCGCCCGACAAGCTCGTCTGGTCGCTCCTGGGCGCGCTGATCATGAACCTGCTGATCGCCTGGAACTTCCGCCTGCCGAAGGTGCAAGAGGCGTGAGTTTGACGGCTTCGCGCTTCTTCTGTACTCTTTGAAGACATACGGAGATGAGTGCGATGCCGCGGGCCGCTGTTGAAGACAATGAACGCATGAACCTGCGCATCCCGGCGGAGGTAAAGGCGAAGCTTGTCCGCGCTGCCGCCCTGAAGCACACGGATCTTACCAGCTTCGTCACCCAGACGGCTCTGCGTGAGGCTGAAGCCGTGATTGAAGAAGCTGAATCCTTTAAGGCCTCCCGCCGCGATTTCACTCGGATCATGACGCTTCTGGAAAGTCCTCCCAAGGCAAACGACCGTCTTGCGGCAGCCATCCGCGCTCTGCCTGAATCATTGTGAACCTGCCCGGCTGGCATGAGGAGCCTGTGGCGAAGGCTCATGACCGTGACGCCTTTGATTGCGGCGATGCAGAACTCAATGTCTTCCTGCGGCGTTATGCACGCCAAAGCCATGAGATGAATGCCTCCAAGACCTTCTGCGCGATCTCCGATGCGCAGCCCAACCGTGTGCTTGGCTTCTACACGCTTACGCCTGCCAGCGTCGAATATGCAGAAGTTCCATCTCACATGACACGGCGGCTTGCCCGGCATGAAGTGCCTGGTTTCCGCCTAGCCCGGCTGGCCGTCGATGTTTCCGTGGCAGGAAAGGGTCTTGGTGGCCAGTTGCTGGCAGCAGCTGCCCTTAGATGCCTGCGGCTGGCCAATGCTGGCGGCGGTCTGTTGCTCGTAATCGACGCCAAGTCAGATCGCGCAGCTGCATGGTACCAGACTTTTGGCGCGGAACCGTTGCACGACAGCCCATTGACGCTGGTCATTCCCTTGGCAGTCTTTGTCCCGGGCCTCAAGGCCAAAGGCCTTCTATAGCCCACAAACAACGCCCTTCATGAATTATAGAACGCCAGCCTATAGCCCATCCCCTATTCCACCGGCCCGCTGCCGCGCATCTTCTTGATGCTGCCGCGGTGTTTCTTGCCTTCGACGCGGCGGCGTTTGGAGGCAAGGGTTGGCCGGGTGGCCTTGCGGGGCTTGTCCCGGTGGGCGGCGCGGGCGAGAAGCTCGATCAGGCGCGCCAGCGCGTCATCCCGGTTCATCTGCTGGGTGCGGAACCGGTCGGCCTGGATGATGATTTCGCCGCTGCGCGTCAGGCGGCTGCCCGCAAGTTCCGCTGCGCGTGCCTTCACATCCTCCGGCAGGCTTGTGTTGCCGGAAAGATCAAAGCGCAGCTGCACCGCAGTTGAAACCTTGTTGACGTTCTGCCCACCCGGCCCGGACGCCCGGATGAAATCCTCGCGCAGGTCGGCTTCCTCGATAAACAGCCTTCCGGTCACGGGAATGCGGCCGCGCGGCGGCATGCCGTTCTCTTCCGCCATAGTCCCGCCTCCTTTGCTCCCGTCCGCCTGCATTACGGCGGAATTGCGCGCGTTCATCTTAAAAAGAATTAACAAAACAATGGCTTGGCAGAACACTCGGAAAGGCGGATGCTGATCTTGCCTTCCGGAGCGACCAAGCCAAGCCCTCCCCCACAGCGCTCCACGCGCCGCTCCGGGCAAGGCGGATGCTTCCTGCAGGCCCTTATGGCCTGATAACCCAGGAGTTGGTGAAATGAAACTGCAGAAGATGATTGCCCCGGTTCTTGCCGCTTCCTTCCTTGCCACCATGGCAGGCGGCGCATTCGCAGCCACCACGATGAAGCGCGCGGACACCGGAGCACCTGCACAGCACCAGACGCAGCTGCTGACGAAGACTTCGGCCACCAAACCGGCCGCAGCCGCCCAGACGGGCAAGACACAGCAGAAGTCCGCAAGCAGCGGCACGGCCTCCAGTGCCCCGGGCACGGCGCTTCACAAGAAGAAGGGCTGAGCCTTGACCGCCCATCCCGTCAGGAGGTCCCCGCCCTGACGTATCCTGCGGTCCCATAAGACATCTGATCTCCTGCAAGGGCTGCGGCGCTGCCATTGGCGCTGCAGCCTTTTGCGTTCCTGCCACGCCAGTATCAGGCTGTCTTCAGCCCCAGCGAAGACAGCACCAGCCCACAGACTGTCTCTGCCGCCCCTTCGCGGAACTCAGGGTCTTCCAGCGACTTGCCCGTCACCATACGGATCTGGGTTTCGAAATCGGCATAGTGCTGGGTCATGGCCCAGATCATGAAGATGAGATGCACCGGGTCAGCGGGCCGGATCAGCCCCTTGTCCATCCAGTGCCGGATGACGCCGGCCTTCTCGCGCACCAGCTCCTTCAGATCCTCCTCCAGCACCTTGCGGATGCGCGGGGCACCCTGCAACACTTCGTTGGCAAAGAGGCGGGAGGCTTCCGGCAAATCCGCAGACATTTGCAGCTTCTGGCGGATATAGGCGGTCAGCTCCGCTGCCGGATCGCCCGCGGGATCAAGACGGCGCAAGGGGGCTAGCCACACATCGAGAATATAGGCGAGCACAGCCTCGTAGATCTCTGTTTTGGAGCGGAAATAGTAGAGCAGGTTCGACTTGGACATGCCCGCTCCGCCTGCGATGGCGTCCAGCGTCGCGCCGGAAAAGCCAAGGCGGGAGAACTCGGCCAGCGCAGCATCCAGAAGGCGGCTGCGGTTCAACTCCTGGATGCGGCTGAGGTTTCCATCCTCGTTCTGCGCGGCAGCTCCCGTGCTTCTGGCCGTGCGGGTGCGCGGGCGCGGCGTGCGGTTGCGCGCCGGGGGATGGCCGGAAGAAGTCTGGTCCGTCATGCGGGGCTGTCTCCACCCTCTGCCCTGGCGCCAGCCTTGGGCCTTATTCCGACGCCCGATAGCACGATTCGCACCACGTTCTCCCGGGCGGTGGCGAACTGCTCGTCAGACAAAGGTGCTCCGCCGTTCAGCGTCTCTACCTGATGGATGAAGTCCGCATAATGCTGGGTCGTGGCCCAGATCATGTAGAGCAGCGTGCGCGGGTCCACCGGGTCCATCCGCCCTTCGGCTACCCATCTGTCGATGACCGCAATACGGCTCGCGGTCCAGTCGCGCAAGGTGGTCTCCAGATAGTCCTGGATGACCGGTGCCCGGTGCAGGATTTCGTTGGCCCAGACCTTCGAGCCCATGGGATGCTGCCGGGAAATGTCCATCTTGGTGGTGATGTAGCGGGTCAGCGCCTCTTCCGGGTCCTCGCAGTCATCGAAGGAGTTGGCAGCGTCGAGCCAGATCGTGAAGATGTTTTCCACCACCTGCCGGTACAGCGCTTCCTTGGTGGCGAAATAATAGTGCAGGTTTGCCTTCGGGATGCCCGCCCGTGCCGCGATCATGCCCGTGGTTGCCCCACGGTAGCCATGTTCGGCAAACACGGTTTCGGCGGCCTCCAGGATTGCCCGTTCGGTCTCCGCCCGTGCGGCGCTCCGGCTGGATGGTTTGCGCTCCATTCGCCCCCGCTTCCGTGTTGAACGATGCCACCCGCATGTTGCGGTGCGGCGCATCCGTGATCAGATTTTCATCCTGCCGATGAAATTATCATCTTGACCGTCTGGTCAAGGATTCATACGCTCCTTGACCAATTGGTCAGGTTTCTTTCGGGTTCTCTCAAAGGGCCTGACCGTCAAAAGACAAGATCCCGCACAGGGCATATCCAGAGATCGACCGGCCCGCACGCAGCAAGAAGACTGCGGCAGGCCAAGAAGGGAACAGCGCAGGTGCAAAATCGCAAGACGATGACGGACAAGCGTGCCCGGCACTGCTAGGCTCACCTTACCCGTGTTCGCCTGAAGCCGAACCCGTGTGCAAGTTTGCTGCAGCCACGACCGTGTATCCGTGCCAAATCGGGCCGGAACCGGCAAGGAGGAACTATGTCTGACAAGGCCGCGTCCGCTGCCATTCCCAACAATCTGGAAGCCTTCTGGATGCCGTTCACGGCGAACCGCCAGTTCAAGAAGGCGCCGCGCATGTTCGTCGCGGCCAAGGACATGCATTACACCACGGCCGAGGGCAACAAGGTGCTGGACGGCACGGCCGGCCTGTGGTGCTGCAACGCGGGCCATTCCCGCCCGCGCATCGTCGAAGCGGTTCAGAAGCAGATCGCCGAGCTGGACTATGCGCCGGCGTTCCAGATGGGTCACCCCAAGGCCTTCGAGCTGGCAGCCCGCCTTGCCGCCATGCTGCCCTCGCCGATGGACCACGTGTTCTTCACCAACTCCGGCTCTGAAAGCGTCGATACGGCGCTGAAGATCGCACTTGCCTATCAGCGCGCCATCGGCCAGGGCTCCCGCACCCGCCTCATTGGCCGCGAGCGCGGCTATCACGGCGTCGGCTTCGGCGGCATTTCCGTTGGCGGCATCGTCAACAACCGCAAGCATTTCGGCACCATGCTGAATGGCGTCGATCACATCCGCCACACCCATGACCCCGTCCGCAACGCCTTCTCGCGCGGCGAGCCGGAGCATGGCGCGGAGTTTGCCGATGATCTGATCAAGGTCATCCAGCTGCATGATCCCTCAACCATCGCTGCCGTCATCGTTGAGCCAGTGGCCGGGTCCACGGGTGTTCTGATCCCGCCGAAGGGCTACCTCAAGCGCCTGCGCGAGCTTTGCACCCAGCATGGCATCCTGCTGATCTTCGATGAGGTGATCACCGGTTTTGGCCGTATCGGCACGCCGTTCGCCGCCGAATATTTCGACGTGATGCCGGACATGATCACCACGGCCAAGGGCATCACCTCGGGCGTCATTCCGATGGGCGCCGTGTTCTGCACCAAGCAGATCTACGAGACCTTCATGACCGGCCCCGATCACATGATCGAGCTGTTCCACGGCTACACCTACTCGGCCCATCCGGTCGCCTGTGCCGCAGCCCTTGCCACCCTCGACACCTACGAGGAAGAGGGCCTTTTGACCCGCGCAGCCGATCTTGCCTCCTACTGGGAAGCGGCGGTGCACTCGCTGAAGGACTGCCCGCACGTGATCGACATCCGCAACCTTGGCCTCATCGGCGCCATTGAGCTGGAATCGATCCCCGGCGAGCCGACCAAACGCGCCTTCTCCGCCTTCCTGAAGGCCTATGAGGACGGCATTCTGATCCGCACCACAAGCGACATCATCGCCCTGTCGCCGCCGCTGATCATCTCGAAGGAGCAGATCGACGAGCTGTTCGGCAAGCTGCGCAAGGTGCTGGAAAACAATATCTGACGAAGCCTTGCGTCAGGGCGGGACCGCCTGCCCTGACGCTCCACAAATGCCCCGCACACACGACAAGACCAAGCCAGACCGCCGCCAGCCCCTCACTTGCGCGCCCAAAGGCAGAACCCGGAAACGCGACCCATGAAGACCATCCACAACATCATCGCCGGCAAGGAAACGCCCGTCACCTCCGGCAAGGTTTCGCCCGTGTTCAACCCGGCAACCGGCGAGCAGGTGGCCGAGCTTGGCCTGTCCAATGCCGCCGATGTTGCTGCCGCCATTGCCGCTGCCAAGGCCGCCTTTCCGGCCTGGCGCGACACGCCGCCGCTGAAGCGTGCTCGGTTCATGTTCCGCTTCAAGGAGTTGCTGAGCGCGAATGCGGACAACATCGCAAGGGCGATCTCCGCCGAGCATGGCAAGACCCATGACGATGCCCTTGGCGAAGTCGCGCGCGGCATCGAAGTTGTCGAGTTTGCCTGCGGCATCCCGCATCTGCTGAAGGGGGACTTCGCCCGCAACGTTGGGCCAGCCATCGACAGCTATTGCGACCGCCAGCCGCTGGGTGTGGTCGCCGGCATCACGCCGTTCAATTTCCCGGCCATGGTGCCGCTGTGGATGTATCCGATCTCCGTTGCCTGCGGAAACACCTTCATCCTGAAGCCGTCCGAGCGTGATCCTTCCGCCGTCATGGTGGTGTATGAGCTGTTCCGCGAGGCCGGATTCCCGGAAGGCGTGCTCAACGTGGTGCATGGCGGCAAGGACGCCGTGGATGTGCTGCTCACCCATCCGGATGTGAAGGCCGTGTCCTTTGTCGGCTCCACCCCGATTGCCGAATATGTCTATGCCACCGGGACCGCCCATGGAAAGCGCGTGCAGGCGCTTGGCGGGGCGAAGAACCACATGATCATCATGCCCGACGCGGACATGGATCAGGCCGCTGATGCGCTGATGGGCGCAGGCTACGGCTCTGCCGGTGAGCGCTGCATGGCCATTTCCGTCGCCGTGCCGATTGGCGAAAAGACCGCCGATGCCTTGATCGAAAAGCTGGTGCCGCGTGTGCAGGCCCTCAAGATTGGCCCGGCCACCGACAAGGACGCCGAGATGGGCCCGGTGATCACCGATGCCCACAAGCGCAAGGTGCTGGGTTACATCGACCAGGGCGTCAAGGAAGGCGCAGAGCTGCTGGTTGATGGCCGGGGCTTCTCGCTGCAGGGCTATGAGAACGGCTATTTCGTCGGCGGCACCCTGTTCGACCGGGTCACCCCGGACATGACCATCTACAAGGAAGAAATCTTCGGCCCGGTGCTCTCCGTGGTGCGCGCCAAGGGCTATGACGAGGCGCTCGACCTCATCAACAATCATGAATATGGCAATGGCACAGCCATCTTCACCCGCGACGGCGACGCCGCCCGCGCCTTTGCCGACCGGATCGAGGTGGGCATGGTTGGCATCAACGTGCCGATCCCGGTTCCGGTGGCCTATTTCTCCTTCGGCGGCTGGAAGCGCTCGCTCTTCGGCGATCACTCCATCTACGGGCCGGAAGGCGTGCGCTTCAACACCCGCCTCAAGACGGTGACCACCCGCTGGCCGGCCGGCATCAAGGACGGCGCGGTCTTCACCTTCCCCAGCCTCGACTGAGGCAGGCAGAGAGGCCCCCACCCGCCAGCGGCGCAATTTTCAAGGCAGAGCACGATGACAACACTCGGACAGAACCTGAAGATCAACCCGGACCGGCTGTGGGACAGCCTGATGGACATGGCCAAGATCGGTCCGGGCATCGCGGGCGGCAACAACCGCCAGACCCTGACGGATGCCGATGCCGAGGGACGCAGGCTGTTCCAGTCCTGGTGCGAGGACGCAGGCCTGACCATGGGCGTCGACAAGATGGGCACCATGTTCATGACCCGGCCGGGCACCGATCCGGACGCCCTGCCCGTCTATGTGGGCTCGCACCTCGACACCCAGCCGACCGGCGGCAAATATGACGGGGTGCTCGGCGTTCTGGCCGGGCTGGAGCTGGTGCGCACGCTGAATGATCTCAGCATCAAGACGAAGCATCCCATCGTTGTCACCAACTGGGCCAACGAGGAAGGCGCCCGCTTTGCCCCCGCCATGCTGGCGTCCGGCGTTTTCGCCGGTGTGCACAGCCTTGACTATGCCTATGGCCGCAAGGACCCGGAGGGCAAGACCTATGGCGATGAGCTGAAGCGCATCGGCTGGGTTGGTGAGGAAGAGGTGGGTGCCCGCAAGATGCACGCCTATTACGAGCTGCACATCGAACAAGGACCGATACTGGAGGCCGAAGGCAAGCAGATCGGCGTCGTCACCCATTGCCAGGGCCTGTGGTGGCTGGAATTCACCCTGACGGGCCGCGAGGCGCACACCGGCTCCACGCCGATGAACCTGCGCGTCAACGCCGGTCTTGCCATGGCGCGCATTCTGGAGATGG
The DNA here is from genome assembly GCF_036881715.1 of Pannonibacter anstelovis. Classification (NCBI taxonomy): domain Bacteria; kingdom Pseudomonadati; phylum Pseudomonadota; class Alphaproteobacteria; order Hyphomicrobiales; family Stappiaceae; genus Pannonibacter; species Pannonibacter anstelovis. The sequence goes on from NZ_JBAKBF010000001.1 coordinate 269,505, forward strand.
TCCAGAGCGTTGCCATGGACCATCAGCCGGGGGCCGTTGGCGGCGTCGGTCAGGTGTTCTTCTCGCCCAACTCCCGCAACGTGCTGCCCGGTCAGGTGGTCTTCACTGTCGATATCCGCACACCCGACCTTGCCAAACTCACCGCCATGCGCGCCCGCATCGAGGCGGAAGCCGCCACCATCTGCGAGGCGCTCGGCGTCGGCTGTTCGGTGGAGGCGGTCGGCCATTTCGATCCGGTGACCTTCGACCCGAAACTCGTCTCCAGCGTGCGCTCCGCCGCCGAACGGCTCGGCTACAGCCACATGAACATCATTTCGGGCGCAGGCCATGACGCCTGCTGGGCCGCCAAGGTCGCCCCGGCCACCATGATCATGTGCCCCTGCGTGGGCGGTCTCTCGCATAACGAGGCGGAGGAGATTTCCAAGGAATGGGCAGGCGCGGGGTGCGATGTTCTGTTGCACGCGGTGCTGGAGACGGCGGAGGTCGTGGGGTGAGGCTTGGCTCCCTGCTCCCGCTGAACGCCCCGTTTCTCTCCATCGTCATCCCGGACGCAGCGAAGCGGAGATCCGGGACCGGTGAGCCGGGGCCTGAGTTGACTGGAGGACGGAACGGACAATGCCCGCATGGGTCTACATCATGGCATCAAGGCCATATGAAACACTCTACACGGGCGTAACCGCAGATTTGACAAGACGGGTTTACGAGCACCGCGAAGGACAGGTTGAAGGCTTCACGGAGCAGTACGGCATCAAGTCGCTCGTTTGGTTTCAGGAGTTTGCCACGATGAATGAAGCGATTGCGATGGAAAAGAAGATCAAACGCTGGCAGCGGCAGTGGAAGTTCGACCTGATCGAGAAGGGCAATCCGCAATGGCGTGATCTTTATCCAGATCTCAACCGGTAGCACCTCGGCTCACCGGTCCCGGATCTGCGCTGCGCTTGTCCGGGATGACGATCGAGAGGGTGGAAGTCCATTACTCGAACCAAAGAAAGCACCGCATGACACCGCTGCGCATCGCCATCGAGACACCTGACCAGCCCGAAGTTCTGGAGCTTTTGGCTCAGTCGGATGCTTATGCGGACAGTCTCTATCCGCCGGAGGGCAATTTCGGCTCGCCGCTTGAGGATCTGATGCAAGCTGACGTGGATTTCATCGTTGTGCGCAAGGCGGATGGTGAGGCGATCGGCTGCGGAGCGGTGAAGTGGTTTGAAGAAGGCAGTGGCGAGCTGAAGCGCATTTTCGTTGATCCGGCAGCGCGCGGCATGGGCGCCGGGCGGGCGCTGATGGAAAAGCTGGAGAATCTGGCGCGGGAGCGCGGCGTGCTGCAGCTGTATCTGGAAACGGGCGAGCTCAATGTGGAGGCCGTGCGCATGTACAAGGCTTTCGGTTATGCACCTTGCGGGCCGTTCGGGCCTTATGAGGCCAATCCCTACAGCCTGTTCATGAGCCGGAGTATCGAGAAAAACTGACATAAAGACAGCCGCCGGATGCTCCGCAACAAGGCGCAACGGCGCGGAAACGGAAAAAGGGGAACAGACATGGCAAGCACTGTGATCAAGGGCGGAACCGTGGTGACCGCCGACCTCACTTACGAGGCCGATGTGAAGGTCGAGGGCGGCAGGATCACCGAGATCGGCAGGAACCTCTCCGGCGATACCGTGCTGGATGCCACGGGTTGCTATGTCATGCCGGGCGGCATTGATCCGCATACCCACCTCGAGATGCCCTTCATGGGCACCTATTCCGCCGATGACTTCGACAGCGGCACCCGCGCGGCGCTTGCCGGCGGCACAACGATGGTTGTGGATTTTGCCCTGCCCTCGCCCGGCCAGTCGCTGCTGGAGGCGCTGTCCATGTGGGACAACAAGTCCACCCGCGCCCATTGCGACTATTCCTTCCACATGGCCATCACCTGGTGGGGCGAAACGGTCTTCAACGAGATGGAGACCGTTGTCCGCGAAAGGGGCATCAACACCTTCAAGCACTTCATGGCCTACAAGGGCGCGCTGATGGTGAATGACGACGAGATGTTCGCCTCGTTCCAGCGCTGCGCCGAACTGGGCGCCCTGCCGCTTGTCCATGCGGAAAACGGCGACGTGGTCGCCTCGCTGCAGCAAAAGCTGCTGGCTGAAGGCAACAACGGGCCGGAGGCGCATGCCTATTCCCGCCCGCCGGAAGTGGAAGGCGAGGCCACCAACCGCGCCATCATGATTGCCGACATGGCCGGCGTGCCGGTCTATATCGTCCACACGTCGTCCGAACAGGCGCATGAGGCCATCCGCCGGGCCCGCCAGAACGGCATCCGCGCCTATGGCGAGCCGCTGATCCAGCACCTGACGCTGGATGACAGCGAGTACCGCCACCCCGACTGGGACCACGCCGCCCGCCGGGTGATGAGCCCGCCGTTCCGCGACAGGAAGCACCAGGACAGCCTCTGGGCCGGGCTTGCTTCCGGCTCGCTGCAGGTGGTGGCGACGGACCACTGCGCCTTCACGTCAGAACAAAAGCGCTTCGGCATCGGCGACTTCACCAAGATCCCGAATGGTACCGGCGGCCTGGAAGACCGCATGCCCATGCTCTGGACTTACGGCGTTGCAACGGGCCGGCTGACGATGAACGAATTCGTCGCCGTCACCTCCACCAACATCGCCAAGATCATGAACATGTATCCGAAAAAGGGCGCCATTCTTGTGGGCGCGGATGCGGATATCGTGGTCTGGGACCCGGCCAAGGAAAAGACCATTTCCGCCGCCAGCCAGCAGTCGGCCATCGACTACAACGTCTTCGAAGGCAAGAAGGTGAAGGGCCTGCCCCGCTACACCCTCACCCGCGGCCGTGTCGCCGTGGAAGACGGCACTGTGCGCCCGCAGGAAGGCCACGGCCAGTTCGTCAAGCGTGAGCCCTATCAGGCGGTCAACAAGGCGCTGTCCACCTGGAAAGAACTCACCGCCCCCCGCAAGGTGGAACGCACCGGCATTCCGGCGAGCGGGGTGTGAGAAACATTTCGTCAGGCTGATGCCTCCCAATCCCCCTCCCCCTTGAGGGGAGGGGATTGGAAACGCCTTCACGATGCAGGCCGCTTGTCATTGAGAGCAAGGGATTCGGAATTTTCTTCAAGTCTGGATGTACGGAAGGATGAGGCAGATCGATGATCAAGAGGGGAATACTTGAAGCCTTGCGTTTTCTGGCCACCTGGCTGGTGGCGTCTGTGCTGGGTTCACTTGTGGCAACGCTGGGCTTTCTGATTGTGTTATTTCTGCAGGAGGCGCCTTTTCTGGAGGGCCGGCCGTGGACAGATATTCTTCTTTATCCTTTGCTGACCCTGTTCTTCGCTTCCCTGATGACACCTCTCCCGGCGCTTGTTCTCTATCTGGTTTCCAGGTTTATTCGGGTGACTTTGCTAAATTATCTGCTTCTTGGCACCGTCATGGGGGTAATAACGGCCGTAATGACGGCAAGCCTGATGCTGGCGCCAGTGGGTGGTTTCAGCTTCACAGTGGCATTCGGCGCTGTCTTTCTGATGGTATTTCTGGCCATCTGCCTCCCGGCCAGCATGACCGGCGCACTGGTATTCTACAGACAGGCAAGACAGCACTCCGCATGACACGGGGAAAATCCGGCGGCGGAGAGGCAGCAACAGCGGGGAACGATGAACGTGACGAGTGGAGCAGTTGAGCGGCCAGCCTCCTCCCAGCCGGTGATTTCGGCGAAGGATCTGTGCCTGACCTTCGAGACGAATGACGGGCCAGTCCATGCCCTGTCGAACATCAATCTGGACATTGCCAAGGGCGATTTCGTCTCCTTCATCGGCCCTTCGGGCTGCGGCAAGACCACGCTGCTGCGCGTCATCGCCGATCTGGAGCAGAAGACCTCGGGCGAGATCACCGTCAACGGCACCACGCCGGAAAATGCCCGGCTCGACCGCTCGTACGGCTATGTGTTTCAGGCCGCCGCGCTCTACCCCTGGCGCACCATCGAGAAGAACATCGCCCTGCCGCTTGAGATCATGGGCCTTGCAAAGGCGGAGCAGCAAAAGCGCATTGCGCAGGTGCTGGAACTGGTGGAACTCGGCGGCTTTGCCCGCAAATACCCCTGGCAGCTCTCGGGCGGCATGCAGCAGCGCGCCTCCATTGCCCGCGCCCTTGCCGTTCAGCCCGATCTTCTGCTGATGGACGAGCCCTTCGGCGCGCTGGACGAGATCGTGCGCGATCACCTCAATGATCAGCTGCACCAGCTCTGGGCCAAGACGAACAAGACGGTCGTCTTCGTCACCCACTCCATCCCGGAGGCGGTCTATCTCTCCACCAAGATCGTCGTCCTGTGCCCGCGCCCCGGCCGGATCTATGACATCATCGAAAGCGATCTGCCGCGTGAGCGGACGCTGGACATGCGCGAGAGTCCGGAATTCCTGAAGATCGCCCACCGCGTCCGCGAAGGGCTGAAGGCGGGGCACGCATACGATGACTGAGATCAATTACCTTTCAGTTTTGAGTTATATGGCAGGAGCTTTTGGCGCCCTTATAATCGCTTTTGACTCACTATTTCAGAGAAGTCATATACTTTATCAGATTTCAAGATCTCTCTGGGATAGTAACCCGTTTTTATTCGAATCACTTATCGGAAAAAAATTTGATGACGCTGTTGGTTTTTTATTGATTTTAGCGGGAGCTGTGATTGGAATAGTTTCATCTTTCGGACTAAGTGTTTCTTTTGAGATTTTTATTGTCTGGATCTTTGTAGTTTTCTCCCTTCTTGTTGTGTACCGAGTGGTTAGAAGTCGGCTCATACGTGCGGAGGTTAAGCGCATAGAAAATCAGCGGCCGAGTCTATTCGGTTTACCGTCAACCGGTGCGGCAGGTCCCGTCCTCACGCTCCTGCTGGCGATCCTCGGCCTCTGGTATGTGGCAACGGTTGCCCTCAACGCCCCCTTCCAGCGCGACATCTATGCCCGCGCCGGGCAAACGGATGTGCCTTTCACACAGCTTGTCGCCGACACCATGATGCAGGAGCGGCCCGTCATGCCTTCGCCGCAGCAGGTGGCGGTGGAGATCTGGGACACCACGGTCAACAAACGCATCACCTCCAACCGCAGTCTGTTCTACCACACTGGCATCACCCTCTCCTCGACGCTGACCGGCTTTGCGCTCGGCACGCTTCTCGGCATCGTGCTGGCCGTTCTCGTGGTTCACAGCCGGGTGCTCGACAAATCGCTGATGCCATGGGTCATTTCCTCGCAGACCATCCCCGTTCTGGCGATTGCGCCGATGATCATCGTGGTTCTGAACTCTGTTGGCATTTCGGGCCTTCTGCCCAAGGCGCTCATTTCCACCTACCTGTCCTTCTTTCCCGTGACAGTCGGCATGGTGAAGGGGCTGCGCTCGCCGGAGGTCATTCACATGGACCTGATGCACACCTATTCGGCGACGAAGCTTGACACCTTCTGGAAGCTGCGCCTGCCCTATGCGGTGCCCTATCTCTTCACCTCCATGAAGGTGGGCATCGCCGCAAGTCTTGTCGGCGCCATCGTCGGCGAGTTGCCGACCGGCGCGGTCGCAGGCCTCGGGGCGCGGCTGCTGGCCGGGTCCTACTATGGGCAGACGGTGCAGATCTGGTCCGCCCTGATCATGGCTGCCGTTCTGGCGGGCCTGCTCGTGTCGCTGATCGGCCTTGCCGAGAAAATCACCCTCCGCCGCATGGGGATGAGCCGATGATCCAGTCCCGGCGCAATACCACTTTCAGCAGCACGGCGCTTCTTGCCGGAGGCAGCCTGCTTCTCACCCTCATTGGCCTCACCAGCATCATCTTCGCGCCGGATTTCGGCGTCGTCGAAATGCCGCGTGTTGCCATTGCAGTCAGCCTCATGGCCATCATGGGCGTACGCATCATGCTCGGCTTCCAGCAGAACCGCATCGGCGATGTTGCCATCGGCATTGTCACTGCCATTTCCGCCCTGCTGCTGATCGGCGTCGCCCATCAACACCGGGGACAGGCCGCGCCCGGATTCTGGGCGCTCGTGGCCGCCATCTGGCTATCCGCCTGGCTACTGGCAAGCCGCTTGTCGGAATGGCGGGGGCTCGGCAAGACGGCAGCACGAGCGGTCAATCTGGCCATTCCTCTCGTCTTCGGCCTGACGCTTCTGGCCCTGTGGGAGTTGATCACGGTTGGCGCCGGCGTGCCCCAAGTGCTGCTGCCTGCCCCCTCAGCCATAGGCCTGCGCATTGCCGGGTCCCTGCCGATCCTCTGGGCCGATTTCCAGCAGACGTTCCTCAAGGCGGTCATCTTCGGCTATGTGGCCGGTTGCGGCTCGGGCTTTCTGGTGGCCCTCATCGCCGACCGGGTGCCCTTCCTGAAGCGCGGTCTCCTGCCCATTGGCAATCTGGTCTCCGCCCTGCCGATCATTGGCGTCGCACCCATCATGGTCATGTGGTTCGGCTTCGACTGGCCGTCGAAGGCAGCCGTGGTCATCATCATGACATTCTTCCCCATGCTGGTGAACACGGTGGCAGGCCTCGCCGCCGCCGACGCCATGCAGAAGGACCTGATGCGTACCTATGCGGCCAGCCACGGCCAGATGCTGGTAAAGCTGCGCCTGCCCATGGCCATGCCCTTCATCTTCAACGCGCTGAAGATCAACTCCACCCTCGCCCTCATCGGCGCCATCGTGGCAGAGTTCTTTGGTACGCCCATCGTCGGCATGGGCTTCCGCATCTCGACGGAAGTGGGGCGCATGAACCTCGACATGGTCTGGGCGGAAATCGCCGTGGCCGCGCTGGCGGGTTCCCTGTTTTACGCCGCCGTTTCGGCGGTAGAACGCTGGGCCACCTTCTGGCATCCCTCGCAGCGGGGGTGAGCGATGACGGGTCCCGCAGCTTCACGCGGGGCCTTTGAGCCGGTAAGGTCCAGTTCCCAAGACACCTCCTTACCGGATTCTCCCATGAAACCTGGCCGCGACATTTCCGTTCTCATCGACATCATGGCGGCGCTGCGTACGCCGGTGACCGGATGCCCCTGGGATTTGGAGCAGGATTTCGGCACGATCGCGCCCTATACGGTGGAAGAGGCTTACGAGGTGGCGGAAGCCATCAGCCGCAATGATCTGGATGATCTGCGCGAGGAACTGGGCGACCTGTTGTTGCAGGTGGTCTATCACGCCCGCATGGCCGAGGAGGAAGGTGCCTTCAGCTTTCCTGATGTGGTCGAAGCGGTCACGAAGAAGATGATCCGCCGCCATCCGCATGTCTTCGGCAGCGAGGAAGCCCGCTCGTCCGGCATGGCCAAAGGCATGTGGGACAGAATCAAGGCGGAAGAAAAGGCCGAGCGAAAGGCACGCCGTGCGGCCATGGGCCTGCCCGACACCGAACCCGGCTATCTCGATGCGGTGCCTTCAGCCTTCCCTGCCTTGATGGAAGCGGAAAAGATCCAGCGCCGGGCTGCAAAGGTTGGATTTGATTGGGATACGCTCGCTCCGGTCTTTGCAAAAATCCGCGAGGAACTGGATGAGCTGGAAGCCGAACTCACGGACCACACACCGCCGGCAGTCACCGGTTCCGTGCCCGAAGCGGTGAAGGACGAGCTGGGCGACGTGCTGTTTGCCGTTGCCAATCTCGCCCGTCATCTCGAAGTGGAGCCGGAAGCAGCCCTCAAGCGCACCAACGCAAAGTTCCGCCGCCGCTTCGCCGCCATCGAGGCGGAAGCCTCCCGGCGCGGTACCACACTTGAGGCCCTCACTCTGGATGAGATGGAAGAGATCTGGCAGGCCGCGAAGGGAAAGCAGGACGGCGAATAACCCCCGTGCTGTCCCTGCCATGCGCAGTGCAAGCCGGGAATCACGCGCCTCCCGAACGGCGGTTGTCTTGCCCAAACAATCAGGCCTCAATGAAACAATCGCCGGATCACGCTTTGCTTCGTCAGGGTGACGGCTTGAGCAAATGGCAAGATTTCAGGCGCCAGGTAAATCGCCTCCAGCACATGCTGCAGCGGGAGGCGCCGGAAATTCAGGCAAGGTACAACACCTGAAATCAGGTAAAGCCATTTCAATCCAGCGCCTGAATGAGCGGATGCCATTGCGCCAGAACATCAGCGGGAGCCGCCGGCGGATCGAAGACACTCGAGCCATTGGCGGCGTGCCGGGCGTAGATCACCCGGTCGGAGATTTCCGTCAGAAGCGGATGACCAGCCTCCTGAGCCTGCTGCTGCAGCAAAAGCTGATCAGCCCGGCTGCGGCGCACCCGGTTCGCCACGACGAGAATCTCTGCCTTACCCTTGCGGATCCGTTTCATTTCGGTCAGCCGGTCGAGGAATGCTGCCGTTGCATCCCAATCAAAGGCAGAAGGCATCAGCGGCACAACGATATCGTCCGCCTCCGCCACCAGTTCCTTTGCTTTCTCGCCGCGCAGGCCGCCGGGACCATCAATAAAGATGAAACCGCGGCTGAAGGAAGGCATGTCATGCTCGCCCTTGCTCCAGTCGAGCCCATGGATCTGCTGCATGGTCGGCGGCCGCCGCTTGAGCCATCCAAGGGACGAGCGCTGCCGGTCGGCATCAGCGAGAAACACCCGCTCTCCCCGGACGGCAAAGGCTGAGGCCAGAGTCGTCGTGAGAGTGGTCTTGCCACAGCCGCCCTTGCCATTGACGATGAGAATCTTGCGCATGAAGCTGTCCTCCGGAACCTGAGCTTTGCGCAGGTGTTTCCCTGATGCAACCTCGCTGGCGCACATTACAAGAGGCTGACGGTTTCATGGCGACAAGATGGCAAGTCTGCGGTATAGACCAGAGTTACCATGAATCTGATCACGACCACATCTGCCCTCGCCGACGCCTGCAAGCGCCTTGCCGCCCATGATTACGTGACTGTGGACACGGAATTTCTGCGCGAGACGACATTCTGGCCGAAGCTCTGTGTCATCCAGCTGGCTGGCCCGGATGATGCTTTCATCGTCGATGCATTGGCTACGGGGCTTGATCTTGCGCCCTTCTTCGAGCTGATGCGCGATCAGGCTGTCATCAAGGTCTTCCACGCCGCCCGGCAGGATATCGAGATCGTCTATCATCTCGGCGGCCTGATCCCGACGCCCCTCTTCGACACTCAGGTCGCAGCAATGGTCTGCGGCTTTGGCGACTCGGTCTCCTATGACCAGCTGGTGCAGCGCATCACCGGTGCGCGCATCGACAAGTCCTCCCGCTTCACTGACTGGGCCCGCAGGCCCCTGACACAGAAGCAGCTGGAATATGCGCTGGCGGACGTTACCTACCTGCGCGATGTCTATCTGTTCCTCAAGGCCAATCTGGCCGAACAGAACCGCATCAGCTGGGTGGGCGACGAGATGCAGGTGCTGCTGTCGGAAGGCACCTACCGCACCGAGCCGGAAGATGCATGGCAGCGGCTGAAAATGCGCGTGCGCAAGCCGATCGAGCTGGCTGTACTGATGGAAGTCGCCGCCTGGCGCGAGCGTGAAGCACAGTCCCGCGACGTGCCTCGCTCCCGCGTGCTCAAGGACGATGCCATCTACGAGATTGCCGCCCAGCAGCCGGTGAATGCAGATGCCCTAAGCCGCCTGCGCACCATTCCGCGCGGCTTTGAACGCTCCAAACAGGCAGAGGACATCCTCAAGGCCGTCAACGCTGCCATGAGCCTGCCCAAGGAGAAGCTTCCGAAGCTGCCCAAGGGCCGTCAGGCGCCCGATGGCTCCGCCGCTGCGGTGGATCTTCTGAAGGTCCTGCTCAAACTCGTCAGCGAACAGCAGGGCGTTGCCGCGAAGGTCATTGCCACGGTTGAGGATCTCGAACAGATCGCCGCCGATGATCATGCCAGCGTGCCTGCGCTGGAAGGCTGGCGCCGCGAGATGTTCGGCGAGATGGCGCTGAAGCTCAAGCGCGGTGAAATTGCCCTCGCCTTCGACGGCCGCCAGGTTGTCGCGCTGGAGCAGCCCGCCAAGTCCAAGGCCGCTGCGGAGTAATCCGGCAGGCTGTCTGACTATTGAAAAGCCCCCGGCGCCCCGAGGTTCCGAGGGCTTTGTTTTGTTCCTGCAACTCGCCACCCGGCGTCGCCCCGGGCGGAGGGGAGCGCAGACCCGGGGGTCTACTCGCTTGCAGAGCAGCGAAATGAACCGCGAAGGCGCGGCAGGCACACGAGATTATCTGTTTCTCACCTTCAGCAGATTTCGGCATCTCTCTGCAAATGAGTGGTCCCGGCTCAAAGGCCGGGGCGACACTGCGGTGAGTGGCAAGGCAGAGCAAAAAACACACCGCCTCCATAGCCAGAATAAGAATAGTCAGAAACAAAAGCCCCCGGAACCTTCCGGCTCCGGGGGCTTGAAACTCACCAGTCTGTCAGACTGATAGCCGTCAGGCCAATCAGGCCTTCAGGATGGAGCGGCCGGCGAAACGGGCCTGCGAGCCCAGTTCCTGCTCGATGCGCAGCAGCTGGTTGTACTTGGCAAGCCGGTCGGAGCGGGCCAGCGAGCCGGTCTTGATCTGGCCGCAGTTGGTGGCAACGGCGAGATCGGCAATGGTTGCGTCCTCAGTTTCGCCCGAACGGTGCGACATGACGGCGGTGTAACCGGCCTTGTGGGCGGTTTCCACGGCGTCCAGCGTCTCGGTCAGGGAGCCGATCTGGTTCACCTTGACGAGGATCGAGTTGGCGGTGGCGCTGGCGATGCCCTGGCGCAGGCGGCTGGTGTTGGTCACGAACAGGTCGTCGCCCACCAGCTGCACGCGGTTGCCGCACAGCTCGGTCACGGCCTTCCAGCCGGCCCAGTCGTCTTCGGCCATGCCGTCTTCGATGGAGATGATCGGGTAGCGGGCGCTGAGGTCTGCGAGGTAAGCGGCCATCTGGTCCGAGTCGAGCGTCTTGCCTTCACCGGCCAGAACGTACTTGCCGTCCTTGTAGAACTCGGTGGAAGCGGCGTCGAGCGCCAGGTAGATGTCCTCACCCGGCTTGTAACCGGCCTTCTCGATGGCCTTCATGACGAAGCCGATGGCAGCGTCGGTCGATTCGAGGTTCGGCGCGAAGCCGCCTTCGTCACCCACATTGGTGTTGTGACCGGCGTCCTTCAGGGCCTTCTTCAGCGTGTGGAACACTTCCGCACCCATGCGCAGCGCCTCGGAGAAGTTCTCCGCACCCACCGGCATGATCATGAATTCCTGGAAGTCGATCGGGTTGTCCGCATGGGCGCCGCCGTTGATGATGTTCATCATCGGCACCGGCAGCAGGCGGGCGGAGGCGCCGCCGACATAGCGGTAGAGCGGCAGGCCGGACGACTGGGCAGCAGCCTTGGCAACAGCCAGCGACACACCGAGGATGGCGTTGGCGCCGAGGCGGGCTTTGTTCGGGGTACCGTCCAGCTCGATCATGGTCTGATCGATGTGGATCTGGTCTTCCGCATCGAGGCCGCCGATGGTGTCGAAGATCTCGCCGTTGACGGCATCGACGGCCTTCAGCACGCCCTTGCCCAGGTAGCGGGAACCGCCGTCGCGCAGCTCGACAGCTTCATGCGCACCAGTCGAAGCGCCAGAAGGCACGCCGGCGCGGCCAAATGCGCCGTCTTCCAGCAGCACGTCCACTTCAACGGTCGGATTGCCGCGGCTGTCCAGAATTTCGCGCGCCGTGATATCGACAATGGCGGTCATTCGTATCTCCTCGAGATCGGCCCGGCCGGCCCTCCGGCTCGGGCAAGGTAGGAACCGGACATCTGTCCGGTGCATTCACATTCCCCGCAGCAGCCCGCAGCCGCCGCGGTATGGATTAAGGTCAGGCCTGCAAGGCAGCCTTCACCACGCGGTCAATGTCGCGCACCTGAGCAAGCAGCGCGCCAAGGTCCTTCAGCGGCACCATGTTCGGACCATCGGACGGGGCATTGTCCGGGTCGTCATGGGTTTCGAGGAAGAGCCCTGCAATGCCTGCAGCGGCTGCCGCGCGGGCGAGGACCGGCACCATGGTGCGGTCACCGCCTGTGGAAGCCCCCTGCCCGCCCGGCTGCTGAACCGAGTGGGTGGCATCGAACACCACCGGCGCACCGGTGCGCGCCATGATGGGAAGAGAGCGCATGTCCGTGACAAGCGTATTATAGCCGAAGGAGGCGCCCCGCTCGGTGAGCAGCACATTCGGATTGCCGCTCTCGACGATCTTGGCCAGCACATTGGCCATGTCCCAGGGTGCCAGGAACTGGCCCTTCTTCACATTCACCGTCCGCCCCGTCAGGGCAGCGGCGACGAGAAGGTCCGTCTGACGGCAGAGGAAGGCGGGGATCTGAAGGATATCAACAACTTCCGCAACCGGCGCACACTGGGCCTCGTTGTGGATGTCGGTGATCACCGGCATGCCGAAGGTCTCGCGCACTTCGGCGAATACCGGCAGCGCTTCCTTGAGACCGATGCCCCGCTTTCCTTTTAGCGAGGTGCGGTTCGCCTTGTCGAAGGAGCTCTTGAAAACAACGGGAATACCGAGATTTCCGGCGATTTCCTTGACCGCCGCTGCCATCTCCAGCGCGTGTGCGCGGCTTTCCATCTGGCAGGGACCGGCAATGAGGGAGAAAGGCGCGTCATTGGAGAATGTGACGTTGCCAACAACGACTTCCTTGTTCGGAGTCACCATGCGCAGATCATCCTTTGGGCGTAGGGGCCAACGGAGGTCTGCATACAGGCCTTTTGCCCCTGCCGCAACTCCGCAGAACCCCAAGCAACCCCGTTTCGCATTTGCGAAAAATTTGATATTCAGGGGGTGTTGCCTGCAATCTTGCCATGTTTCGGCGCCAGCGTGAGCAACCCATAACATATTTACCGGACAAACAGTCCACGTGTTTCACAGGAGTATTTTCCATGAGCAGACCGATCCGCAAGGCCGTATTGCCGGTGGCAGGTCTCGGTACGCGTTTTCTTCCCGCGACCAAGGCCGTTCCGAAAGAGATGCTCACAATTGTTGACCGCCCGATCATTCAGCACGTGGTGGACGAAGCCCGTGCAGCCGGTATCGAGCACATTGTTTTCGTGACGGGCCGCAACAAGCACGTCATCGAAGATCATTTTGACATCAATTACGAACTGGAAGACACCCTGCGCCGCCGCAACAAGGCCGCCGCGCTGGAGCTTCTCGACAAGATCCGCCCGGACGCAGGCAGCACCAGCTTCACCCGTCAGCAGGAGCCGCTGGGTCTGGGCCATGCCATCTGGTGCGCCCGTGACATCATCGGCGACGAGCCCTTCGCCATCCTTCTGCCGGACGTGATCGTCAAGTCGCAGAAGAGCTGCCTTGCCCAGATGGTGGACGTCTACAACGAGCGCGGCGGCAACGTCATCGCCGTTGAAGAAGTGCCGGAAGACCAGACCCACCAGTACGGTATCGTCAAGCTGGCCAATGGCCCGCGCAACCGCGCCATGCCAATTGAAGGCATGGTGGAAAAGCCGGCTCCGGGAACCTCTCCGTCCAACCTGATGATCACCGGCCGTTACATCCTGCAGCCGGAAATCTTCAAGCTGCTGTCCGATCAGGAAAAGGGCGCAGGCGGCGAAATCCAGCTGACCGACAGCATGATCAAACTGATGGAAAGCCAGACTTTCACCTCGCTGCAGTTTGAAGGCCGCTCCTATGACTGCGGTTCCAAGATCGGCTTCATCGCCGCCAACATCGCCTTCGGCCTCGAGCAGTCCGACATTTCGGGCGAGTTGATGACGATCATGTCCGACCTGACCCGCGCCAAGGCTGCCGAATAAGCAATATTCCGGGCACGGGCGAATTCAAGGGGCGGAGCAATCCGCCCCTTTTCTCTGTCTCAAACCCGCCTCTTCCCGAAAACGTGACGAAACAGGCAGATCCCTTTTTTGTTTTCTGGCGTAGTCTTCTCATGTTCCCCACGTGAGGAGACGTGTCATGAACGCAGCAGCCAAGGGAGTGATGTGGGTTCTGGCAGGCAGTCTGGGCCTTTTCATAACGCCAGACCCGGCAGCGCTGAGGCTCGGGCCTCAGGCGGTTCAGGCTGAGGATGCCACGGGACAGGAGTTCCGTCAGCTTATCCAGCAGCAGATGCAGGCCTTCCGGCGCAATGACGCTGCGGGGGCCTTTTCTTTTGCCACACCCGGATTGCAGAAGCAGTTCATGACGCCAGACATCTTCATCAACATGGTGAGGGAGGTCTACTTGCCCGTCTACCGGCCAAAGAGCGTCAGCTTCGGCAAGCTGCGCCAGACGAAGAACGGACCCGTTCAGGAAGTCTTCGTCACCGGTCCCGATGGGGACGACTGGCTGGCGCTCTACTCCTTTGCAAGGCGTGAGGACGGCACCTGGGGCATTTCCGGCTGCATCCTGCGCAAGGACAAGGGCTTTCAGGCGTAAGCGGATTGCAAGGCGTTGTCGGGCTTGCAAAGCATGCGGGCAAACACTACGGCCCGCATCCCCTCCTCACGCGCCGTCCCGGCCTTGTGCCGGGACCTGTCAGGGACGCAGTGACATTGCACCTCCAGCCTGCTCAAGCCAGCCTTTAAAGCCGCGAAGGCGGTACCCGCCTCACAGGCCCCGGCACAAGGCCGGGGCGGCTCGGAACGTGTGTTCGACGTGCAGTAGCGACCACCTGAGCCCCCCCTTACAGCGGCGGCAGGTCGCCCTTGGCCCAGCCTTCCTTGACGCTGAGGCGGTGATCCTCGAAGCGTCCGGCCTCGATGGCATCGCGCATGCCCTGCATCAGCTGCTGGTAATAGGCAAGGTTGTTCCAGGTCAGCAGCATGGCCGCCAGCCCCTCACCGGCCTTCACCAGATGATGCAGATAGGCGCGGGAGTAGTCGCGCGCCGCCGGGCAATCACTCTCCTCGTCCAGCGGACGCGGATCATCGGCGTGACGCGCATTCTTCAGGTTGATCTTGCCGCGGCGGGTGAAGGCGAGGCCATGGCGGCCGGCGCGGGTCGGCATTACGCAGTCGAACTGATCGATGCCGCGGGCAACGCTTTCCAGAATATCGTCCGGCGTACCGACGCCCATCAGATAGCGCGGCTTGTCCACCGGCATCACCGGTGTGGTGACTTCCAGCATGCGCAGCATCACGTCCTGCGGCTCGCCAACCGCAAGGCCGCCAACCGAATAGCCCTCGAACGGCATGGCCGCGAGGCTCTCGGCGGAGCGGATGCGCAGATGCGGCACGTCTCCGCCCTGCACGATGCCATAGAGCCCCTGCCCCTTTTCAACGCCGCCCATGGCCTCGAACTTCGCGCGCGAGCGCTCGGCCCAGCGGAGCGACAGCTCCATCGCCCGCTGCACTTCCTTTTCAGGTGCTGGCAGGCCGATGCATTCGTCCAGCTGCATCTGGATGTCGGAGCCGAGCAGCCCCTGGATTTCGACGGAGCGTTCCGGCGTCAGATGATAACGCTGGCCATCGATATGGCTCTGGAACTTGACGCCCGTCTCGTCCAGCTTGCGCAGCTGCGCCAGCGACATGACCTGAAAGCCGCCCGAGTCTGTCAGAATCGTGTGCGGCCACTTCATGAAGTGATGCAGCCCGCCAAGACGTGCCACACGCTCGGCACCGGGGCGCAGCATCAGGTGATAGGTGTTGCCCAGCACCACATCGGCGCCAAGCTCCCGCACCTGATCGGTGTACATGGCCTTGACAGTTGCCTGCGTGCCCACGGGCATGAAAGCTGGCGTGCGCACGAGGCCGTGCGGCGTGGTGATCTCCCCGCGCCGGGCCATGCCATCGGTCGCAAGCAGGCGGAAGGAGAAACGCTGGGTGTCACCGGTCATCGGTCGATCTCATCCTGGGCGGCGATGCTTCCGGCAGCGGGAAACAGCAGCGAGCTGTCGCCATAGCTGTAGAACCGGTAGCCATCGGCAATCGCATGGGCATAGGCCGCGCGCATGGTCTCCAGGCCGCTGAGGGCGGACACCAGCATGAACAGCGTCGAGCGCGGCAGGTGGAAATTGGTCATCAGCGCATCAATGGCGCGGAAGCGGTAGCCCGGCGTGATGAAGATGCGCGTTTCGCCCCGGAAGGCGGCAAGCCCGCCGGGGCCTTGTGCCGCGCTTTCCAGAATGCGCAGCGAGGTGGTGCCCACGGCAACCACCTTGTTGCCCCGCGCCCGCACCGCCTTCAGCGCCGCAGCCGTTTCACCGGCAATCTCGCCCCACTCGGCGTGCATCTCGTGCTCGTCCGTGTCATCCGCCTTCACGGGCAGAAAGGTGCCGGCGCCCACGTGCAGCGTCACCGTGTGGCGCTCGATGCCGCGCGCATCCAGCATCTCGAACAGGCGCGGGGTGAAGTGCAGGCCCGCAGTCGGCGCGGCCACAGCGCCTTCCTTCTCGGCATAGATGGTCTGATAGTCTTCCCGGTCCTGCGCATCCTCGCCGCGCTTGGCTGCGATATAGGGCGGCAGCGGAATATGGCCGGTGGCGTGGATGGCGGCGTCTAGATCCGGCCCCGCAAGATCAAAGACGAAGAGCACTTCGCCCGTGTCCTTCTTCTCCGCCACCGTCGCATCCAGCACGCCTGCCAGGCAGGCCATGCCCTCACTGGCCGTACCAAAGCGCACCCGGTCACCGGGCACCAGCTTCTTGGCCGGACGGACAAAGGCCCACCAGCGGTCAGCGCCGGCGCGCAGATGCAGCGTGGCGCCGATGGTGGCGACCGCATCGCCGCGCTGGCGCGTGCCTTCCAGCTGTGCCGGGATCACCTTGGTGTTGTTGAAGACAAGCGCATCGCCCGGCTGCAGCAGCCCAGGCAGATCGAGAACGCCCCGGTCCTCCAGAACCGCATCAGCCTGCGGGCGCACCAGCAGCATGCGCGCCGCATCACGCGGCCGGGCGGGCCTCAGGGCGATACGCTCGGGCGGCAGGTCAAAGTCGAAGTCGTCAACACGCATGGGGGCGGTTCTTCAGCAACGGTGTCGGAGCAAGGGCACAAGCAATCGGGCGCGGCAGATCTGATCCGCCACGCCCGCGCTACATGATGCCGGTTTCCCGGCTCATACGAAAATCAGGCGTCCGCCGCAACCTTCAGCGACACGATACTGTCCGGGTCACGGACGGGCTCGCCGCGCTTGATCTGGTCGATGTTTTCCATGCCGGAAATCACCTCGCCCCAGACGGTGTACTGGCCATCGAGCCAGGGCGCGTCGGTGAAGCAGATGAAGAACTGGCTGTCGCCGGAGTTCGGGTCCATGGCGCGGGCCATGGAGCAGGTGCCGCGCTTGTGCTTCTCCTTGGAGAATTCGGCCTTCAGCTTCTTGCCCGAGCCGCCGGTGCCGGTGCCATGCGGGCAGCCAGTCTGGGCCATGAAGCCTTCGATCACGCGGTGGAAGACGATGCCGTTGTAAAAGCCCTCGCGGACGAGTTCCTTGATGCGGGCCACGTGGGTCGGCGCAAGGTCCGGACGCATTTCAATGACCACGGCTCCCTTGGTCGTTTCCATCAGGAGCGTGTTTTCGCTGTCCTTGTAGTCTGCCACTTGGATCTCCAGTTCGGATGCTTGTGTATGGACGGGTTTTAGCCTGCACAGCGCCGCGGTCAACCCGCGTCGGCAGCAACCGTCATCTTGATGATCTTGTCCGGGTTGGCGGGCGGCTCGCCCTTGGCAATCTTGTCGACGAATTCCATGCCTTCGACCACTTCGCCCCAGACCGTGTACTCGCCGTTCAGCCAGTCGCCGTCCGCAAACATGATGAAGAACTGCGAATTGGCACTGTCCGGCGAAGCGGCACGTGCCATGCCGAGCGTGCCGCGCTTGAACGGTGTGCGGGAAAACTCGGCCGCCAGATCCGGCTCCCCGGAGCCGCCCATGCCGGTGCCGGTGGGGTCGCCCGTCTGGGCCATGAAGCCGTCGATGACGCGGTGGAAGACATGACCATCATAGAAGCCTGCGCGGGTCAGCTTCTTGATTCGCTCCACATGATTGGGCGCAAGGTCCGGGCGCAGGCGGATGACGACGCGGCCATCCTTCAAGTCCAGATAGAGGGTGTTTTCCTTGTCGAGCGTCTGGGCCTGCGGGATCGCGGGGGCGAGGACGAGCGACAAGATGACCGCAAGGCATGCAAAAATGCGTTTCACGCGATGCTCCTGATACAACAAATGACTGGACAGCTGACAGATCAGCCCTTTTCCGCAGCCCGGGCCGCAAGCGGGCCTGCAACCGGTGCCGGGACAAAGGGGGTGATATCACCGCCCATGCGCGCGATCTGACGCACAAGCGTGGCAGTGATGTGACGCACGCCCGGTGAGGCGGGAAGAAAAACGGTATGAACATCGGGCACCATGGTGCCGTTCATACCCGCCATCTGCATTTCATAGTCGAAATCCGTGCCGTCGCGCAGGCCGCGAATGAGCATGCTGGCGCCCTCGGCCTTCGCCGTTTCCACCACAAGCCCGCTGAAGGACAGCACGGACACCCGTTCCCCGGCCGCTTCCCCAAGCCTGTCTGCCACGCAGGCGCGGATCAGGTCCGCCCGTTCATCGAACGAGAACATCGGCGTCTTGCCGGGATGGACACCAATGGCGACGATCACCTTGTCCGCAAGGCTGAGCGCCTGGACAAGCACGTCGAGATGGCCGTTGGTGATGGGATCAAAGGATCCAGCGTAAAGGGCGGTACGTGTCATGGCAAAGTGATAGCGCCCTTGGCATTGCCCGGCAAGCCATCGCGGCACCGGGCCTGCGGCTTGCACAAAGATGGGCGCATCTGAAACCCGCCTGCCGTTCACTGAACACAGTTTCAACGTGTTCACATAACGTTGACAATTTGTTTAGCCAGCTTGGCTGGACATGAGGCCCGAACAGGCCCATATCCGGCTCATCATGAAAACAACATTCCTCTCCTCCCTGAGAGACGGGCTTTTTTCGCGCGTCTCAACACCTGTTGCTTTCTGGCTGGCAGCGCTGGCCGGACTCGTTCTCCTCATGGGCGCGGGCATTGCCCGCCTCGACACGATCGCAGCCCCTCTGCCGCCTCAGACGCTGACGCCCGGCAAGACTGCCGTGAAGGATCCTTACGGCTGCGCCGAACTGAAGTTCCTGAAGGAAGAACCGGCCTGCTCCTACCGCGCCCGCGACGACCGGCCACGCAACGGCGGCCCGGCTCTCTGAGCCTGGCACCTGAATTCTGGCCCTCTGATTCAGACAGCAGGCCGCCCCATCCGGATCTGACCCAAGGTAAGTTCCGGCATCACCGTGGCGGCCTGCAGCTTTTTTCGTGACAACTTGTGACGCCTGTCACGGAACCAAAGCCGTTTCTGAGGTGTTATGCTCTCACAACCTGACCAGATGGCAGGAGAGAGCCAGATGACGACGCAGAACAGCTTTACACCGCATGTTTCCGGGACAACCAGCTTCAACATTGCCAGGTTGAGCTTCGCCGGAGTTGCCGGACTTTTTGCGCTGGCCATCCTCGGCGTCCTTGCCTCCGTGGCACTGGCCTTCGCCCAGTTCGAAACCACCCAGACCGCTCAGGCGACCAAGGGCAACCGGGTTGAAGCAAGCCTTCCCTCTGCCTGTGACGGCCAGAGCTGGGGCAACTGGTCTGCCGCCTGCCTCGCCAGCCTCAACGGCGAGCGCACGGTGCGCTCCATCTCCACCACCACGGTGGAACAGCGCCCCGGCGGCCCGGTTTCGGTCCTCGTGCGGACCCCGGTTGAAGGCTGATCCCCACCTCTGACCTCCTCCCTCCCCCAAACTTCCCCCCACGACTAAAGGCGGATGAGAGCAGCAGCCTCATCCGTCTTTTCTTATCTAAATTTTCTTGCAAGATCGTACCGCCTAGCAGCTCGGAAGGCGCATCAGCCAGCTAAAGCGTCAGGTTCATTGCTGTTTTCACAGACACCGCCTTCAATCCAGGTTCTGTACAGGCGTAAACTAGATATGCGCCTATCATCGTTCGAAAACATTTAGACAGAACAGAGCCAGCGGCTTTACGTTCAACGAGAATGGCTCAGAAACGCAAGGTCACGCCAACAACGGGACCACTTAAGAACACGTCATAGACGTGCCCATCGCGGTCATAATCAACTTTCAATGCCTTGTAACCCGCAGACAAGGATAGGCTATCATTCACCGTATAGTTTGCTGTAGCCAGCACAGACCACGTAAGGTCTGCACCCGCCCCAAAGCCGCCAGCATCCGCCTGTGCCTGTAGCGAAAACTGTTCAGTTAGAGGGACAAATGCGCGAAGGCCCGCGAGCGGATCGGCCCAGCCGAAGCTCTCCCCATAGCTAGCAGTCCGGCGGCCAATTCCGGTGTGCTCTGCCGTCACCTTGATCTCATTGGAGATATGCCAGATCCGGGCACCTGCAAGCGCGTCAAGCGTGAACCGCGGAGTCTCGACAATGCGGTATCCACCCTGCAAAGTCGCCATAAATTGCTCAGTATCGACACGTGCGCCGATGGTGGCCCCTACAGGAATGGTTACGCCAAGGCCGGGTATCTGAAACGCGGGCAACGGCCCGATGGCGTCGGCATCTGTAGTCTTGATGTACATAGCATCGCCCGAAAAGACGAAACGGCCATGACGTGTCCAGAGATTGGCGAAACCGCCAAAATTCAGGTCATCAAGCACATCGGAAAAGGACTTGTCCGTTTCGATGACGGGGCCGCGCCGGAAAGGTGAAATTTTCCCCTCAAGGCCGGCCGCCCAGAGATAAGGCGTGACCTGTGTCACCCAGCGTGAATCATCTTCCGGCTCGGAAAGGGAAACACCCTGCCCCATAGCGACATCTGCTGCTCCCGCCGCATGAGCCGAGCTCAAGAACAGAATGAAAAACGCTGCAACTCTTTTCAAGTTCTCCTCCCCTCGTTCATACAGACAGCATGTTCTTATGGATACGCCCATCCTTCATGACGAGCTTCAACGTTCGATCAGGGTCCGCAATCAGGCTGATGTTCCCCAGAGGATCGCCATCGATCACCAGAATATCCGCATAGGCTCCAGCCCCGATGTATCCCAGCTTCGCAGGATACGGATCGCGTGCTCCAGACAGAGCTACAAGCTCTGCATTTCCGCTCGTCAGAAGCCGGAGCACCTCTGCATTGCCATACCACCTTGCAAACTTGGCTAATTGTTTACCCTGAGACGCCGTCCCCAACGGATTGAAAAGAATGTCGGTTCCCAGAGCCATCTTAACCCCGTACTTGCGGCCAAGTTCGACGGCACGAGCTGTACCTTCGGCGATGCGCTTCTGTTGAGCCCGCTGCTCAGGCGATGAATATGAATTGGCATCCTCATCGGCAAGGAAAGGCTGGATGCTCCACCATGCTTCTGAATCGGCCATACGTCTGGCGGCCTCATCATCTGCGAGCTGGCCATGTTCGATTGATTTCACGCCACAAGCCAGAGCACGCTGAATAGCGGCCGAAGTGTAGGCATGAATACAGACATAGGTCCCCCAGTCAGCTGCAGCGGAAACTGCGGCCCTCATTTCGGCTTCTGAATATTGAACAGTGTCGATCGGATCATAAACCGATGCCACACCTCCGCCGCCCATGATCTTGATCTGGCTGGCACCCAGCATCAGCTGCTCACGAACGCGGCGCAACACCTCCGCTTCGCCGTCGGCAATCGCTGAAATGCCGGCCTCCTCTGCGGCACTGAGATTGGTCTGCGGTGATCGCGGCAAGTCAGTTCGCAGGCGGAAATCGCCATGGCCCGAGGTTTGGGAAATCATGGCACCGGAAGGATAGATGCGAGGCCCCGCGATGCGTCCCTCGTCGATGGCCCGCTTCAGGGAAAACGAAGGACCGCCAGTGTCACGCACTGTTGTAAAGCCGCGAAGGACAGTCCGCTCGGCCTCTTGGGCGGCGACGAGATGAACATAGGGAACATCGGCAGACATCGCCACAACACGTGAGATCCCAGCCAGAATGGAATGCCAGTGCGCATCAATCATACCAGGCATCAGTGTGCGGCCGCCGCAGTCAATCACTTCTGCATCTGCCACGGTTTCGCCCACCGGTACGAGCGCCTTGATTAGCTTGCCTTCAACTAGAACATTCTGTCCGCCAATCAGCTTCGTGCCCACACCATCAAACACACTGGCATTCGTGAACAGCACGGGCCTGCCGGCCGTTTGCGCGAAGGCAGGATTGACGAGCCCCAGAGCAGGGGCTGAAAGTGTCGCAGCAATTCCCTTGATCACCGAACGGCGCGACATGTCACGGCCAATCTTTGCAAACAGCGTCTGAGCGCCAAGACTATGGCAGGCACAATCAGCATTGTGAGCAAGGTGCTCGTATCTTCGGCCAAGACTGAACAATTTCACCCCCCGTTACGCAGCGAACATAGCGCCCAAGAAACATCATAATAGCTATATTGTCTTGCTCAGTTTGCGGCTGCAACCATTCGTCGTCCATGAGAATAAGACATACCTCACGATATTGTTATGCAAGAGCCGTTATAATGCCACCGGCAAGAACACGCAAGACAACGGCAGGAGAAGCAGGATACTTTATATATACTCAGGTCTTCCGGAATATTATTTAAAAATCTCAGTAAGAAGATCACATTGTACGGGCACTTATCGTACCGCAAGGCAAAAGGGCCGCCCAGATGGGACGGCCCTTCTCGTTTCTGCGTCAGAACACCGTGCGGCTTACTCTTCGCCGCTCGTGTCCTCGCCGCCGGTGTCCTCACCAGCTTCCGGGCCAGCGCCCTCACCGGCAGCACCTTCAGCGGCGATGCCGTCCACGGCTTCTTCGCTGTCGTCTTCCTCGCTGACGCGTTCCACGGCGACAACCTTTTCGTCCTCGGCGGTGTTGAAGACGATGACGCCCTGGGTGGCGCGGCCGGCGACGCGGATGCCGTCAACCGGGCAGCGGATCAGCTGGCCGCCGTCGGTCACCAGCATGATCTGGTCGCGGTCTTCCACGGGGAAGGAGGCAATCAGCGGGCCGTTGCGCTTGTTCACCGCCATGGCCGTGATGCCCTTGCCGCCGCGTCCGGTCACCCGGTACTCGAAGGACGAGGTGCGCTTGCCGTAGCCGTTTTCGGAGACGGTGAGGATCACCTGTTCCGCCGCGCTCATTTCGGCATAGCGCTCCTGCGGCAGTTCACCGGCTGCGGCTTCCTCGCCTTCCTCGGCCACAGCTTCGCTGCCCGCATCATCGGCCTCACCGCGCATCAGGCGGCGGAGCTTCAGATAGGCGGCACGCTCTTCCGAGGTGGCGTTGAAGTGGCGCAGGATCGTCATGGAGATCAGACGGTCATCGTCCGCCAGGTTGATGCCGCGCACACCGACCGAGTTGCGGCCCGCAAAGACGCGCACATCGGACACGGGGAAGCGGATGCACTGGCCGGCCGCCGTCGTCAGCATCACATCGTCATGCTCGGTGCAGGTGAAGACGCCGACGATGCCGTCGCCCTCTTCCAGCTTCATGGCGATCTTGCCGGAGCGGTTGATCTGGGTGAAGTCGGACAGCTTGTTCCGGCGCACGGTGCCGCGCGTCGTGGCGAACATCACGTCCAGATCACCCCAGGTGTCCTCGTTCTCCGGCAGCGGCATGATCGAGGAGATCTGCTCGCCGGGTTCCAGCGGCAGCATGTTGATCAGTGCCTTGCCACGCGAGGTCGGCCCGCCCAGCGGCAGGCGCCAGACTTTCATCTTGTAGACGATGCCGCGTGAAGAGAAGAACAGCACCGGCGTGTGGGTGTTGGCCACGAACAGGCGGGTGACGAAATCCTCGTCCTTCGTCGCCATGCCCGAGCGGCCCTTGCCGCCACGGCGCTGGGCGCGGTAAGTCGCCAGCGGCACGCGCTTGATGTAGCCGCCATGGCTGACGGTGACCACCATGTCCTCGCGCTGGATGAGGTCTTCATCCTCCAGATCCGCGCCGCCTTCCACCAGCTCCGTCTTGCGGGGCGTGGCGAAGTCGTTGCGGATGGCCAGCAGCTCCTCGCGGATGATCTGCTGCACCCGGGCACGCGAGCGCAGGATTTCCAGATAGTCGGAAATCTCGTCGCCGAGCTTGTTCAGCTCATCGCCGATTTCATCGCGGCCAAGGGCGGTCAGGCGCTGCAGGCGCAGGTCGAGGATGGCGCGGGCCTGTTCCTCGGAAAGCCGGTAGCTGCCGTCTTCGTTGACGGTGTGGCGCGGGTCGTCGATGAGGCGGACCAGCGGCTCCATGTCCTTGGCCGGCCAGTCGCGGCCCATCAGCAGGGCGCGGGCGGTGGCCGGGTCCGGCGCGGTGCGGATGAGGTGGATCACCTCATCAATGTTGGCAACGGCGATGGCAAGGCCCACCAGCACATGGGCGCGGTCACGCGCCTTGGCCAGCAGGAAGCGGGTGCGCCGGCCAATGACTTCCTCGCGGAAGGCGACGAATGCCTTCAGCATGTCCATCAGCGTCATCTGCTCGGGACGGCCGCCGTTCAGCGCCACCATATTGCAGCCGAAGCTCTGCTGCAGCGAGGAGAAGCGGTAGAGCTGGTTGAGGATCACGTCGGCGACGGCATCCTTCTTCAGCTCGATCACCACGCGCATGCCGAGACGGTCGCTCTCGTCGCGGATGTCGGAGATGCCTTCGATGCGCTTTTCGCGCACCAGTTCGGCGATCTTCTCGATCATCGTGGACTTGTTGACCTGATAGGGGATCTCGGTGACGATCAGCGCCTCGCGCCCGGCGCGCAGCTGCTCCACCTCGACCTTGCCGCGCATGACCAGCGAGCCGCGGCCCGTCTCATAGGCCGAGCGGATGCCGGAGCGGCCGAGGATCGTGCCGCCGGTCGGGAAGTCCGGGCCGGGGATAATTTCCATCAGCTCGCCGAGGCTGATCGCCGGGTTTTCCATCACAGCGATGGCGCCATCGATCACTTCGCCGAGGTTGTGCGGCGGAATGTTGGTGGCCATACCGACTGCGATGCCGCCTGCGCCATTGACGAGCAGGTTCGGGAATTTCGCCGGAAGGACGACAGGCTCGGTCTCGGAGCTGTCGTAGTTCTCCTGGAAATTGACGGTATCCTTGTCGATGTCATCCAGAAGTGTGTGGGCAACCTTTTCCAGACGGCACTCGGTATAGCGCATGGCCGCAGCCGGGTCGCCGTCCACCGAGCCGAAGTTGCCCTGCCCGTCGATGAGCGGCAGACGCAGGGAAAAGCTCTGCGCCATACGCACGAGGGCGTCATAGATCGCGCTGTCACCATGCGGGTGATACTTACCCATAACATCACCGACCACGCGGGCCGACTTGCGGTAGGGCTTGTTCCATTCGTAGCCGTTCTCGTGCATCGAATAGAGGATGCGCCGGTGAACAGGCTTGAGCCCGTCCCTCACGTCCGGAAGCGCACGGCTGACAATCACGCTCATGGCGTAATCGAGATAGCTGCGCTTCATCTCATCCGTGATGGAGACGGGGCGAATGTCGGACGGCAGGGATGCGCCCGGCGTACTTGAATCCTGATCGGCCAAGGAGTTACTCGCCTTCTCTCTTTATGCTGTGCCGTTTATAGCCGATTCCGCCCTGCCCTCCAAATCGCCCCGCCCCGGCGGCGCCAGATATTCTCTATGCTCATCAATGACTTACAGGAACAATTCACAGCCCCCGGAAAAGAATGCGGCAGCATGCGGGCAAAACGCCCCGCCACGCTGCTATAAAGAAGCATAAGGTCACCGGAATCCTTGGGGGGAATGGTCTTGATCGAGTTCATCCTGAACGCCTTTGCGACGCTCTTCGTCACCATCGATCCGGTGGGTCTGGCGCCCATGTTCCTGGCGCTCACCGCTGGCGTCTCAGCGGCTGACAGGCGCCGCGTGGCGGTCCGGGCGACGCTGACGGCGGGAGCCATCCTCTTTGTCTTCTTCTTCAGCGGCCAGACGGTGCTGAACCTTCTGGGCATCTCCGTCCCGGCCTTCCGCGTTGCGGGCGGCCTGCTGCTGTTTGCCATCGCCTTTGAAATGGTGTTCGACCACCGCAACAAGCGCAAGTCGGAGACGGCAGAGAAAGCCGTGGTGCACAGCCGGCAGGATTTGCAGGCACTCGCGGTCTTCCCGCTCTCCATCCCGCTCATAGCTGGTCCTGCGGCCATTTCCGCCGTCATCCTGCTGTCGAGCCAGGCGCCTGATACGGCAACCTATGCCGGGGTGGCCGGCGTCATCCTCAGCATCCTTGCCTGCTGCATGGGCGCATTCCTGCTGGCCGACAAGATCGAGCGGCTGATGGGCGATACGGTGCAGATGGTCGTCACCCGGCTGCTGGGCGTGCTTCTGGCCGCGCTCTCCATCCAGTTCGTCGCCGACGGCATCATCGCCTTCACCAGAGGCGCAATGGCGCCATGAGGACGGCGGTTTCCTGAAGGGGTCCGGCCTGATGCAGATCTGTCTCAGGCCGTTTCCGTCATGTCCGGCCATCCTCCCGCAGCACCACGTAGATCGCCGGGATCACCAGCACGGTGAGCAGCGTCGAGGACGCAAGGCCGAAGAGCAGCGAAATCGCCAGCCCCTGGAAGATCGGATCGGTGAGGATCACTGCCGCGCCGATCATCGCCGCCACAGCCGTCAGCAGGATCGGCTTGAAGCGGATGGAGCCTGCCTCCAGCAGCACATCGCGCAGGGAGCGTTCCGGCCTGCGGGCATGGCGGATGAAATCCACCAGCAGGATCGAGTTGCGCACGATGATGCCAGCCAGCGCGATGAATCCAATCATCGAGGTGGCGGAAAACGGCGCCCCGAAGATCCAGTGCCCGAGCAGAATGCCGATGAGCGTCAGCGGCACCGGCGTCAGGATCACCAGCGGCACGGTGAAGGAGCGGAACTGCCCCACCACCAGCACGTAGATGCCGAGCAGCGCCACGGCAAAGGCCGCGCCCATGTCGCGGAAGGTGATGAAGGTCACCTCCCACTCCCCGTCCCACAGAAGCACGGTTTCGTCATCACTGACGGGCTGGCCGTGATAGCTGATGCGTGGCCTTGGCAGGTCATTCCAGCTTGCGGCATCGATGCCTTCCGCCACCGCCAGCATGCCGTAGATGGGTGCCTCAAAATCCCCGGCGAGTTCGGCCGTCACCAGTTCGGCCGGGCGGCCATTGTGGCGGTAGATGAGGTGGGACGCCGGTTCACGGGTCAGGCGCACCACATCGCCCAGTTCGACAACGCCACGGCTGCCCGGCATGGCATTGGCGGCCACAGGCGTCGAGAGAAGCCGCTGTCCGAGGCTCCGGTCTGCCTTCGGCAGCGCCAGAACGATGGCGAGCGGCGCCCGCCCCGCGCCCCGGTGCGAATAGCCCGCAGGCGTGACGCCGAGAAGCGTGCTGATGGACTGGTAGACGTCTGCCTCCGAGACGCCGTGGAACTCCAGATTCTCGCTGTCGATCTCAATGCGGATGCGCCCGGCAGGAAGCCCCTGGCTGAGATCGATATCAACGATATAGGGAACTGCCCTGAAGATATCCGCCACCCTTTGCGCCACAGCCCGGCGTATGTCGGGGTCCGGCCCATAGATTTCCGCCTGCAGCGTCGCCATAACCGGCGGTCCGGGCGGCACTTCCACCACCTTCACCGAGGAGCCGCTTGGCAAATCAAGCTCCGCCAGCCGCTCACGGATTTCCAGCGCAATGGCGTGGCTCTCGCGGGACCTCTCACCCTTCGGCAGGAGGTTGACCTGCAGATCGCCCAGTTCCGGCCCGCTGCGCAGGAAGTAATGCCGCACGAGACCGTTGAAGTTGAAGGGAGCTGCCGTGCCCGCATGGGCCTGAACGGACAGGATCTCCGGCACGCCTTCCAGCAGGCGCACAGCCTCGCCCAGCTGGCGGGCGGTCATTTCCAGCGCCGTGCCCTCCGGCATGTCCAGCACCACCTGCACCTCGGACTTGTTGTCGAAGGGCAGCAGCTTCACCGTCACATGCCGGGTGTAGATCAGCACCATGCTGGCAAGCGTTGCAAAGCCGACCAGCAGCAGAAAGGCAAGCGCCCGGCTCCGTGTCTTCAGCAATGGCCGCGCGGCAGCACGGAACAGCCGCCCCAGCTTGCCCCCGTCTGCTGCCTCGTGGTGGCCTTCGCCCGCCTTGCGCCCGGCGATCTTCAGCATCGCCCAAGGCGTCAGTACGACAGCAACGAAGAAGGAGAACAGCATCGCCGCCGAGGCCACGGCCGGGATCGGGCTCATGTAGGGGCCCATCATGCCGGAGACGAACATCATCGGCAGCAGCGCGGCCACCACCGTCAGCGTGGCGATGATCGTCGGATTGCCAACCTCCGCCACGGCGGCAATCGCTGCGCTGGCCCGGCTGCGGCCATCATTCATGGCCCAGTGGCGGGCAATGTTTTCGATCACCACGATGGCATCATCCACCAGAATGCCGATGGCAAAGATCAGCGCAAACAGGCTCACCCGGTTGATGGTGTAGCCCATCATCTGGGCGGCAAAGAGCGTCAGCAGGATCGTCACGGGAATGACGATGGCCACCACTAGCCCGGCTTGCCAGCCGATTGCCACCACCACCAGAATGACGATGGACACCGTCGCCAGCGCCAGATGGAACAGCAGCTCATTGGCCTTTTCATTGGCCGTCTCGCCATAATCGCGGGTGATGTGGACGGAAACGCCTTCCGGGATCAGCGAGCCCTGAAGGCTCTCCAGATGATCGCGGACCTCTTCGGCGATCAGCACCGCATTGGCCCCTGCCCGCTTGGCAACCGCAATGGAGACGGCCGGCACCGGCGTCAGGCCGCCGGAAGACGTGTCACGGCCATAATGCCAGACCTGACGGTCTTCCGTTCCTGCGCCGACCGTGATGGTGGCCACGTCCTTGACATAGACCGGGCGGCCATCACGGCTGGTGATCAAGAGGTTGCCGATGGCAGGAATGGTACCGAGCGTCTGCCCCGCGACAGCCTGCAGCGCCTCACCCTCCTGCCGCACGGTTCCGGCGAGGAACGAGCGGTTGGCGCTGGTGATCTTGCCCAAAAGCTGGTCGAGCGTCACATTGAGCCGCGACAGCCGTTCCGGGTCCGGCTCCACGCGGATCTCGTCCGGGCCAGTGCCCACCAGATAGGTCAATCCCACATCATCCAGCCGCGCCAGTGACGTGCGCACTTCCTGCGCGAGTCCGTAGAGCGCCGACGGGCTCCAGTTCTCTGCCGAGGCCGCATCCGGGGCGAGCGTTGCCACCACGATGGCCACATCATCCACCCCGCGCCCGACGACGAGCGGCTCGGGAATGCCGGAAGGAATGCGATCCATGTTGGCGCGGATTTTCTCATGCACCCGCAGGATGGCACTGTCGGAGGGCGTCCCGACCAGAAAACGGACTGTCACCATGACCCGGTCGTCCTGGGTCTGGCTGTAGACATGCTCCACGCCATTGATGGCCTTGACGATGGTTTCCAGCGGCTCGGTGACGAGCTTGACCGCATCGGGGGCCTTGAGGCCATCGGCGCTGACCAGAATGTCCACCATTGGCACGGAAATCTGCGGCTCTTCCTCGCGCGGCAGGGTGGCCAGCGAGATGAGCCCGACAATCAGCGAGGCAAAGAGCAGCAGCGGCGTCAGCGGCGATGCGATGAAAGCGGCAGTCAGGTGGCCCGACAGGCCCAGGCCCGTCTGCGGCGGCATGCCGTTGGGTGTCTTCGTCATGGCAGAACCACCACATCACCGGCGGCAAGACCGCTCAGGACTTCCACCTGCGGGCCATCCTGCGTTTCGAACACCTGTCCGCGCTGAACGGTGATGGCCGCAGCGCTGCCGTCCTTGCGGCGCAACTGCACATAATCGAGCCCGTAACGGGTCGTCAGCGCCGCCTCAGGCACGGCCAGAACACGCCGGGTGCCCGTGGCGATCTCGACCGGTATCCGTTCGCCGACGAAAAAGTCACCCATGTCCGGCGCAGAGGCATCGGCAATCACCCGCCCGCCGCGCAGCTCCGGATAGACCAGCGTGATCTCGCCGCTGCGCCGGGCAGCGCCCTCCTCTTGCGGCAGGTGCAGGGTGTCTCCGGCCTTCATCAGACCCGCATGGCGCTCGGGCAGCTCCAGCCGCAGGATAAAGCCTTCACGCGCGATTTCGGCGATGGTTTCGCCCGGCATCACCAGCGCCCCAAGCGCAACGGGTACGGACAGAACGCGGCCGCTGGCCGCAGCCAGTATCTCGCCCTCCCGCTCTTGCTGATCCAGCACGTCACGCTCGGCTTCGGCGGCCCTCAGACTGTTGCGCGCCACCTCCAGCTGGGTTTCCAGCTGATCGACACGGGCCTGCGAGATGGTGCCGCGCGCCAGCAGCTGCCGCGCCCGGCCCGCCTCCGTCTCCAGATTGGCCGCTTCGGACTGCGCCGCCGCAATCTGGGCGCTGAGCGCCTGACGGCGCAATGCCAGCTTCTCATCGACGATGCGGCCAATCCTTTGCCCCGCCTGCAGAGCGTCGCCCTCTTTCACAGCCAGCTCCGTCACCGTGCCTTGCGTGCGGGCCCGCACCGGCACCCGGACAGATGGCTCTACAGTCGCATAAACCGCCTTCCAGTCGGTCACCTCCAGCGGCTGGACCGCAAGATCAGCCGCGCCGGCCCCGGCGGGCAGAAGCAAGGCAGCAACGACAGCGGCCGTGCAGATCAGGTGTTGAGGATCACAAAGGCGGCGCGAACGCGCGGGCGGAAAGGCGCAAGTCGGTACGGGCATCGGGATTCCCATATTTTCATTATTTTGAAAATATAAGGCTAAGCCTCAGTCCTGCCAATGTGTAATTCCCGGTATGCCCGTGCCCGCCTAAACGCAGATTGGCGGCATATTTGGCCCGGCCTCAGTGTTCGAACAGCACGAAGGCATAGGTCAGTTCCGGATCGACGCCCTCGATCCGCCCGGCCCAGGCATCGCGTTTGGTTTCGATGAAGGCCTTGGAATAGGTCATGCCGTCGCCCAGCAGGTGTTCATGAAAGCGGATCATGAAACGGGAGGTCGCCTGGTCCGGCACGTTATCAATGGTCAGCAGCGACCGGCGGGCACCGGCGATGGACAGCGCCATCGGCAGACCGCGCACCGTGGCCGTGACCCCAGGGTCTCCCAGCGCGGTTTCACAGGCAGCGATGACGACAAGCCCGGCACCGCTCAGGTCCCAGTCCAGCACCTCGCGGGCATGGACAATATTGTCGGACGGATTATCGCCCTCCCAGCTGTCCTTGAGATCTGCGAGCACGAAACCCGTATTGGTCAGCCGCTCGGCGCCGCCATCGACTTCCCGGTAGAAACCGTGGGTGGCAAGATGGATGATGGAAGAGCTTTCCGCCCCCGCCCGGACTCCGGCCTCAGTCGCCATCTTGCCGGTGAGAAGGCTGGGCTTGAAGCCGGCCGCACCGGCAAGCTCCGCAATCTCGTTCACTTCGCTGGCAGTTCCGGGCAAGGGCAGCACGCTGGCATCCGGCCCATAGTCCAGCCCGCCAGCCAACAGAATCCCCGCCCCCGGTTCCGGCCTGCTGTGGCTGTCCCGGTAGGCATAGGCCGCGCGGCTGGTGATGAGATGCACGTCCACCAGCTCGCCCAGACGCTTGCCATCCCCGGTCCTCAATTCGGCAAGCGCCCACTGATAGAGCGAGTCGTCCGGGATGATATACAGCGCCCCAGCACCTTCGGCGGCCGAAGCCAGAACCTTGGCAAGGCGCGTCTCGATCGCCTTCATGACGAAGCCTGCCGGCGCCTCGCCATCCTTCATGCGGATGGTGCCGATCTGGTCCACCTGCGGCGGCTGGCCGGGGCGTGAGATCACAGCACGGATCTCGTAAGTATCCGGATAGCCCCGGCGTTCCACCGGCCATCTGCGGGTGACCGCAAGATCCACGATCACATCCCCCGCCTCCGGTTCCGCAACCGCTTCGGGAACCGTCACAGGTCCAAGGAACCAGGGCGTCACCTCGGGCATGCCACGCGCCGCACGGGCCTCGTTGAGTGCGTTGCGGGCCTCCTCCATTTCCTGCCGCTGAGGATCGAGCTCATCCGTATAGAGCGTGCCCGTCACCAGCTCGCGGAAGCGGCCGAACTTGCGGAAATAGCTGAGGATCAGTTCCCGGTAAGCCTGGTCATCCGTGGTCTCGGCTTCCCGGCGCAGATCAAGCTCGGTCTGGCGCGTCAGGGTCTTCCAGCTGTCCAGCGCGGCGGCGAAGTGGCGGGCGGCATCCGCGTTATCCCGCGCAAAATCCGCGAAGGCCGCCAGCATGTCGTCGGCCAGAATGCGCGCCGAGCGCGCGGCGCTCAGGCTTCCGGCCGCCGTGACATTCGCCCGCGTCCAGCCGGACATCGCCGCATCCAGCTGCCGGAA
The DNA here is from genome assembly GCF_036881715.1 of Pannonibacter anstelovis. Classification (NCBI taxonomy): domain Bacteria; kingdom Pseudomonadati; phylum Pseudomonadota; class Alphaproteobacteria; order Hyphomicrobiales; family Stappiaceae; genus Pannonibacter; species Pannonibacter anstelovis. The sequence goes on from NZ_JBAKBF010000001.1 coordinate 301,691, forward strand.
GCCCTCTGCGGCCTCTTCCGGCTTCAACCGGCTCAGCAGCCGCAGGCGCGCAAGCTCCGCGTCGAAACTCAAGGGATGAGCGTCCGTGAACCGCTCATAGGCCACATCCCGGGCGCTCTCGCGGTAGGTCAGCGCCAGATCGTCATACCCCCGCCGCTCTGCCTCCGAGGCATAGAGATCAAGATAGGCCAGCCGCTGCTCGGTTCCGGCAGTACGCCCTTCAAGCCCGGCAGTATCGCGCAGCGCCGCATCCTCAATCGCCTTCACACCGCTGCGGTAGGCCACGTAATCGCGCCAGGCAGCGATCATCTGGATATAGCGCGGCGCGTAGTCCATATCTGTGGCGATGGCCTCAAGCGGCTTCAGCGTCCGCTCCGCATCCTCCCAGCGTTCCAGATCCAGCTGGTCATGGGCCATGTTCAAGGCCGATGCCAGCGTCACGGGCGCCGCATTGCCGAACTTGTCATGGCGCTTCAGATAGACGTCAAAGTCGATGATCAGCGCATCGGACGGCAGTTTCAGCGAGCGCAGCACGGCTGCATGATTGTTCCTGACACGCCAGTAATCCGGATCGTCCCCCCCGAACAGGCGCCACATCTGCGGCACCATATAGCTGTAGGCCGCCTCTGCCCCCGCCAGCTGTCCGGCGGCATGCATGGTCTGGGCAAGGCCGTCATAGGCATTGTAGCCCTCCTTGCTCTCCGGCCCGAAAATGCTGAAGAGCTCGTTCATCGCAGGCAGATGCAGCCGCAGCGCCTCGTCATACTTGCCGATGTCCCGCAGGAAAACCGCATAGTTGAACATCATGAAGGCCCGGCCTGGGCTGGTCGTCGTGCGGAACAGCGGCGAGGTCATGCCGCGCTCATAAATCTCCGCACCCTGTTCGGCGTCTGCATGGCTGCGGAAGGCGTCTCCGGCCTCCGGAACCGTGTTGAAGAAATGGCTCTCATCGCCGGATGCCTCCAGCGTGTCCAGCGCCGCCATTATTGCTGCGAAGGCCTCATCGTCCCGGTCGGCGGAAAGCAGGGAATAGGCCTTGTTGACGATGGCCCGGCGGTAGCGGTTCGATGCCTGGCCCTCTTCGGCCTCCGCCGTCCGGACCATCTGCCGCAGAAGCGCATCCTGCTGATCCTTCTTGCCGGCATTGCCTGCGGCCACGGAAAAATCGAACAGGAATGAATCGAGACGCGGCCCCTCCAGCCGCTCCAACAAGGGCGCCGCCACAACAGCAATAGCCTTGTATGCCTCCGGCCAACCTCCTGCGGCTGCCGTCTTGTCTGCAAGTTCGGTAACGAGCGCGGCAGCGCGTTCGGGGTCCTTTTCGGCAAGTTCCTCAGTCAGGGCCTTTCGCAGGTCATCCCGCTCTTTCGCAGCCGGACCAATATAGCGGCTCATATCCCCGGGCAGCGAAAGATCGTCCTGCGCCTGCGCGAGGGCCGGGTGGGCCGCAGCGAAACAGCCAAGGCTTACAGCAAGCGCCAGAGCCGCGCTGCCGTTCCTCAGGCTTCTGATCAACTGCCTTGCCGCTTTCCCGCCGGAGGACCGATTGTTTAAGGCGGATGAGGACTGCGGCATGCGTGACTTCTCCCGGACTCGCCCGCGACGGTTTGACCGAAGCTTTTGACGAGGACTAGCGCCCCCGTCAAAATTCGCAAGCCCGGAGATAGTTCCACCGGATCTTTACAACCGCGCCTCACCCAAGCGCGGCGATCTTCTGACGGAACTGCGCCGTGCCCTGCTCAATCCGGTCGAGGATCACATCCAGCGCCCAGAACTTGTCAAAGATGTCATAGGTGATGGTGCGGCAGTGGTCATGCCGGAAGGTGCCGAGGCGCTGATGGTAGACCTTGGCAAGCTTCGGATAGCCCATGGGCTCGCACATCGCGGCAAGGGCAAGGAACACCGCCAGCTCTTCAGCCAGCTCCGGATGGGACGTGCCGTGATCCTCCAGCCAGCGGTAAAGATCCGGATGCACGTTGTTCATGACACCGCAGAAGCCCTTGGAGCCGGCCTGCATCGCCGGATAGGCAATGGCCGCATTGGCGTTGCTGATGGCAAGCGGCGAACCCTTGGTCAGCGCCACGCGGCGCTTGACCACGTCCAGATTGCACGAGACATCCTTCAGCATCAGGAAGCGGCCTGTGTCTGCGCAGAACTTGATCTCGTCATCCGTCAGCAGGCGGCGGTACGGCGCGGGGCATTCATAGAGGCCGAGCGGCACGTCCTTCGGCAGGGCGGCCAGCAGATCCTCAAGACGGGCGCGGAACACATCCGTGCCCTCATCCTTCTGCGCCAGACGGTTGGTCACGAGCACCAGCCCGTCAACGCCCGTGGCGGCAATGGCGGTCATTTCCGCCTTCTGGTCTTCGGCGCTGTCCGAGATATGGCCCGAGGCCACGACCGGCACGCGGCCCTTCACCTTGTCCATTGTGAAGCGGGCAAGATCCACCCGCTCCTGAAGGCTCAGGAACTGCATTTCGGAAGACTGGCAGACGGCAAAGAGCGCCTCGCTGCCATGGGCCAGATACCACTCGATCAGGGCCTCGTAGCCCTCCCAGTCGATCCGGTTGTCCGGGGTAAACGGGGTCAGGACGACAGGCACAATTCCGCCAATAGGAGCGAACACGTCAGGTTCCTTTCAGCATTAAGAACAGGTGAGGTCAGCCGGCGTAGCCGAACATGCGGGGCAGCCAGAGGACCAGATCAGGGAAGAGAATGAGCGCCAGCAGCGCCGCCAGAAGCGCCCCGAGGAAAGGCCAGATCTCGCGGATCATGTCCCTGAGAGCGATGCCCGTGACGGCGTTGATGACGAAGAGCACGATGCCATAGGGCGGCGTGATGAGACCGATCATGCAGTTGACGATGGCGACGACACCAAAATGCACCAGATCGATGCCCAGCTCCCGGCATGCGGGCAAAAACAGCGGAATGATGACGAGGATCAGCGTCGAGGCATCCAACAGACAGCCGAGCAGCAGCAGCAGGACGTTGATCATCAGCAGGAACATCAGCGGCGAAATGTCGAGCGATCCGGCGAAGGCCTGCATATGCGCCGGGATATTCTCCGAGGCGACGATGTAGTTGAAGATCAGCGCGCCGCCGATGACCACACCAACAGAAGCTGACTGGCTGGCGCTGACGCGCATGATGTCCCAGAAGGCGCGGAACGACAGCGCACGGTAGAAGACAACCGACAGGAACAGAGCATAAAGCGCTGCCAGCGCCGCAGCTTCCGTCGGCGTGGTCATGCCGCCATAGATGCCCACCAGCAGAATGACCGGCATCATCAGCGCCGGGAAGGCGTTGAGCGTCAGGCGCGGAATATCGCGGGCCGGAACCGGCTCTTCCAGCTTGAAGTTCCGGATGCGGGCGATGCGCGCATTCATCACCATGAGCACAAGGCCCATGATCAGGCCCGGCACGACGCCGCCCAGGAACAGGTAGCCGATCGACTGGTCCGACACGAGTGCATAGAGCACCATCGGGATCGACGGGGGAATGATCGGACCGATGGTCGAGGAGGCTGCGGTAATGGCAGCGGCATAGCCAGCCGTATAGCGGCCGCCCTCGCGCATCATGTTGATGATCAGCTTGCCGATACCGGCCGCATCGGCCACCGCCGAGCCGGACATGCCGGCAAAGATGAGGCTTGCCACCACATTCACATGGCCCAGCCCGCCCCGGAAGCGGCCGACAATGGCTACGACAAAGCCCAGAAGCCGCTCGGACACGGTTCCCGCATTCATTATATTGGCTGCAACGATGAACAGCGGCACGGCGAGAATGACGTAGCTGTCATAGATGCCCTGAATGAGCTGCTCGGCAGGCAAAGCCAGATCCTGTCCGCGCATCGCCACATAGACGATCGAGGAAACGATCATGGACAGGGCAATGGGAGCCCCGAGGGCAGCCAGTGCAAGCAGCACGCCCAGGCAGACGATGAATGCAAGGGTCACAGCCGCCCTCCCCCATTGGCCAGGATTTCGGCCGAGTTGTCCGTATCGTCTTCGCCGGGGGCCTGCCCGCGCACGATCCTGGCGGCCCGCCAGATATAGCGGCCGATGATGGCAGCGGCGAACAGCGCGTAAATGCCGAAGACGTAGTCAAGGCGCCATTTCAGGATGGCGCTCTTCTTGATCTTGTAGAAGGTGATGTAGTCCCAGGTTGCAGGCAAAGCCGCAGCGAAACCGGCAATGATCACCAGCGCGGCCACAAGGGCCATCATGCGGCGCGTGCGGCGGCCTGCCGCCTGATAGAACAGGTCAAAACGGACATGGGAAGTTTCCGGGAGGCAGAAAGCCGCCCCCCAGAGCACCACCCAAAGCCATAGGGTCATGCTGAATTCCACCGTCCAGCCAATCTCGAGCCCCGGATAGAACCGGAGAAAGACATAGCGGGCGAGCACCTGAAAGATGAAAGTGGCGAACATGGCAGCGAGAAGCCCCGCCGCCACATGGTCCGCCCCGGCCTGCAAACGGCGGGCGATATCACGCATGACCTGGATCTCCGGAACTCAGAGAGCGTTGATCTTGTCGACCATGCCTTCCGGCCAGGACTTGGAGAAATCCGACTCCAGATACTGCTTCTGCACATGGGTGCGGAACGCTTCGACATCCGGCGTGTAGACCTTCAGGCCCTTGTCCTTGAAGAACTGCTCCAGCTCGGACTCAAGAGCCAGCTGCTTCTGGCGGCCGCTTTCGGCGGCATCGTCGGCAGCCTTCTGCACGGCGGCCTGCTGTTCCGGGGTCAGGCTGTCCCAGACCTTTTTGGAGAAGGCGATATAGTTGAGGTCTACCAGATGCGAGGTCAGCACGATCTGCTTGGTGACTTCATAGAACTTCACGTCGCGGTTGGTCGGCAGCGGATTGTCCTGACCGTCGATCGCACCCGTCTGCAGACCGGTATAGACCTCGGTGAAGGCCATCGGAACTGGGCTTGCACCCAGCGCCTTGCCGAGGAACTGCCATGCATCAGAGCCCGGCATGCGCAGCTTGACGCCGGCCAGATCCGCCGGGGTCTTCACTTCCTTGTCCGTACGCAGGTTCAACTGGCGGCGGCCGAGATACATGACGGAGAGCAGCTTGACACCGAGCTCATCCTCAACCTTCTGCTTCAGCGGCTGCATGAAATCGGCAGCAAACACCTTCTTCTGGTGCTCGGCGTCCTTGTGCAGGTAGCCGGCCGTGAAAATCGAGAATTCCGGGAAGATTGCTGCCAGCTCCTGAGCAGAGGTGATGGCCATTTCTAGGTTGCCACGGGCGATGGCTTCCAGCTCGGTGCCCTGTTTGAACAGCGAGGCATTATAATGCGGCTGATACTCGGCAAATTCTGCGATTGCCGGTGCGAAGACCGTGGAGAGAGCAACAGTGCGGCTGTCGGTCTCGGTCGCAGGCGTCGACATGCGCAGGGTGACCTTGTCAGCAGCGAATGCCGGAATCGTGCACAGCACGGCTGCGCCCGCAGAAACGGCGGCGACGGTGCTCAGAAACTTGCGGCGTGTCAGGCTCAGATCCATCATATCCTCCCAGTTCGGTCTTGTTCGGGCCCCGGTCCTGCTCCTCCAGGCCAGGTGGCCGCCCCATTTCCCAGACCAGCGTGAAATTCACACCACTGGAAAACGGCGTGACAGTGTCGTAACATGTCAGAATGCTGTTAGCAATCTGGGTCAAGCAGGAATGAACACGCAAATGATATCCCGGAAAAAGGAGCCAGTGTCTGAGGGAGAAGGCGCCGGAGCAAAGCCCGTCTCCTTGCGTCAGGCCGCCTATGAAGGGATCGAGGAGCTGCTGAACTCAGGCCGCCTGCGGCCCGGCCAGCTTATCAGCCAGCGTGAACTCATGGACATGACCGGCGCAACGCTGGGCGCCGTGCGTGAGGCCATCCCGCGCTTCGAGGCGGAGGGTCTGCTGGTGACCGTTCCCAAACGCGGCCTGATGGTGCCGGGACTCGACATTCATTTCGTCCGCGATGCCTATCAGATGCGCCGCCTGCTGGAAGTGGCCGCCCTGCCGGAGATTGCCGAAAGGCTGGAGCCTGCGCGCCTGAAAAGCTGGATTGCCCGCCACCAGGACGGCCAGGCGCAGCTGCTGCACGCAGATCCGTCAGGCCATGACGCAGCCGCCCACACCATCCAGCATCTCGACTGGGAGATGCATGAAGGGCTGATCGCAGCGCTGGGCAATGCGGTTATGAGCAATGTCTACCGGGTCAATGCCATCAAGGTGCGGATGGCGGTGCAATCGCAGATCAAGGTGACGCCGGCGAATGCGGTGCGCGTCATCCGCGAGCACCTGGCGTTTCTGGAGCCAATGGCAGAAGGCCGCTACGCAGATGCGCAGCAGGCGCTGGCGCATCACATCACCAATTCCATGCGCATCGCGCTGGGCGAGCCGATCACTGGCGGCCCTTAACGCTCTTCTTAAACCAATGTCAGGCGCTGGCCTGCTCCAGCGTGCGCATGGCAAATTCACCGCGCAATTCGCCGTATACGGCCGCCTGCACCTGAATATGGGAGCGCATCAGCCGTTCTGCCGCAGCCGTGTCCCCGGCCTCCAGAGCGTTGAGGATATCCCTGTGCTCCTGCATGGAGGCGCGCAGCCGGTCTGCGGCAGAAAGCTGTGCCTGGCGGAAAGGCCTGAGGCGGCGCTGCATGGCGCGCGTTTCTTCCGCCAGAAAACTGTTGCCGGACGCATCATAAATGAGGCCGTGAAAGACGGCGTTCTCGTCATAGTACTTGCGGAAATCGCCGGTGGCGAAGGCCCGCTCGCATCCATCCGCCGCACGGCGCAGCAGCATCAGCTGCGCGGCCGTAATACGGGCTGCAGCAAGACGGGCGCACCAGGCCTCAAGCTCGGCCATCACCTCGAACATCTCAACCAGCCGCACGAAGTCGGGTTGGCGGACGAAGGCCCCGCGGTTGTGGATAAGCTCAACGAGACCGGAGGCAGCCAGCAGCCGCAAGGCCTCGCGCAGCGGCGTGCGCGACACACCAAACTCACGGGCCAGTGACACCTCGTCGAGCCGCTCGCCCTGACTGAAACGCCCCTCGGCAATAAGGCCCTCAAGCTGCTCAAAAATATGTTCTGCGGTTGGCAGTTTGACAGTGCCCAAAGCCGTTCTCCTTCTCCCGCAAACCTCTATGGCGGGAAGCTGGATCTCCCGCAAGGTCAGAACAGCGTAGCATCCGATTGCATGTAGTATGTCATTTTTTGTGTACAAAACTTAAAAATCGCGTACGCTGACAATGTAACAAGCTCGAAACGGGCAAGAGGGGAAGATTGATGAAGCTTTTGACGACTGCCGTGGCAGCGATCCTGCCTGCATGCCTGCTTTCCACCTCAGCACTTGCCGGAAAAGCAGATGATACACTCAACATTGCCTTCACCAAGGAAGTTGAGCATATCGATCCCTATTTCAACACAGCCCGAGAAGGTCTTCTTCTGGCCACTGCAATCTGGGATGAACTTGTCTACCGCGACCAGAAAACCGGCGAATACAAGGGCGTCCTTGCCACCAGCTGGAACTGGATTGACGACAAGACCCTGGAGATGAAGCTGCGCGAGGGCGTCAAGTTCCACAACGGCGAGGCATTCGATGCCGACGACGTCGTCTACACCCTGAATTACACCGTCGATCCGAAGAACGGCATCAAGGCCACCGCCAAGACCAGCTGGATCGATCACGCTGAAAAGGTGGACCCGTACACGGTCCGCATTCACACCAAGGGCCCCTTCCCGGCCGCCCTCGAATATCTCGCCAACGGCGTGATCATCCACCCCAACGAATATTATGCCGCCGTCGGTCCGGACGGTGTTGCGACCAAGCCGGTCGGCACCGGCCCCTACATGGTCGAGAGCCTTGATCCGGGCAAGCACTATGTGCTGAAGCGGTTTGACGGATACGTCGAAACGGCAAAGCCGAAAGCCTCCATCGGCACCGTGGACATCCGCACCGTTCCGGACACCAACACGCAGATGGCCGAGCTGTTCAGCGGCTCCGTCGATCTCGTCTGGGGTGTGCCCGCAGACCAGGCGGAAAAGATGGCGACGCTGGAGCAGTTTCAGATCGTCAACGCCCCGACCATGCGCATCGGCTATCTGACGATGGATGCCGCCGGCCGCTCTTCTCCCGGCACGCCGATGAAGGACGTGCGGGTACGGCAGGCGATCTATCATGCCATCAACCGCCAGGGCATTGTCGATGCGCTGCTGAAGGGATCCTCGCAGGTGGTGGACAGCGCCTGTTCGCCCGTCCAGTTCGGATGTGATCAGGACCTGCCGACCTACACCTATGATCCGGAAAAGGCCAAGACCCTTCTTGCCGAGGCCGGTTACCCGAACGGCTTCGAGATGGAGCTCTACGCCTACCGCGACCGTCCGCTCGCCGAAGCCATGATCGGCATGCTGGCTGGCGTGGGCATCAGGGCAAACCTCAACTACCTGCAGTATTCGGCCCTGCGCGAAAAGCGTCTCAAGGGCGAGGTTGCGATCTCCTTCCAGACCTGGGGCTCGAACTCCATCGCCGATGTGTCGGCCATCGCCAGCCAGTTCTTCAAGATGCAGGGCGAGGATGATGCCCGTGACGCGGACCTGCAGGCCATCCTCGACAAGGGCGACTTCTCTGTCGACGACGCCGCGCGCAAGGCGGCCTACAAGGAAGCCCTGACCTACATCGTCGACAAGGCCTACTGGGTGCCGCTGTGGACCTATTCGTCCAACTACGTGATGGGCCAGGATGTGTCCTTCACCCCCACCCCGGACGAGCTGGTGCGGTTCAACGAGATCAGCTGGAAGTAAGCTCCTGATCCGCCGGAGCCGGGCCCGCCCGGCTCCGGGCTGTCCGTGCCTTCACCACACCGGCGAAGCTGCGCCCAGACAAGACCGGAGGCGGCCAGCCCGTCTCCCTTCCTTTTCATGCAGGCGGCAACATGCTCAAGTTCATTCTCTCAAAGCTCGGACTGGCGGCCCTAGTGGCGCTGACAGTATCCTTCTTCAGCTTCATGCTGCTTTTCATGGCAGGCGATCCGGCCATCGCCATCGCCGGTCATGAAGCCCCGCCGGAAGCCATCGCCGCCATCCGTGCCCAGTACGGCTTCGACAAGCCCTTGCTGACCCAATATGCGCAATGGCTGATGCGGGCGCTCTCCGGGGATTTCGGCATGAGCTACTATTTCAAGGTGCCGGTGGCAGATCTCATTGCTGACCGGCTGCCCGTCACCTTCATCGTCGGCAGCCTGGGCATGAGCTTTGCGCTCATCGTTGCCATTCCGATGGGCGTCATCGCCGCCGCCTTTCCGAACACGATCATCGACCGCATCGCCCTGGCTATCGCCGTCGTCGGCCAGGCAATCCCGAGCTTCTGGTTCGCGCTGATCCTGATTGTCATCTTTGCTGTCAATCTCGGGGTCGTTCCGGCATCCGGCACGCGCGTGTGGACCGGCTATATCCTGCCCATGGTCGTGCTTGGTTACTATGCCACGCCCGCCATCATGCGCCTGACCCGTGCAGGCATGCTGGAAGTTCTATCGGCGGACTACATCCGCACCGCGCGGGCAAAGGGGCTCAACTGGCGCATCATCATGTTCAAGCATGCGCTCCGCAACGCCATCATCCCGGTCGTCAGCCTGGCTGCCGTGCAGCTGGGTTTCATGTTCGGCGGCTCCGTGATCGTGGAGACGATCTTCGCCCTGCACGGCGCCGGTTTTCTCGCCTGGGAGTCCATCTCCCGCAATGACCTGCCGACCCTGCAGGCTCTCATTCTGATCTTTGCAATGCTCTACATCATCTTCACCTTCCTGGCCGATGTGCTGAACGCCTGGCTGGACCCGCGGCTGAGGAGCGCCTGACATGAGCACACCTTCCAACACAGCCGCTCCGGCGGCTGCACCCCGCGTTGCGCTTTCGCCCTCACGCCAGCTCCTGCGCAAGGCCTTCCGCCACAAGGGCTTTCTCATCGGCTTCGTCATCGTCGCCTTCACGGCCGCCGTGGCGCTGCTGGCCCCGGTCCTTGCCCCGCATGATCCCTATCATCAGGACCTCCTGATGCGCCTGAAGCCGCCCGTCTTCATGGGCGGCACCTGGGAGCACATCCTGGGCACCGACCAGCTCGGCCGTGACTATCTCTCCCGCCTCATCTATGGCGCGAGGATCTCTCTGCTGATCGGCTTTGTGGCCGCGTTCATTTCTGCTGTCATCGGCACCACGCTGGGCGTGCTCGCAGGCTATTTCGGCGGGCGCGTGGATGCCGTGGTGATGTTCATACTGTCCGTGCGCCTCGCCCTGCCGGCCACACTGGTGGCGCTGGCCGTGGTCGCCATCTTTGGCGGCTCGCTGCAGGTCGTCGTCACCGTGCTCGGCCTGCTGCTGTGGGACCGCTTTGCCGTGGTCATGCGCGCCGCCACCATGCAGGTGCGTCAGATGGACTACATCTCCGCTGCAGAAGTGCTGGGTGCCAGCCTGCCGCGCATCCTGTGGAAGGACGTGCTGCCCAACGTGATGAATGCGCTGATCGTCGTCATCACGCTGGAAATGGCCCACGCCATCATTCTGGAAGCCGCCCTGTCCTTCCTCGGTCTTGGCGTGCAGCCGCCGCTGCCGTCCTGGGGCCTGATGATCTCCGAGGGTAAGTCGATGATCCTGTTCGAGAGCTGGCTGATCACCATCCCGGGCGCCGCCCTCTTCGCGCTCGTCCTCGGTATCAACGTGCTGGGCGATGGCATCCGCGACATCACCGCGCCGGAAGGGAGAAACTGATGACAACTGCCGGCAACACCGTTCTGTCCATCAAGGGCCTGACCATCGACCTGCCGGAAGGCGGCGACCGGCCCCATGCCGTGGAAAACCTCTCCGTCGAAATCCGCGAGAACGAGATCCTCTGCATCGTCGGAGAGTCTGGCTCGGGCAAGTCGATCACGTCCTTTGCCGCGATGGGTTTGCTGCCCAAGGCGCTGAAGCCATCGGCGGGCGAGATCTGGTTCGAGGGCAAGGACCTGCTGAAACTATCTGCGCGCGAGCACATGGCGCTGCGTGGGAACCGCATGGGCATGATCTTCCAGGAGCCGATGAGCGCTCTGAACCCCTGCTATACGGTGGGAGAGCAGATCGAGGAAGTCTTCCGCGCCCATACCACCATGCCCCCCTCCGAGCAGAAGGCCCGCACGATTGCATTGCTGACGGAAGTGCGCCTGCCCGACCCGGAGCGGATCTACCATGCCTATCCGCACCAGCTGTCCGGCGGCCAGCGCCAGCGCATCGTCATTGCCATGGCACTGGCCATGGAACCGCGCCTGCTGATCGCCGACGAGCCGACGACGGCACTGGACGTAACCACACAGGCGCAGATACTGAGCATGTTCAAGCAGCTCAAGGAAACCCACAAGGCCGGCATCCTGTTCGTCACCCACGACTTCGATGTGGTGGCGGAGCTCGCCGACCGCGTGGTGGTGATGCAGAAGGGCATTGTCGTCGAGCAAGGCTCGGCAGATGAGGTGCTGAACCGGCCGAAGCATCCCTATACCCGCATGCTCATCGACGCCGTGCCGCGCAAGCACAGCGGCAAGGGCGGACCGGAAACCGGCAAGCCTGTGGCTCTCAAGGTCGCAGGCATCGAAAAAACCTTCCGCAGCCCGCGCAGCCTGTTCAAACCCGCAAGAACGGTCCAGGCCGTGCGCCCCATCGACTTCGAAGTGCTGCAGGGGCAAACCCTCGGCATCGTTGGCGAGTCCGGATCGGGCAAGACCACACTGGTGCGCTGCCTCATGGGACTGGAAGAGCCGGATGAAGGCTCCGTTTTCATCGGCAATGAACGGCTGGACATCACGACGGCCGCCGGCCGCCGCGCTTTCCGCCGCCACATCCAGATCGTCTTCCAGGATCCTTACGGCTCACTGAACCCGCGCCGGAAGGTCGGCGACCTGCTGCTCGAAGGTCCGGCCAACTTCGGCGTGCCGCGTGCGCAGGCGATGGAAAAGGCGAAGGAGCTGCTCAGGATCGTCCGGCTGGAGCAGGATGCGCTCGACCGGTACCCCTCGCAATTCTCCGGCGGCCAGCGCCAGCGCATCTCCATCGCCCGCGCCCTGATGGTCGATCCGAAGATCCTGATCGCCGACGAGGCCGTCTCGGCACTTGATGTATCGGTTCAGAAGGATGTGCTGAGGCTATTGGCAGACATCAAGAAAAAGGTCGGCCTGACGATCCTCTTCATCACCCACGACCTGCGGGTGGCGGCCGAAATCTCCGACCATATCCTCGTGATGCAGAAAGGCGTCGCGGTGGAATATGGCACGGTGGACGAGGTTTTCGGCAACCCGCAGAACGAGTATACCCGCCAGCTTCTCTCCGCCATGCCCGGCCGCGGCTGGGAAGTGCCGGACATCGCCGCCCTTGGCCCCGCCATCACGGCGCCGCAACCCATCCCAGCATGAGCATTTGAGATATGACAACACGACAGGACCTCATCGCCGCCGCCTCCCGCTATGTCACGGAGGGCGGACTGGAAACCGATCTCGCACGGCTTGTGGCGCACAAGTCGGTCAGCCAGTCCGAAGGCAAGCCGGAAGACCTGATGGCCTATCTCACTGGTGAGATGGAGCCGATGCTCAAGTCCATGGGTTTCGACGTGGCCATTCACGCCAATCCCCGTCCGGGTGGCGCGCCGCTGCTGACCGGTGTGCGCATTGAAGACCCGGCCCTGCCCACCGTGCTGGTCTACGGCCATGGCGATGTATGCAATGGCGAGGCGCACCGCTGGCGCGAAGGCCTCTCTCCCTTCGTGCTGACCCGCGAGGATGACAAGCTCTACGGGCGCGGCACCGCCGACAACAAGGTGCAGCATCTCATCAACCTCAAGGCCATCGAACTGATTCTCAAGGAGAAGGGCCGTCTCGGATTCAATGCCAAGGTCATCATCGAGATGGCCGAAGAGACCGGTTCCTATGGCCTCAGGGATTTCTTTGAGGCAAAGAAGGACCTGCTCGCCTCGGACGTTCTCATTGCATCGGACGGGCCGCGCCTTGCCGCTGATACGCCGACCATGTTCATGGGCTCGCGCGGCGGCATGGGTATCGATCTCACCGTCGATCTGCGCCCCTCGGACCACCACTCGGGCAATTTCGGCGGGCTGCTGGCCGATCCGGCCATCATCCTCGCCCATGCCATTGCCTCGATCACCGACAAGCGCGGACAGATCCGCATCAAGGAATGGCTGCCCGATAGCCTGACGCCGGATATCCGCGCCGCGTTGAAGGATCTGCCGCCCCGCCGCCATGATGCGGATTGGGGACAGGAAGACCTGACACCTTCGGAGCGCGTCTTCGGCTGGAACTCGGTGGCCGTGCTGGCCATGGCCAACGGCAATATCGATGCTCCGCAGAACGCCATTTCCGGCAAGGCAAAGGCAACGATCCAGCTGCGCTTTGTGGTCGGCACGGATGTGGAAAGCATCATCCCTGCCCTGCGCCGTCATCTGGACAAGGAAGGTTTCCCGCAGGTCGAGGTGAAACCCTCACGCGGCGAAGGCTTCCGCGCCACCCGTTTCCCGCCGGATCATCCGTGGGTCAAATTTGTGGAGCAGTCGCTGGCGGAAACGGCCGGCAGGAAGCCACATGTTCTGCCGAACCTTGCCGGATCCCTGCCCAACGACGCCTTCACCGAAATCCTCGGTCTGCCCACCATCTGGGTGCCCCACTCCCACGCCGAATGCGGCCAGCACGGCCCCAACGAGCACGTGCTGCTGCCGGTGATGGAAGAAGGCATGCGGCTGATGACCGGTCTGTTCCTGGACATCGCGGAAAAAGGCCAATCCCTGCCGCGCCGGGGGTGAGAGGGAGCGAGGGGATGCGGAGGCGAAGTCATTATTCCCGATGCCATCCCATCCGCAGCGGTCGCCCCGGGCGGAACGAAGCGAAGACCCGGGGACTACTCGCTCCCAGAGCGGTCATTGTAACTGCGGAAGGTGCGGCAAGCTCCTGATGTCACCCGGGCTTCAGTTCAGCAGATTTCGGCATCTCTCTGCAAACGAGTAGGCCCCGGCTCGCGCTACGCTTGGCCGGGGTGACCCAGTGCCTGTTGGCGTCGCAATGCCAGCTCGAGGCAGTTCGGCTTGCAGTTCCTGTAAGTTCCCCCATTCACGCTTGCGTGAGCCTCCATCCCATGCCCGGCTTCCCTTGTTGGTTCTCCCAGCACACGCCCCATATGCGAATGACGCTGCGCGCGGCTCTGCCGCGTGCTCAAACGTCTTGTTCAAGCTGCGGAGATCCTTGATGCCCCTGTCACGCCTCTTCCCCCTTGGTCTTGCCGCGCTCATGGGCTGCGCCGCGCCTGCCGCCCTCGCGCAGGAAACCGTCCGCTCAAGAGCCGCAGATTTCAGGATCGTGGAAGTCGCCGGGGATCTGGAGCATCCCTGGGGCCTAGCCTTCCTGCCCGATGGGCGGATGCTCGTCACCGAACGGCCGGGCCGCCTGCGGATCGTGGGCGCCGATGGCAGCCTGAGCGCGCCGCTCAAAGGAATGCCAGAGATTTATGACAGCGGTCAGGGCGGGTTGCTGGATGTGATCCTTGATCCGGACTTTGCGGCGAACAGCACCATCTACTTCTCCTACTCCACCCCGGTGGAGCGGCGCGGCACCACGCGCATCGCCAAGGCAAAGCTGACGGATACAGGACTTGAGGACGTGACCGTTCTCTTCACCGCGAAGACGAAGGGCTCGAATGGCCGCCACTTCGGCTCCCGGCTTGTCTTCGGGACGGACGGCTATCTCTATGCCAGCATCGGCGACCATGGCGCAGACGATACGGCGCAGGATCTGTCGCTGCACTCGGGCAAGATCATCCGCATCACGAAGGATGGCGCACCTGCGCCGGGTAATCCCTTCCTCGACACCGCTGGCGCGCTGCCGGAAATCTACACCTATGGCAACCGCAATCCGCAGGGCATGACGCTGACGCCAGATGGCGAGATCTGGGCGAACGAACACGGGCCGCGCGGCGGCGATGAAGTGAATGCCATCAAGGCCGGGCTCAACTTCGGCTGGCCGGAAACCACTCACGGCCGCGCCTATTCGGGCTTGCCTATGGGCGAAGGGCCGGAGAAGGAGGGCGTGACGCCGCCGATCCAGGTCTATGTGCCGTCCATCGCGCCGTCCGGCATGGCCTTCTATCAGGGCGATGCCTTCAAGGGCTGGCAGGGAGACCTGTTCATGGGCGCCTTGGCGCTCACTCACCTCAACCGGCTCGACATGAAAAACGGCGAGATCGTGGGTGAGGAACGGCTGCTGGAAGACAAGGGCTGGCGCATCCGCGACGTGCGGACTGGCCCGGACGGCTTCCTCTATCTGCTGACGGATGCAGAAGACGGCAAGCTGGTTCGCCTTGAGCCAGCCAAATAACCTCAGTATCCGCCAGCCGAACCGCCATCAATGGTCACGCGGCTGGCGGTGATGCCATCGGGACCGGTGGAAAGACCGGCAGCGCCGCCGCGCACCTGCGTGCCATTTTCCGGGCTGGAGGTGATCACCGCACCGCCAACGCCGACCGAGGCGCAGCCCGCCGGAACAAGAGCGGCGGCCATCAGGACCGCAAGGGCAAAGGCGCGGGGCGGAACTGGAAGAAGGCGCATCATCAGGCTTCCTGTGTCTGGAATGGACTGATCTGTATCCTCACTGGCGGATGAAACCACAGAGGCGCAGATCGTCGTCATTCCGCAGCATGCAGACGCGCATGGCAAAGATGCGGCAGGATGAAAGGCGTTCCGGGCGGCGGCACGGCACCGACGCGCAAGGGACAGGAATAGACCTCGGACAGAACCTCGGTCGTCAGCGTTTCGGCGGTCGTGCCGCAGGCAATCACCTTCCCCGCTTTCAGGGCAAGCACACGCCCCGCATACATCGCCGTGAGGTTGAGATCGTGCATCACGGCCACGACACCGCCCCCGGCCCGCGCATAATCTGCGGCCAGGTCCATGATCATCAGCTGGTGGTGAATGTCGAGGCTGGCGACAGGCTCGTCCAGGAACAGCCAGCGCGGCCCTTCCGGCCCCACTGGTTCCCAGATCTGGCACAACACGCGGGCAAGCTGCGCCCGCTGCTGCTCGCCGCCCGACAGCGACTGATACTGCCGCCCGCCGAAACCGTTCAGACCCACCCGAGCCAGCGCCTCGCGCACGCGGGAATCCGGCGGCGGCACTCCCGCGCCGCCCAGCCGCACCAGTTCGGTCACGGTCAGCGGAAAGGCGATGGCCGAGCTTTGCGGCAGAACGGCCCTGAAGCGCGCGAGCACATGGGCCGGAACACGGCGCAGATCATGGCCGTTCAGATAGACGTCTCCGTCATACCGGTGTTCACCGCAGATGGCCTTGAGCAGCGTGCTCTTGCCGGATCCGTTCGGCCCGGCAATCGCCGTTACCTCGCCTGCCCGCGCCTCGAAGGAAATCTGCCGCACGATGTCGCGCCCGGCGAGCGAAACGGTAAGGGTCTTCACATCCAGCGTTGCCATGTCCGTCACCTCAGCGCAAAGCCCCGCCGTTTCAGTAGGATCCAGAGGAAGAAGGGCGCGCCAGCCAGTGCGGTCAGAATGCCGATGGGCAGTTCGGCGGGCGTCACGATGGTGCGTGCCACCGTGTCGGCAAGAAGCAGCAGGCTTGCCCCCAGCAGCGCAGATGCAGGCAGAAGGTAGCGGTGATCCGGGCCGATGGTCAGGCGCAGCAGATGCGGTACGACGATGCCGACGAAGCCGATGCTGCCGCTGACGGCCACACCGGCCCCGGTCGCCGCCGCAACGGCGACGATGCACAGCCGCTTCAACCGCTGCACGGGAATGCCCAGATGCCCCGCCGCCGCCTCGCCCAGCACCAGCGCGTTCAGCCCGCGCGCCATGAAAGGCATGAACACAAGCACGGCGGCGATCACCGGTGCGCACATCAGGATCTTGTCTGATGTCGCGCCCGCGAGCGATCCAAGAAGCCAGAAATTGATATCCCGCAGCTGCTTGTCGTCGGCTGTAAAGATCAGGAAGCCGATGGCAGCCTGCGCAAGGGCTGCGACCGCGAGCCCCGCCAGAAGCATGGTTGCCACATCCGTGTAGCCGCCGCGCGTGCCGATCCGGTAGAGCAGCACCGTCGCCCCCAGCGCACCAAGGAAGGCAGCAAGGGGCAGCGCGAGAATGCCCAGCGAAGCCATCAGACCGGCCGGCAGCCAGGACCCGGCGACGATCATCAGCGCTGCTCCAAGTCCGGCCCCTGACGAGACGCCAACAATGCCGGGATCGGCCAGCGGATTGCGGAACAGCCCCTGCATCAGCACGCCGGAGACAGCCAGCCCCGCGCCGATGAAGACGCCCACCACCATGCGCGGAAAGCGGATATCGGCGAGGATGATCCGGTTGCGCAGGGCCAAGGGGCCCTCGCTCTCGCGGCCTGTGAGAATGCCGAGAAGCGCATCAAGGCTCGCAAGGCCCGTCGGGCCGGTCATCAGCGCCAGCAGGATGGCGAGGATCAGGAGGACGGAGAGCCCGGCAATCACCAGCCGCGCCCGCCCGCTGCGGTCTCCTTCAAGAGGCCCGTGCACGGCGGCGACTGTCTCAGCTGCTGTCATGGCCATCTGCCGGTTCCTCACTGGCCCGCCGCTGCGGCCTTGTCAAAGGCGGCCGAAAGCTCGCGCACGGCATCGGCAGTGCGTGGCCCGAAGCCGATCATGAACAGCCCGTCCATCCGCACGATGTGCCCGGCCTGAACTGCCGGTGTCAGCGCCAGGGCTGCATTGGCACGCATCTGCTCCAGGGTCGCATCATGCTGCCCGCCGCGCTCCATCATCAAAATGATATCCGGCTTTGCCTCCGTAACCGCCTCATCGCTCAGCGGCTTGTAACCGTTGAAACCGGAAACCGCGTTGACGCCGCCGGCAAGCTGAATGACAGCGTCGGCAGCCGAGCCTTCACCGGAGGCCATGATGCGGCCGCCTTGCATGGACAGGATGAAGAGCACGCGCGGCTTCACCTGCCGCTTGGCCGCAGCTTCCGCCACAGCCTTGAGATCCGCCTCCAGCTTCACCGCCAGGTCCTCGGCCTTGTCCTCCAGCCCCAGCGCCTTGCCCACCACGCGCACCTTTTCGGCAACACCTTCTGCGGTGTAGCGGTCCGGCACCATGACGAGCGGCACACCGGCCTTCTTCAGCACATCCAGCGCTTCCGCCGGGCCGCTGCCTTCAATGACAAGCAGGCCATCGGGGGCGGCCGCCAGCACGCCTTCCGGCGACAGCGCGCGCATGTAACCCGTGTCGGGCAGCGCCAGCGCCTCCGGCGGATAGGAACTGGTGCTGTCGCGCGCCACCAGACGCTCTTCCGCGCCAAGGGCGTAGACCACCTCCGTCACGGCTCCACCAACGGAGACGATACGCTGGGCTTCAGCCAGAGAGGCAGGCTCCTGCGCACGGGCTTCAGGTGCCGTGAAGCCAAGACCAAGACACAGCAGCGCTACGGCCATGGGCGTGAGCGGCAGGCTGCACGGACGGGAGAGAGAGAAAAGCACACGCATCATCTTATCCTTGCAAGGCGCCGGGCTCATTCGGCTGCAAACGGCAGCACCGCTGTCTGAGAAACAAGGCGTGGCAGATGCTCCACCAGTTCGCGCCAGTCGCCGCGCTCATGGTTGCCTTCACCGCGCACGCCGAAGAACTGGATGATCAGATTGCCATCAGCGCCATAGGCTTCCAGCGACGTCACATGCCCCACATCAGCGCCCTTGCGCACGGCCCAGATCTCGCTGATGTGGTCAAGCCGCAGATGCAGATGGAAAGCCGGGTCCATGACATTGATCCACGGCCCCATCTCCTTGATGTTCATCACCGGACCGGAGTGGATCTGCACGCATCCCCGGTTGGCGACGAAACACATCAGCGGAATGGCATTGTCGGACACCAGCCGCAACATGACGCGGATGCTGTCGCCATCCACCTGCCAGGCCTTGTCTTCGCCCGCCAGCGCCAGCGCATTGATGCGTTCGATGTCGAGTTCACGCAGGATGTTGAAGAACTGGTGCGGGTCATTCATGGCAGACCAGCGGCTGCGCAGGTCATCCGCCTTGCTGCCATCGAGGGGGCGGCGAGGCTCAGGCTGCGGGCGCAGGGGGACTGTGCCGAGGCCCGGCGTCTGGTCCAGCAGCATAAGGCGGTCCACCAGCGCCTCGTAGGCCTCCACATTGGAAGCGGCGCGCAGATGCACCTTGAACACGGCCTCTCCATGAGCGTCGAACACCTGCAGGCTGCGGCGCGGCCCCTGATCAGAGGGCTTTTCCACCGCAAAGGCATGCACCCAATGCGATGGGAACATGCGGGTGTCGATCTGGCTGCCCAGCATCAGGCCGGTGCGGGTGCCGTTCACGAATTTTTCAAATAGCCCGATCTTTTCATGGACGGCGCTTTCGTTGCGGGTCAGAGCCATCACCTCCCCCACAGCCCGCATGCCCTCGCAGATGCCAGCCATCGAAGGCTCGACACGGCGCACGCCATGGCCGCAAAACGAGGCCACAAGCTGTGCTTCGCTGATCCCCAGTTCCTGCGCCAGATCGCGCTCGCGGCGGTCCGGATTGGCGCTGACAGCGGCGCGGATCTCCTCCGGCGCCAGATCGCGATAGGCAGTAGACGTCATCGTTTCCCCCGGTTTGCTGGGTGCTGCTGCTGGGAGCAGGCAAGCGTTCGCGCCTGCTAACGCCAAGCCCTTGCAGAACGCGTTTCAAGCATGGTGCGTGATGGGAACCGGCGGCCGGAAGCTGGGGTCTTGCCTGGCAGGCCCGCCGTTCTGTTCAGATTCATCCGGCGGCCCAACCGCGCAAGATCCCGCAAAAATGCTGATCCGCGACAGGATTGCCACGCCGATAGTTGACTTCAATATTCATCTTTTGTATCGACCGCAATACCTGAATACGTTAATCAGGTTTTAGCGTTTGACAGTTCAGCGAGCGAGCCCTTTGCCAGCCAGCGAGACACACCAGAAAGAGGCACATCAAATGACTCGCGGACGGGGCACGGCAGGGTATTGGCTGAGCGGCGTGGCGCTGATTGCGCTCGCATATGCTGGCAGCGCAAATGCGCAGCAGGCACCAGTGGCAGAAAAGGCAGCAGACAAGCCGCAGGCCACGACGTCACTGCAGAAGATCGTTCTCGGCGCCGGACAGGAAAAGGTCGCCATCGATACCCCGCAGGCCGTGACGGTGATCGATCAGGAGCAGATCGACAACGCCCAGGCGACGACCATCGGCGGCATTTTCAGCCAGACACCGGGCATCACCGTGGTCGGCAGCGACCGCATCGGCGGCCAGGCCTTCAACATCCGCGGCATCGGTGATCTGGGGTCGGCGGACGAATCCAAGATCATCATCACGGTCGACGGCGCCAACAAGTTCTTCGAAATGTACCGCATGGGTTCCTTCTTCTCGGACCCTGAGCTCTACAAGCGTGTCGAGGTTCTGCGCGGCCCTGCCTCCTCCACGCTGTATGGAGCCGGCGCCCTTGGCGGTGTCATCAATTTCGAGACGAAGGATGCTTCCGATTTCCTTGAAGAAGGAGAAAAGGTTGCCGTCCGCCTGAAGACCGGATTTGACAGCAACAAGAACGGTCTGATGACTTCCGCCATTGCCGCCATGCGGCTTGGCCCCAATACCGAAGCCCTGATCAATGGCAACTTCCGCCGCTCGTCCGACTACGAGACGGGCAATGGCACCCGTGTGGTTGGCTCGGCTTTCGACAGCTTCTCCGGCCTCGCCAAGGTCACCCATCACTTCGGCGAGAACAACGAGCAGTCGGTGCGCCTGTCCTATGAGCGCTGGCAGAGCGACGCGGACAACACCGCCTATTCACAGACCGGCACGCTGGATGCCTTCGGAAACATCGACCGCGAGATCACTGACCAGACTGTAGTTCTGGCCTATGCGAACCCGGCCAGCGACAATCCGTTCCTGGATCTGAAGGTCAATCTCTCTTTCTCCGACACGCAGGTCGAACAGACCAACGCCCGTGCGCCGCGGAGCTCCATGATGCGCTCGCCGGAGCTGTTCTACGATGCCGACTACGGCTACCGCACCTGGCAGGCCAAGGCGGAGAACACCTTCGAGTTCAAAGGTGACACCTGGGAAAACTATCTGACTGCGGGCACGCAGGTCAGCTACCAGGAGCGTACCGCAAGCACCAAGGGTGGCACGGGCTGGATCGACTTTCATCCGGAAGGCACGGACACCAAGATCGGCGTCTTTGCGCAGAACGAGTTCATCTGGAACGACCGGCTGACCATCACTCCGGGCATGCGCCTTGACTATGTGACCGTGCGCCCGGACAGCGTGATCCCGAACGCATCAACCCAGTCCGACTACGCCTTCTCGCCAAAGCTCGCCGCGCTCTACAAGTTCACTGACAGCTTCTCGGTCTTCGGCTCGGTTGCGCGTACCGAACGCCTGCCGACACTGGACGAACTGTTCTCGACAGGCCCGCGCAACGCGACCTATCCCGGCGGGCGCAGCGTCAGCCTTGACCTGAAGAAGGAGGAATCCTTCAACTACGAGGCCGGCGTTGCCATCAACCGGCAGAACCTGTTCCAGGACAATGACAGCATCGCGCTGAAGACCACCGGCTTCTACAACGATCTGACGAACCTGATCACCACCGGTCCGCAGCGCCAGCGCACGGCTGTGCCTTACTATGTGAACGTCCACAGCGCGCACATCTACGGCGTGGAACTCGAAGCCGCGTATGACTCGCACTACGTGTTTGCCAGCGCCGCCTACAGCTGGACGCGCGGCAAGAACGAAACCACCAATACCGCACTGACAACCATTCCGGCTGAAACGGTTGCCCTCACGCTTGGCGGCCGTATCCCGGACTACAACGTCAATTTCGGCTGGCGCGCCAATTTCACCGGCTCTGCCGATGCTGGCGCCACCACAGGCCCCTTCCCCGGCTATGCCCTGCATGATGCCTTCGTGAACTGGAAGCTCGATGAGGGCCAGTTCAAGGGACTGGAGCTGCGCGCCTCCGTCGAAAACATCTTTGACAAGCGCTACCGCAACAATCTCTCCGGCGATGACGGCAAGGGGCGCACGTTCAAATTGTCCGTCAACAAAAAATTCGGATGGTGACATGACACTGGCACGCAAATTCGAAGTGATCGCAGCCGCCGCGCTGTCGGTCTCCACCCTCTCCGGTGTAGCTCTGGCCCAGATAGGCCCGGCTGCTGCAGAAGGGGTCAAGCTGGAGCTGAACCGGGCGGCGGACGCGGGCAATGGCTGCCTGCTGACCTTCGTTGCCACCAATGGCACCGGGGCAGCGCTGGAGACGGCAGGCTTCGAATTCGTGCTTTTCAACAAGGAGGGACTGGTGGACCGCATGACCGTCTTCGACTTCGGCGCCCTGCCGGAAGGAAAGACAGTGGTCCGCCAGTTCCAGATCCCGAACCAGCCCTGCACGGGCATCGGTTCCATTCTCGTCAACGGCGCATCCGGCTGCAAGACAGCCGCTGCCAGCCCGCTGTGCAGCGCGCCGCTGACCACCACAAGCCGCACTGACATCGGCTTTACCCGGTAAGGACACGGACATGCTGGATTCTCCCTATCTCGCCCCGATCTTCAGCTTCATCGAGCTTGGCGGCTCGGTCGTCGCCATCATCGGGCTCATGTCGGTTGTTGCTGGCGCCATTGTCATTGCCAAGTTTGTCCAGTTCGCCCGCTTCCGCACTGCCCGTCCGGGCCGGGCCCGGGAAGCAGCAGCTCTGTGGCGGGCTGGCCGGCGCAAGGAAGCGCTGGTGCGCCTGGCGCGCCCCGTCAGCGCCGCAGAACATGCGGTCGTCACCGCCATGCGCCTGACGGCAGCCGGCCAGATGGACCGCAGTGCCATCGAGGACGAAATTGCCCGTGTGGCAACCCAGCAGCTGCATTCGCTCCAGTCCGGCACCCGTGCCCTGGACAACATCGCCCAGCTGGCCCCGCTTCTGGGTCTGTTCGGCACGGTTCTGGGCATGATCGACGCCTTCCAGGCGCTGCAGAATGCGGGAGATGCGGTTGATCCGTCGATCCTCGCCGGCGGCATCTGGGTGGCTCTGCTGACCACCGCAGCGGGCCTTGCCGTCGCCATGCCGGTGGCCGCCCTGCTGGCCATGTTCGAATCCTGGATCGAGGCTGAGCGCGTTGCGGTTGAGACCCTGAGCGCACAGGTTCTGGTGGATGTTGCCCATCATGACCACGAGCGCCATGTGCCTGCCGCTCAGGACGGTGCTGCACTCGGGAAGGTTTCCCATGCGCATTGACATGCCGCAGCGGCGCAGAAAGCCGCTGTCGATGACCTCCCTCATCGACGTGATCTTCCTGCTGCTGCTGTTCTTCATGCTGTCGACCACCTTCACCCGGTTTGCGGGGGTGGATCTGGGCAAGCCCGGTCAGGCTGGCGGCGGCGCCTCCGGCACTCCGGGCATCCTCGTTTTTGTCGAGGCCGATGGCCTGCGCATCAACGGCATTCCGGTGTTGCCTGAGGAGATGCAGGAACGGCTGTCTGACCTGCAGGAAAAGGGTGCGGCCTCCGCCCTCGTTGTCGCCCGCGAAGGGGCCAACGCCCAGGCACTGATCGACACCGTCCAGACCGTGCGCCGCCTTGCGCCGGCGCTCACCCTGCACGTCGCCCGCTAACGGCTGCGGAAGCAAGGAGCTACAGACATGGCTGTGCGGATCCCGCGCGAAAAAAACAAGCGGCAGATGGAGACCACCATCTCGCTGATCAACATCGTATTCCTGATGCTGATTTTCTTTCTGGTCGCAGGCCAGCTTGCGCCTCCCGCCGACAAGCAGGTGGAACTGGTGGAGACCACGGATGCGGAAAGCCTGCCGCCGCCGGAGGCGCTCTATGTGCGCGCGGATGGCACGCTGGTGTTCCGCGGCCAGCCCACGGATGCGGCTTCCTATATCGCCGCCAACCGGCTGCCCGCCGAGGGGCCGGACAGCCTGCTGAAACTCGGTGTGGACCGCAATCTTGATGCGGCACGTCTCGTGGAAATCGTTGACGAACTCTATGCCGCCGGTGCGCCGGCAATCCGTGTCGTAACGCGGAAGGCAGGCACGCAATGAAACTGAAACCCTGGCATCTCGCAGCCGCTCTGCTGGCCTCCGTGAGCCTTCATTTCGGCGCGGTCGCGCTGACGGTGGATACGTCCGAGGAACCGGCCCTGCTGGAAGGGGGGGGCGGTGGTTCCGTCTCCATGCTGGGCGAAGCCTATACGGACATGCTGACTGCGGGTGATCCGGACACGGCCAACGCGGTTGCCGCCGAGTCACCCGACACGCTGGCGCCGGTTGATCCCGACGCGGCCGAGCCAGAGGCGCAGGAGCAGGTCAACCCGCAGGAAACTCCAGTGCAGGAAGCGGTCGAGACACCTGTTCAGGAACCACTGC
The DNA here is from genome assembly GCF_036881715.1 of Pannonibacter anstelovis. Taxonomy (NCBI): domain Bacteria; kingdom Pseudomonadati; phylum Pseudomonadota; class Alphaproteobacteria; order Hyphomicrobiales; family Stappiaceae; genus Pannonibacter; species Pannonibacter anstelovis. Next base: position 326,102 of record NZ_JBAKBF010000001.1, read on the forward strand.
AGCAGGTGGCGGAAGTCCAGCCTCAGGACATCAAGCCGCAGGAAATTGCTCCCGTGGAAGAGCTGGCGATCCAGCCGCTGACCAGCGCGGAGGCCATCGCGCCGGTCAACGAGGCGCCGGAAGAGACCGTGACCGCAATCGAGCCTGTTCCCGTGCCGGACATGCGGCCGAAGGATCTGCCCGTCAAGGTGGGCGAGGCAAAGCCCGTGCAGCCGGTCAAGAAGACCCAGACGAAGAAGCCGGAAGCGCAGCGACAGCCAAGCACGCAGAAGGGCAAGAGCCGCGCCAACGCGGTTCAGGGCGCTGGCGGCGCCGCAGATCAGGTAGCCTCACAAGGCAGCTCCGAAAATCAGGGCCGGTCAACGGTCCTCGGCAATTCGGACCGCACGAACTACAAGGGCCAGGTCCAGCGCGCGCTGCAGCGGGCAATGCGCCGCGTCCGTTCGCGGGATGCAGGCCTTGCTACCGTGTCCTTTGTTGTCAGCAAGGATGGCAGCGTCTCCTCCATTCGCATCTCCCGCAGCTCTGGCAATCCGCAGGTGGATGAAGTCGCGCTGGAACTCGTCCGCCGCGCCGCGCCCTTCCCGCCCATTCCGGCAGAGGAAGGCAGACCGACATGGAATTTCAATGTTCCCGTCGAGATCACGCGCCGCTAAGCTGAACTAAATGGCTTGCCTCCCGTGACGGCGGGCCATCAGATAGAGAGAGCGGAAAGTACCAATGCCTGAACCGGAAGATGCCACGATGATGATTGCCTGCGACGGGCTTGATCCGGCCCTGCGCGGCACCCGGTGGCAGCACCGCAAAACGGGCGGCATCTACCGGATCGTTGGCAAATGCCGGATCGAGGCCACGGGCGAAGAGGCCTTCCTCTATCAGGGAACAGATGGCACCATCTGGGCCCGCCCCTGCGGCGAATTCATGGACGGGCGGTTCGAGCCTCTGGACGCCAACTGAGCCTCAGGCCGCAACAATCCTGTCTTCAAGGCGGAAACGGAAGATACGGGTGATCTGGGCCAGTGCGGTTTCAAATTCGGACTGCGGGCTATTGCCAAGCCTTGCCTCGAAAGCATCAAGGATCATGTGCTTCGTCGCGCCTTTCACCGCAAAGATGAACGGGAAGCCGAAGCGGGCACGGTAGGCATCGTTGAGGGCAGTGAATCGGGCAAACTCATCGGCCGTCAGCCGGTCAAGGCCCGCCCCCGCCTGCTCCTTCCGCGAATCCTCTGCAATGTCCCCCGCTATCGCCGCCCTGCCCGCCAGATCCGGATGGGCCTGGATCAGCGCCAGTTTCTCTTCATGCGAAGCGCCCTGCATCGCTGCTTCAAATGCGGCGATCAAATCCTCCCGCCGGACAAAAGGCCCCGCTGCAAAGGCGGCTTCCGCCACCCAGGGCGAATGCTCGGCCACATCGCCGAAGGCAGCCATGAAAGCCTCAAACTCAAGCGTCGCAAGCGAAGCTTCAGGGATGGGAAAGGCAATCGGCGTGGCGGACATGTGGGTGTGCTCCAACTGTCTTTTGTCCCGGTCCATTCACTTGTTCTGGGCGATCCAGCGGCCCAGTTCCTCACGCTGTTCCGGCGTCATGCCTGTTTCATTGCCAAGCGGCATGGCATCGGACTGGACCGCCTGCACCATCACCTGATCCGCATAGCGGCGCAGCTCGGCCAGCGTCTCAAGATGGATACCCTTGGGTGCTTCACTGAAGCCCTCATGCGTCGGCGTAGCAGCATGGCACATGGCGCAATTGTTGCGGATCAGCGTCAGCGCCGTTGCATCGGAGACAGAATCGCCGCCGGAGAAGTCGCGCGGGGCGGTCATCACCAGCGCTGCGGCAAAGCCAAGCGCGGCAATGGGAAGGCTCCACCAGTAGCGGTTCAGCGGATCACCCGCCTCATGCCGGTTGAGGAAATGCCGCACCATGCCGCCCATGAGCAGCACGAGCCCGACGAGAAGCCAGGCCTGCGGATGGCCGGTCAGCATGGGATAATGGTTCGATACCATCATCAGCAGCACGGGCAGTGTCAGGTAGTTGTTATGCACCGAGCGCTGCTTGCCCATCTGGCCCAGCTTCGGGTCCGGGGCCTCGCCGCGCAGCAGGCTGGCGACGATCTTCTTCTGGTTCGGAATGATCAGGCCGAACACGTTGACGGCCATGATCGTGCCGATGAATGCCCCCACGTGGATCAACGCGCCGCGCCCTGAGAACACCTGCGTGAACATGTAGGAGGCGCCCATGATGAGCCCGAAGACACACAGCGCCAGCAGCGGCGTGCTGCGGCCGATGGGTGAGCGGCACAGCCCGTCATAGATGAACCAGCCCGCCACGAGACTGATCACCGAGATCAGAACCGCCTCTGACGGCATCATCTGAAGCTTATTCACATCAATGAGATAAGATGATGCATTAAAGTAATACTGCACCACCAGCAGGGCAAATCCGGTCACCCAGGTGAGATAGGCCTCCCACTTGTACCAGATGAGATCCTGCGGCAGGTAGGCCGGGGCAACCGTGAATTTCTCCACGTGATAGAACCCGCCGCCATGTACCTCCCAGGCCGTGCCATAGACGCCTTCGCGCATGCCTTCCCGCTTGCGCAGCGAAAGATCGAGCGCGATGAAATAGAAGGATGTGCCGATCCAGCCGATCCCCACCACCAGATGGGCCCAGCGGAAAAGCAGATTCAGCCATTCAGCGGCAAAGGTCATGGTCATGGGCAGGCTCTGGAACGGAATTGTTATTATCTGAAAGACATGCGCGGCCCTGCCGGAACGCCCGGCCGCGCACGGTCACGGTGCAAGAGCAATCAGGCCCGCAGGTTCGGCACCTGCGGGCTGCTGCTCTCCTTACTGCGGCAGCTTGTCGTCGATGCCCTTGACGTACCAGTTCATCCCGAGGATGGCGCCATCGTCGAGACGCACGCCGTCAGCAGCGGCTTCCGAACCGTCCTGCTTGGTGATCGGGCCGGTGAAAGGCTCCCAGCCGCCCTTGATCTTCTCTTCCGTGGCCTTGGCCATGGCGACAACATCGTCCGGCAGGTTGGTGTAAGGCGCCATCACGACATGGCCCTCTTTCAGGCCGTGCCAGGTCTGTTCGCTCTTCCAGGTGCCGTCGAGGACAGCCTGAACGCGTTCGATGTAATAGGGAGCCCAGTCGTCCACGATGGCCGTCAGCTGCGATTTCGGCGCGAAGTTGATCATGTCGGACGCCTGACCGAAGCCAACAATGCCCCGCTCCTCGGCCACCTGCAGCGGCGCTGTGGAATCCGTGTGCTGCGAGATGACGTCAGCGCCCTGATCCATCAGAGCCTTGGCAGCATCGGCTTCCTTGGCCGGATCGAACCAGGAATTGGCCCAGACGATCTTGACCTTGAAGTCCGGGTTGACCGACTGAGCACCAAGCATGAAGGCGTTGATGCCGGAGACCACTTCCGGGATCGGGAAGGAGCCGATGTAACCGGCGGTGCCAGTCTTGGACATCTTGGCTGCAATCTGGCCAATGATGTAGCGGCCTTCATGGAACTTGGAATTATAGGTCGCAACGTTTTCAGCGGTCTTGTAGCCGGTTGCATGCTCGAACTTCACGTTCGGATACTTCTGCGCCACCTTGATGGTCGGGTTCATGTAGCCGAAGGAGGTGGTGAAGATGATGCCGCAGCCTTCACGGGCAAAGCGCTCGATGGCGCGCTCGCTGTCCGGGCCTTCCGGCACGTTTTCCAGATAGGCGGTCTCAACCTTGCCGGCAAAATGCTTCTCGACAGCCTGGCGGCCCTGGTCGTGCTGGTAGGTCCAGCCGAAGTCACCCACCGGGCCGATGTAGACGAAGCATGCCTTGAGGTCGGCAGCCTGAGCAGTTGCAAGCGAGCCCGCCAGTGCGGCGGCGGCGACAGTGGCTTTCAGCAGAGTCTTCATTTTGACACTTCCCCTTCGGTTCTCGTTGGGACCGGGTATGCAGCGGGTCCAAAGATGGCGGCCGGGACCGGACCCCATTGAGGTCCCGGCTCGGACCGGATGTCAGCGATCCGGCACGAACGGCTTGCCGAGGCAGGCCGGCGTATTCACGAGCGTCAGGCGCCTGTTGGCAGAAATCAGCACCAGAACGATGATGGTGGCGAGATAGGGCAAGCTCGACAGAAGCTGCGAGGGAATACCCATGCCCTTCGCCTGCGCATGGAAGGTCAGCACCGTGACCATGCCGAAGAGATAGGCGCCGGCGACAACGCGCCAGGGCAGCCAGGAGGCGAAGACCACCAGCGCAAGCGCGATCCAGCCGCGCCCCGCCGTCATGTTCTCCACCCACTGCGGCGTATAGGCGAGCGACATGTAGGCGCCCGCAAGACCGGCACAGCCGCCGCCGAACAGCACTGCCAGAAAGCGCACCTTGAGCACCGAATAGCCAAGCGCATGGGCCGAGGCGTGGTTGTCGCCCACGGCGCGCAGGATCAGCCCCATACGTGTGCGGGTCAGCATGTAGGAAACACCGGCCACCAGGGCGAAGGCGAGATAGACCACGGCGTCCTGCCCGAACAGCACAGGCCCCAGGAACGGCAAATCGCTCAGGAGCGGGATCTCAAGCTTCGGCAGCTTGAGGCCCGGAACCCCGATGAAACTCTCACCCACGAGCCCCGACAATCCGAGACCGAAGAGCGTGAGCGCCAGTCCGGTGGCCACCTGATTGGTGACAAGGCCCAGCACCAGCGCGCCGAACAGGGCCGACATGGCCATGCCAGCCGCAATGGCTGCGAAAATGCCGAGCGTGCCGGAGCCGGTGAGATTGGCGGCGGCAAATCCGGTCACAGCACCCATCACCATCATGCCTTCCACGCCCAGATTGAGAACGCCGGAACGCTCGACAACCAGCTCGCCGATGGCCGCCAGCAGCAATGGCGTTGCCGCTGTGATGACGGTGAGAAGAATGGCTTCAAACATGGGCGCCCTCCCCGGCATTTTCAGAAAGCACCTTCCGGTGCAGGCGGACGCGGTAGAAGATCAGGGTGTCGCAAGCGAGCACGAAGAACAGCAGCATGCCCTGCACCACGCTGGCAATCTTGTCGGAGATGCCAAGCGACGCCTGAACGCTTTCCCCGCCGATATAGCTGGAGGCCAGAACAACACCTGCCACGACAATCGCCAGCGGATTGAGACGGCCAAGGAAGGCAACGATGATGGCGGTAAAGCCGTAGCCGGGCGAGATGGCGGGCAGCAGCTGGTTCAGCGAGCCGGACACCTCCATGATGCCAGCAAGGCCCGCCAGCGCCCCTGAAAGCGCAAAGGCGAAGACCGTCATACGCTTGGCCGAGAACCCGGCGAAGGCGCCTGCACGCGGGCTCTCACCCAGCACACGGATCTGATAGCCGCGCAGCGAACGCGACAGCACCACCCACAGGAACAGCGCGACACCCATTGCCACGAAGACCGACACCGACAGACGGCCAAGGCCAAGGGACGGTAGCGTGGCGGATGCGGAAAACAGAGCCGTCTCCGGGAAATTGAACCCTTGCGGATCGCGCCAGGGGCCACGCACCAAATAATCGAGCAGCAGGTTGGCCACATAGACGAGCATCAGGCTGGTAAGGATCTCGTTGGTGCTGAAGCGCGTCTTCAGGATGGCCGGGATCATGGCATAGGCTGCCCCGCCAAGCGCACCGCAGAGAAGCATCACGGGCAGAGTGTAAAAGCCCTGCAGTTCCGGGAACATGACCGGCAGGATAGACCCGGCAATGGCGCCGGCCACAAACTGCCCTTCAGCGCCGATGTTCCAGTTGTTCGACAGGTAGCAGACGCTGAGACCGCAGGCGATCAGCACCAGCGGCGTCGCCTTCACCAGCACTTCCTGCAGGGACCAGGCTTCCGTCAGTGGCTCGATGAAGAACCGGAACAGCGCTTCCAGCGGATCCGCGCCGGACATGGCAAACAGGACAGCCGCACAGACCATGGTCAGCATCACGGCGATCAGCGGGGAAACGGCGGTCATCAGCCCGCTGTGTTCGGCGCGCTTGACGAGTTCAATACGCATCACGCGCCCTCCCTGGATAGATTTACAGATGCAGGCTTTTCCGCATCACCCGCCATCAAAAGACCGATACGCTCCAGCGTCATGGATGAGGCCGGCTCTGCCTGCGACAGGTGCCCGCGGGAAATGACAGCGATGCGGTCGGCAATCTCGTAGATTTCGTCAAGATCCTGACTGATGACCAGAACCGCCGATCCCTTGCGGGCGAGGTCCAGCAGGCACTGGCGGATGAGCGCTGCGGCTCCTGCATCCACCCCCCAGGTCGGCTGATTGACTACCAGAATGCCGGGATTGCGGCTCAGCTCGCGGCCAACGACGAATTTCTGCAGATTGCCCCCTGAAAGCGAACGCGCCTCCGGATCATCATGGGACATGCGGATGTCATAGGCCCGCGTGATGTGCTTTTCCATCTCGCCTGCGCGGCCATAGGCAGCAAAGCCGGAACGGACCAGATCATCGCCGGTAGAATGACGCGTCAGGATGATGTTGTGCGACAGGCGCATGCCGGGCACAGCGCCGTGCCCCAGCCGCTCCTCCGGCACGAAGGCCGCCCCGCGCTGGCGGCGGCGGGTGACACTTTCATTGCCACAAGGCGTGCCGTCGATTTCCACCATGCCCTGTGCACTGCGCCGCTCTCCGCTGATGGCATCGAACAGCTCGCCCTGCCCGTTTCCCGCGACACCGGCGATTGCCACGATTTCTCCGGCCCGCACATCCAGATTGACGCCCGCCAGCGGCACGGAGAAAGGCGTAAGCGGGCTTGTCTCAAGATTGCGCACGGCAAGCCGCACCGGCCCGCTGCCCGTCAGCGCGCCGGAACTGGTCACATGCGAGACATCGGCTCCGACCATCATGCGGGCAATCGAGGCGGGGGTTTCCAGCGCCGGGTCGCATTCGCGCACGAAGCGGCCGTGGCGCAGGATAGTGGCGTGGTGGCAGATGCGGCGCACCTCGTCCAGACGGTGGCTGATGTAGAGCACTGCGCAGCCTTCATCTGCCAGGCGCTTCAGCGTCACGAACAGCTCGTCTGCCTCCTGCGGGGTCAAGACGGAGGTCGGCTCATCCATGATGATCAGGCGCGGGGCCTGAAGCAGGCAGCGGACAATCTCGATGCGCTGGCGGATGCCGACCGGAAGATCGGCAACGAGCGCATGCGGGTCCAGCGGCAGGCCATATTCACGCGAAACCTTTTCGATCCGTGCGGCCAGGTCACGCATCGCGCCAGGTTTCGGAAGAGCCAGCGCAATATTCTCGACAACACTCAAGGCTTCGAACAGGGAGAAATGCTGGAACACCATGCCGATGCCAAGCTGCCGGGCGGCGGCGGGGCTGTTGATTCGGACCTGGCGCCCGTCCCATTCGATCGTGCCAGCGTCAGGCTGCAGAGCGCCATAAAGGATCTTCACCAGCGTGGACTTGCCCGCACCGTTTTCACCCAGAAGCGCGTGGATTTCACCCTTGTTGACGGTGAGATTAACCGCATTGTTGGCCGCGATGGTGCCAAAATGCTTGCTGATGCCGCGCGCATTCAGCAGCGGCGCACCTTGCGCCCGCCGTGCCATGCCCCCAGCGGCCTGCTGCCCATCTGCGGTCTGATCGAGACTGCCCACTCCACATTGCCCCTTCTGCCGTCGGGTTCACCCCGCGTTATTGACCGGCTGCTGCCCCTGCGCAAGAGGCTGATTGTATAGACCTTCCAGCTTTACTGCCTCATTTTTAATCAGGATTTCAACTGCAACAGACGCGGCAATCGCAGCCGGCAGCTTGGATTTCACGCCGCAGGTGCCAATTGGACAGACCAGCCGGTCAACCTGCCGCCCCTGAAGGCCCCGGCGGCGAAGACGGTTCATGAACCTTGCCCGCTTGGTCTCGCTGCCAATGACACCAACGTAGGGAAAACGGTCCTGCGCCAATGCAGCCGCAGCGATATCCTCATCCAGCGCATGGGAGTGTGTCATGATCAGAATGAAGGCACTGTCCGGCGCGTCCTTGAGCAACTCCGCCGGCCGGCCAGCGCTGACATAGCGCAGATTTCCGGGCATTGCGGGCGGGAAAAGATCCGCCCGGCTATCAATCCAGGTGACATCGAAGGGAAGCGGCGCCAGCGCCAGCACTACGGCCCGGCCGACATGACCGGCGCCGAACAGCCAGACCGGCTGAAGCTCGGGCCCGAAGCGCTCTGTGATGACGCCCTCCGCAAGCAGGAAATCCGGCCCGGCGGGCAAATCTCCCAGCAGCTGCCGCTGCAGCGGAATGCCTTCCCTCTCGAATACGGCCAGGACCGCCAGCTTACCGCCGCGCTCCTCCTGCGCATGGACCAGCACCCGTACGGCCTCGATATCCTCTGCCGTGAAATGCTCCAGCGCCAGATCAACCCGCCCGCCGCAGCATTGGCCAAGATCCGGCCCCAGCGACACCCGCCGGAAGACGAGCCCCCTGCGGCCTTCGCGCATGCCGGAAAGCGCCCATCGGATCGCCTCGAATTCCAGCGTTCCGCCGCCGATCGTGCCGGAAATGCTGCCATCCGCGCGCACGGTCATGCGGGCACCCGCCTCACGCGGGGCGGATCCGGCCGATGCTGCGACGGTGACGAGGCAGCAGGCCCCGTCCTTGCGCAACTCATCCAGAATCCGCCGCCAGAGGATCATCGCGCCCCTCCTGCCTGCCGCATGGCCTGAACCGCCTTCAGGATCGCTTCGGGCGTGGCTGGCGCATCCAGCTGCGGCACTGTGCCCGGACGCAACGAGGCGACCGCATCGGTGATGGCGCAGAAGACGGAGTTGGCGAGCATCACCGGCGGCTCGCCCACCGCCTTGGAGCGGTAGATCGTCTCCTCCGGATTGCCCGGTGAAGCATAGAGCGCGACGTTGAACTCGGCCGGCGTGTCCGATATGGCCGGGATCTTATAAGTGGAGGGTGCATGGGTGCGCAGGCGCCCCTGCTCATCCCACACCAGTTCTTCCGTCGTCAGCCAGCCCATGCCCTGAATGAACCCGCCTTCGATCTGGCCAATGTCGATGGCCGGATTGAGCGAGCGGCCCACGTCGTGAAGGATATCCACCCGGTCCACGGTCATCTCGCCGGTCATGGTGTCGATGGTGACTTCGGATGCAGCAGCACCATAAGCGAAATAGAGGAACGGGCGTCCGCTGGCGCTCTCGCGGTCCCAGGTGATCTTGGGGCTTGCATAGAAACCGGCATCGGACATGTGGACGCGGCCCATGTGGGCAAGCTTGGCGAGTTCCGCCAGGCTTATGACATGGGTTCCGGCGCGCACCTGATTGTTCGCAAAAACCACCGTCTCGGGAGAGCAGTGAAAGTGCCCGGCCGCAAAGGCGATCAACCGGTCCTTGATGGCGCGGGCGGCATTGCGTGCGGCCATGGCGTTGAGATCGGTGCCGGAGGAGGCAGCCGTCGGCCCGGTGTTGGGCACCTTGCCGGTGGAGGTGGCGGTGATGATCACCTTGTCGAGGGTGACGCCGAATTCCTCGGCCACCACCTGCGCCACCTTCTGATAAAGCCCCTGCCCCATCTCGGTGCCGCCATGGTTCAGCTGGATCGAACCATCGGTGTAAAGATGCACCAGCGCCCCGGCCTGATTGAGATGCTTCAGCGTGAAAGAGATGCCGAATTTCACCGGCGTCAGCGCCAGCCCCTTGCGCAGCACGTGATTGCGGGCGTTGAAGGCGCGCACCTCTTCCCGGCGCTGCCAGTAAGCGGAAGTGGCCTCGAGCTGCTCCACGATAGTGTGCAGTGTCTGCCACTCCTCCACCACCATGCCATAAGGCGTCTGGTTGCGGGCCCAGTCATAGAAATTGCGCTTGCGCACTTCCAGCGGGTCGAGCCCCAGCGTGATGGCGATGGCATCGATCATCCGTTCTGCCGCCAGCATGCCCTGCGGTCCGCCAAAGCCGCGGAAGGCCGTGTTGGAACAGGTATCGGTGCGCAGGCGGCGGCTGCGGATCTGGGCATCGGGATAGAAATAGCTGCTGTCCGCATGGAACATGGTGCGGTCCACCACCCCCAGTGACAGATCCGCCGAATAGCCGCAGCGGGCAAAGAAAGTCATGTCCACGGCGCGGATGCGGCCCGTGTTGTCATGGCCAACAGACCAATCGACACGGAAATCATGCCGCTTGCCGGTCATGATCATGTCGTCGTCCCGGTCGAGCCTCAGCTTGCAGGGCCGGCCCGTAACGCGGGCGGCGAGTGCGGCAAGGCAGGCCCACTGGTTTGCCTGCGATTCCTTGCCGCCAAAGCCGCCGCCCATGCGCCGCACATCGACTGTCACCAGCGCATCGGACACGCCCAGAACCTTGGCCACCACATGCTGTACTTCGGTCGGATGCTGGGTGGAGGAATGAACCTGAACGGCCCGCTCCTCGCCAGGAATCGCCAGCGCAATCTGGCCTTCGAGGTAGAAATGCTCCTGTCCGCCCACATGAAATGTGCCGGATTGCCGGTGTTCGGCGCTGGCCAGCCCTGCTTCCGGAGCGCCACGGCGGAACTGGTAGTCCGGCAGCACGGTCACATCGGCGGCGATGGCGTCTTCAACGGAGATGATCGGCGTCTGCGGCCCCACATCAATCTGCGCAAGGCGCGCGGCGCGGCGCGCAGCATCCCGGCTGGTGGCAACGACGGCAAAAGCCACCTGCCCATAGAACAGGATCTCCTTGTCCGCCAGTACGGGATCGCCGCCAAAGGAGGCCGAACAATCGTTGAGGCCCGGCACATCGGCAGCGGTCAGCACCGCCACCACACCCGGCGCATTGCGCACGGCGTCCAGATCCATCGCCAGCAGCGGCCCGCGCACCGCATGGCGCGCCCAGCCCGGCACCACATGCAAGGTGCCCTGCGGCTCCGGCATGTCGTCGATATAGACCGCCGTGCCGGTGACATGCCGTTCGGCGCTGTCGTGGGGCAGCGAGCGGTGCACATGGGTCAGCGCCTCTGCGCCTTCCATGATCGCGGTGTCATGCGGCGCATTCATGATCGCCTCCTTGCGGCTGAAGCGCGAGCAGGCGCAAGGGCTCTGCGGGTCCGGCGATTTCCATCAGGGCCTTGGCCAGCAGGGACCGGGCCACTTCCATGCGGTAGGCTGCACTCGCGCGCATGTCTGTGATCGGCTTGAAATCGTCCTGCAGCCCCCGGATCGCCGCACCCCAGGTGGCAGGATCGTCAATCCGCGCCCCCGTCAGCGCTGCCTCTGTGCCCAATGCCCGGCGCGGAGTGGCCGCCATGCCGCCAAAGGCGATGCGGGCTGCGGTGATCGCGCCCTCCACCACCGTCAGATTGAAGGCGGCCATGACGGCGGAAATGTCCTGATCAAACCGCTTCGACACCTTGTAGCAGCGGAAATGCTGGTCGGAGCCCGGACGCGGCACGAAAATGCCGGCCACGAATTCGCCCGGCTGCCGGTCCTGCTTGCCATAGTCGATGAAGAAGCTCTCCAGCGGCAGATCGCGCAGATTGTCGCCCTGCTGCAATTCGATGCTGGCGCCAAGGGCAATCAGCGCCGGTGGCATGTCGCCGATGGGCGAACCATTGGCGATGTTGCCGCCAATGGTACCCGATGCACGGACTTGCTTTGACCCGATGCGCCCAAGCAGCACGCCGAGATCCGGCGACAGAGCGCGCAGCGCCGGTTCGGCCGCCGCATAGGTGGCGGCAGCGCCAAGAATGATACCCTCTCCCGTCACTTCCACCCGGTCCATCCCGGCCACATGGCCAAGCCAGATGATGCGCGGCAGGGTCTTCAGGCTCTTGGTGATCCACAGGCCCACATCTGTGGCACCCGCCACAAGCGTGGCATCGGGAAACTGGCTGTAGAGCGCGGCAAGGCCTTCCACTGTCGCCGGAGCGGCAAAAAAGCTATCGGTGGAACCGATGAACACATCCCGGGAATCGGCGAGCCGCCGCAGCGCCTCACGGGTTTCGGCTGCACGCCAGGAGAAGACGTCATCCGCTGCCTCAAAACAGCTCGCCAGTGCCGCGTCGATGATCGGCCGGTAGCCGGTGCAGCGGCAGAGGTTCCCCGCCAGCCATTCCGTCACTGCCTTGCGGCTCTTTTCCATGCCTTCCGCGTGATAGAGCGTGAAAAGGCTCATGATGAAGCCGGGCGTGCAGAAGCCGCATTGCGAGCCGTGCAGATCACGCATCGCCACCTGAACCGGATGCAGGCGGCCATCGGCAGCGAGGTCCTCCACCGTCACCAGCTCCGCCCCGTCGATCATGCCGAGAAGCTGGATGCAGGCATTGACCGGCTGATAGGTCAGCCTGCCGCCAATCACCCGGCCAAGCGCAACTGTGCAGGCGCCGCAGTCGCCTTCACCGCAGCCTTCCTTCGTGCCGGTCGCCCTTTCGGTGAGGCGCAGATAGTCGAGCACCGTATCCATCGGCCCGATATCCGTAAGCTCCACCACTTTTCCTGCCCGCAGGAAGCGGATCGTGTCCCGCATGGCTCAGCTCCCCCTGTAGGTGGAATAGCCGTAGGGCGAAAGCAGCAGCGGCACATGATAGTGCTCGCGCGCATTGGAAATGCCGAAACGGATCGGGATCATGTCGAGGAAGGCAGGTTCCGTCACCGGCGCGCCGCTGGCCTTGAGGTAATCTCCGGCAAAGAACCGCAGCTCATAGATGCCGGGGCCGAATTCCGATCCTTCCAGGATAGCCCCATCCACCCGGCCATCGGCGTTGGTTTCCACACGGCGCAGGCGCGAGGGCTTCGGCTCCACCGCCCAAAGCTCGATCACAAGTCCAGCCGCAGGCTTGCCCAAGGCGGTATCAAGGACATGCGTAGTCAGACGGCCCATTCTGCTCTCCCTCTCGTCCTGCCCCGGTCTGCCGCGCGTCCGCAAGCCCGGGCTGGCTGGCATCCCGCGCCAGCCGAAATTTCTCAACCCTGAGGTTGCCTTACTTTCCGGGGAAACAATAGAACCGATTAGCGGGCGGAGCGATGCCTAAATGGCATCAATCAACGGCAAGTGCTCTTTGATGGCGAGCATGGCATGATCGTAGAACATACCTGGCGCCAGCCCGAGCGCCCGCAACGACGACGTGACCACCGCCAGCCGGTCCGCCTGAAGCGGGGCGTCACTCAAGGGCCGGAAAACCAGAAGCCCACCGGCCAGATCAGCTTCAAGCCCGATCTTCGTCTGAAAGCTGACCACCGCCCCGCGCCTTGTCAGCGCCCGCATGAAACTGAGGGAATTGGCCTCAACATAGGTGCGGATGTTGCCCGGCAAGCGGGTGAGAGCGGCATCGATGCGGGCGCGCAGTGACAGGCCCTTTGCAGGCAGCGCCAGCGGATAGCGCAGGCAATCGGCCAGTGTCAGATCCCCCGCATGGCTGGCCAGCGGATGATCCGGCGTCATCACGGCACCGATCACCAGTTCATGGGCGAAGGCAGTCGTGAGAGCGGATGTGCGCGGCGGATCGAAGGTAAAGCCGATATCTGCTTCTGCCCGTTCCACCATGCCGGTCGCCTGCAGGGCGCTCGTCACCGTCACGGACACGTGGATTCCGGGGTAGGACTTGCGGAAAGAGCCGATAATCTGCGGCAGGATGGAATCGGCCACGCTTTCGACGGTAGCAACCGACACTGTGCCGCGCCGCAGGCCCTTCAGGGCGTCCAGTTCCGCCACCGTGCCTTCAAAATCGGAATATGTGCGCCGCACATGGGCAAGCAGCACCTCGCCTGCCGGAGACAGGCGCAGGCCCCGGCCGAGACGCTCGAACAGGGCAAGGTCCAGCGCCTCTTCCAGCCACAGGATCTGCCGGTTCACCGCAGAGGAAGCGACATTCAACTGACGCGCTGCAGCGCGGATCGATCCGGCTGCGGCGACAGCCGCAAAGTAGCGCATGGCGGGCGCATAGAGACTGCGCGACCGGTCAGGTTCGGCTGGCTTGCGCCCGGTTTCCATGCGCCCTCACCTTTTTCACCTGTCAGCCTTACTCGGGCAGCATCACCGATGTGCCGGTGGTCTTGCGCGATTCCAGATCCCGGTGTGCGGTGGCCGCATCAGACAGCTTGTAGCGCTGGTTGATCTGGATCGAGACAATGCCCTGCTCCACCACGTCAAACAGCTCACCCGCCGTTTCCTCAAGGTCGGAGCGGGCGGCAATGTGATTGAACAGCGTCTGGCGGGTGGCAAACAGCGAGCCCTTCTGCGCCAGCATGCCGATGTTGAAATCAGTAATCGGGCCGGAGGACTGGCCGAAGGAGGCGAAGAGGCCCATGAATTTCAGGCAGTCGAGCGAACCGGGGAATGTGTCGCGGCCGACGGAATCATAGACCACATCGCAGCCCTTGCCTCCGGTGATCTCCTTCACCCGCTCGACGAAGTTCTCCGTCCGGTAATTGATGACATGGGTGTAGCTATTGGCCCTGGCGAGTTCCGCCTTCTCGTCCGAGCCAACGGTGCCGATGACCGTTGCGCCCAGATGCGCAGCCCATTGCCCGGCAATGAGGCCAACGCCGCCGGCAGCAGCATGGAACAGGATCGTGGAACCAGGCCCCACCTTGAAGGTGCGGCGCAGCAGGTAGCGCGCCGTCATGCCCTTCAGCATCATGGAAGCGGCAACGTCGCTGGAAATCGTCTCAGGCAGCTTCACCAGACGGTCAGCCGGCACAAGGCGCTCCTGCGCATAGGAGCCAAGCGGGCCGACATAGGCCACCCGATCACCCGGCACCACATGTGAAACGCCGTCGCCAACTTCAATCACAACGCCGGCCCCCTCGTTGCCGGGAACGAAGGGCAGACCATTCGGCGCCGGATAAAGCCCGGTGCGGTAATAGACATCGATGAAGTTCAGGCCCACGGCCTCATGGCGCACCCGCGCCTCACCCGGCCCGGGCTTGCCCGGCTCGAATGCTTCCCAGGTCAGAACCTCGGGACCACCGGTCTGATGAATGCGGATGGCGTGAACCATGATGTCTCCTCCAGATGATTTGTGCCGTACGGCAAAACCGGCCCGAGCTGCAGTCAGCAAAGGGCAGCTTCCGCACACGGCATTCTCGCGCGCAGGATAAAGGCAATACCGCTCAATGGGAAAGCCGCTTTCTGACGCGAAAGCAGCCCTTGTCAGCTTTGGGTCAGGCGTAGCGTTCCAGCGCCTGATGCACCGCCGAAACGGTCAGCAGATAAAGGCTGGAAATACCGAAGACCCAAGCCATCGGCTCGCTCAAGGTCATTTCGTTCCACAGCCCAATGCCGGCAGTTGCGAGCCATGCAGAGGTCATCACCAGCGTCAGCGGACGCCAGCGCTTGACCCGCACAGGATGGACGAAACGCACCGGCATGAAGGTGAAGAGACAGCAGGCCAGAACGACGGCAATGGTGAAGCCCTGCGAGGGCGACAGCAGCATCAGACCGAAAACGACCATGTTCCAGCAGGCCGGGAACCCCTTGAACGCCTTGTCATGAGTCTTCATGCCGTTGTCGGCAAAATAGAGTGCACCAGTGAAGACAACGAGCCCGCCACAAACCCAGTTCCACGGGCGGTCCAGCATTGGGCCCGCAGCCAGAGCAAAGGCGGGCAGGAATACGTAGGTGGCGTAGTCGATGACGAAATCCAGTGATGCGCCAGACCAGCGCGGCAGCCGTTCCGCGATGTTGTACTTGCGCGCGAGGGGGCCGTCGATGCCATCCACCACAAGGGCAAGGCCAAGCCAGACGAACATTTCCTGCCAGTTGCCGCGGGCACCTGCGAGAAGAGCGGCAAGAGCAATCGGCGCGCCAGAGGCCGTCAGCACATGGATGAGGAACAGCGCCGGCACATGGGACCGCTTTTCAGGGGTAATGTCAGTCACGGCGTTCACTTTCCCTTTGCCCGGTCCGCCCTGGAGCGGTCCGGATGCCGGTGCCTTCAACGGCACATCTGTCCAAGCTTTCACGCTTCTTGCGTGCGGCAGGTACAGATCCTGCCCAAGCCGGTTCCTAGAACCGGATGCTGGCACACCCCTGCCCGCATCCGTGACTAAACACGCGACCGGCGCATTGGTTCCCACCACGCCCGGCTCACACCTGCGCAAGCAGGATCAATGCACCTGTTTGGGCAATATTTCAATATCATGACAGGCAGCAAAGCAGGATTTTCATTGAAACTGGCGGATTTCTGCAGCTCTCGGGTCAAATTTTCCCGCTGAGAAACAACGTTGCCCCCATCAGGGACAGCCCCCACAGCAGCAGGAAAGCGCCAACAGCCTTGTAGAACCACCCGCTCGGCAGGTTCTTTTCCAGCGCCATCACCGCACCCAGCAGGCCCACCCAGATGATGTTCATGATGCCGACCGCGAACATCACGGTCATAAGCGCCCAGCAGCAGCCGAGGCAGGCCAGCCCCTGGATCAGGCCTTCCCGGTAGAACGCCGCCGCCGCACCGCCCGAAACAGGGCTGGACCAGCGCGGATACCAGCAGCGCAGGAGGCACGCCTGCTTGGCCGGGGTGAACTGATACAGCCCGGCGGCCATCAGCGTCGTTGCCGAGAACACCAGCGACACTGGCGCCATCATGGATGACAGCAGCCCGTAATCCGTCAGGAGCCATTGGACCAGCGTGGCGGCGAGCGAATATACCGTCCAGATGGTGAGATAGCCGAGTGCCAGCAGGCTGACCGTGACCGCCGCAGAGGGACCGGCGGCGGCATGGGCACGGCGCTTTGCATGAGCCAGAAATACGGGCATCGCCGTGGGCAGCATCATGGCCAGCGTCATCATCATCCACATGAGGAAGACGAGCCCTGCCCCGCCCATGCCCCAGTCATCAGCCGGCATGCCGAACGTGGTGGCGCCTGCCGGCAGGCACAGCACCGCCAGTGCCGCGCGCACATCCGTTGGCAAGCCGCCGAAGATATTGAAAGCGTTGAAGAGCCCCATGCCCGGCCCTGCCTCGGTCATGTCCATGACCGGAACCATCGCCGCGACGACAGCTGCAAGGTAAAGCCATCCGGCCACCGCCAGCAGACTGCACAGGAGAATGACCAGACGGCGTCCGCCGGACGCGCCGCTGGCCACGATCTTCTTCCCGGCGTCCCCAGCCTCGAGGTCTTCAGACATTGGCGCACTGCTGCCCATGAGCATCTTTCCTGCCGTCCACCGGTCAAGTGCTCCGGCCCCTCAAGCGAAAGCACTTGCCTGTCAGTACCATACCCCTTACCCCGGCGCAGGGCGCGACGCTTTGCGCAAGGTCAAGGCCTTGCATTTCGCTCATGGGGCACCATCCTGTCTTCAACAGGTCAAAAGATCAGGCCACAGATCGGGCAAGAGACATGAACACAGCTTCCGCAACAGGCACGATGGACAAGGCACAGGGCCAGAACCGCACTACGGATTTTGACGCTGCTGTCATTGGCGCGGGCCCGTCCGGCATGGCCGCTGCCCTTCTGCTGGCCAGACGGGGGCTGCGCACTGTTCTGGTAGCACCGGAGGTCAACACGAAAGACGCCCGCACCACGGCTCTGCTGCAGGCCTCGGTTGCCCTTCTCGACGAAAACGGTATCTGGGACAAGCTCGCCGCCCGCTCGGCCCCGCTCGCTCACATGCGCCTCATCGACGACACCCGCCGCCTGATCCGCGCGCCCGAAACCACGTTCGATGCCTCGGAACTGGGGCTTGAGGCCTTCGGCTACAATGTGCTGAACCGGGAGCTGAATGCGGAGCTGGAAGCTGCAATCAAAGCGGCTGACGGCCTCACATGGATCAGGACCCGCCTTGCGAAGCTGGAGCCAGCCGGGACAGAAGTGCGCCTGGCGATGGAAGACGGTACCACGCTGACTGCGGCCCTTGCCGTGGGCGCCGATGGACGCAAGTCCATGGTGCGGCAGGCTGCCGGAATAGATGTCAGGGAATGGTCCTACCCGCAAATGGCGCTGGTGATGAACCTGGAGCATGACCGGCCGCATGGCTCGGTCTCCACCGAATTCCACACGGCCACCGGCCCCTTCACGCTGGTGCCGCTGCCGGGGCGCATGTCATCGCTCGTCTGCGTCGTCACGCCGGAAACAGCCACCCATCTCAAGGCGTATGAAGATGGCGCGCTGGCCCTGGAGCTGGAACGGCGCGCCCATTCGGTGCTCGGCGCCTTCCGCATCGCCAGCCCGCGTCAGGTCTATCCGCTGAGCGGAATGATTGCGAAGAAAGCCGCCGCCAACCGCTGTGCCCTCATCGGCGAGGCCGCCCATGTGTTTCCGCCCATCGGTGCGCAGGGACTCAATCTGGGCCTGCGCGATGTGGCCGATCTCGCCCGTATCGTAGGCGAGGCGAAGGCCCGCGGCGAGGATGTGGGCAGCGCCTTGACGCTCGCCCGCTATGACAGCGCCCGCAAGCCGGACATCACCAGCCGCACCACGGCGGTGGACCTCCTCAACCGCTCGCTGCTGACGGACATGCTCCCCGTCCAGGCCCTGCGCTCCCTCGGCCTCTACGCCGCTGGCCGCTTCCCCCCCTTGCGCAAGTTCCTTATGCGCGAGGGGATCACGCCCAAGGCAACGCGGCTGCTGCCGTTCTAAGGGACGCCCTTCCCCGCTTTCTTCATGCCACGGCTTGATCGTGGCATTCATTCCCTGAAATCACCGCACGGGGACAGGCGCGGATGGACACCTGCATGCCACGGCTAGCTGCAACACCTCCGCGTCGACGCCCAGGTTTCACGCCATGTCCTGTAGTAGTTTCAGCCGTCAGCAGGACTCAGACGGCACCGCACAAAATCAACCAAAGATACATTTTGCGTCTTTCGCAACCCAATCCAGAAGATGGCTCGTCAAACATCTCAACGAGAACGCTGAACCAGAATGACATCAAACTGTCATGTCAATAATGTCGTTTATCCTCAAGTTCGAGGTGGGATGCGCACCGAATCCCCTTAAATGATTCTTTGAAAGACACTATGACCCAGGCCGTTGCCCTTTCCGGTGATTTTACAGATGCCGTTATCGGCATGGAACAGGCAGCGGATGAAACCGGAATTTTCGCGGCGCTCCACACCGCCTGTGAGCGGATACTGGGGCCAACCCAGCTCGCCGGCTTCGTAACGGCCCTGAACAGACGCTCCATCCGCCAGGTTTTCTGCAAAGGCTTAGCTGACTTGCCAATGGAAGCAGTAGGCGCTTGGCTTGCGGGTGCGCAAAACCGGGAGCCTGAGCCGGGCGGAACCTCAGACCTTGAACCACCGGCATTTTACCGGCTTCACAGTGACGGGCAGGTAATCGGCGGAGCCATCATGCGCTGCCCGCCGCTTGATGCCGGAAAGCAGGCGGTGCGTCAGCATCTCATCCGCCTGACAGCCAGCAGCCTGCGCACGCTGCAGCGCCAGAAGCTCACGCAGATGGTGCTGGAGGCACTGGAGCAAAGCGAGGAGGCCATCTCCTTTTACGATGAGGAAGATGGTGTGGTGTTTTCCAATCCGGCATACCACCGGGTCTTTCCGCATTATCCCGGGCGGCAAGGGCTGCTTGGGGCACGGCACCTAGATCTCTACAAGCTCGATCTTGAGGCTGGCATCATCGATGATCCCCTCGCCCGCACGAATCCCGATGCCTATCTCGCCGGGCGTGCCCAGCTCGCCAGCACGCTCGTTGATCACCATAGGGAAATCCAGACCCTTGGCGGCAGGACCTATATCTACTTCCGCATGAAGTCCAGAACAGGCGCCACCATGTCGCGCCGCATCGATATCACGGAACAGTGGCAGATCACGGCACAGCTGCGCGAGCGGGAGCGTGAACTGAAGGAACTTGTCTTCCGCGATGTACTGACGGGGCTGCACAACCGTGCCTTCCTGCGCCAGCACATCACGGACGTTTCAGCCAGACTTGAGGCCGGTGAGATCAGCGGTTTCGCCGTGCTGCTGATCGATCTCAATGATTTCAAGGCTGTGAATGATGCCTATGGGCATGACACCGGAGATCAGGTGCTCAAGGCCCTGGCAGAGCGGATCGCATCTGCCGGCGGAGGTGAACAGAGCACCATCGCCCGGCTTGGCGGTGACGAGTTCGTCATCGTCCTGGAGAACCAGACCTCCAGAATGGCTCTGCGGTCACTGGCCCGCCAGCTGATTACCTGCATTGGCAGCCCATTGGAGTCCAACACGCGGGTCTTCCGGATGGGATGCAGTATCGGCATTGCCATCGCCACCGGAGAACGCGCCATCCGACGTGATATTCTGGTTGATGCTGACGTTGCGATGTACCACGCCAAGAGCCGCAAGTCGAAACGCAGCGATTACGCCTTCTTCCGGCCGATCATGCTGGATGAACTCAACAGCCGCCGGAATCTGGTTGCCGCATTGCGGGCAGCCGTTTCAGAGCAGAAGTTTGAACTGCATTACCAGCCCCGCTTTTGCACCATGACGCGCCGGCTGATTGGCTTCGAAGCGCTGCTGCGCTGGCGCAACCAGCACAACCGTCCCGTTCCCCCAAGCCGGTTCATTCCCATTCTGGAGGAAACAGGCCTGATCGATCAGGTGGGCGAATGGGTGCTTGCGACAGCCTGCGAACAGGCCAGCACATGGCCCGGCCATCTCAGCGTTGCCGTCAACGTCTCTCCGGTTCAGGTCGGCAATGCACGCTTTGCGCAGAAAGTCGCGGACATCCTTGCCCGGACCGGTCTACCGGCACAGCGGCTGGAGCTGGAAATCACGGAATCGGTGTTTCTGGACAACGAAAAGGCTGCGGTGGAACGGCTCAACGAATGGCGGGCTCTTGGCGTGCGGGTGGCGCTGGACGACTTCGGCAAAGGTTACTCGTCATTTGAGTATCTCAGCTGGGTGCCGGTCGACATTCTCAAGATTGACCGGAGTTTCATTGCCCGTTTTGATCCCGATGACCCGAACCTGCGTGTCAGGGAGATCATGCACAGCATCATAGACCTTGGAAAATCTCTCGGCATGCTGGTGATTGCCGAGGGTGTCGAAAGAGAAGACCAGATGGAGCTTTTGCGCAGCATAGGCTGTCCACAGGTGCAGGGCTATCTTCTCGGCCAGCCTATGCCGCTTTCCGATGTTCTTCTCCTGCTGAACAGGATGGCGGAGCAGGTCTGCAGCCAGTAGACCGGATGATCACGCGCGCTGATGCGCGACGGGTTTACGGCACGCTGCCGTTCTTCAGGCAGTCAAAGGCCTGCGAAGAAGGATCACCAAACCGGCCTCTCCCCGCCTCCGTCGAGCCGTGGCATGACGGGGATGGGTTGAGCGCCCCGGCCATATCCCCCAAATACAAATCAGGCCCCCGGTTTCCCGGAGGCCTGAGAAGTTCTTGGCGGCAGTCCGGGTCAGGCCGTGAAGGGCCGGGTGCCGGAGGCGTCCTTGATTTCGGTCGGCAGGCCGATGCGGTTGAGGATGGCGAGGAAGGGTTTGGGGTCCAGCTCCTCGACATTCTTCATCGCGCCAACGTCCCAGGTGCCATCAGCGATAAGCATGGCGGCAGCGACCGGCGGCACGCCGGCGGTGTAGCTGATGCCCTGCGAACCGACTTCGTTGTAGGCTTCCTTGTGGTCGGCCACATTGAAGACGAGCACTTCGGCTGGCTTGCCGTCCTTCTTGCCCTTCACCAGCGTGCCAATGCAGGTCTTGCCGGTGTAGTCGGGCGCAAGCGAGGACGGGTCCGGCAGCACGGCCTTGACCACCTTCAGCGGCACGACTTCCACGCCTTCCGCCGTCTTGACCGGCTGCTCGGACAGGAGGCCGAGGTTCTTCAGCACGGTGAAGACGTTGATGTAGTGATCGGAGAAGCCCATCCAGAAGCGCACGTCCGCCTGCGGATAGTTGGCAGAAAGCGAGTGTACCTCGTCATGACCGGTCATGTATGTCTGCTGCTCGCCGACGACCGGCATGTCCCACACCTTGCCGACCTCGAACATCTTGTTCGACTGCCAGGCGCCCTGCTGCCAGGAATAGACCGTGCCGGTGAACTCGCGGAAGTTGATCTCCGGATCGAAGTTCGTGGAGAACCAGCGGCCATGCGAACCGGCGTTGATGTCGATGATATCGATCGACTCCGGCTCGGTCACATATTCATCGATGGCGAGGCGCGCGTAGGCATTGACCACGCCCGGATCAAAGCCGACACCCAGAATGGCGGTGATGCCCTTCTCGGCGCAGCGCTCGCGGCGCTTCCACTCGTAATTGCCGTACCAGGGCGGCGTCTCGCAGATCTTCTTCGGGTCTTCGTGGATGGCCGTATCCATGTAGGCGGCACCGGTCTCGATGCAGGCTTCCAGCACGGTCATGTTGACGAAGGCGGAACCGACGTTGATGACGATCTGCACGCCAGTCTTGCGGATCAGGTCCGCAACGGCGGCACTGTCCATCGCATTGAGGGCATGGGCTTGAAGAACACCCTCGACCTTCAGGCTGCCTTTTTCGCGGACGCTGTCCAGAATCCGCTCACACTTCGCAACGGTGCGCGAAGCAATATGAATGTCGCCGAGCAGGTCGTTGTTCTGCGCACATTTATGCGCGACAACCTGCGCTACGCCACCGGCGCCGATGATGAGTACGTTGCGCTTCATTTCGCCCATAGTCCTCCTTGGGTCTCTAAGGGTTGTACAGCCTCAAGGTGAGGCTGAAGTCACGACAGGGCCGCCGTGAAATCGTCATAGGTGAAATCCCGGGCAAGGCGCACGGAGCCGTCCAGCTCCTTCACCGCGATTGCCGGCATCTTCACGCCATTGAACCAGTTCTTCTTGACCATGGTGTAGCCGGCCGCATCCTGGATGGAGAGCCGGTCACCGGCAGCCAGAGGCTTTTCAAAGCGGAACTCGCCGAAGATGTCGCCCGCAAGGCAGGACTTGCCGCAGACCATCCACTCGTGATCACCCGCATTGGGCTCGACCTTGGCACTCTGCCGGTAGATCAGCAGATCCAGCATATGCGCCTCGATGGAGCTGTCGACGATGGCAAGGTTCTTGCCGTTGTGCAGCGTGTCCAGCACGGTCACTTCCAGCGTGGTGGATTTGGTGATCGCCGCTTCGCCGGGCTCCAGATAGACCTGCACTTCGTTTTCGCCCGCAAAGCGCTTCAGCCGCTCGGCGAACTTCTCCAGCGGATAGCCCTCGCCGGTGAAATGAATGCCGCCGCCGAGGCTTATCCATTCCATCTGACGGATGAGGAATCCGAAACGCTGCTCGATATGGCCAAGCATGCCGTCGAACCGGTCGAAATCGGCGTTCTCACAGTTGTTGTGGAACATGAAGCCGGTAATCTTGTCCGCAGCCTTTGCGATCGTCTCCGGATCGTGCTCACCAAGACGCGAGAACGGGCGGGCCGGATCAGCCAGATCGAAATCCGAGGTCGAGACGCCCGGATTGACGCGCAGGCCGCGCACATGGTTCGCCGACTGGCTCTCGAAACGCTCGAGCTGGCCAATGGTGTTGAAGATGATCTTGTCGGACGAGGCAATCACCTCGTCGATCTCATCCGGCGCATAGGCCACCGAATAGGCGTGTGTCTCGCCTGGGAACTTTTCCCGGCCGAGCTTCACCTCATAGAGCGACGACGAGGTGGTGCCGTCCATGTAGTTCGACATGAAATCGAACACGGACCAGGACGCAAAGCACTTCAGCGCCAGCAGCGACTTTGCGCCAGACGCCTCACGCAGCCATGCGATCTTCTCCATGTTCGGCAGAAGCTTCGACTTGTCGATCAGATAATAGGGGGTGGAAATCATCTCGTGCCCTTTGCGGATCCGGTCCTGAGGACAGGGACAAAACCTGTTGCGGGGGCTGTACCCCCTTTGGCCGCAACACTCAATGAAAATCGGCGCCCAGGGATGATTTACGTGCCTTTTCCTCACCAGATGGCAAATAGCACGGACGCAAGCCAAAGGCCTCATGACTGCTGCCGTGGTATAAAATGCAAGTTCCTTACCAAGGCTGCGCAAGAAAAATTCACTCGCGCATTTTCAAGACATGGCACGTTAGACGCTTGCAGTGAGAAGCAAGAACGCTAGACGACCCGCTGCTACCAGGTTACGAAACGGCTTATGCGCTAATCTTGAGCCAGCCAAGCAATCCATAAAAAGTATTCGTGAAGACGGCAGCGGCCTCAGGCCTTGCGCTCCCAGCCGCCACCATCGCGCTGCTGCCAATAGGTGACTTCCGCCCCCTGCCCCTTGAACAGCTTCCAGTGCTGACGCGCGTCCGCCAGAGCTTCCTGATCATTTCCGTCAAACATGACGACGACCCGGCCATAGCCATCGATGGGTGGCGGCACGGCCCGGTCCACCAGAAAGCGTACTTCCGCGCTGTTTGGATTGTCCTGTCCTACGGTGAGGAACACCGGCTGATGCTCGGGAAAGCCATCGGCAATGGTGCCATGCGGAAGGAACTCGTGATCGGAAAAGCTCCACAGGTGTGCATCCAGTGCCGCGCAACGCTCCTCAGATCCGCATTGCACCACCACCTTCCAGTCCCGCTCCAGACATTTCAGGAGAAGCCCCGGCAGCACCTCTTCCAGAGGCTGTCTTGTCAGATGGTAGAACAGGACTTCCGTGCTCACGGCTGATTCCTCACGTGTTTCCCGGCATTTGCCACGGTTTCGCACATCTGTGCCTGAAGTTGTACCCGCTCTTTCGATGCTGACGGACACCGGGAAAGGGCTCACCCTACGGGCAGCCTGCCCCCCGATTGCCCGCGTCAGCCACACCAGCGCCACAAAGGTGATGCCGCCGCGCAACATGCAGGGCCAATCCGGCAGAGTGTGACGTAACCGGATAGACAAGCCAACCCGCATCCAGCATTAACCGCTCGCAAATGCGCGGCTGGTACGGTGAACAAACCGGAAAACATTCAGGTCGATTCTGAATGAACCGGCGCAGAAGTTTCTGGGCCTTTCAGGCCCGATTTTCCGGGGGTTTGAATGCTCGTTCGCGTTGCGTTGTTCTTTACGATGGTCATGGGTCTGGCCGGAGCGACTGCCGCACTCGGCCTGGTGGTGACGGAAAACACCACGCAGTGCCAGACCTACAAGGCCTGTTGAGATCTGCGGCTTCTGCGCCGCACACTCTGCAGCCATCCTGTGAAGAAGCATATGGAAAACCCGCTGGAAAACCGGCGGGTTTTTTGTTGAAATCCTGTGGATAGCAGACGCTGGATCTGACCTGCTGCGCCTCAATTACCGTTCTTGCGGCGCATCGCAGCTGCAAGCTCGTCATGGCCGCGCGCCGCAAATTCATCCGCAACCGCCCTGCGGTTCTCCCCGGGATGGTTCTGGTTCAGCTTGGATTTAGCCTCAACGCGTTCGATGGAGATTTCCAGCGCAACGATCTTGCCGGTCATGTCTTCAAGATAATCCGCAGGGGCATCCCCCATCTTCCAGGCCCCCTCCCCGTTCAGCGCCTTTTCGTGGCGGCTGGTCAGGAGGCTGACGATCCGGCGCTTGGCAGCGGCCTCCCGCAGCCAGCGGATATGTCCGTGGATATGCACCACCTGATAGTTCCAGGTCGGTACCGCCCGGTGCGTCTCGGATTTGCTGGGATACCAGTTCGGGCTGACATAGGCATCTCCGCCCTGAAAAATGGCGAGCACCGGCGCTCCGTCCTGCACTTCGGTGTGCATGTCATTGGCCAGCGCCACATGTCCGGTAAGTTTGTCACCGGACCGCAGCAGCGGCAAATGATTGGCGCAAAGTCCGCCCGGCGTGTCAGCCACCACCGCCGCCAGCGGGTGGGCGCTGATCAGGCGCTCGATTTCATCCGGATCGGCCTCAGAAAAATGCGCGGGCGTATACATCGCGTTCCCCGGCAGAAGTGGAGCCGGGGCGGCAGCAGACAGGCCGCCGCCCCAAAACAGCTAAGAGCAATCTCAGCCTTCGTAGTGATCGCGCACCAGCTGGTCGAGAAGACGCACACCGAAGCCTGACGCCCAGCCCTGGCTGATCTCGTCCTTGACGGAGCCCATGGCCGTGCCGGCCACATCCAGATGCGCCCACGGCACATCATTGACGAAGCGCTGCAGGAACTGCGCCGCCGTGATGGAGCCTGCGGTGCGCCCGCCGGTGTTCTTCACATCCGCATTCGGGGTGTCGATCAGCTTGTCATAGGCCTTGGACAGCGGCAGGCGCCAGACGCTTTCGCCAGTCGTCTCGCCAGCGGCAAACAGGCGCTGCGCCAGTTCGTCGTTGTTGGAGAAAAGACCCGCGTTCTGGTTGCCAAGCGCAATGATCACGGCGCCGGTCAGCGTGGCCAGATCAATCATGAACTTCGGCTTGAAACGCTCCTGCGTGTACCAGAGCGCATCGGCCAGCACGAGGCGGCCTTCGGCATCCGTGTTCAGGATCTCGATCGTCGTGCCGGACATGGCACGCACGATGTCACCGGGACGCTGGGCGTTTCCATCCGGCATGTTCTCGACGAGACCGATGATGCCGATGGCATTGACCTTTGCCTTGCGCGCAGCCAAAGCATGCATGAGACCGGTGACGGCCGCGGCCCCGCCCATGTCGCCCTTCATGTCTTCCATGCCTGCCGCAGGCTTGATGGAGATGCCACCGGTGTCGAACACGACGCCCTTGCCAACGAAAGCGACCGGAGGCTCATCCTTCTTGCCGCCGTTCCAGCGCATGATGACAAGCCGCGGCGGACGGACAGAGCCCTGCGCCACGCCAAGAAGCGCTGCCATCTTCAGCTTCTTCATTTCCTTTTCGGTGAGGATCTCAATCTCCACACCGAGTTTTTCGAGCTTCGCAGCGCGGTCCGCGAATTCAACGGGCCCGAGCACGTTGGCCGGCTCATTGACCAGATCGCGCGCAAGCAGGACACCCTCGCCGACGGCATCTGCATCTGCGAAGGCCTTCTTGGCAGCCTTGGATTCCGGGCCAATGATATTGAGCGTCAGCTCGACTGGCTGGCCATCCTCATCTTTCTTTGTCTTGTAGGCGTCAAAGCTGTAGGAGCGCAGCTTTGCCCCGAGCGCGAACTGGGCAGCCGCATTTGCGCTCACCTCACCACCGCCGGGGAGCTCCAGATAGACGATGGCATCGGCGGCACGGGCGCCGGCGAGCGCCGCCTGCACGGAACCACCCAGCTTGAGCCAGTCGGTGTCCTGCATGTCCTGCGCCTTGCCAAGGCCGAAGACGAAAAGACGATCGAGATCGAGCCCTCCGGGCGCGACGAGATCCAGCTTCGAGCCGCGTTTGCCCTTGAAGCCACCAGCGCTGGCCGCACGCGCAAGCCCCCCCGGCAGCGCATCCAGCAGTCCGGCGGCCAGCGGACCGGCGGTCAGAGAATCATCGGCCAGAACGACAGCGGCAGGAGCCGGCGCAGCAGAGGCCTTGCCGAATTGGATTTTCGTAAGCTTGTTCATTTTTCCATCTTGGGTTCACTTGTCCGTCAAAGGCGGGCAAGGAGGCTGCAAATTCCATCAATGTGGCCTGATACGCCTTGTGCAGCAAGCCTTTGCCGAATAAATCTGCTGTCAGGCAGGCAGCTGCAGGCGAGCCTCCGGCAGCATTCAAATGCCGTTTCCGGATGAAACAGGTCTGCGGCCCAACCGAATTGAAGTCCGGCAGAGAGCATGAAGACACTCGAACGTTACATCATCCGCCGGTCCGTTTTCGTCTTCACGATGACCCTCGCTGCCATGACCGGTGTGGTATGGGCGACGCAGGCGCTGCGCCAGCTGGATCTGGTCACGTCCAAAGGGCAGACCATCGTCCAGTTCATCTCCATCACGATGCTGGCTATGCCGTTTCTGGTGGTCATCGTTGCGCCCTTTGCGCTGATGATTGCCCTCATTCTGGTGCTGAATGCCCTGTCCAGCGACAGCGAGCTGATCGTCATCAATGCCACAGGCGGCTCCCGCTATCTCGTGCTGCGGCCTGTGCTCATTTTCTCTCTTGGTATCTGCCTGCTCACCGGGGTGATGTCGCTTTATGTTGCGCCGGAGGGGCTGGCGCGGCTGCGCGATGAAATCACGCGGGTGCGGGTAGATCTTGTGGCCAACATCGTGAAGCCCGGCCGCTTCATTTCCATGGCAGATGGCCTGACCTTCCACATCCGCAACCGCTCCGGTGATGGTGCGCTGGACGGCCTCCTGCTGCATGACACCCGTGATCCGGCAACGATCTTCACCTATGAATCAGAGGTCGGACACATTGTGGAGATGGAAGGCCTTACTCTGCTGGTGATGCAGAATGGCACGATTCAGCGCCGTCCGAAGACGAGCGGCGACATCTCGATCGTCAGGTTCCAGTCCTACGCCTTCGATCTGTCGAGCCTTATCCCCAATGCGGCAGAGCCAGTCTACAAGGCGAGTGAACGCCCGACCTGGGCCTTGATCAACGATCCTGAGCCAGACGAATTTGCCCGCCTTTATCCGCTTCGCATAAAGGCGGAACTGCATAACAGGTTCAGCCAGCCACTTTATGCCATCGCCTTCGGCCTGATTGTGTTCGCCTTTCTGGGACAGGCACGAACGACCCGGCAGGACAGAGGTCTTGCCTTGCTTGGCGCGCTTGCCGGCTGCATCCTGCTGCGCACCGCAGGCTTCGGCGCAACCTCACTTGCAGGCAGTGAGGCAGCCCTCATCGCCGCCTATTATGCTGTGCCTGTGATCGGGATCATCCTGCCGGCATGGTTCATCCTTCAGTCCGACACTGGCGCTGCTCCGCACTGGCTCGCCAGGCTTATCGACCGGATCACAGACTTGAGCGAACGCACCCAGGCGAGGCTCGCTGGCCGCCGCATGTCGAAGGGAGCCTGAACCTCATGCTGGGAGCCACCCTCTCCTTCTATTTCTCGCGGCGGTTTCTGCGCTCCATTCTGGGGCTGTTCCTGCTCGCAGCGATCCTGATTTTTCTATTCGACGTGCTCGAACTCCTTCGCCGGGCCGGTGAGCAGGGAGACCTGTCTGTCCTGCGGGTCAGCGTCATTTCGCTCCTGCGCGTGCCGCTGCTGCTCGAACAGGTCATACCCTTTGCTGTGCTCTTCGGTGCCATTTCGGCCTTCGTCACCTTGAGCCGCGGCCTGGAACTGGTCGTCACCCGTGCCGCCGGCATTTCCGTCTGGCAGTTTGGCGCACCAGCAGCCATGGTTGCGCTCATCCTCGGTGTGCTGTCAGTTGTTGTTTACAATCCTGTTGCGGTCTGGATGCAGCAGCAGTCTGATCAGGTGGCTGCCGGGCTCTTTGGCGGTGAGGAGAGCTTTCTGCTGCAGACAACCAATGCCGTCTGGATGCGGCAGGATGGGCTGGACGGAGAATCCGTTCTCAATGCCGAACAGCTTCTCGCGCAAGGCACTGTCCTGCGCGGCGTGACCATCTTCACCTTCAATCGCAAGGGACGTTTTGATGAGCGGATCGAAGCGCGTGAGGCAGAACTGAACGAAGGCTACTGGGTGCTCAAGGATGCAGTTGTCTACCGCATCAATGCCGATCCCCAGCACCATAACACCTATCGGGTCAGCACCTTCCTGACGCCAACGGAAGTGCGCGAGAGCATCGGCTCTCCCGAATCAATCTCTTTCTGGAACCTGCCACGCTTTATCGAATTGGCCAGCCGCGCAGGCCTGCCTGCCTATCGCTATACACTGCAATATCAAACGCTTCTGGCCCGTCCCCTGCTTTTATTAGCGATGGTTCTCATCGCAGCAGCAGTTTCTTTAAAGGTTTCGCGCTTTGGTGGGCTCGGCAAGATGATTCTGGGTGGAATCGCCGCCGGGTTCGTGCTTTACGTTCTCTCTGAGCTCGCACGCGATCTCGGAGGGGCTGGTATCGTCCCGCCGGTGGTAGCTGCCTGGGCCCCAGGTGTGTTTGGAGTTCTCATGGGTTTGACGATCCTGCTCAATCAGGAAGACGGCTAGATGGCGGTTACGATGCGTCGCAAGTCGCGCTTCCCGAAGAAAGGTGGATGTACACAGGCACGCGGTCTTATGATTCGCGGGCTTGGTACTGTTATTGCCTGTTCACTGATCACTGCCCCCTGGGCCGCGCCTGTTGCTCTTGCGCAGTCTCCCACGTCTGCAGCGGTTTCGACCAACGTCAACCCAAACGCAGAGATGCTGCTGGAGGCCGATGATCTCACCTACGACTACGACCGGGACAAGATTCTGGCGCGCGGCAAGGTGCAGATTTTCTACGACGGCTACACGCTGGAAGCGGACGAAGTGATCTTCGACCGTGGGTCTGCGCGCATGTTCGCCAAGGGTAACGTCAAAATGGCGGAGCCGGATGGCAACATCATCACGACGCAGGAGATGGAGCTTACGGACAATTTTGCCGAAGGCTTCGCCCGTTCGCTGCAGGTCGATTCGCCCCAGCGCACCAGGTTCATCGCGGAGAGCGCCAATCGCGAAGGCAGCAATGTAACGACCTTCAACAATGGTCTCTACACGGTTTACACGCGGCAACCCGCAGAGAAGCCGCCGCTGTGGCGT
Organism: Pannonibacter anstelovis; assembly: GCF_036881715.1. Classification (NCBI taxonomy): domain Bacteria; kingdom Pseudomonadati; phylum Pseudomonadota; class Alphaproteobacteria; order Hyphomicrobiales; family Stappiaceae; genus Pannonibacter; species Pannonibacter anstelovis. The sequence goes on from NZ_JBAKBF010000001.1 coordinate 356,479, forward strand.
CTGCGTGCCCAGAAGATCATCCACAATCAGGAAGAGAAGGTTGTCCGGTTCGAGGACACACGGCTGGAATTCTTTGGAATGCCCGTGGCTTATATCCCGTACCTGTCGATGCCGGACCCGTCCGTCAAGCGCAAGTCCGGCTTCCTGACACCAACGGCATCTATCTCGTCCAATCTGGGCTACGGCTTGACCGTACCCTATTACTTGGCTCTTGACCCTCACTATGACCTGACCGTCGCCGCCACCGGCTTTACCAAGCAGGGCGCATTGGGAACCGCCGTGTGGCGCCAGGAGCTGGAACAGGGCAAGTACCTGATTTCGGGCGCGCTCATCTCGCAGAAAGAGCCCTCAGCGTTCCTGACCAAAAGCGGTAACAGACGCTGGCGCGGTGTGCTGCACACGGAAGGTGACTACGTGCTGTTCAACAGCTGGTCGCTTGCCTGGAACCTGACCTACAAGTCAGACCGGTCATTCCTCTCAGATTATCAGCGTCTGAACATCGGCGGAGCCAGCGATGTTTCGCAAGTCTCCCTCTCCCGCATCTGGCAAAGGAACGCCGTCAGCGTCTATGGCTACGCCTTCTCGATTTCCCAGGAAGACTACAACACCACATCGAACGCTCCAATTGGTCCGTTCGAGCGTGTCGGAGCGAAGCTGCAGGACAAGCAGCCCTACGTCTTCCCCGTTGCTGATGTCAATTACGTCTTCGATCAGCCGATCGCGGGCGGAGAGCTCTCGTTCAAGAGCAACTTCACCAGCCTGACGCGCGCCGAAACGGACGCATATTCTGTCAATGGCGAGAACCGTTATCGGGGCGTGGACGGTACATTCTCCCGCTGGAGCGTTAACACTCAATGGCGGCGCACTCTGATCGATCCGATCGGTCAGATGTTCACCCCCTTTGCCTATGTGCGCGGCGATCTGTTCTTCCTTGGCTCACAGGACAAGAACGTCACCACGCTGACGGATGAGGCCTTTGTTGGCCGTGTTATGCCGGCTGTGGGTCTGGAGTACCGCTATCCCTTCATCGCGAGCTTCAACGGCGGCAACCAGATCATCGAGCCCATTGCGCAGATCATTGTACGGCCTGACGAGCAGCGCATCGGGGAACTGCCGAACGAAGATGCCCAGAGCCTGGTCTTCGATACAACGACCCTGTTTGCCTATGACAAGTTCTCCGGCTACGACCGCGTGGAAGGCGGTACCCGCGCCAACCTCGGCTTGAGCTACAAGTTCCAGCTTGATAGCGGCGAATATCTGAGCACCTTATTCGGCAGGTCGTTCCACCTGTCTGGCCGCAACTCTTTCGAAAAGCCCGACCTGTTCGGCTCGTCGCTTGAGTCAGGTCTTGAGACCGGTGAATCCGACTATGTGGCAGGTTTCGCGCTTGACACGCGGCGGGGTGTCACCCTCGGTTCACAGGCCCGGTTCGACGAGCAGGACCTTTCCGTGCGGCGCCTTCAGGTTCAGGCGACCGGCAGCTATGGTCCTGTCGTGAGCACCTTCGCCTATGCCTTCATGGACAAGCAGCCCCAGCTTGGCATCAACAATGACCGGGAAGAAGTTCTGGCCTCGAGCAGCCTGCGTATCGCCGAGAACTGGCGTCTGTTTGGCGGCGTGCGCTATGACCTCAAGAACGAGAATATCGTTCAGGACTCAGGCGGCGTTGGCTATGACGACGAGGGCTTCTCCATGTCCCTGTCGTATCAGCAGGATCGCAGCCGCAACAATGGTGAGCCGGTCAACCGGACGGTCTTCTTCCGCTTCGGTCTGCGGACCATTGGTGATACGCAGGTTTCCAGCTCTGCCAACCAGTGACGGAACGAAAGGCAGCGTCATGCTGCCTTTCGTGCATCCGGACTGACCGGGAGAGTTTGCTGCCCAGCGTTCGTGAAATGATGGCCAGCACTTGCGTAAACGGCTCAATTTGGCCATTGTTTCAGGGCATTGCGTGAACCAAAGTACTGACCGCAACCGGTGTGAACCTCGTTACAGGTCAAGATCATGTCCACGACGTCATAAGGGAGACGCCGGGATTACGTGCCGGCTGGGATGAGATGAAAAAATCACTGATGATCGCCTGCGCCGCTCTTTGCCTTGTGGCGGCAACACCTGTCGGCACTCAAGCTCAGTCCGCAATCAAGGTGGTTGTGGATGACCAGGCCATCACCTCGTTCCAGATCGGTCAGCGTGCCCGCCTCATTTCCCTGACCGAGCGCAAGAGCGGCGCAGCCGCCACCAGGGCTGCGCAGGATGAGCTCATCGACGAGGTGCTTAAGCTGAAGGAAGCAAAGCGCTACGGCATCACCGTGTCAAAAAAGCAGATCGACGATGCCTTCGCCACGATCGCGTCCCGGGTCAAGCTCAGCCCCGCCAATCTGTCGACAGCTCTGCGCCAGAGCGGTGTTGATCCGGATACACTCCGTGACCGGCTGCGCACGGAAATCGCATGGTCGCAGATCTTGCGCCAGCGCTTTCAAGGCCGGGTGTCTGTCAGCGAATCCGACATTGCTGCGCAGCTTCAGAAGCTGAAAGACGGTAAGGAAGAGCCGCTTAAAAGCATCGAGTACCGGCTTGAGCAGGTGATCTTCGTGGTGCCTGAAAAGGCTTCCGGCGGTTTCAAGGCTCAGCGGAAAAGAGAAGCCGAACAGCTGCGCAAGAGCTTCACGACCTGTGAACAGAGTTCCGAGCAGGTCCGGGCGTTCAGCGAAGTTGTGGTCAAGACTGTTGGCTTCCGCCTGGAAACAGAGCTTCCCGCGGACATGAAGGATGTGATCGCGAAGACGGCCGTGGGCCAGCTGACACCTCCGCAGGTGACGCCGCGCGGACTTGAAATGATCGCCGTTTGCGGCAAACGGGAGCTTGCTTCGGATGTTGCGGCCCGTACCGAGATCGAGGACGAGCTGCGCCAGAAGGAAGGCGAGCAGCTGACCCGGCGCTACATCCAGGACCTGCGCCGCCAATCTGTAATTTCCTACAGGTAACAAACCGGGCAAGGTTCCGCTGATGGCTGACATCCGTCTTCCGCTTGCCGTGACAAGCGGCGAACCCGCAGGCATCGGACCGGATGTCACCCTGCAATGCTGGGCAGAGCGGGGCCTAATGGCGCTGCCGCCCTTCTATGTCCGGACAGATCCTGATCTCTTGCGCAGCAGAGCCGCGCGGCTAGGCCTCGACGTGCCCATCATCGAAGTGGCCCCGGAAGATGCCTGCGAAGCATTCTCCGGCGCGCTTCCGGTGGTTTCGGCCGGTCAAAGCGTGGCTGATCTGCCGGGAGAGCCGGATTCATCAACCGCCGGCGCCGTCATCGCCTCGATTGACGCCTGTGTGACCGATGTGCGCAAAGGCCGGGCTGCTGCCGTCGTCACCAATCCTATCGCCAAGAAAACGCTCTATGACGCCGGTTTCCGCCATCCTGGCCATACCGAGTATCTGGGAGTGCTGGCCGCACAGTTTGGGGCCGGGCCCCATACACCCGTGATGCTGCTGGCGGGGCCTGAACTGATGGTGGTGCCCGTCACCGTCCATATTCCGCTCAGTGCCGTTCCCGCCACGCTGACGGCTGACCTCATCCTTGAGGCCGCGCGCATTGTGGACAGGGACTTCCGCAAGCGGTTTGGCCTATCCAAACCACGCATCGCCGTTGCAGGCCTCAATCCGCACGCCGGTGAAGGCGGCAGCATGGGACGGGAAGATATCGATGTCATAGCGCCAGCCCTTGAGCAGCTGCGCAATGAGGGCCTGGATGTCAGCGGCCCCTGGCCGGCCGATACCCTATTCCATCCGGAGGCGCGCAAGACCTATGACTGCGTGCTCGGCATGTATCACGACCAGGTGCTGATCCCGGTGAAAACCATTGCCTTTGACGACACCGTTAACGTAACCCTCGGCCTGCCGTTCGTGCGTACCTCGCCCGATCATGGCACCGCTTTCGATATTGCAGGCACAGGCAAGGCAAGGCCGCAGAGCCTTGCAGCCGCCTTGCGCATGGCCGCCGTCCTGGCTGAGCCGGAGCATATTGCCGGAGAACCTTGAATGAGCCAGATCGACGATCTGCCCCCGCTGCGCGAGGTCATCCGCATGCACGGCCTCGACGCGAAGAAGTCGCTTGGCCAGAATTTCCTGCTGGACCTCAATCTCACATCCCGCATCGCGCGCTCGGCCGGTGACCTCTCGGCCTGCACCGTGGTCGAGGTCGGTCCCGGTCCTGGCGGCCTAACCCGGGCGCTGCTTGCAAATGGCGCGCGCAAGGTGGTGGCCATCGAAAAGGACAGCCGCTGCCTTCCAGCTCTTGCGGAAGTCTCGGCGCATTACCCGGGCCGCCTGGAGGTGCTTGAAGCCGACGCGCTGACGATTGATCCGGCCACGTTGAGTGAAGGCTATCCGGTCAAGATCGTCGCCAACCTGCCCTATAATGTCGGCACCCAGCTCCTGCTCAACTGGATAACCTCTCCCACGTGGCCGCCGTTCTGGGACTCGCTGACGCTGATGTTCCAGAAGGAAGTGGCCGAGCGCATCGTGGCCACAGTTGAGGATGATGCCTATGGCCGGCTTGGCGTGCTGGCGGGATGGCGGACGCGGGCGAAGATCCTGTTTGACCTGAATCCGCAGGCCTTCACACCGCCGCCGAAGGTTACATCGTCGGTGGTCCAGCTCACGCCGAATCCCTCGCCCCTGCCCTGTGATCTGAAGGATCTGGAGCGGGTGACGGCAGCGGCCTTCGGTCAGCGCCGCAAGATGTTGCGTGCATCACTCAAGAGCTTGAAGTCCGATGCCGAAGCGCGGATCAGCGATTGCGGACTTGCGCCGACAGCACGGGCCGAAGAGATCGACATCGCCGGATTTGTTGCGCTCGCAAGCCGGTTTGCGCAGGCTTGATCTCAGCTGCGGCATCGAAGCAAGCCGGTGTCAAGTCAGCAGGCGCCGGGCCCCGCGCCAGATCAGCCACTGGCGCCGCAACTGCGACAGGGAAACCTCGGAGCGCAGCGGGTCATATCCCTTCTGCTCCATCTTCCCCAGAAACGCCTCGACGAGCGTAACCGGCAGGAATGCCGGAACAATGGCAGGCGTGCAGACTGTTTTCAGGCCCTTTACGCGGCCGAGGTGATGGCGGACATGCTCACGCATCTCAGCCAGCGCAGCCCCGAGTTCCTGCGTCGCTTCCCCCCGGAACAGGGTTTCCCGGTCCACACCGTGCCGGTCAAGCACATCGGCAGGCAAGTAGAGCTGACGGCGGGAAGCGTGCCAGGGCAGAGCCCGGAGCAGCCCCGTGAGACCGTAGGCAACGCCTGCATGACCGGCCAGGTCACAGGTACCAGCCTCATCCCCGCCAGCCAGAATGATCGAGGCGAGTTGCATGAGCGCCGAAGACGTCTCCCCCGTATAGCCCTCCAGATCATGAAGGGTTGGCATGGGATCGTCGTAAAGATCAAAGACCCGTGCATCGATCAGCCCCTGCAAGGCCGCGACAGGAAGCCGGTAACGGTCGATGGTCGTGGCAAGGGCCGCAGCCACCGGGTTGGCATTGGCGTCACCATGAGCGCTGCCTGCGAGAAAATCCCGCCACCACTGCAGGCGGACTTCGCCGGGCAGAGGGTCCCGCACCAGTTCACGCACCCGCGCAACTTCCATGTTGAAGGCATAAAGGGCCATCAATCCGCCGCGGTGTTCTTCCGGAGCAAGCAATGCCGTCAGATAGCGGTCAGGATCGAGCTGGCGCACCAGCGCTTGTGCGTGGTCAAAATTCGTCTGCATTCTTGCCTAAATAGGCCTCTTTCCAGCGCGCACCAGAGCGGTGAACTGCGGATACCTCAAGAGTTCAGTGTTTGGCATCAGACTGACCTTCAGATCAATCCACCGCAATCAGCGCGGCAGCAGCGGCACGGTCTTCCGAGAGAAGGACGTTGAGCGTGCGCACAGCAGCGCCTGTGGACATGGGTTCGGCCTTGATCCCGGCCTCGCGGAACAGGGTTCTCAACTCGCTGCCGAGAGGTTTGAGCTCCACGCCAGTGCCAATCAGCAGCACCTCGATATCCCCAGCCTGCTCCAGCACCCTGGCGAACGCCCCGGGTGTGAGGTCTGCAATGCTTGTCACATCCCAACCGTGAATGCCGCTTGGCAGGCACAGGATGGACCCATGATGAGACATGCCCGCAAAGCGGAACCCGCCGCCTCCATAGGAGTCGACGGGTGCGCGTCCGGGAAAATGAGCCTTGCGGATTTCCATGAAACCGCCTTCAGGCCGTCTTGGCCGCTGACTTGCCGTCCTTGGCACCATCCTCTTCCTCCCCGCCGCCTGTGCCGCGCAGGTTGAACAGGATGAGCATGGGCGCCGCGAGGAAGATAGACGAATAGGTGCCGATCACCACGCCGATGATCATCGCAAGCGTAAAGGACTGGATGACCTCACCGCCGAAGATATAGAGAGCCAACAGGGCGATCAGCGTCGTTACCGACGTCATTGTCGTGCGGGCCAGCGTCTCGTTGATCGACAGGTCCAGAAGCTCGGGAAGCGGCATCTTCTTGTAGCGCCGCAGGTTCTCGCGGATCCGGTCATAGACCACGACCGTGTCGTTCAGCGAATAACCGATGATTGTCAGAATGGCCGCAATGCTCGACAGAGTGAAGTCCAGCTGCAGAATCACGAAGAGACCGATGGTCACGATCACATCGTTCAGCGTCGTGAGAATGGCTCCGGCGGCAAACTGCCACTCGAAGCGGAACCAGACGTAGAACAGGATACAGACCAGAGCCACCGTGACGCCCATAGTGCCGGCGAAGGCCAGTTCACCCGAAACGCGCGGACCGACGATCTCCACGCGGCGGAACTCCACCTGCCCTTCGAAAGCTTCGCGGATGTTGTTGATGGCCGCCTGCTGGGTCAGCTCACCGCCATCCTGCTGCTCGATGCGGATCAGCACCTCGTCAGGATCGCCAAACTGCTGCACCTGGACGTCGCCAAGGTTCAGACCCGACAGCTCACCACGAATGGCTGCCAGGTCGGCTGGCCCTTGCGTCTTAAGCTCGATCAGGCTGCCGCCCTTGAAGTCGATGCCGTAATTGAGGCCGACCGAGAAGAACAGGCCAAGGGAAGCGAGGGCGATCAGGATGGACAGCGGGAAGCTGACCTTCCTGAACCACATGAAGCGGTACTTGGTGTTGTCCGGAAAAAGACGGAGCAAAGCCATGACGTGTTTCTCCCGGATCAGAGCGCAAGCTTCGTCGGCCGGGCCCTGCGGACCCAGATAGCGACGAGAAGCCGAGTAAATGTGAAGGCCGTGAACACGGTCGTGAGAATGCCGATGGCAAGCGTCACGGCAAAGCCGCGCACCGGTCCGGAACCAAGCTGGAACAGCACGAGTGCTGCAATCAGCGTCGTCACGTTGGCGTCCACGATAGTGCCGAAGGCGCGGGAGAACCCGGCATCGATCGCCGAAATGGCCGAGCGTCCGGCACGGTACTCTTCGCGGATGCGCTCGTAGATGAGCACGTTGGCGTCCACCGCCATGCCGATGGTCAGCACGATGCCTGCGATGCCCGGCAGTGTCAGCGTCGCCTGCAACAGCGTCAGCATTGCAAAGATCAGGATCACGTTGACGGCCAGCGCAATGTCGGCGAACAGCCCGAAGCGGCCATAGGCAAGGATCATGAAGATGACGACAGAGGCCGCACCGATCACCGAAGCCAGACGGCCCGCATCAATCGAGTCCTGGCCAAGACCGGGTCCGATGGCGCGTTCCTCAATCACGGTCAGCTTGGCCGGCAGAGCACCGGCACGCAGCAACACGGCCAGATCGTTTGCGGTCTGTACGGTGAAATTGCCCGAAATCTGACCCGATCCCTGCGTAATCGGTTCATTGATGCGCGGCGCCGAAATCACCTCATTGTCGAGCACGATCGCAAAAGGACGGCCGACGTTCTGGGTGGTGACCGTGGCAAACTTGCGCGCCCCCGCCGTGTTCAGGCGGAAACTGACAACAGGCTCGTTGGTCTGCTGGTTGATCGAAACCTGCGCATCGGACAGATCCTCGCCGGTCATCAGCGGGGCTTCCTCCACAAGGTAAGGCACAGGAGGATCATCCACCGAGCTCAGCACCATCGTGCCGGCTGGCGGACGGCCCTGCATAGCCTGCTCGGCAGACATGGTGGTGTCGACAAGGTGGAAGGTCAGCTGCGCCGTCTGCCCGATCAGCGACTTGAGCCGCTCGGGATTCTGCTCGCCGGGCGCTTCCACAAGAATGCGGTCCGTTCCCTGGCGCTGGATGTTCGGCTCAGTCGTGCCAAGCTCATCCACACGGCGGCGGATGACCTCGATCGACTGCTGCACGATCGATGCCATACGCTGATTGAGACCCTCTTCGGTGAAGGTGAAGCGGACCAGGCCGTCATCTTCCACCGAGAGGGAGAATTCGTTGACCGAGCCGCCGCCGAAAAGGGAGTTTACCAGCGGATTGACCAGCGGCTGCAGACGTTCGCGTACATCAGCCAGCCGGTCCATATCCCGGATGCGGAGCTGAACGCTCTCACCCTGGATGCCAAGACCGGTGTAGCCGATGCGCGGCTCCTTGCGCAGTTCGCTGCGGATCTCACCTGTCAGCGTCGTCAGGCTCTTCTGGATATAGTCCTGCCGGTCGATTTCATAGAGCAGATAGGCACCGCCCTGAAGATCGAGACCAAGCACAATCTGGCGCTGGGGAAGCCACTTGGGCCAGGATGCAAGTGTCGAAGCCGGCAGAAAGTTCGGCAGAACGGACACAATGCCCGCAAGGACCACACCAATGATCAGTGCGATCTTCCAGCGTGCGAAATAGAGCATGACGAAACGCCTGTATTAAGGCCCGGCACAAAAGGCCGGGCCAATGGGATCCGCAGGGATTGGATTATTCGCCGTCCTTGACCGGCTCGGACTTGGAACGCACTTCCTGCACCATGGAGCGCACCAGACGCACGCGCACGCCTTCAGACAGTTCGACCTGCACTTCCGAATCGTCAACTACCTTGACCACCTTGGCGATGAGGCCACCAGCCGTGACCACCGTATCGCCGCGGCGCAGGTTCGCGATCATTTCCTGATGCTTCTTCATCCGCTGACGCTGCGGACGGATGATGAGGAAATACATGATTGCGAAGATGGCTACGAACGGCAGCATCTGGATCAGGAAGTCCGGGCCGCCAACTCCGGCAGTCTGGGCATAGGCAGGGGTAATCAACATCAAGCTCTCCTCGCAGAAGGGCGATTCTCGCCAGTGGCGGACGGCACCATCCGTTTATTTCTGGTTTCGCCTTCATCAGATTGCGCGGACTATACCGAGGGAGCCCCGCAATTCAAGCCATGCTGCAATATTGAGCGTACCGATCCAGCCAAAACCGGCATTTCGGCGCTCTCCCCCGCGTGCTAAGCCTGATGAAGACGCGTTTCCTCGCGCCATATAGGCACTCAGACCGCGAGTTACACCTGCAAGATGACCCAAGGCGCCAAAGATTTTCCGCAAACCGGCCCAGATTTCCAGCTGCTGTCGGCAAAGCTCGACACGCTGATCAGCCTGATCGCCCGCGCTGTTCCTGCACAACCATCTGCCCCGGACTTTACCTCGGCAGATGCCTTTGTCTGGCAGCCCCAGCCGGGCGAGCTGTCTCCCGTGCCAAAGGTCAACCGGGTCGAACTGGAACTCCTGTGCGCAGTGTCGCGCGTCCGGGATCTCCTTTTTGAAAACACCATGCGCTTTGCCAAGGGACTGCCCGCCAACAATGCCCTGCTGTGGGGCGCCAGAGGCATGGGCAAATCGTCGCTGGTGAAGGCCGTTCACGGACACATCAACGCATCCGGCTCGATCCCGGCCCTGAAGCTGATCGAGATCCACCGGGAAGACATCGACACCCTGCCCTCCCTGATGAAGATCATAAAGGCCGCACCACACCGCTTCATCATCTTCTGCGATGACCTGAGCTTCGATCACGATGACACCTCCTACAAGTCACTGAAGGCGGTTCTGGAGGGCGGAATCGAAGGGCGGCCGGAGAATGTCATCTTCTACGCCACCTCGAACCGCCGCCACCTGCTGCCGCGCGACATGATCGAGAACGAGCGCTCGACAGCCATCAATCCGGCGGAAGCAGTGGAGGAAAAGGTCTCGCTGTCCGACCGCTTCGGCCTCTGGCTTGGCTTCCACAACTGCAGCCAGGATGACTATCTTGAAATGGTTGGCGGCTATGTCCGGCACTTCGGACTGGAGATCGATCCCGCCGCCTTGCGCGCAGAGGCGCTGGAATGGTCCACCACACGCGGCGGACGCTCGGGGCGCGTCGCGTTCCAGTATATCCAGGATCTGGCCGGACGCCTCGGCAAGCCGCTCACCTGAATAACTCATTGCAGGAATCAAAACTGCCCGGAGCGCTGAAGCACTCCGGGCAGTTTCGTCATGAGAAGTCCCTGCGTCCTCAGATCAGCCTTTCGGCAGGTAGCGCGTAGGATCGACCGGACGGTTGCCCTGACGCAGCTCGAAGTGAACCTGCGGCTGTGTGACGTTGCCGGTTGCGCCAGCCTTGCTGATTACCTGACCGCGCTGCACTTCGTCGCCGCGCTTGACCATGATTTCGCTGTTGTGGGCATAGGCGGAAACCCAGCCATCAGCATGGCGGATCAGCACCAGATTGCCGAAGCCCTGCAACTCGTTGCCGGCATAGATGACGGAGCCATCGCCTGCGGCCTTGACCGGCGTGCCTTCCGGAACAGCCAGATTGATACCGTCATTACGGGCACCGCCGGGCTTGGAGCCAAACTCGGAGATAACCCGGCCGCGCACTGGCCAGCGGAACATCGGCCCGCCAACGGTTTCCTCGGGATCGATGGAAGCCGTCTGCATCGGCTTGCTTTCACCAGCCGCAGAATTGAGTGCATCTATGGCCGGCTTGTCATTGGCAGGCAGGCTGGACGCAGGCACCTCACGCAGCGCCGCGATCGGGGCGGCAGGTTTCGGCTCGTTTGCACGTGCCACCGGTGTTTTCACCTGAGCCGGAGCATTCGTAGCCTCGCGCACGCCAGCCGGCTTGCGGTCAGGCGCCGATACAGCGGCAAGCTGCTGCGCAGCAGGTGCCACGGTGCCCGTCGTGGCCGGCGAATCTCCGGCTGGAGGCAATGCTGTCTGCGGAGCGGAAGCGCCAGCCGTTGAGTAGGTGGGAATCAACACGGTCTGCCCCGCCCGCAGCGGCGCATTCTTGTCGATCCCATTGACGGCAGCAATTGCGTCGGCGGGAACACCGAAGCGCTGCCCCATGGAAGCTACAGATTCGTTCTGGCGTGCACTCACGCGGGTTCCGCCTGCGCTCGACCAGCCGCGCCAGGATTTTTCACCCTGCCCGGCAGCCTGCAGCTGCGCAGGAACAGGTGCTGCTGCAACGGGAGCAGGATTGCTGGACGTCTGCGTCAGCGGCGGAAGTGCCGAACCGGACACCGAGCTGGTTGCCCGGGGCGAACCGCCCGATGCAGGCAGGCTGCCGTTATACGCGCCGCGCCCAGCAACCACATCCTGATAAGACGGCTGACCGGCACCGCCCGGCTGCCCGAGAATCGCACGCTGATTGGGAGTGCTGCCCGTGTAAATAGGGCCGTCTGCAAACCGCTCCATGCTCCCGCTGCAGCCCGCACCTACTGAAGCCAGCACACAGATTGCTGCGACCCGCAAACGCAGGGAGCTGCGATACTCACGCATCGGATTTGCCATCGCCCTACTCTGATCCACAGTTGAAAACCACTGGCAATCATTAGAAGCGAGTAAGGTTGACAAAGCCTAAACGCCAGATCAACAAAAGGTAAACCCTTTGGTTTTCGGGCCTTTAGAGCACCTGCGCGATCCCATCACGCAAGGAAACAAGCCGGACTTCGCCAACTTTGGTGCTGAGATACTCACCATCCTTCTTGCGCATGCACATCAGATCCTGCTGCTGCCCGGCAGGACCGACAGGAGCGAGGAGAATTCCGTCCGGCGCAAGCTGAAGCCGCACGGAATCGGGGATGGCTGGAACCGAACCTGTCAGAATGATCCGGTCATAAGGCGCTCTTTCGCGCAGACCCGTCAGTCCATCGGCGTGATGAAACTCGACATTCTGGATCTTGAGCGCAGCAATGCGCTGGCGCGCCAGATTGATCAGCGTCTGATAGCGGTCGGCGGTAAAGACATGCTGGCTCAGGTGGGACAGAATCGCCGTCTGGTAGCCCGATCCGGTGCCGATTTCCAGGACCCGGTGGTTAGGCGCGATTTCCAGAAGCTGCACCATTCTGGCCACCATCGACGGTGCACTGACCACCTGTCCGCATTCGATCGGCAGCAGCGAATCCTCGTAGGCAAAGCGGTGGTGGCGGGCAGAGAGGAACAGCCGGCGCGGCACCCGCTCGATCGCAGACAGCACACGCCTGTCATTCAGCCCGCGGCGGCGCAGGGACAGAACCAGTGCCGCACGGGCTTCCGATTCGTCCTGTGTGACCGTTTCCGGTCCGGTGTCGAACACCTGCGGCATGCTCCACCTCTTTCACGCCCTTGTTGCACCCAGAAATCAGCCCAGATGCTCTGCCACAAGCCCGACAAGATCATGCGCAGTCAGATCCAGACGCAACGGCGTCACGGAGATGCAATTGGCATTGAGTGCGTTGAGATCGCTGTTGCCGACAGGATCATGCGTGCGGGCGGTAAAGCCGAGCCAGAAATACGGGAAGCCGCGTGCATCGACGCGCTCATCCACCATCAGGCCCGTCTGCTCGTGATGGCCCTGCACCGTCACCCGCACGCCCGCCACCTGATCCGCCGGGCAGGCCGGAAAATTGACGTTCAAAAGCGTATACCGCGGCAGTTTGAAGTCCAGAAGCTTGCGGAACAGCGCCGGACCATGAGCTTCCGCCGTAGAATAATCCGGGTTGCGCCCCTGACCGTAGCCATAGGCCTGCGACACGGCAATCGAGGGGATGCCAAGGATTGCCCCTTCCATGGCGCCTGCAACGGTGCCCGAGTAGGTCACGTCATCGGCGACATTCTCACCCCGGTTGATCCCGGAGAGAATAAGATCCGGCAGTCCGGGAAGCACCTTGCGGGCCCCCATGATGACACAGTCGGTCGGCGTGCCGCGCAGGGCAAAGTGCCGCTCGTTCACCTGACGCAGGCGCAGCGGCTCAGAGAGCGTCAGCGAATGGGCAACGCCGCTCTGGTCCGTCTCCGGCGCGACGATCCAGACATCATCGGACAGGGTCTTCGCAATCCGCTCCAGAGCATAGAGCCCCGGAGAATGGATGCCGTCATCATTGATGATGAGAATGCGCATGGCTCACCCGATCTTTTCGAGGCCGCCCATATAGGGCCGCAGAACCTCCGGCACCGTGATGCTGCCATCGGCGTTCTGGTAGTTCTCCATCACCGCGATCATCGTGCGGCCAACGGCAAGACCCGAGCCATTGAGCGTGTGCACGTAGCGCAGGCCCTTGGCCGCCGGATCAGAGGGACGCAGGCGTGCGCCCATGCGGCGGGCCTGGAAATCGCCGCAGACCGAGCAGGACGAGATCTCGCGGTAGGTGTTCTGCCCGGGCAGCCAGACCTCGATGTCGTAGGTCTTCTGCGAGCCGAAACCCATGTCGCCGGTGCAAAGGGTCATGACGCGGTAATGCAGGCCGAGCTTCTGCAGCACCATCTCGGCACAGCCGAGCATGCGCTCCAGCTCGTCCAGCGAGGTTTCAGGCGCCGTCACCGACACCAGCTCGCATTTCTGGAACTGATGCTGACGCAGCATGCCGCGCGTGTCGCGGCCGGCCGACCCGGCCTCGGAACGGAAGCAGTAGGTGAGCGCCGTGACGCGCAGGGGCAGCATGTCCTCGGTGAGAATCTCGCCCGCGACAAGATTCGTCAGCGGCACCTCGGCGGTCGGCACCAGATAGTGGCCATCCCCCGCCTTGAAGAGATCTTCCTCGAACTTCGGCAGCTGGCCGGTGCCATAGAGGGTTTCGGAGTTGACGAGCAGCGGCGGCGACACTTCCGTATAGCCATTCTGGCCCGTGTGAAGGTCGATCATGAACTGACCGAGCGCGCGTTCAAGCCGGGCAAGCTGGCCCTTGAGCACAACAAAGCGCGAGCCCGACAGTTTGGCCGCAACGGCAAAGTCCATGCCGCCATTGGCCTCGCCCAGCTCGTAGTGCTCTTTGGGCGCAAAGCCGGGCTTCAGCTCCGGCTTCTCGCCCCAGGTGCGGTAGACAACGTTGCCGCTCTCATCCTCACCGTCCGGCACATCGTCCAGCGGCAGGTTCGGAATGACGCAGAGCGCCTGTTCGAGCGCCTCGTTCAGGCGGCGCTCTTCTTCCTCGCCCTCCTGAATGAAGGTCTTGATCTTGGCGACTTCGTCAATCAGCGCCTGGGCCGCTGTTTCATCCTTCGCAGCCTTGGCCTTGCCGATTTCCTTGGAGGCTGCATTGCGGCGCTCCTGGGCTTCCTGCAGGCGGGCAATGTGGCTGCGGCGCGCATCGTCGAGCGCGATGAGACGGGCGGATGCCTTGTCGAGACCACGGCGTGCGAGGGCTGCGTCGAAGGCGTCGGGATTGTCCCGGATCCACTTGATGTCGAACATGTCAGGCTTCCGCTGAAAGACAGGAAAAGCGGTCCGGACAGACCGGCGGAAGGGGCAAAGGCAAGGAAGCCAGGAAGCGGTTCAGTCCGCCGCTTCGCTCTCTTCCTGCTCGGCCCGCTTGCGCTCGATCATCCGCACCGAAAGAATGGACACTTCGTAGAGAAGCAAGGTCGGGATCGCAAGGCCGATCTGACTGATCGGGTCCGGCGGCGTCAGGATGGCCGCAACGATGAAGGCGATCACCATTGCGTACTTGCGCTTTTCCTTGAGCGTCTGCGAAGAGAGCAGCCCGGCCCGGCCGAGCAGCGTCAGAACCACCGGCAGCTGGAACACGAGGCCGAAGGCGAAGATCAGGGTCATGATGAGACCGAGATATTCACTCACCTTGGCCAGATGCTGGATGGCCACCCTGCCCTCGCCGCCCGTCTGCTCCATCGACAGGAAGAAGCCCATCGCCATCGGCATGACGAAGAAATAGACGAGACATGCGCCCATAAGGAACAGCACCGGCGTTGCCACGAGAAAAGGCAGGAAGGCACTCCGCTCGTTCTTGTATAGCCCCGGCGCCACGAACATGTAGATCTGCGAGGCAATCACCGGAAACGCCAGAAACAGCGCGCCGAACAGCGCCAGCTTCATCTGGGTGAAGAACCACTCCTGCGGCGCGGTGAAGATCATCTCGACAGGCTTGGCGGTGCCAACGGCCTTGAGATAGGGCACCGTCAGAATGTTGTAGATGTCTGTCGCGAAGTAGAAACACACGGCAAACATGATGATGAAGGCGATGACCGACTTCAGCAGGCGGGAGCGCAGCTCGATCAGGTGCTCGATGAGCGGCGCCCTGGAGGCGTCGATGTCGTCCTGGCTCATGCTGTCTTGTCCTGGGAAGCAGGTGCAGCCTGCACTTCGGTGGAGGCGGCCGGAGTGACCGGAGCAGGCTCAGGCTTCGGCGCAGACTTGGATTCTGGAACCTGAGGTCCCGCCACGGGAACAGCTGGCGGCTGATCCCCGGTGGAACTTGCGGCAGAAACAGGTGCCGGTGGTTCAGCTGCTTCAGGCGCTGGAGCCTGAGGTGCAGAGTTCTTACCGGCCACACGGTCCCCTTCGATCGACCTCTTCAGATCGCCCAGAGGATTGAAGTTGGCGGCGGCATCAGCAGCCTTGCGCATGTCATCAATGTCGGCCTGACGCTCAGCCTCGCGGACGGCATCATTGAAGGTCGACTGAAACTCGTTCGCCATCCGCCGCATCTTGCCGACGATCTGACCGAAGGTCCGCAGCATCCGCGGCAGGTCTTTCGGGCCAACGACAATGATTGCCACACAGGCAATCACCATAAGTTCAGCCCATCCGATATCGAACATGAATAACCGCCATCCCTAGCGACAAAGCGGCTGACGTATCAGCCAGCCTTGGACTGGTCCTGTACCTTGTCGGCAGCAACCGGATCAGCCGGCTTGTGTTCGATGGTCTTGGACGCTTCGGGAGCCTTCTCGGCTGTGTCGTCCTCAGCCATGCCCTTCTTGAAACTCTTGATGCCCTTGGCGACGTCGCCCATCAGGTCGGAGATCTTGCCGCGCCCGAAGAGCAGGATAACGATCACTGCGATGATCAGCAGCTGCCAGATACCAATACTCATTCCCAGAACTCCCATTACGGGTCAGATACGAAATGCCCTGCCCTCATGCACCCTTGCCCCTGGCGCAGGACGCTTGTCCACCAAGCGCCAGACTCAGGAGATGTGGGACCCGGAAGGTGGCCCCACAAGCTCCTTCTAGTCGGTTACAGCCTCTTTGGCAAAGGCAAGTACGTCCCGTGGATCAAGCTCCACACTCACATCAGAACCTGCGGTAAGGCCCTCATCGCCACGCAACCTTGCTTTCAGGGGATGGGACAATCCTTCGACGTCCACGAGCACCAGATCCGCCATGCCGATGAAGCGGCGGCTGAGAATGCGTCCCTTGCGCCCCTTGCCCTCCAGGCCTGAGAGAATCACGCCTTCCGGGCGAACGCAGATGTCCAGTTTCGTGCCAGCCGCCATGCAGCGCTCCGGCTCCAGAGCCAGACGGCCCAAGGCACATTCAAGCCCGTCGGCCGTGGCCACACCCTCCAGTTCATTGACCTCGGAGAAGAACCGGGCCGCAAACCGGCTTGTGGGATTGAGATAGAGCTCCCGCGCCGTACCAAACTGCACCAGCCGCCCGCGCCGCATGAGGGCGATCCGGTCACCCATGCGCATGGCTTCTTCCGGATCGTGGGTCACCATGATGCAGGTCGCCCGCGTCTCGCGCAGGATCATCAGGGTTTCTTCGCGCACATCATCGCGCAGGCGCCGGTCAAGGCCGGAGAACGGCTCATCCATCAGCAGGATGCCCGGACGCGGCGCAATCGCGCGGGCCAGCGCAACGCGCTGCTGCTCGCCGCCGGAGAGCGAATGGGGATAATCATCCGCATAACCCGCCAGTCCCACCCGCGCCAGCATCTGCCCGGCAACTGATCGGGCCGCATCCCGGCTCAACTGCGTCAGGCCGAACATCACGTTCTCGCGATTGGTCAGATGCGGAAACAGCGCATAGTCCTGAAACATCAGGCCGACACCGCGTTTCTCTGGCGGCAGGAAGCAGGCCGGACCCGCAACTTCCTCGCCATTGATCAGCACGCGTCCGGACGTCTGCGGCTCGACGCCGGCCGCAATGCGCATCAGCGTTGTCTTGCCGCAGCCCGAATGGCCCAGAAGGCAGAGGATTTCTCCAGGCTCTATACTGAGGCTCACATCATGGAGTGTCGGCACGCCATCGTAGGAATGAAAAACCTTCTCAAAGGCCAGACCAGCAGCAAAAGCCGCCCCTGCCGTGCCGCGCGCCCCCCAGCCGGGGGCATCGCCGCTTTCGGGCTGTTCCTTCAGGACGGTTGCGCTCATTGCTGCGGTTCCTCTTCCTCAAGCTCCTCGAAATCAAACAGCTCCCCGGTCTCCAGCGGATCTTCGTCCGCAGCAAGGGTATCCGAATCGTCCGGCATCGGCACATGGAAGCTGGCAGGGATGGCACTGTCGAGCAGCCCTGCCCCCTTCAGCTCCTCAAGGCCGGGCAGATCGCCAATGACTTCCAGCCCGAAATGGTCGAGAAAAGAATCCGTGGTACCGTAGGTCACCGGGCGCCCCGGCGTCCTGCGGCGGCCGCGCATTCGGATCCAGCCGGTTTCCATCAGCACGTCCAGCGTGCCCTTGTTGGTCGAAACGCCCCGGATTTCCTCAACCTCAGCGCGGGTCACCGGCTGGTGATAGGCGATAATGGCAAGGGTTTCCAGCGCTGCGCGCGAGAGCTTGCGCTGTTCCACGGCCTCGCGTTGCAGCAGATAGGCCAGATCCTCCGCCGTGCGGAAGGCCCACTTGCCGGCCACCCGCACCAGATTGACGCCGCGCATCGCATAATGGCGCTTCAGCTCCGAGAGAAGGCCATCCACATCCATGCCCTGCGGCAGGCGGGCGGCAATGTCGTCCCGCGCCAACGGCTCGGCAGAGGCGAAGAGCAGCGCCTCCACCATGCGCAGGCCATCCCGGTCGATCTCATCCGCCATCGCGGGCACCCTCCTGCCGTTTTCTGATGTAAACCGGCTCAAACGGGCCGGACTGGCGCAATTCGATATGCCCTTCGCGCACCATCTCAAGGCTGGCGGAGAAGGTGCTGGCCAGCACCGTCGCCCGTTCCTGATCGTCCATCAGATAATCCATCAGATAGGAATTGATCGGCGCCCACTCTGCCATGCTGCCAACAAGACGCGTCAGGATGTCACGGGCCTCCTGCAGTGACCACACCGTCCTGAGCCGCACCCGAACATGGGTGACCGACTGGCGCTGGCGCTGCGCCGCATAGGCAGTAAGAAGCTCGTAGATGGTCGCCGTCCAGACACTCTTGCGCTGAACGGCCAGCTGCTGGGGCGCGCCGCGGGCAAATATATCCCGGCCGAGCCGGTTTCGGGCCATCAGCGCAGCGGCGGCATTGCGCATCGCCTCCAGGCGCTGCAGGCGGAAGGCAAGCGCTGCAGCAAGCTCCTCACCCGTCGGCTCCTCCTCGTTCTTCTGTTCGGGAATCAGCAGGCGGGACTTCAGATAGGCGAGCCAGGCCGCCATCACCAGATAGTCGGCGGCAAGCTCCAGCCGCATCTTCTGGGCCTCAGAGACGAACGTCAGATACTGTTCCACCAGCGCCAGAATGGAAATGCGGGTCAAGTCCACCTTCTGTCCGCGCGCCAGCGTCAGCAGCAGGTCGAGCGGGCCTTCAAAGCCGTCCACATCCACGACAAGCTGCGGATCGGACACCGCCCGCTCGCTGTCGATGGGCGGGCCTTCCAGAAAGTCCGGCTGTGTCACCATCTGCCGTTTCCTTCACGCGCGGATTTCAGTCTGGTGCGGTTTCACGCCAGCCCTGCACCGGTCAAAAGTTCATCCAGTTCCGCCCGCGCTGCGAGCGCATCGAAGTCCGTTTCCTGCGCCTTGCACATGGCGAGGGCGCGCGCGCAGCGGGCAAGGCTGGCGCCCTGCAGCACCGGAGCAACTGCCGCCACCTGGCGCATCTCTTTGAGATCCCCGTTGCAGTGAAGCGCAAGATCACAGCCCGCAACAAAGGATTTCGCCGCCCGGCTGCCAATATCGCCGCCCAGAGCCTCCATGGAAAGATCATCACTCATCAACACGCCGTCAAAGCCGATCTGGCGGCGGATGACTTCTTCAATGATGATCTTCGACTGGGTGGCCGGATGCTCCGGATCGATATCCTCGAACAGCAGATGACAGGTCATGCCCAGCGGCAGATCTGCGAGCTTGCGGAACGGCAGCATGTCCACTGCTTCCATCTCGGCTCGCGAGGCACGCACCCGCGGCAGTTCCAGATGGCTGTCCACTTCCGCACGCCCGTGGCCCGGCAGATGCTTGATCACCGGCAGAACGCCGCCCGCCAGCAGCCCCTCACAAGCGGCCCGGGCAAGCGCTGCCACCGTCTCCGGCTCCCCGGCATAGGCCCGGTCGCCGATGGCGTCCACAGTCTGCGGGAACAGCACATCCAGCACGGGCATGCAATCGACGGTGATACCAAGCCCGGCAAGGTCACAGGCAATCAGCCGCGCCCCCAGAAAGGCGGCGCGCAGGCCTTTTTCACGGTCCAGCTTGTAAAGCTGCCCGAAGCGGCGCGCAGGCGGATAGGACGGAGCGAGCGGCGGGCGCAGGCGCTGCACCCGCCCGCCTTCCTGATCGATCAGCACCGGTGCATCGTCGCGTCCAACCGCGTCACGGAAGGCGGCTGTCAACGCCCCGATCTGCTCGCGGCTCTCGCAGTTACGGCGGAAGAGAATGAGCCCCCAAGGGTCTTCGGCAGCCAGAAAGGCGCGCTCATCCTGCGAAAGTTCCAGCCCCGCACAGCCCGTGATGAATGCCTTCGTCATCAAACACCTTCGCGGGCGTCCTTCCACAGGAACAACCCGGATCTGTCAGGCTGCACAAAGGGCTGATTTGCACCCTCTGCGCGCCTGGCCCATAAACATGCCCTGAGACCCATGTGCCAATCACAGGATGCCATCATGCGCAAGCGCCACGACACACCCAAGGGAAGTCTTCACAGCCTCACGGTCGCAAGCCCCCTGCTGGCAGCCAATCTCCTGGGCGATCCGGCAGAGCGCGAGGTCATCGTCTACGTGCCCCATGGCCATGATGGCAAGGGACTTCCGCTTCTTGTCGATCTGGCGGGCTTTACCGGTTCGGGCCCTGGCCATGCCGCCTGGAAGAATTTCGGCGAGAACCTGCCCGAGCGGCTTGACCGGATGATCGAGGACGGCACCCTGCCTCCCGTTGTCATCGCCATGCCGGACTGCTTCACCAGACTGGGCGGCAACCAGTATGTCGATTCGGCCGCCATGGGTCTGTGGGCGCAATATCTCACCGGGCCAATGCTGGAGGCAGTCGAGGGCCGGTTCGGGTGCGGCGGTGCGGGCCGGCGCGGGCTTTTCGGCAAGTCTTCCGGCGGCTATGGCGCCATCATCCACGCCATGCGGCATGCGGACATCTGGTCCGCCGCCGCCTGCCATTCCGGCGACATGGCTTTCGAGCTGTGCTACCTGCCTGACATGCCCAACGTGTTGCGGACACTGGCGCGCAAGGGCGGCTCGGTGGAGCGTTTCATCACCGACTTCGAGGCAGGACCGAAATTCTCCGGCGCCGACATGCATGTGCTGATGTCCCTCGCCATGGCCGCCAGCTATGATCCGGACCCGGACAGTTTCTGCGGCATCCGCCTGCCCGTCACTTCCGGCACATGCGAACTCATCCCCGAGCGTTGGGCCAACTGGCTGGCACATGACCCGGCGCAGATTGTCACACAGCACCTGGACGCGCTTGCCAGCCTCAAGGCGCTGTGGATCGATTGCGGTGATGTGGACCAGTACAATCTTCTCTACGGCGCCCGCCGCCTGCACCAGACGCTGACCGCAAGGGGCGTCACGCATGTCTATGAGGAGTTTCCGGACAACCATTCCTCCATCGACTACCGGCTGGAGCGCAGCTTGCCGCATCTTGTGAAGGCATTGCTGTAACAGGCTGTATTCAAATAAAAAACGCCGGTCATGCGACCGGCGTTTTTTTTATGTTCGGGCTATCCGTCTCAGTTGCGGCGGACGAAGCAGTCGCCGCCAGCAGACTGAAGGCTGCCGCAGAGCGCATCGGCAGCATCCTTGGACCCGGCCGGAATGCGCACACGGTAGAACGTCCCCCGGCCCTCGATCTCGATAGGCTCGATCACCGGCGTCTGCCCGCCGAGCACCGACGGATAGCGGCGTTGAAGGGCTGCGTAGGCGGTTTGCGCCTGTTCCTGACTGCGTTGAGACGTTACCTGCACCACATAGGTGCCCGGTGCGATCGACGAAGCGGCCGGAGCGGCGGCCTGCGCCTGCTGCACGGGCTGCGCCGCAACGGGCTGGGGTGCAGCAGGCTGCGTCAGATTAAGCGGCCCGGACCGGACCGGCTGCGGGGTCGAGGGCTGAGCCGGGACCGGCTGTGGCTGAACAGCAGCAACCTGAGCACCCGGCGCAGGCTTCACGCGTGGCGACGCCCCCTTGAAGATTGCGTCCGCAGCCTGCTGCTCTTCCGGTGTTACCGGTGTCAAAGCACCGGCCGCCCCCTCAGCGCCCGGTGCTGGCGGCAAGGAAGTAATTGGAGCAAGCGCACCAGCAGCGCCGGGCATGCCTGGCGTTTCAAGCGCCGGAGCCTGCGCAACGGGCGCCGGCGAAACGGTGCGGACGGTCCCCGCCCCGGCCGTATCAGAGCCCGAGGTGCCGTTGATAATCGTTCCGTCAGGCCGCACTACAAGCGTTCGCACCCGCTTCGGCGCCCCTGGCGTCAGGTCCGATGCAGAACCGTCAACCGGTGCCGGGGGAAGTTCCGCCGGCTCGGGGCTGTCCTGCACGACCATGCGCTCACCATCCGCAGGCTCCCCGCCAACACGGTCGTAGATGAGCTTGGCGGGCTGGCTCACGCCACTTTCAGCCGGTTCGGGATAGGTCTTCAGCGGCTCTTCGAGCCCTGCAATCACCTGAGGCGGGCCATCAGGCACAGATGAGCCGCCAGTTCCGAACAATGCAAAGACCGCGCCTCCCACAACCGCCACACCAAGCACAGCGGCAGCGATTTTCAGCCCGCGGCGGCTGTTGCCAGCATGCGGAGCTGCCTTCTCTTCATATGAGGAGTGGGGCGGAAGGATACCGGCGCCCGCAAGCGTCGGGTCGCTTTCCTGCATGGCACGGGCGACCGCATCGAGATCGTAGCCCCCCGGAGGCGGCGGCGCTTCGTCCTCGTCATACAACAACGGCAGCTGCTGCGCCTGCGGGCGGCTCTGGGCAAAAATATCCGCAATGTCGCCTTCAGACAGATTATCTTCGACAGGACCTGCATCACGCGGAAGATTGCGCAAAGCATCCGGCCAAGCCATGTCGTCAATATCGGCAGCATCAAGGCTGGACGGCATTCGCTCGGGCTCAGTGCCCTTCTGCAGTCTTTCGTCCTTGAACAGGGAGCCAACCAGATCATCAAGCTCCGCAAAACTGGCGGAAGCTTCCTTTGCACTGCGCACAGCTGCATCGGAGGCCAGCGACGGCCAGGGCTGCGTCGCATCCGGCACAAAGGGAACTGCAGCGGTAGCTGCCTTGCTGGGCTGGGGCGCGGCCGCCAGCGCTTCGGGGTCATAGCCTCCGTAGGACGGCGCACTGGCGGGCTTGTCCGAATGCTCGGCCCTGGCCTGAGGCATCTGAGGTGTTGCGCGCGGCTTGAAGGCCCGTTCTGCAGACTTTGACCCTGCAGCCGGGGTCTCCTCGCTCAGCGCAGACACCAGCGATCCGGCAAGAGCAGCCGAAAGCTCTGCCGCCATGGACCCTGTCCCTGCATCACGCGCGGAAGGAACAGGCTCCTCCTCACCGTATCCGGCAGAGGGAAAAGCCGGCTGTGCGCGGTTCTGGCCTTGAAGCCCAGCTTCAAAGGCCTCCTGCAGCTCTCCTTCAAGCCCTTTCTCCAGGCTGGCAGCAAAATCAAAGCCGCTTCCCTGATCCAGGGACCCGCGCAATTCGCTCTGAGCCTCATCGTCATAGCGGTTTCCACCGGGCGCCGGATTTCCGTTGCCGGTCTCACCGAAGTAAGTGTCATCTGCCGGGTAAGCGCCGCTCTCTGCATAGCCTTCGCCGGAATAGACAGCGGAGCCATAAGACTGGCTGCGGTAGACCTCGTCGCCGTCCATGGAAGCATCATCGGCCGCAAAGCCAGCAAGCTCTTCCGGATCGAGAGACAGATTCAGGCCCTGAGGCGCTCCAGCCGCAGAATCGTCCTGCGTGGGGTAGTCATCACCCGGGCCGGCAGCCAGAGACGAAACAAAGGCATCTTCATTCAGCTGGAGACCAGACGAACCACGCAGCGCATAGCTGTCAAGGGCAGGTTCATACTGCTCAGGCTCTGCCTCTTCATAGCGCAAGGATTCGCCGCTGCTGCGGACATCCGGTGTCACAAAAGGCTGGGACACAGTCTCCGGATAGCCGCTTTCCTCACTGCGCGGCGTGCCGTAGGGGTCTTGCAGCTGGAAACCTTCAGGCAAGGCACGAGACGGCTCGTCAAAGTCCGGCTGGGCCGGATAGGCTTCGTACGGCTCGTCCGCATAGGATGCAGCGTCAGAATAAACCTCTTCGCCGGCATAGCCCTGCTGCGGACTGTAAGCGTCCAGGCTCTCGCCGCCGCTGTAGCTGGCAGGCGGAGAGACCGGGGCCTGTTCCACCGGCTCCCGCAGCAGCTCATCCTGATCAAGCGCTGCGAAATAATCGCCGCCGGCCTCCGGAGACGCAGGACGGTTGCGGTTGACGATGCGCGCCAGCTGAACCAGCGGATCCTCAGCGCCCAGCTGATCGTCCGTGTGCCGCGCGGCAGAATCTGCCTCACGGAGGGAATCGGATCTGGGAAAGTCAGAGCGTTGAGACATATTCGTGTTGCGTTCCACCGATGGCATCCGGCCAGGCCAACTGGCTATCCGGGATCACCCGGCCGGACACGCTCTCCTGCCTCAGCGCATTTCCTGGGGGGCGTCGACTCCAAGAATTGCAAGCCCAGAAGCAAGAACCAAAGATACCGCCCTCACAAGAGCAAGACGCGCGAGAGTCAACTCTGTATTTTCAGGGTTAATAAAACGTAATTGCGGCATTTCCTTGCCACGGTTCCAGTGCGCATGCAAGGAACTTGCCAGATCATGCAGGAAAAACGCGATTCTGTGCGGCTCATGCGCCTCCGCAGCGGCGTCAACCATCTTCGGCCACATCGCCAGCTTGCCGATCAGCTCCAGCTCGCCAGAATCACTCAGAGCTGCATAGTCCGCTGCAGACAGGGCCGCATCCGACAGATCCTGCCCGTTCAGTTCTTCCGCAGCCTGACGCAGCACAGAGCAGCAGCGGGCATGGCCATATTGCACGTAGAAGACGGGATTGTCCTTCGACTGCTCCGTCACCTTCTGGAAATCGAAGTCGAGCGGTGCGTCATTCTTGCGGAACAGCATCATGAAGCGCACCGGATCCCGGCCCACTTCTTCCACTACATCGCGCAGGGTGACGAAATCGCCAGCACGTTTGGACATGCGCACAGGCTCGCCCGCCCGGAACAGCTTCACCAGCTGGCACAGGCGCACGATCACCTCGGACGAACCGCCGGAAATGGCCTTGCCGACCGCTTCCAGACGCTTCACATAACCGCCGTGGTCGGCGCCCAGCACATAAACCATCTCCTTGAAGCCACGCTCGTATTTCGACAGGAAATAGGCGACGTCTGCAGCGAAGTAGGTGTAGGAGCCGTCTGACTTCTTCAGCGGGCGGTCGATATCGTCACCAAAGCCGGTGGCGCGGAACAGGGTCTGCTCGCGGTCTTCCCAGTCCTCCGGCAGCTGGCCCTTCGGCGGCGGCAGGGTGCCCTCATAGACGAGATCACGGCCGCGCAGCACGTCCAGCATCCGGTCGATGGGCGATTCTCCGCCTTCGTTGCGCTGATGCAGGGTGCGCTCGGAGAAGAACACATCGTGATGCACGTTGAGGAGCTTCAGATCGCCGCGGATCAGCTCCATCATACCCGAAATCGCCGCTTCCTTGACGATGGGCAGAGCAGCATCCTCCCCCATCTCCAGCAGAGCCTTGCCATGGGCCTTTGCCAGCTCTTCACCCACCGGCTTCAGATAGTCGCCCGGATAGAGGCCTGCCGGAATTTCGCCGATGTCCTCGCCCAGAGCCTCGCGGTAGCGCAGGAAGGCGCTGCGGGCGAGCGTGTCGATCTGCGAGCCTGCGTCGTTGATGTAATACTCGCGGGTCACCTCGTATCCGGCGAAGGCCAGAAGATTGGCCAGCGCATCGCCGAAGACCGCACCGCGCGTATGGCCCACATGCATCGGCCCCGTCGGGTTGGCCGAAACATACTCAACGTTCACCTTTGCACCACCGCCAAGCGCGGAACGGCCGAAGTCCAGGCCGCCGTTGACGACAGCGCCCAGAACCCTCTGCCAGACCACTTGCTTGACGCGCAGGTTGATGAAGCCGGGACCGGCGACACTGACTTCGGCAACTTCCGCATCCGTTGCAAGGGCAGCGGCGATCTGGTCAGCCAGGTCGCGCGGCTTCATGCCGAGCGGCTTGGACAGGACCATGGCCGCATTGGTGGCAAGGTCGCCATGGGCCGGATCACGCGGGCTTTCCACAGTGATGCGGTCAAGTTCCTGATCGCTCAAGGGCCTGGGAAGATCGAGCGCCTTGACGGCAGCCTGCACCCGGGTGGTGAATTCAGCAAAGATGTTCATCGTTTGGCCAATCTGGCTTGTCTTGAAAAGGAATGGCTTGAGCGCCCCGGTTTCACCCTGGGGCATGTCTGGCGGCGGGCCTAGCCCAAATCCGGTGTATCGTCAAACAGGCGGCGGTGTTCCTCGATGGCATAGCGGTCTGTCATGCCGGCGATGAAGTCACACACGCGCCGCGCCCGCGCCTCTGGTGCAAGGTCTGCAGCTCCTGCAGCCCATTCCCGAGGCATGTCGGACGGCGTGGCCATGTAATGGGCAAAAAGCTCGCGCGTGATCCGCGCCACCAGCTTGCGCACCGACAGCACGTCCGGGTGCCGGTACATGCGGGCAAAGAGGAAGCGCTTCACTTCCTTTTCGGCCCTGCTCATTTCGGCGGAGAAGTCCACCACCGCGTGCCCAGCCTTGCGGATGTCGTCGGCGCTTTTCGGCTGCAGCTCACGCAGGCGGCGGATGCCCTCGCTAATGACGTCCTCAACCATGCGTGTGATCTGGCGGCGGACGATTTCATGGATACGCCGCGGCTCGTCCAGCCCCGGGTAACGGCTGTCGACTTCCTGCAGGATATCCGCCAGGAACGGTACTTCTGCGATATCCTGAATGTTGAACAGCCGCGCCCTCAGTCCGTCATCAAGATCATGGGCATCATAGGCAATGTCATCGGCGATGGCGGCGGCCTGCGCTTCTGCGCTCGGCCAGCTGTCGAGGCGCAGATCCTGCTTGTCCGCATAGCTGCGGATGGCGAAAGGCAGCACGCTGTCCTTGAACTTGCCAAGGGGCGCGCCCGAGGCATCCACCAGCGGGCCATTGTGCTTCACAAGGCCTTCCAGCGTTTCCCAGCTGAGGTTCAGCCCGTCCCATTCTGCGTAGCGGTGTTCGAGCGACGTGACGACGCGCAGCGACTGAGCATTGTGATCAAAGCCGCCGTAGGGGGCCATGCACTCATGCATGACATCCTCGCCCTCATGCCCGAAGGGGGTGTGGCCGAGGTCATGGGCCAGCGCCAGACATTCCGCCAGATCCTCGTCGAGCCGCAGGGCTCGTGCCAGCGCACGGGCGATCTGCGACACCTCGATGGTGTGGGTCAGCCGGGTCCGGTAGTGATCGCCCTCGTGGTAGACGAAAACCTGCGTCTTGTGCTTCAGGCGGCGGAATGCGGTGGAATGGATGATGCGGTCCCGGTCGCGCTGGAAAGGCGTGCGTGTCGGGCTCTCCGGCTCGGGGTAAAGGCGCCCCAGCGTATGCGCCGGGTCCTGTGCATAGACGGCCCGTGCCTGCGCCCCATACCCAAGGCTCGCTACTGTCATTCAAATCACCCCGCCTGCAAGCTGACCGTACCGGACGGCATTCCTGACCTTGCGCTTCTGCAATTGACGCAGGCCCAATGCGTACATACCTATTAGTCAAGACAAGGCGCAACTGTGATGACACCCTGTGAATGGCTGGATATGGCCATTTTCCTGCAGAAATCCAGCGCCGCCCCCGACAGGAAGCCGAAATCATGAGCACAGACACCCTGGAAGCCGCCACTCCGGTCACCCTGAGCGCCCGCGCCGCCCGCCGTGTTGCGAAGATTCTCTCCGGTGAAGCGCCCGGCGCAATGCTGCGCGTCAGCGTCGAAGGCGGCGGCTGCTCGGGCCTTCAGTACAAGTATGACGTGGTCACTGCCCGCGAGGATGATGATCTCGTGATCGAGCGCGACGGCGCCACGGTTCTGGTCGATTCGGTGTCGCTCCAGTACATGGAAGGCTCGGAAATCGACTTCATCGACGACCTGATGGGCCAGTCGTTCCAGATCCGTAACCCCAACGCGGTCGCTGGCTGCGGCTGCGGGACGAGTTTTACGATCTGAAGGCACATTACCCTTTCGCATCGTATTGCCTCTAGGAGATTGCCATCGTGTGGTCTGCATCGAAGGCAAAACTGGCCAGACTTGCAGACAGCAAATCCCTGACGGGTCCCGGCACAAGGCCGGGACAGCGTGGAGAATGTGTCTCCTTTGGGAGCCCGCTGAACACGCTCTGTCCTCAGTGATTGTACCCTGCGAAAGCAATTCCACCGCGCCGTCCCGGCCGTGTGCCGGGACCTGTTACGAACGCACTGCCTGAAAACACGCTGGCGGCTCCGAAGATACAGCCCCGCCCCGCAATGGCTACCCGAGCACGTTTTCCCGGGTGGCCTCAATCCCCCCTCTCTGGCCATCCCCCCGCACCCCTGCTAACACTGTGAGCCGGAAATCATGAGAACGGCGGAAGGACGGCAGCGGGCATGAAGATCGCCACCTGGAACATCAACGGGGTCAAGGCCCGCATCGATACGGCGCTGCAGTGGCTTGCCGAGGCAAAGCCGGACATTGCCTGCTTCCAGGAAATCAAGTCGGTGGACGAAGCCTTTCCTGCCGCTCCCTTCGAAGAGCTCGGCTATCACGTGGCCACCCACGGGCAGAAAGGCTTCAACGGCGTTGCTCTGCTCTCCCGCCAGCCGCTGGAGGATATTCAGCGCGGCCTGCCGGGCGATGATACGGACGAGCAGGCCCGCTACATTGAGGCAACCGTTTCGACAGACGGCGGGGCGCTGCGCGTCGGCTGCCTCTACCTGCCCAACGGCAACCCGCTGGGCACGGAAAAATTCCCTTACAAGCTGCGCTGGATGGACCGGCTGATTGCCCATGCCCGCACGCGCCTTGCCGAGGAAACGCCGTTCCTGCTGCTGGGCGACTACAACGTCATCCCGGAGCCGAAGGATGCGCGCAATCCGAAGGACTGGCTGGGGGATGCCCTGTTCCAGCCCGAGAGCCGCAACCGCTTCCGCAGCCTTCTCAATCTCGGTTTCACCGAGGCGGTGCGCGCCTCGACGGACGCCGCCGAGACCTACACGTTCTGGGACTATCAGGCAGGTGCCTGGCAGCGGAACAACGGCATCCGCATCGACCACATCTTGCTGTCGCCGCAGGCAAGCGACCTGATGCGCGGCTGTGGCATCGACGCCCATGTGCGCGGCTGGGAAAAGCCGTCTGACCACGTCCCTGTCTGGGTCGAGCTTGCAGCCTGATCCAGACCGCCTTCATTTCCTCCCCGCCCTCTGCTGGAGGCTCTTCCATGTTTGCAGACCTTGAAACACCCTGCCTGCTGCTTGACCGTTCGATCCTTCAGGCAAACCTCGTGGAAATGGCGGGGCGCATCGCGGCAAAAGGGGCAAAATTCCGGCCACACCTGAAAACGGCCAAGTCGATTGACGTGGCCCGCGCAGCCGCTGCCCTTGGCGCGGACCGCTGGACGGTCTCGACGCTGAAGGAGGCGGAGTATTTCGCCGGACATGGCCTCACCGACATGCTCTACACCCTATCAATCGTGCCGCAGAAGGTGGAACGGATCATGCGGCTGAACCGGGCCGGGGCGGATATCGCCGTTTGCCTCGACACGCTGGACGGCGCTAAGGCGCTGGCGGAGATGAACCTGGAAGGCCCGGGGCTGCGGGTGTTCCTTGAAATTGACGTCGACCACCACCGCACCGGCCTTCAGCCAGGTGACGGACGGATTCTGGACGTCGCCCGCAGCGTTGCCGCAGCCCCGCACCTGATTCTGGCAGGCGTCATGGCCCATGGCGGCGACAGCTACAGCGCGAAGGACATGGCCGGCATCGTCGCCATGGCCGAACAGGAACGCCGCATCACTGTTGCGGCGGCAGAGGCCATCCGGGCCGAAGGCATCCCCTGCCCCATTGTTTCCGTCGGCTCGAGCCCCACGGCCCGCGAGGGGCTGACGCTGGACGGCGTCAGTGAAGTGCGTGCCGGTGTCTACATGTTCCAGGACGTGTTCCAGGCCAATCTGGGCGTCTGCCGGCTGGACGACATCGCCATGACCGTGCTGACCACCGTCGTCAGCCATGCGCCGCATCTCAACCGGCTGATTATTGATGCAGGCGGTCTAGCTCTCTCAAAGGACCGTTCCTGTGCCATTCAGGCCAACGATTGCGGCTACGGTCTGCTCTGGCACGAAGACGGCACGCTGGCAGAAGGACTGCATGTGAAAGGCGTCAGCCAGGAGCACGGCTATGTGACAAGCCTTGACGGATCGCCCGTGGATCTGAAGGCCTACCCGGTCGGCTCACGGCTCCGGGTGCTGCCCAATCATGCCTGCATGACGGCAGCAGCCTATGATGGCTACCATATGATCGGGAACGGTGCCGTGACGGGCTGGTGGCCGCGGGTGAACGGTTGGTGAGAGAAAAGTAGCTACAGCCATGCGCCTGACGCATGACTTGATTACCGTAAGGAGCAGTCAGCCTGCTTGATGCACGTCAAGCACGTGTTACGCTTGCTGGATGATGACACGCCCTTCAATCCTCGGGGCCTTGAGTGCCCTCCTGATTGCTGCCGCCGCTCCGCTGCCCGCAGGCGCCGGAGAGATGCCGAAGGTCAACTGCATTTGCAAGGCAAACAGCCAAGACTATCATGTCGGCGATGTAATCTGCCTGCGCGGTGTCATCGCCCAATGCGTGATGTCACAGAACGTGACCTCCTGGGAGATCGGCAAGTCCCCCTGCCCTTCGGCGCAGGCCCCCTTGAGTGAGCCCGAAGGACGCGTGACGGATCTGGCCTATGCGTGGGAGGCCCGTCCGGCAGCGGAATAAAAACGCCTGTGGCGCGGGCCACAGACGCCAGCTTTCAAACTGTTACAGATCGTTTTTACCGCAAGGTCGCAGCGCTGAGTGCCTCCGCCGAAGGCGCACGCATCGGCTCGTGCTTGGCCATCCAGGCATCGGCACGGCGGGCGGCTGAGCGGCGGATGTCTTCGCTTGCCAGCGAGAAATACCGTTCCTGCATATCAACGACCCAACCCAGATCGCCCACGCCTTCTTCAGCCGCATGGGCGCGGGCAATGGTCATCCACATCAAGCCGCGTTCGCGGTTTTCCAGGGAATCGGCCAGATTGAAAAGGGTCTCGCCCAGCAGCGCTTGCGCCCCGATATGGCCCTTGAGCGCCGCAAGGTTGAACCAGCGCACTGCCATGAGATCATTATTCTCGCGGTAGAGCTGACCCAGTTCATACTGAGCTTCCGCATCGCCGAAATACGACGCGGCATGCGTGAAGATCTGGCGGGCACGGGCCGGATTGGCCTTGACCTGCGTGTTCTTGATACCGGTCATGTAGTACTTGCCAAGCGCCACGAAGGCGCTGGACACGAAAGGTGCCTGCGGAGAGGTCGGGCTTTCGTCGCCGTAAAGGCTGACAACCTGATTGTAATATTCGAAAGCCTTGTAGTCGTCCTCGGCAACCCCGTCTCCGGCCGCATACATCTGGCCAAGCTTCCAGGCAGCGACCGGCTGGCCGTTTTCGGCCGCGTAGCGCAGGGAATCAAGCGCAGCCTGCTTGTCACCGGAATAGTATTTCCTGGCGCCAAGACGCAAAGCCTCGCTCGCGGTCATGCGCTCGGGCGTGATCTGCTCGTTGCTGGCCGGTGTTCCGTCGAAGGCATGAGCGGGCGCCAGCAGCATAAGCTGCAGGCTGGCGATCTGGACGAGATTCCGCAAGATACGCATGACTCTGGATCTCACCTTGGTGCCGGCTGGCGCACCTTTTCCGGCCAAGGCGGCAGCACGGCAGGCAGCCTGCCCGGCCGCCATGCCCGTGACGCCGTACGGCGCTGGCCCTGTGTGAATTCGATGGAGAGAGAGATACCCCGGCATTCCGGCAGCAATTGGGCCGGCAGCATTTGGGCCGTCAGTATTTGAGCTGGCAGTTGCGGCACCATGCGAAAAAAATCTGCGGGAGATGGAACCAAAGGAAGAGGAATGCGTTTTGACGCTGCAAAGACAGACTTGGGATGTTATCCCGTCATTCCCTGTCCTGTTCAACGCAAAGATAACGCGCACACCAAACCCCTGATCCAAATCGCATGCACACTGATGCGCATACCTGCCTGACTGCCTAAATCTTCATGCCTGCCGCTCACGCCCCCAGAGACGGCGGCGGCAATTTGCTGAAGATCGCCCTGCCCTTCCATGCCAGAGAGGGTTGAAGCCCAATCGTGGCTGAACGGCGGCAATTCCGGCGCCACAAGTCATAGCGCATCACATCGCGCCTGACTGTTGCGGCGGCGCCACAGACTCGCGCCTGTTTTTGCCTGTTCCTGTCATGCCTGGCTCCACAAAGCTCAGAGTTTCCGCCAGTTCCCGCGCCCAGTTTGTCTCGCCGAAAACAAGCCGGGCAACCACTGGCGGCTGCCAGTTCCTCTGGCTGCTTCCCGGCAGGGACTGGCACGGAGCCGGACGGCCCTTGCACACACACTCGACGAAAGCGGTTGACATTCGGTTGTCCAGACCGTTCAAAAACCCCGTTTCGTTGGAAATCCGCGCGGTTCCGGGGCTTTCCCCTTTCGCCGCAGGCTGGCGGCTGAGACAATCGCGCCGAATCGGGCAGCAGCGAATCGGACTCCGGCAACGGGGACCGGACACACGGCACGGCCATTTGCGTCACACGCAAGGGCCTGCCCCACAGACTATGGAACATGGAAACGGCATGAGCGCAGACGAGGATCTCTTCGCAGGATCAGCAGCAGCGGCAGGGAGTGCGCCTGCAAAGGCAGCCCCCAAGGCGGCCAGCAAAGCAGCCCTTGCGCCCGCTCCCGCCGTCCTTGCGGCCGGAAACTCGCAGGCTGAAACTGCTAGCCAGACACCGCAGCGCAGCTCCGGAGGCGGTGAGGACTATACGGCAGCCGACATCGAAGTGCTGGAAGGCCTTGAGCCGGTGCGCCGCCGTCCGGGCATGTATATCGGCGGCACCGATGAAAAGGCGCTGCATCACCTCTTCGCCGAAATCATCGACAACTCGATGGACGAGGCCGTCGCAGGCCATGCCACCTGGATCGACGTTGCCGTTGGCGCCGATGGCTATATCACCATCACGGACAATGGCCGCGGCATTCCGGTCGATCCGCATCCGAAGTTCAAGGACAAGTCGGCGCTCGAAATCATCATGACGACGCTGCATGCGGGCGGCAAGTTCGACAGCAAGGTCTATGAGGCTTCCGGCGGCCTGCACGGCGTGGGCTCATCCGTGGTGAACGCCCTGTCGGAAGAAATGGTGGTCGAGGTGGCGCGGGCGCGTAAGCTCTACCGTCAGGTCTTCCAGCGCGGCAAGCCGGTAGGACAGCTGGAACTCGTCGGCGATGTGCAGAACCGGCGCGGCACGCTGGTCCGCTTCAAGCCCGACTGGCAGATCTTCGGCAAGGAAGCAAAGTTCGAGCCTGCGCGCCTGCTGCGCATGGCCCGTTCCAAAGCCTATCTGTTCGGCGGCGTCGAGATCCGCTGGCACTGCGACCCGGCTCTGCTGGACGAAAAAGACAAGACACCGGCAGAGGCCGTGTTCCATTTCCCCGGCGGCCTGAAGGACTTTCTTGCCGAAAAGCTCGGCAAGGAGCGCAAGGTCATCGACGACATCTTTGCCGGCAAGCTGGGCCAGCCCGGCAAGCATGGCGCAGTGGAATGGGCGGTCACCTGGTTCGCAGGTGACGGTTTCCTGTCCTCCTACTGCAACACAGTGACCACTCCGGAAGGCGGCACGCATGAAGCGGGCCTGCGCTATGCACTGCTGCGCGGCCTCAAGGCCTATGCGGATCTCGTCGGCAACAAGAAGGCCGCAATCCTTACCTCCGAAGACATCATGACCTCGGCTGCCGGCATGCTGTCCGTCTTCATCCGCGAACCGGAGTTTGTCGGCCAGACCAAGGACAAGCTGGCCACCAACGAGGCAACGCGCATCACCGAGAATGCCCTGCGCGATGCCTTTGACCACTGGCTGACCGCATCTCCCACTCAGGCCAACAAGCTTCTGGAATGGGTGATCGACCGGGCGGAAGAACGCCTGCGCCGCCGCCAGGAAAAGGACGTTGCCCGCAAGACCGCCGTGCGCAAGCTGCGCCTGCCGGGCAAGCTGGCGGATTGTTCGGCAAACCAGTCGGAAGGCACGGAGCTCTTCATCGTCGAGGGTGACTCGGCCGGTGGCTCCGCCAAACAGGCCCGTAACCGCAACAATCAGGCCGTACTGCCCCTGCGCGGCAAGATCCTCAACGTTGCCAATGCCGGGCGCGACAAATTGGTGGCCAACCAGCAGCTGGCGGACCTGATCCAGGCACTTGGCTGCGGCACCCGCACCCACTACAAGGATGCGGACCTGCGCTATGAGAAGGTCATCATCATGACCGACGCCGACGTGGACGGCGCGCATATCGCCTCGCTGCTGATCACCTTCTTCTACCGCGAAATGCCGGAGCTGATCCACAACGGCCACCTCTATCTCGCCGTGCCGCCGCTCTACCGCCTGACGCAGGGCGGCAAGACCATCTATGCCCGCACGGACGAGCATAAGGACGAGCTGATGGCCACGGTCTTCAAGGGCAAGAGCAAGGTCGAGATCGGCCGCTTCAAGGGCCTTGGCGAAATGCTGCCAGGACAGCTCAAGGAAACCACCATGGATCCCTCCAAGCGCACCTTGCTGAAGGTGCAGGTGGTGGAAGGCGACGAGGCGGACACCAGTGATACCGTCGAACAGCTGATGGGCAACAAGCCGGAAGCCCGCTTCCGCTTCATCCAGGACCGTGCCGAATTCGCGCATGACCTCGATATCTGAGCGTGAAGCGCCCGCTTCAAGCTGACGGCAAAGTCAAGGTGCTGCATTTGCGATGAGAGGCAGGCGCCCATGTGCCTGCTGATTTGCTCCCAACTGGCGGCCTGTTAGCATTAACAGGGCCGTTTCAGGGTCAAAACCTCAGGAAAACATTGACAAGGGGGCCTTTAACTGTAGGGTGGCGCCAATTCCGGACCTAGGCAAGGCTTGGGTCCGTCCAGCTACAGCGACCCAGAATCGGATCCCGTTCTCAATGTCATTTGACACTCTCGGCCTCAGCGAGAAAGTCCTCCAGGCAGTTACCGCTGCCGGTTACAACGAACCGACCGCCATCCAGAAGGGCGCCATTCCCCATGTGCTGGAACGGCGCGATGTTCTGGGCATCGCCCAGACCGGCACCGGCAAGACGGCTTCCTTCACGCTGCCGATGCTCACCCTTCTTGAAAAGGGCCGCGCCCGCGCACGTATGCCCCGCACCCTGATCCTGGAACCGACGCGTGAGCTCGCAGCGCAGGTTCAGGAGAACTTCGAGCGGTATGGCGTCAACCACAAGCTGAACGTCGCCCTGCTGATCGGCGGTGTTTCTTTTGGTGAGCAGGACAAGAAGATCGACCGTGGCGCCGACGTTCTGATTGCGACCCCGGGCCGTCTGCTGGATCACGTCGAGCGCGGCAAGCTGCTGCTGCAGGGCGTCGAGATCCTCGTGATCGACGAAGCCGACCGCATGCTTGACATGGGCTTCATCCCGGATATCGAGCGGATCTGCAAGCTGATCCCCTTCACCCGCCAGACCCTGTTCTTCTCGGCCACAATGCCGCCGGAAATCCAGCGCCTGACAGAAACCTTCCTTCAGAACCCGGCGAAGGTTGAGGTTTCGACCCGCTCCTCCACATCCTCGACGATCACCCAGTATCTGGTGGGAACCGGCAGTGAGGATTACGAGAAGCGTCAGACCCTCCGGGACCTTCTGGCCCAGGCCGAAGACCTGCAGAACGCCATCGTCTTCTGCAACCGCAAGGTTGATGTGGCTACACTGTTCCGCTCGCTGGAGCGCCACGGCTTCAACGTTGGCGCGCTGCATGGCGACATGGACCAGCGCACCCGCATGACCATGCTGGACAATTTCCGCAAGGGGAACCTCAAGCTGCTCGTGGCCAGCGACGTCGCCGCACGCGGTCTCGACATTCCGGATGTGAGCCACGTGTTCAATTTCGACGTGCCGATCCATGCGGAAGACTACGTTCACCGCATTGGCCGCACCGGCCGCGCCGGACGCCTCGGCGTTGCCTATACACTGGTTGACGGCGACGACCAGAAGTATCTGGGCGCCATTGAGAAGGTGATCGGCAAGAGCATCGACTGGCTGGGCGAGCCGCTGGACTTCGAAGCTGCGATTGCCGAGCGCAAGGAGCGCCGCAAGGCCGCCCGTTCCGGCGGCGCCAAGGCCGAGCGCCCTGCCCGCCGCCCCCGCGGTGGCAGCCGCACCCAGGAGGCAGCGCCGGACGAGAGCCCGCGCGAGGAAACAGCCGAAGTTGCGGAGGCCAAGGCACCGGCCCGCACCCGGACGCGCCGCCCGCGCAAGAGCGAGACGGCCGAGGTGCAGGATACGGCACCGGCCGTAATGGCGGAAGATGCCCCGCAGCCACGCATTGCGCCGCAGCAGGCACAGCCGCAGGACGCCGGCCGCGAACGCAACGACCGGCACAGCCGTGATGGAAACCGCAACCAACCGCAGCGAGACCGCAACAACGGTAACAACCGCCGCGGCCGCCATCAGGATGACGACCAGCCGGTTATCGGTCTCGGCGATCACATTCCCGCCTTCCTGCTTCGCGACCCACGCGCCAAGAAGGCATCCTGACCAGGAAACTGAGCAGAGAATAGAGGCGCCGCCGGATCTGAACAGAGCGGCGGCGTTTTGCTGAGAAAAACCTGCCTTCACCAAGTATTTCTGGTGTTGACGCGCTACGGTAAATGACAGCAGAGTGAGCATTGTATACAGCACGCTGGCCTGCTTCTGCGCCGGACTTATCCGCAATTTAACCTAGCGTTAAATTACATAATACTAGTGTTACAGTATATCGAAGTGCCCCTTTGCAAGCGGCACTCTTTTGTGGTGGGGGCCAGAATGGCAGATGCGGAGGATTTCAAGAGAACCATCACTTATGGTGAAGCGGCGCTCTCATATATCCGGCGCAACGTGATTCCGGCCCATCCGCGCAATTACGAGACCTGGTATACCTATGCGGCGGGTTTCAATCAGGCCCTTAACCGCGCAATCAACGATTTGATCGCGACGAAGGGCTCGATATCTGCCGACGATCTGCAGCGGATCTACGCGCGGTTTCTGTCTCCCAACCGGCTTGGTGACCGGGTTGATGAAGTCGGAACGCGCGTTGCCGAAGAGGTGCAGGACCTGGTCGATGCAATCCGCATCAGCACAGACGCCACATCTGACTTTGGCAAAGCCCTCGATAATGTTCTGGGAAGGCTGCACGAGACACTGAATGACGAAAAGCTGCGGGACCTGACCTCTGCCATGGTCAAGGCAACCCACGCAGCTATTGCAGCCAACCGAAATCTCGAAAGCCAGCTGCTTGAGTCCAACAGGCAGATCCGGACGCTCAAGGAGAACCTCGAAGCAATCCGCTACGAGTCCCTCACCGACGAGCTAACCACGCTCAGCAACCGGCGGCACTTCGACCTTGCGATTGATCGTGCCATCGACCTCGCCAAGCGCACCGGCGAAGGCTTCGCCCTCCTGCTGACGGACATCGATCACTTCAAGAGCTTCAATGACCGGTTTGGCCATCAGACAGGTGATCAGGTCCTGCGCCTTGTTGCCCTCGCCGTAAAGCAGAGCATCAAGGCGCAGGACGTTGCCTGCCGCTACGGCGGAGAGGAGTTCGCGATCATCCTGCCCGAGGCGCAGATCGACGATGCCATGGACGTGGCAGAACAGATCCGCAGGGCCGTCATGGGCAAGGAGCTGGTCAAGCGCTCGACAGGCGAAAACCTGGGCCGTCTGACCCTCTCAATCGGCGTAAGCCTTTACGAAGGCGGCGACACGAGCCAGATGATCATCGGCCGCGCCGATGCAGCCCTTTATGCCGCCAAGCACAGCGGCCGCAATGCGGTTCGTAGCCTGCAGAGCAACGAGCTTGCAGCCAATCAGAATGGAAGCCGTGTCGCCTGACACTGCTCAGCCAACGCTTGCTCTCAGGCGCGTTCCAGCCCCATCTGCCAGAAATCAGCCTCAAGAATGCTAGCCTGCCGGAACAGATGCTCCAGCCGCATTCTGCGGGCCGGTGTCTCATAGTCTGCCGCAAGCTTGTCCATCCAGGCGGCAAAGCTGGCGGCGACATCCTGATAGGCATCGCTGGCATATTCGCTGATCCAGCGGGCATAAGGGTTCTGCGGGTCTGAGCCGGACGGTGTCTTTGCGAGCCTTGCACCAATCTCGGCATAGCCCAGAACGCAAGGGGCAAGCGCTACGAGGAGATCCAGCAAATCCCCCTGCCCGCCGGCATCCAGCACGAAGCGGGTGTAGGCCATGGTCTGGCGCTCTTCCCGTGCCTTTTCCAGATCCTCGCGCGAGAGCCCCCAGCCAGCACACAGCTCGACGTGAAGATCCATCTCCATGTCGAGAATGGCTCTCACCCCGGAAAGCGCGTGGCGCATGTCACCAAGCGTCGGGCTCTTGTAGATGGCCAGTGCATAGGCCCGCGCAAACTGGATGAGGAACAGATAGTCCTGCACCAGATAATGCCGGAAGGCGGCTTGAGGCAGCGTACCGTCCTGCATCTGCCGGACAAAGGGGTGCTCGACATAGGCGGTCCAGTCCGGACCGGCGGCCTCACGCAGGCGGGCAAAGAAACTCATCGATCTGCCTTCTGAAGATTCTGGCGGGAGAAATCAGGCGGAAAGCGCGGCCGGATCGGCGGCCTTCAGCGACACGGATTCGCCGCAGCCGCAGGAGGACACTTCATTCGGATTGCGGAAGACAAAACCGGAGCGGAACTTCGTCGTCTCGAAATCCATCTCGCTGCCGATCAGATACAGCACTGCGGACGGATCAATGAAAACCTTCGCGCCATCCGCCTCGATCACGTCATCGCCTGGCTGGACGCCATCCACGAGGGACATGGCATATTCCATGCCTGCGCAGCCGCCCTTCTTGATGCTGATGCGCAGGCCGGCCTTGGGTTCATCGGCGCCTTCCACCAGTTCGCGCACGCGCTCTGCGGCTGCCGGGCTCACCTTCATGATCTGCATCTTGCGGGCCAGTGCCATAGGCTTGTTCCTTTGCGGGGGAATCCCCTTCAAATCAGCTCGTATGCATTATATGGGGATTCCGCTCAGCTTTCCAACCGGCAGCCTCCCCGGCGCTCGCTCAGTACCAGTTGAGCGCAACGCGGGCTTCTTCGGACATGCGGTCCGGCGTCCACGGCGGATCAAACACCATGCTGACGTCCACAGCGCCAATTCCGGGAACCGCACTGATGGCGTTTTCCACCCAGCCCGGCATTTCCCCGGCCACCGGGCAGCCCGGTGCAGTCAGCGTCATGTCCACCTTCACCGAGCGGTCATCCTCGATATCGACCTTGTAGATGAGGCCAAGCTCGTAGATGTCGCAGGGAATTTCCGGATCATAGACGGTCTTCAGCGCCGCGATGATGTCATCGGTCATCCGCGCCAGTTCCTCGGGCGCAATGGCCGAAGCAGTGGTTTCAGCGGCGGTTTCCGGCTCAGCGGAAACGTGAGCGGGACTGTCGTTCATGGATCGATCCTCAGGCAAAGAAGTCCTGCGCCTTCTGCAGGGCCGCCGCAAGGGCGTCAACTTCCTCGAAGGTGTTATAAAGGCCGAAGCTGGCACGGCAAGTGGAGGTGACGCCATAGCGGGCCAGCAGCGGCTGGGCGCAATGGGTGCCGGCACGCACCGCAACGCCAGCCCGGTCCAGCACGGTGGCCACGTCATGGGCATGAGCCCCCTTCATCTCGAAGGAGATGATCGCGCCCTTGCCCGGCGCCGAGCCGAAGATGCGCAGGGAGTTGAAACCGGCGAGCTTTTCGGTGGCATAGGCCAGCAGCGATGCCTCGTGCCGGGCGATGTTTTCGCGGCCGAGGCTGTCCATGTAGTCGAGCGCAGCAGCAAGACCGATCGCCTGCACGATGGGAGGGGTGCCCGCCTCGAACCGGTGCGGCGGCTTGGCGTAGGTGACGATATCCTCGGTCACGTCCGCAATCATCTCGCCGCCGCCGCAGAAGGGACGCAGACGGTCCAGCGCCTCCGGCTTGCCATAGAGCACGCCGATGCCGGTCGGGCCATAGACTTTGTGGCCGGTCAGCACATAGTAGTCGCAGTCCATGTCGCGCACATCGACAGGCATATGCACGGCAGCCTGGCTGCCATCCACCAGCACCTTGATGCCGCGCGCATGGGCGATGCGGCAGACATCCTTCACCGGCACCACGGTGCCCAGTACGTTGGACATCTGCGTGATGGCGACGAGTTTGGTACGTTC
Source organism: Pannonibacter anstelovis (assembly GCF_036881715.1). Taxonomy (NCBI): domain Bacteria; kingdom Pseudomonadati; phylum Pseudomonadota; class Alphaproteobacteria; order Hyphomicrobiales; family Stappiaceae; genus Pannonibacter; species Pannonibacter anstelovis. The sequence goes on from NZ_JBAKBF010000001.1 coordinate 396,568, forward strand.
CGTCAGGGCCGCCTCGAAAGCTTCCAGATCGAAGGAGCCATCCTCGCGCACATAGACCCACTTCAGCACCGCACCGTTGCGCTCGCGGTGGAAATGCCAGGGCACGATGTTGGAGTGATGCTCCATGATCGACAGCACGATCTCATCGCCCGGGCCGAACGTGTCCGGGCCAAGACCGTAGGACACGAGATTGATGGCCTCGGTCGTGGAGCGGGTGAAGACGATCTCGTCCACCGACCCCGCATTGAGGAAGCGGCGCACGGTCTCGCGCGCGGCTTCGTAATTCTCGGTCGCCGTGTTGGAGAGGAAATGCAGGCCGCGGTGCACGTTGGCATATTCCTGCGAATAGGCCTTCACCATGGCATCGATGACCGCCTGCGGCTTTTGCGCCGAGGCGCCATTGTCCAGATAGACGAGCGGCTTGCCGTAGACGTCCCGCGACAGGATCGGGAAATCACGGCGCACGGCGGCAACGTCATAGCCGGTGGCAGGGGCAGCAGCAGTCTGGCTGGCGGTCATCATTCTCTCCAATCAACAAGCAGCTCGGGATTAGCCGGCGATAGCCAGCCACTCCCGCACGCGGGTCTCCAGCAGCTCGGTCACGCTCTCGCTGCCGAATTCCTCGATGGCTTCCGACAGGAAGGCGAGGACCAGCAGCGTGCGGGCTTCCGCTTCCGGAATGCCACGGGCGCGCAGATAGAACAGCAGATCCTCATCGATCTGGCCGCTCGTCGCGCCGTGGGCGCACTGCACGTCATCAGCGAAGATTTCCAGTTCCGGCTTGTTGGCCATCTCAGCATCTTCGGACAGCAGCAGCGCCTGCGTCATCATCTGGCCGTCCGTCTTCTGGGCGTGCGGCCGCACGATGATCTTGCCCTGATAAACACCCTTCGCACCGGCGTCGATCACCGTCTTGAAGAATTCCCGGCTCTCGCAGTTCGGCACCGCATGGTCAACCACCAGCGTCTGGTCGCCCAGCTGCTGGCCGCGCACCATGGTCACGCCATAAAGCTTCGCCGTGGAGTGCTCACCGGCAAAGGTGACGTAGGACTGGTTGCGGGCAAAGTCGGTCCCGGCGATGAAGCCGAGCGTCTTCAGCTCTGCCTTTGCACCAAGATGCGAGAAGGCCGTGGAGATATGCGGCGCACGGCCCGAGCCGACGATCAGGCGGGTCGCGGTCAGAGCAGCTTCATCGGCCAGCACCTGGTCGGACACAGCGTTGACGACGGCATCCTCACCAGCGGTGACGAAGCTCTCCAGCAGGGTCAGGCTCGCGCCCTTGCCCAGCTCGGTCCGCACGCGGGTATAAACCGCGCCGCCAAGCGCCAGATGCACGATCTCGACCGGCAAATCCACGGCCGTGCCTGCCTTAACCTTCAGAACAACGCCGCCCTGCAGCAGCGCCGTGTTGAGTTCAAGTGCTGGATTAACTCCGGCAATTTCCGGATTTGAAAGAAGGGCTTGCGAAGAATTTCTCACAGCGTCATTGAAGTTTGAAACCTCAATGCCAGCCGCTTCCAGCTTCGCAAGATCAGACACTTCGGCCACAAGACGCCCGTTGGCGAGCACGATGCGCAGGCGCTCCAGCTCTGCATAGGTCTCGGCACCCGCAAGGGCAGCCTTGACCGCGTCCAGGGAAGCTGCGGCTGCCGGGGCAGCGTAGCTCTTCAGGAAGGCGCGCAGGTCCGTGTACTTCCATTCCTCGATCCGCCGGTGCGGCAGGCCGGTCGCCCGGAAGCGGGCGAAGGCGGCTTCCCGCAGGCTGATCAAGTCGGCGCCACCGTCCTTGAGCGCAGCGAAATGCGCCTCAAGATCGGTTTCGGCCTGTGTCGAGACGACACGCAGGTTCGCAGTCATGGTCACTCCCCGTGGCTCAGGCCGCCGCGCCGACGTAATCAGCGTAGCCGTTCTTCTCCAGCTCAAGCGCCAGTTCCTTGCCGCCGGTCTTGACGATCTTGCCCTTGGACAGAACGTGGACGACATCCGGCACGATATGGTCGAGCAGGCGCTGGTAGTGGGTGATGACGATCATCGAGCGCTCCGGCGAGCGCAGCTTGTTGACGCCTTCCGACACGATGCGCAGGGCGTCGATGTCGAGGCCGGAGTCCGTCTCGTCCAGCACGCAGAGGCTCGGCTCCAGAAGGGCCATCTGCAGGATTTCCGAGCGCTTCTTCTCGCCGCCGGAGAAGCCGACGTTGAGCGGGCGCTTCAGCATGTCCATGGTGACGTTGAGGTCAGCCGCCTTGGACTTGACCAGCTTCAGGAAGTCCGGAACCGAGAGCTCGGCCTCGCCGCGCGCCTTGCGCTGTGCGTTGAGGGCGGTCTTCAGAAACTCCATCGTGGCAACGCCGGGGATCTCGATCGGATACTGGAAGGCAAGGAACACACCGGCAGCTGCACGCTCGTCGGCTTCCATCTCCAGGAGGTTCTCACCATTGAACAGGATCTCGCCCTCGGTGACCTCATAGTCTTCCTTGCCTGCCAGAATGTAGGACAGGGTCGACTTGCCGGAGCCGTTCGGGCCCATGATGGCATGGATTTCGCCTGCCTTCACGGTCAGGTCGATGCCGCGCAGGATCTCGGTGCCGTCTTCGGCGATGCGGGCGTGCAGGTTCTTGATCTCAAGCATTGAGATGGTCCTCATTTCGGTCCGGATTCAAGGTCCGGTGTGTGTCATCAGTCTCAGGAGCCGGTTTCCCAGCGCATTCAATTGCGTTTGCCTACGCACCACTCTCCGTCGTTCTTGGGCTCGTCCCGACGATGACGGAGTGGGTGTTCAACGTCTCGCCTACGTTATCCCACGCTGCCTTCCAGGCTGATCGAGATCAGTTTCTGGGCTTCGACGGCGAATTCCATCGGCAGCTGCTGGATCACGTCCTTGACGAAGCCGTTCACGATCAGCGCCACGGCCTGCTCTTCCGACAGGCCACGGGCGAGGCAGTAGAACATCTGGTCGTCGGAGATCTTTGAGGTGGTGGCCTCATGCTCGAAGACGGCCGATGCGTTCTTGCTTTCGATATAGGGCACCGTATGCGCGCCGCAGTCCTGCCCGATCAGCAGGCTGTCGCACTGGGTGAAGTTGCGGGCGTTCGAAGCCTTGCGGTGCGCCGAGACGAGGCCACGGTAGGTGTTCTGCGACTTGCCGGCGGAAATGCCCTTGGAGATGATGCGGCTCGACGTGTTCTTGCCGAGATGGATCATCTTGGTGCCGCTGTCCACCTGCTGATAGCCGTTGGACACGGCGATCGAGTAGAACTCGCCGCGCGAATTGTCACCGCGCAGAATGCAGGACGGGTACTTCCAGGTGATGGCCGAGCCGGTTTCCACCTGCGTCCAGGAGATCTTGGAGTTCTTGCCACGGCAGTCGCCACGCTTGGTGACGAAGTTGTAGATGCCGCCCTTGCCGTCCTTGTCACCGGGGAACCAGTTCTGGACGGTGGAATATTTGATCTCCGCATCATCCAGCGCGATCAGCTCGACGACAGCCGCATGCAGCTGGTTCTCGTCGCGCTGCGGCGCGGTGCAGCCTTCAAGATAGGACACGTAAGCGCCCTTGTCGGCGATGATCAGCGTACGCTCGAACTGGCCGGTGTTTTTCTCGTTGATGCGGAAGTAAGTGGACAGTTCCATCGGGCAGCGCACGCCCTCCGGCACATAAACGAAGGAGCCGTCGGAGAAGACCGCAGAGTTCAGCGTCGCATAGTAGTTGTCCGTCACCGGAACCACGGAGCCGAGATACTTGCGGACGAGGTCCGGGTACTCGCGCAGGGCCTCGGAGATGGAACAGAAGATGACGCCCGCCTTCTTCAGCTCGTCCTTGAAGGTGGTGACCACGGACACGCTGTCGAACACGGCGTCCACGGCGACCCGGTTCTTCGGCTCGACGCCGGCAAGGATCTCCTGCTCGCGCAGCGGAATGCCCAGCTTCTCGTAGGTCCGCAGCAGCTCCGGATCCACCTCGTCAAGGCTCTTCGGCCCTTCGACGGACTTCGGCGCGGACCAGTAGTACAGCTCCTGCAGGTCAATCGGCGGATAGCTGACGCGGGCCCAGGTGGGCTCTTCCATGGTCTGGAAGCGGCGCAGCGCATCGAGGCGCCACTCGGTCATCCACTCCGGCTCGTTCTTCTTGGCCGAAAGGAAGCGCACGGTTTCCTCGGAAAGGCCCTTTGCCGCCGTTTCCGACTCGATGTCGGTGACGAAGCCATATTTGTACTGGTCGACGTCAATCGCTTTGACCCGGTCGATCGTTTCCTGCACAGCGGGCATGTCTTTGTCTCCATTCCGCCGCCCTCACATCCGGGGCGGACCGTCATCCCTGCCCCCGTTCTACGGCGGCGAGGTCGTCTCAGGTTCAGCCCACCGGCACGAAATAAGCTGGAGGGCGGTTTCAGGCCCCATTCGGGGCAATTTCAAAGCCGTATCTTCAGGCTGCCTTGCCGGTTGCCGAAGGGTTGAGCGTGGCTGCCACCTTCGACCAGACCTCCAGGAAGCGGGTGATATCCGCTTCCTGCGTCGTCCAGCCAAGACTGACCCGCAGCGCACAGCGTCCCAGATCCTCGTCAACGCCCATGGCGGTGAGCACGTGCGACGCACCGACCTTGCCCGAGGAGCAGGCCGAGCCGGAGGAAAGGGCGATGCCGTTGAGGTCCAGAGCCATAAGCGCCATTTCGGACGGAACGCCCGGAACGGCAAAACACGTTGTGTTCGCAAGGCGGGGGGCATCTGCGCCAAACACCACCGTTGATCCAGATATAAGGCGCAAACCCTCTTCGAGAAGGCCCTGAAGCCTCGCGAGACTTGCAAATTCCTCAAGCATTGTGGAGCCATCGCGCGCAATGGCACCGAAAGCGGCGATGGCTGCGGCATTTTCCGTGCCCGCACGCCGGTGCTGCTCCTGGCCGCCACCAATCAGCAGCGGCGCGGGCGCCAGCGCAGATGTGCGCAGCACAAGCGCGCCAATGCCCTGCGGGCCGCCCATCTTGTGGGCCGAAAGGCTCACCGCATCCGCCTGCCATCCGGCAATGTCCACCGGCAGGCGGCCGCCAAACTGCACGGCATCCACATGGAAGATGCCGCCGGCGGCCTTCACACGGGCACCGATTTCGGCCAGCGGCTGGATGACGCCCGTTTCATTGTTCGCCGCCATCACAGACACCAGCGCAGGACCTCCGGCGGCCAGCAGCTCGTCCAGATGATCAAGCCGCAGGACGCCGTTTTCACCGGTGCCGATGTGGGCAATTTCACGTGCGGCAAAGCGTCCGCCCGCGCGCACGCTCGGGTGCTCAACGGCGGACATCAGCAGCCGGTCCAGATAGACCGGGCCGTCATTGCCCTGCCAGCGCGGGCTGAGAGCCAGTACGTTGGCTTCCGTCGCACCGCTGGTGAAGATGACCGACCGGGCCTTGACCCCGCACATGGCTGCCAGCGCCTCGCGTGCATCCTCGACGATGCCGCGCAGCTTGCGCCCTTCGCCATGCACCGAAGACGGGTTGCCCGTGACGCCCAGCACCTCGACCATGCGCGCGAGCGCCTGCGGGCGCAGCGGCGCGCTCGCATTGTGATCCAGATAAAGCCGCTCGGTTCCGCCGTTCATGGCCCGGTTCCAACTCCATTCAGCCTGGTGTGCCCTCATCGCCAGCTGGCTTTCGGACAAGGCCGGTAGCGCCTCTTTTTCAAGTCAAGTCAACGGAAAACTTGAAATTCCCCGCCCACATGATGATAAGTGCGCCAAGCGCCCGAATTCGAACCGGCACGCCACGCGCGGCTGCATTCGAATTTGAAGCATTCTAAAGAAGCTTTTAGAAACTCGGAACCTCAGAGTCAAGTTTCCTGCTCAGGGATTCCACGTACAAATTCCTCATTTTTTCCGGACCAGAAGGCCCGGAAAGCGAGAAAAGGACATCGCGCTTCATGCCCGAGGTGATTTTCAACGGCCCTGCCGGACGTCTGGAAGGCCGTTTCCATCCCGCCAAAAAGCGGAACGCGCCCATCGCACTGGTGCTGCATCCGCATCCGCAGTTCGGCGGGACGATGAACAATCAGGTCGTCTACCAGCTGTATTATATGTTCGCCCAGCGTGGCTTTGCCGTGCTGCGCTTCAACTTCCGCGGCGTCGGCCGGTCGCAGGGCTCCTTCGATCATGGCCAGGGTGAGCTCTCGGATGCCGCCGCTGCCCTCGACTGGGTGCAGACGGTTCATCCCGACGCACGCGGCTGCTGGATTGCCGGCTTCTCCTTCGGCGCCTGGATCGGCATGCAGCTTCTGATGCGCCGCCCGGAAGTGGAAGGCTTCATCTCGGTTGCCCCTCCGGCGAACCTGTTCGACTTCTCCTTCCTCGCCCCCTGCCCCTCGTCCGGCCTGCTCATCCATGGCGACAACGACAAGGTCGTGCCGCAGAAGGACGTGCAGAACCTCGTTGACAAGCTGAAGACGCAGAAGGGCATCGTCATCGATCACGAGACGATCCCCGGTGCGAACCACTTCTTCGAGAACAGCGTCGAGGAACTGATGCTGCGCTGCGGCACCTATCTCGACAAGCGCCTCGGCGTTGACGCCCTGCCCGTCCTGCCGCCGCCTCCGGCGGATACCGGCGAAGACTTCGCTGAGGATCTGGATGACGACGAGGAATGATTCCCGTTACTGATCCGGCGAAAGCCGTTCAGGATACAGAGCCCGCCGGTTTGATCCGGCGGGTTTTTTGTTGTGCGGGGGGCGAGGCCCTTGCCGGCTCGATGGCCGGGGTGACGGCCCAGGCGAGATAGAAGGCACGGAGCCCCTTACAGCCCCCTCTACGCACCGCGCACAACAAAAAACCCACTGGATTGCTCCAGCGGGTTCTTCAAACTCAAACAGCTCTACGCCGCTTACTGGCCCGGCGTCCAGGCCTCGTAGTCGCCGGTCACTTCCGGACGCTTTTCGGGGGTCAGGATCGAGCCCTTCGGGCGGTAGGCCTCGGGCGTTCCAGTGCGGTTACCGTGGTGCGGCGCCTGCCAGGATTTGGCGTGGTAGTTCTCTTCCACCGGCGGCGTGTCGACCCGGTGGTGCATCCAGCCATGCCAGCCCGGCGGAATCATCGAGGCTTCGGCGAGGCCATTGTAAATGACCCAGCGCTTCTTGCCGCCCCGCTCCTTGTAATAGGTGTTGCCGAACTCATCCTTGCCAACGAGTTCGCCCTTGCGCCAGGTGAAGAACCGGGTGCCCATGGTCTGGCCGTTCCACCAGGTGAAGATTTGCAGGAGAAGGGTCTTCATCCGCTGTCTGCTCCGAATCGGGCGGACCAAACGCCGCCCTCGAAAAGGACTGGCTGCCAACGCAGCCCGATGTTGCGGCAACATGTAGCCGGAATTCTCCGGCCCGTCCACACGGCTGCGGCATTTTGCGCCGCTTCGCCGCACAGCGGGACCAGGAAACCGGCGGACCGGCGTCCAGTCTAGCTCAGCGCCTTGCGCAGGGCAGCAAATCTCGGCCCCGGAACCGGAGGCTTTTGCTCTTCCGTCTTGGGCTTCTGTACCGGCTTCGGGGCAGTCCGGGCAACGGCAGCCATGCGTCCAGCCTGCGAATCAAGAGCTGCGGCAGCGATCGACCCATCCTCGTTGAAGACGTGCTCCACCGTCTCCTTGACTTCCTGATAGCGGCGCGTCGCACGTTGATGATAGGCGCGTGCACCATCCAGCGTCTTCATCTTGCCCGCTTGCTGCTCCAGCAAAAGGCCAACGCCTTCAATGGAATAAAAGCCGTTCTTGTCCGGGATCATCTCCCTGGCATCGCTGAGCAGCCAGTTCAGCCGGGCATGGATCATGGAGGGTGAGACGGGCTTGGCCAGAAGATGATGCGCACCGGCCCGGAAAGCCTTCTCCACAAAGGCTCGCGTGCCATGGGCGGTGACGAACAGCAGAGGCACGAAACAGAGCGGCGCCATGTTCTTGTGCCGGATCAGCCGCAACATCTGGTAGCCGGTCGCCGGCTCCATACGCCAGTCGGAGATGATGAGATTGGGAGGCTCGGTAAGCATGGACTCCAGCGCCGCATCCACCGTGTCGAACACCCGCACCCGCTCGACCTTGAAACTTAAAAGTATCGAGCGAAGAATGGTCTGCATCTGCCTTGAATCCTCGACGACAACCACATCGAGTTCGCCGAAGGTCAGCCCGTAGGCCGCATGATGGTTGGACATGAAATCGGGGCCCCTGCCGGAGATGAACCGCCCTTCTTCTCGCATGCCCCGCTTAAGTCCACTTGAAGTGAGGTCGCGGCCTTTTCGTCAAATTGTCATCATCAATCAGCAACATGACAGGCGTTGCTGGCATGGGGCATACGCAGCCCCCGGCTTGATGCAGAATTGCAATGACCTGCATCAAATCACGGCTTTCCCCCGCTCTCCCCGATTTCCACAAGGGCTACTAGATTTAGATTGCCGGGCAACTTTTACACACAAGCGATAGTTCCCCAAACTTGACGGTAACCGATGATTCACACTAATGTCCGGAACGTCACGGTGAGTGTTCCGGCGGACAGGCTGACGCCTGTTTCCGCCCAGTAGAACCGGCTTCAGGCAGAGTTACGGATCAGCGGCAGCGGCCTCCCGCGCGCCGTTTTCGGGCCGCCGGCAGCTTGGACACCGTGACATCCGGTCTCTGGCCGTCCGCTTGCGGATACACCAGCGGCAAACCACTCAAGTGGCACACCACGCGAATGGCAGACCAGGGAATTCCTCACTGAAGAGTGAGCCCGGCGAAGTACCGGGCCTCGACTGACAGGGTAGCGGCACACTGAACGTCCGGGACGCTTGGCGCCTGGGCAACGGATTTTTGCGGCCTGACGCAAGGCGGATCGCCTGCCGGGCCGGCACGATGAAGGGGGCATGGGAATGCGGATTGAACGGCGTTACACCAAGGATGGGCAGTCCCCTTACGCTGAGATCGAGTTCACCACGACGACGAGCGAGATCCGCAATCCGGATGGCTCGGTTGTGTTCCGTCTCGCGGACATTCAGGTTCCGGCCCAGTTCTCGCAGGTCGCCTCCGACATTCTCGCCCAGAAGTATTTCCGCAAGGCCGGCGTCCCTGCCCGCCTGAAGCCGGTGGAAGAGAACACCGTTCCCTCATGGCTGTGGCGCCGCGAGGCCGACCTGGCCGCTCTCGAAGCCCTGCCCGAAGGCGAGCGCTTCGGCTCCGAGACCGACGCACGCCAGGTCTTTGACCGTTTGGCCGGAACCTGGACCTACTGGGGCTGGAAGGGCGGCTATTTCGACGGCGAAGCCGATGCCCAGGCCTTCTACGACGAGCTGCGCTTCATGCTGGCGACCCAGAAGGTGGCGCCGAACAGCCCGCAGTGGTTCAACACCGGCCTGCACTGGGCCTATGGCATCGACGGCCCCAGCCAGGGCCACTTCTATGTCGATTTCCAGACCGGCGAGCTGGTGAAATCCGCCACCGCCTATGAGCACCCGCAGCCGCACGCCTGTTTCATCCAGTCCGTGGAAGACGATCTCGTCAACGAGAATGGCATCATGGACCTGTGGGTGCGTGAGGCGCGCCTGTTCAAATATGGCTCGGGCACCGGCTCCAACTTCTCGCGCCTGCGCGGTGAAGGCGAGAAGCTGTCCGGCGGCGGCCGCTCCTCCGGCCTGATGAGCTTCCTCAAGATCGGTGACCGGGCAGCGGGCGCCATCAAGTCCGGCGGCACCACCCGCCGCGCCGCCAAGATGGTGGTTGTGGATGTGGACCATCCGGATATCGAGGATTACATCAACTGGAAGGTCAAGGAAGAGCAGAAGGTGGCCGCCCTCGTCACCGGCTCGAAGATCTGCCAGAAGCACCTGACCGCCATCATGAAGGCCTGCGTCAACTGCGAGGCAGACAATGGCGACTGCTTCGACCCGGCCAAGAACCCGGCGCTGAAGCGCGAAATCCGCGCTGCCAAGAAGATGATGGTGCCGGAAAACTACATCCGCCGGGTCATCCAGTTTGCCCGTCAGGGCTACACCTCCATCGAATTCCCCGCCTACAACACCGACTGGGATTCGGAAGCCTATCTGACCGTTGCCGGCCAGAACTCCAACAACTCCGTGCGTGTGACCGACGGCTTCCTGAAGGCCGTGACGGATGACGGCACCTGGGACCTGACCGCCCGCAAGGACGGCAAGGTGATGAAGACGCTGAAGGCGCGCGAGCTGTGGGAGCAGATCGGCTATGCCGCCTGGGCCTCGGCTGATCCCGGCATCCAGTATCACACCACCATCAACGACTGGCACACCTGCCCGGCTTCGGGCGAGATCCGCGCCTCCAACCCCTGCTCGGAATACATGTTCCTGGACGACACGGCCTGCAATCTGGCGTCCCTGAACCTGATGCAGTTCCGCCGCGAGGACCGCTCCTTCGACGTGGACGCTTATGAGCATGCGGTGCGCCTGTGGACGGTGGTGCTGGAAATCTCCGTGCTGATGGCGCAGTTCCCGTCCAAGGAAATCGCCGAGCTGTCCTACCGCTTCCGCACCCTTGGCCTTGGCTATGCCAACATCGGCGGCCTGCTGATGACCTCCGGCATTCCCTATGACAGCGATGCGGGCCGCGCCCTTTGCGGTGCCCTGTCGGCCATCATGACCGGCGTATCCTATGCCACCTCCGCCGAAATGGCCGGTGAGCTGGGCGCCTTCCCCGGCTATGGCGACAACGCCGCCCACATGCTGCGCGTCATCCGCAACCACCGCCGCGCCGCCCATGGCGAGGCAGCGGGCTACGAGGCGCTGTCCACCAACCCGGTGCCGCTGGACCATGCCTCCTGCCCGGATCAGGTGCTGATCGAGCGGTCGAAGCTGGCCTGGGACCGGGCGCTGGAGCTGGGCGAAAAGCACGGCTACCGCAATGCGCAGGTCTCCGTCATTGCTCCCACCGGCACCATCGGCCTGGTGATGGACTGCGACACCACCGGCATCGAGCCTGACTTTGCGCTGGTGAAGTTCAAGAAGCTGGCTGGCGGCGGCTATTTCAAGATCATCAACCGCGCCGTGCCCGAGGCCCTCGAGGTGCTGGGCTACAAGCCGAGCGAGATCGCCGAGATCGAGGCCTATGCCGTCGGCCATGGCTCGCTGGATCAGGCGCCCGGCGTCAACCCGTCCAGCCTCAAGGCCAAGGGCTTCACCGAGGACAGCCTTGCCAAGCTCAAGGGCTCGCTGAAGTCCGCCTTCGACATCAAGTTCGTCTTCAACCGCTGGACGCTGGGCGACGAGCAGATGGCCGCCCTTGGCGTCACGGCTGAGCAGATGAACGACCCGGCCTTCGAGCTGCTGCCGTTCCTCGGCTTCTCCAGGGCCGAGATCGAGGCTGCCAACATCCACGTCTGCGGCGCCATGACGCTGGAAGGCGCGCCCTTCCTGAAGAAGGAGCATTACCCGGTCTTCGACTGCGCCAACCCCTGCGGCAAGACCGGCAAGCGCTACCTTTCGGTCGAAAGCCACATCCGCATGATGGCTGCGGCCCAGCCCTTCATTTCCGGCGCCATTTCCAAGACGATCAACATGCCGAACGAGGCAACCGTCGACGACTGCAAGGAAGCCTACATGCTGTCCTGGCGGCTGGCGCTGAAGGCCAATGCGCTCTACCGCGACGGCTCCAAGCTGTCCCAGCCGCTGAACTCCCAGCTCATCGCCGATGAGGACGAGGACGCGGAAGAGGCCGCCGAGGCGATTGCCGCCAAGCCCGCCGCCGCCAAGGCCGAAGTCATCGCCGAGCGCATCGTCGAGCGGATCATCGAGCGCACCGTCCGTGCCCGCGAGAAGATGCCGGACCGCCGCAAGGGCTATACCCAGAAGGCCCGCGTCGGCGGCCACAAGGTGTATCTGACCACCGGCGAATATCAGGATGGCCGCCTCGGCGAGATCTTCATCGACATGCACAAGGAAGGCGCCGCCTTCCGCTCCCTGATGAACAACTTCGCCATCGCCATCTCGCTCGGCCTGCAATATGGCGTGCCGCTGGAGGAATATGTCGACGCCTTCACCTTCACCCGCTTCGAACCGGCGGGCATGGTGCAGGGCAACGAGGCGATCAAGAACGCCACGTCGATCCTCGACTACATCTTCCGCGAGCTCGCCGTCTCCTACCTGGGCCGTCATGACCTTGCACATGTGCCGCCGGAAGCCATCGGCAACACCGGCATCAGCGCGGGCGCCAGCGAAGGGCGCGGCGAACAGGGCGTCGTCTCCCACGGCCTCGTGCGCGGCCAGACCGAGCGCTTCCGCCTCGTATCCGCCAGCGGCGAACCGGCCGGCTCGCTCGCCGGTCAAAGCGCAGCGCATGGCACAGCTCCGGCCGTGAAGGGCACCGCAACGGCACCTGTGGCCCAGACCTCCGCCGTCGCCACCGCCTTTGCCCGCTCGGGCAACACGGAACTGGCCGTCAAACTCGAAACCGCCCCTGCCCCGCAGGCCGCTCCTTCTTCCGCCGCCGAGCGCATCGCTCAGGCCCGGATGAAAGGCTACGAAGGCGAAAGCTGCTCCGAATGCGGCAACTTCACCATGGTCCGCAACGGCACCTGCCTGAAATGCGACACCTGTGGTTCCACGAGCGGGTGCAGCTGAGGGGGCAGTGGAGTTTTGTCCCGAACCGCCCCGGCTGATTGAGCCAGCGGGCGGTTTGGGGGAGTGATGAAAACGGAAAAACCCGCTTGCCGGAGACGGTGGGCGGGTTTTTTGAAGCGTGTTTATGTAACATCTGAGGAGCAGACAGCGGGCCGTTAGATGACATTCGCCGGTGCTGAATGGGTTGGCGCTCACGGCCCCTTACGGGCAAGCAGATTGCGAGCAGCGAATATCAGAAGAGATCTTGTACCAAGGGAAAAGCGCCCCCACAAAAGCGTTGGAATCTTTGCTCATGCCTCATATCTTGAGGCCCACGAAAAGCAGTTAAGGACGAAAGAAATTGGCGGGAGCACAGCAGGAACTTGTCGTTCGCGGCGAACAGGTAGAACGGGTATTCATCAACTATCGCGACGGCAGGTATGTCGTGAACCGGCGTTATCAGCGAAAGCTCATTTGGACGATCGAGGAAAAGCAAAGCTTCATCGATTCCATCATCCAGGGCTTCCCAGTTCCAATCATTCTACTCGCGGAACCACTTGGACGGAACGACGGCACCCTCGAAATTATCGACGGGATGCAACGGATGAACGCTATTACCTCCTTTATTGGGAATGACTATGAGATCGACGGCGGGTATTTTGATCTCAATACATTCGCAACGACGAAAGATCTCCTTGATCGCGGCGTGCTCCAACAGAAAATGCCTATTCTTGATCGCGAGAAATGCCTCGCGATTGCTTCCTACCCGGTCCCGCTCTCGATTTACGAGGCCGCACGTGGAGAATCCGTTGAAGAGGTTTTCCGGCGCATCAATTCCGGTGGTCGTCAACTCTCTCGGCAAGAGCTTCGTGCGGCAGGTGCTACTGACGCTTTTGCTGACTGCGTGCGCAAAATTTCAGCCCGTGTCCGGGGCGACACTTCAAACTCGGACCTGCTGCAACTCGCAGAGATGCGCAAGATTAGCATAACCAATCGCGAACTTGATTATGGCATCAGCGCCGACGAAGTGTTCTGGGTCATGAATGGGATTCTAACGAAGGACCAACTTCGGCAGAGCCGCGACGAAGAGATGGTGGCTGATCTAGTTGCATACATGGTCTCGGACGAACCAGTGCCATCCCGGACAGAGTTGTTAGATGACTACTATGGCGCGACATTCCCGTTGACTGCGGCAAGCAAGGCCCGGTTTGATGCCATCGATCAAGCTATTAGGAAACGAGGCTCAGAACTTGTTGATCTCGACTATCAGCGTGTACATGACGCTCTCATCTTGCTGCTTGACCAAGCGCGAACCACATTCACAGGCCTGATCTTTCCGAATGGGAACGGCGGCAATCCAGTACCACGCTATTTCCAAGCTGTGTTTCTCGCGTTCTACGATTTGATCGTAAGGCGCAGCATGGTCGTTTCAGACAGAAGTGGCCTTATAGACTGCCTTACCGCCTGCGGTAAAAGCATTAATATCCAAGATGGTGGCAGATGGGGTGCTGAAAATCGTGGCAAGACGGTCAATTCCGTAGTCGGCTGGATACAAGGCTATTTCGAAGACGATAAGAATCCAGATCCAGCAAAAGTTCACTGGGTAACCAAGCTCCAAAATCTTCTAACAAACTCAAAGACGGAGCAGGCCGCCTACGATTTTAAACAGGGTTTTTATACACTTGGTGCCCACCCCCTGTTCGACGATGGTTCCTTCGCCAAGATCATCGAAACCTGTGCTGCAATCGCAAATATTGGTAAAGGACATAAAGGGTATATCCTTGTGGGCATTGCTGAGAATGCCGCTACGGCAGCGAGGGTTCAGGATGTGTTCGGGGTTCATCCGCTGACGTATGGTGGCTTCTATGTGACTGGTGTTGAGCACGAGGCACAGCACTCCGGCAAAAATTTGGACCAGATGTTCCAAGAAATAACAGATCGGATTATCAGGTCCGAGCTTTCGGAGCCCCTACGCTCCTATATCAACTCCCACCTAAAGTGTGTCCAATACTTCGACAAAACTATTTTCGTTTTCGAAGTTCTTGGGCAAAATGGTCCTTCGCACGTCGGCGGGAGATGGCCAGAGCGCCAAGGAGCACAGGTAAAAGATGTTTCCCCTGACCGGTTGGGGACGCTCTTCGAACGCTTCCAGTAAAGACGCCATTCTGGATAACCTTAACCCTAAGCTCTATCCAGTTTCGCGTTCGTTTCCGGCATTGTTGTTGTCCTGATAGACCGATGAAATGGAGGGCGGTGGCGCAGCACCACGGACGGGTGGTTCACGCAGAACACTCCTGCAGCGCCCCTTCCCTGCCCCACAAAAAAGAGGCGGCCCCGGTTGGGCCGACTTCATGAGGTTTCAGCTTTCAAATCTCAGCTTTCCGTAGTTCCCCTACACTCCGCGACGTCCCGGTCCTGTGCCGGAATCTGTCAGGGACGCAATTGGCGGAGAACTGTCCGGAATATGCCCCCCCGACAGCTCCCTCCTCCTCCTCCCACCCACCCCCCCATCAATCCGGACGAAGCGCAGCGGAGATCCGGGACCGGTGAGCCGCCCCCCCGTCACGCTCCATCAGCAGCCCGGCTCTCCGATCCCGGCTCGGGGGCCGGGATGACGCGTTGAGAGGGGGTGAGAACCAAGACTGGCCCCGGCGTATGCTCCAGTCTTCCGGGCCGGGACGGCGCAGCGGGAGGTGTCCGCAGCGGTGGAATGACAGCGAGCCGGGGCATGGAACGGAGGCGGCAGCGCCGGCAGGGCTCATATGGGCGAAGCACGCCGCCGGTCCGGCTGAACAAATGCCCCACACTGGATATTTCCGGGAAAGAGCTCTATATTTGACGCTGCGAGGCAGACATGAAGATTGAGACAAGCCACTATCCGCAGCTCAGGCTGCTCTGCTGGAGCCGTCCCGGAAATCCGGTGCTGGACGGACAGGAGGCTTTTGATCTTTACGAGCGCAACTGGCGTTTTGTCGATACGGAAGCTCTCGAGGACGGCGAACGCAGCCTGATTGCGCTGCTGACGGCACGCTATGGCAACGGCATCATGCTGGCTGCCTGAGGCTGGCATGGCAAGGCTCTTCAAGCGCCCGCACCATCAGGCCATTCTGACTGCCCTGCATGGGCTGAACGGCGAACTGATGCACCGTGCGCAATGCTTTTTTGGCGGCGGCACCGCAATCGTGCTGCAACTCGACGAGTACCGGGAAAGCGTTGACATCGATTTTCTCTGCGCCTCGCAGGAAGGTTACCGCCTGATCCGGCAAGCCGTCTTTGGCGCAGGGCTTGCGGGTCTGATCCGGCCGGAGGCTGAGATTACCCCCCTGCGGGACGTGAAGACGGATCAATATGGCATCCGCACAGCATTTGAATGCGGCGGCGCGCAGATAAAGTTCGAGATCATCCGGGAAGCGCGTGTCACCCTGAACGGTGCTTTCGATCCGGACCTGAGAGTGCCGGTTCTTGCCCGCACCGACTTGTATCTGGAGAAACTGCTGGCCAATGCCGACCGCTGGGCAGACAGGGCCGTACTCAGCCGGGACATCATTGACCTTTCGATGATGATATCCAGCTGGGGCGAGATTCCGGCTGCGGCATGGACACGCGCCCGCGAGGCCTACGGCGACACGGCCGGGCAAGCCTATGCGCAGGCCGTCGAATTGATCCGCGACCCTGAACACTTGCGGCATTGCATGGAAAGAATGGCTATGAGTGCCACCCTTGCGGACACCATTCTCGCACCGCACGGCGGACCTCTGCCCAAGGCCCGCTAAGCCAGCGGCTCAAACGCTCCCGGATACGGCACCTGGGGGTCGCATGGACGCTGTCCATTAGGCAAATTGCGCCCCTTCCCTGCCCCGCAAGAAAAAAGGCGGCCCCGGTTGGGCCGCCTTCATCAGGTTTATGCGTTCAGACCTCAGCTTTCCGCCGTTCCCCGCGCCTTGCGGGTGGCCTCGAGGGCTTTCTGCAGGTAGGCGTCGCGGTCATAGACATCGCCGAAATAGCCGATGCTGCCATCCGTCTGCGGCCAGGCGGTGAAATAGGCGACATAGACCGGGATGTTGCCGCCCACATCTTCCGAGTTGTTCTTGCCCGTGGCGATGCGGCTGGCCACATGCGCCTCGGTGGTGCCCAGCACGGCGGCAGCCATGGCGCGCGGGTCAGCAAGGCGCACGCAGCCGTGGCTGAAGGCGCGCATGTCCTTCTTGAATAGCGAGCGGGAGGGCGTGTCATGCATGTAGATGGCGTGCTTGTTGGGGAAGAGGATCTTCAGCTCGCCAAGCGCGTTGTCATCGCCCGGGCGCTGGCGCACGTTGACTGCCATCTTGCCGGTCGCAACCGCATGCCAGTCGACACTGGCCGAGGAAACCGGCTTGCCGGAAGCGGTTGTCACCTCATAACCCGCCTTGTCGAGCCAGGCCGGATCCTGCGCCAGCTTCGACAGCTTCTCATTGACGATGATCGAATAAGGGACGCCCCAATAGGGATTGTATTCCACCGTCTCGATGGTGTCGTAGAAGAAGCTGGTCTGGTTCGACTTCTTGCCGATGACCACGCGCATTTCCAGCGGGGCCTTGCCCGGCTCGAAATAGGCCACCGTGAAGGCCGGCTGGTTGATGAAGACGCGGCGCTCGCCCAGATCTTCAGGCAGCCAGCGCAGCCGCTCCAGCGCCAGTTCCACCTTGGCAATCTTCGAGGCGTTGCTCTCGCCGGTCAGCGCCTGAATAGTGCCAGCCCCCACAATGCCATCGGCATGAAGGCCAGCCTCGGCCTGATAGGCCTTGACCAGATCCGCGATGGCGTCGCTGTAAAGCTCCTCGCCCATATAGGTATCGAGCAGCGGCTTATGCGCCTCCAGCAGCGCCGCCGAGCCGCGCAGGCGGATGGCGGCGACTACATTCTTCACCTCGGGGCTGGACTTGCCGGCTTTAAGCAGCGTGCCCGGCGCGATCACCACCTGCGGGGTGTCGGAGGTCTCGCGCTTCAGCCGCGCCAGCTCTTCCACCAGCGCAGTGAACTGGGGCGATGCCAGCTGGCGCGAGCGCAGATACTGCCCCGCATCGCCAGCAGCCGCCAGCCCTTTCGCCTCGGCCGTCAGGTCCACCTTGTGGCGCGGCAGGTCGTGATAGCCGGAAATACGGTTCGGATCGACCCGGCCACGGCGCGCATCCAGCACATAGGTCAGCGCCGCGATGGACGCCTTGACCTCAAAATCCACCAGCGCCGCATCACGGGCCGCTGGCTCAAGGCCGGTGAGCGCAGGCGCCTCGACCCGGTAATCGGCCGGATCCAGCCCGAAATCCCCTGCCCGCTCCAGTTCTGCCTTCAGCGCAGCAAACCGGGAACCGGGCGCGCCATTCTCAACCCAGATGAAACGCGGCTCCTGCGCATAGAACGCCTCGACCGCCTTGGCCACTTCCGGCAAGGCCTTGAAACTGAGCGCGGCAAAGGCCGGGCGTGCCGCGTCAAAGGCCTGCAGAGCCGGATCCACGGCCGGCGGTGCAATGGTTCCGGTCCGGTCAGCCGCAGTCTGAGGTGTACCCGCCTGACCGGGTGCTGTCTGAGCAGCGCCCGTTCCCTCAGAAGCTGCGTTTGCGGAAGATTGAACAGCTGCGGGCTCAGGGGGCACCGCAAGCGCCTTCAAAGAGAAGGCCGCCAGCTGATCCGCTTTGTAGGTGTAATACTTCGGCGCAGAGACCTTGTTGGCAGCGATCACGGCCTTGTCCAGCACGGGCGCCGGTGCTGGCTGAACCGGCTGCGGCTCTTCCACGGGACGCCCGCCGAAAATCCGGTCCAGAAAAGCATCCGCAGGCTGAACGCTGGCGGTCAGCGTCAGGGAAGCGACGGCAGCGCTTGCCAGAAGCGTGGAGAGGAAACGTGCGGGCTGCAGCGTATGACGCATGGTCTCAAAAGGCCTCAAGCTCGAAATCGAATGAGGACCGGCCACTCGCCCCCGGGGCCAATCCGCTCAATGATGCCGGGGCAGTCAGCAAAGCCTCGCAGGTTCGAGATCTTGCTGCTGTGACCGGTGTCACAGCAGCGATGGACCGGCAAAGTGAGCCCAGGTTTCGAACAGTCAGGCCCTGCGGACAGTCCCGCTGGCAGACTGCAAGTCTACGCTGCCAGCAGAAACCAGATGGTTAACAAAATCAGAACTCACGGCAGTTTGAAGCACAGGCCGCAGGAGTTGCCCCTGCACAGTTTTGCAAGAGCCCTCATGACGCGGCCTCATCATCCGGCTGCCGGAGCCAAGACGTCAGAACGGGATCTCGTCGTCCATGCCGCCGCCATAGCCGCCGCCTGCACCACCAGAGCCGCCAGAGCCACCGCCATAACCGCCGCCGCCACTGGAGCCGCCACCGTAACCGCCGCCGCCGGAACCACCGCCATAGCCGCCGCCACCGCCGGAGCCGCCCTCATAGCCGCCGCCTGAGCCGTAATCCGGCAGTGCGCCGCCACCGCCGCCACCGCCGCCTTCGCCACGTCCGTCCAGCATGGTCAAAGCAGAGTTGAAGCCCTGCAGCACCACTTCGGTCGAGAAGCGCTCCTGCCCGCTCTGATCCTGCCACTTGCGGGTCTGCAGCTGGCCCTCGATGTAAACCTTCGCGCCCTTGCGCAGGTACTGCTCGGCAATCTTGCAAAGGCCTTCATTGAAGATCACCACCCTGTGCCATTCGGTGCGCTCGCGCCGCTCGCCCGACCCGCGGTCCCGCCATGTCTCGGAGGTGGCAATGCGCAAATTGGCGATGGGACGGCCATCCTGCGTGCGGCGGATCTCGGGATCCGCCCCCAGATTGCCAACCAGAATGACCTTGTTCACGCTACCCGCCATACCAGTGGCTCCTGCTTTGTCTGTTGTCTGTCGTCCGGCCCGGCATACGTGCAGCCGGAGGCTGCCGCCCCTGCGCCTGCCCCCTGTTCACAAGAACAGCCTGGAGACACACCCTTCCGGCCCAAAAGCCAGATCAGGCGCCCTTCTGGACGGCAGCAGAAACCGGTTGATCGGGCGACCCTAACGCCTCTCCGCCCCTCATGCGAACCATTCTGCCCGGCCTCCCGGCGTTGTCCACAAACTGGCCGCCGCCTTACAACTGCGGGAGCAGAATGTTCATTTTTTGTTCACGCCGTCAAGGCGCATTTTCTCGCATATCCGCAAAAACCCAGCTGAGCCCAGCCGGATCTGCAACAGCCCTCTTCAAAAGAGATACGGCTTGCCACAGCCGCTTGTTCCTGTTATGTTCCTATCCAAAATGTGATCCGTAAGCACCGCGTGGAACGTAGGGCAGGTCTTAGACTTTGAAAGCTTGCCGCGGGGGATGCGAAGGAAGGACCGCAGATGAGACGAACGGAACAGTCCGGGAAGACGGATCCATTCCCGCCGGCCATACGTAAGCAATTACTGCCATACAGGCTCTCTTCAGCCTGATCTCTCAAGAGCATTCAACCGTGCCTGACCGGAACGGGTCAGGACATTCTTACCCGCACAGCATTTTGCCGGTTGAGGCCCGCTGTGCGGCGCTTATAACTGGCGCCAGTTTTCATGCCCGCGCCGGGCAAGTTCAGGACGATACCGATGGCCAAGGATGCCGCCGCCGAACCACAGAGCAAGGATCAGGGATCTGCCCTGACGGGCCTCAGCCGTGACAAGATGATTTCCATTCGCGGCGCGCGCGAGCACAATCTCAAGAACGTTGATCTGGATCTGCCGCGCGACAAGCTGATCGTGATGACGGGGCTGTCCGGTTCGGGCAAGTCATCGCTCGCATTCGATACCATCTATGCGGAAGGCCAGCGGCGCTACGTGGAGAGCCTTTCGGCCTATGCCCGCCAGTTTCTGGAGATGATGCAGAAGCCGGATGTGGATCAGATCGACGGCCTGTCTCCCGCCATCTCGATCGAACAGAAAACCACCTCGCGCAACCCGCGCTCGACGGTGGGCACGGTCACCGAGATCTATGACTACATGCGCTTGCTGTTTGCGCGCGTGGGAACGCCCTACTCGCCGGCAACGGGCTTGCCGATCGAGAGCCAGACCGTGAGCCAGATGGTCGACAGGGTCATGTCGCTGGAGGAAGGCACGCGGCTTTACCTGCTGGCTCCGGTGGTGCGCGGCCGCAAGGGCGAATACCGCAAGGAACTGGCCGAGCTGATGAAGAAAGGCTTCCAGCGGGTCAAGATCAACGGCGAGTTTCATGAGATTTCCGAGGCGCCAGCCCTCGACAAGAAGTTCAAGCATGACATTGACGTGGTGGTGGACCGCATCGTCGTGCGCGAAGACATTGCTGGCCGTCTAGCCGATTCCTTCGAAACGGCGCTGAAGCTGGCCGATGGCATTGCCATTGCCGAATTTGCGGACAAGCCGCTGGAAATCGCCACCGGCAAGGATGCGGTGTTGCAGAACCGCAATGAAACCCATGAGCGGATCATCTTTTCGGAGAAATTCGCCTGCCCGGTGTCCGGCTTCACCATCCCCGAGATCGAACCCCGGCTCTTTTCCTTCAACAATCCCTTCGGCGCCTGCCCGTCCTGTGATGGTCTCGGCACGACGCTGGCCTTCGAAGCGGACCTGGTGGTACCCGATCAGAGCCTGTCGCTGCGCGAGGGCGCGGTGCTGCCCTGGGCCAAGACCGGTTCGACGTCGCCCTATTATGCCCAGACGCTGGAAGCCATCTGCCGGCACTTCAAGGTATCCATGGCAACGCCCTGGCGCGAACTGCCCGATGACGTGCGCCATGCGGTGCTGTATGGCACCGGCAAGACCGAGCTTGAGTTTGTCTACGACGACGGTGTGCGCAGCTACCGCGCAAAGAAGACCTTCGAAGGCGTTCTGGGCAATATCGAGCGGCGCTGGCGCGAAACGGATTCGGCCTGGGTCCGTGAAGAGCTGGAGCGTTTCCAGTCCAATCACCCCTGCCCTGCCTGTAACGGGTACCGCCTGAAGCCTGAAGCGCTCGCCGTCAAGATTGGCGGCAAGCACATCGGCCATGCCGCGGACATGTCGATCCGCGATGCCGGGGCCTGGTTCAACGGGCTGGATGAGTCGCTGAACGGCAAGCAGCAGGAAATTGCCGCAAGAATTCTCAAGGAAATCCGAGAGCGGCTCAAATTCCTCAATGATGTGGGGCTCGAGTACCTGTCACTGTCACGCAACTCCGGCACGCTGTCGGGCGGCGAGAGCCAGCGGATCCGTCTCGCCTCACAGATCGGCTCCGGTCTGACGGGCGTTCTTTATGTTCTGGACGAGCCGTCGATCGGCCTGCATCAGCGCGACAATGCAAGGCTGCTCGATACACTGCGTCACCTGCGCGACCTCGGCAACACCGTGATCGTCGTGGAGCATGACGAGGATGCGGTGCTGACGGCTGACTATGTAGTGGATGTGGGGCCGGGCGCGGGTGTCCACGGCGGCCAGATCGTTGCGAAAGGCACGCCAGCGCAGATCATGGCGGACCCGAATTCGCTTACCGGGCAGTATCTGAGCGGCGCACGCGGCATCGCCTTGCCCGCAGAACGGCGCAAGATCAACAAGAAGCGCCAGATCAAGGTTATTGGCGCACGCGGCAACAATCTGAAGAATGTCACGGCAGAGATTCCGCTTGGCACCTTCACCTGCATCACCGGTGTTTCGGGCGGCGGCAAGTCAACCTTCCTCATTGACACTCTGTTCCGCTCGGCCGCACGGCGCCTCAACGGCGCGCGGGAGAATCCAGCCCCGCATGACCGGATCGAGGGACTGGAGCATCTCGACAAGGTGATCGACATCGATCAGTCGCCTATCGGCCGGACACCGCGCTCGAATCCTGCGACCTACACGGGGGCCTTCACGCCGATTCGTGAATGGTTTGCCAGCATGCCGGAGGCCAAGGCGCGCGGCTATCAGCCTGGCCGCTTCTCCTTCAATGTCAAGGGCGGCCGCTGCGAAGCCTGCCAGGGCGATGGCGTCATCAAGATCGAGATGCACTTCCTGCCCGACATCTATGTCACCTGCGATGTCTGCAAGGGCCAGCGCTACAACCGCGAAACGCTTGAAGTGCAGTTCAAGGGCAAGTCGATTGCCGACGTGCTCGACATGACCGTTGAGGAGGCTGCAGGCTTCTTCTCGGCCGTTCCGGCGGTGCGGGAAAAGATGGAAACCCTGGCACGAGTGGGCCTTGGCTATATCAAGGTCGGCCAGCAGGCGACAACGCTCTCCGGCGGTGAGGCACAGCGTGTGAAACTGGCCAAGGAACTGTCGCGCCGCTCCACCGGCCGCACTCTCTATATTCTGGATGAGCCCACAACCGGCCTGCATTTCCATGATGTGGCCAAGCTGCTGGAAGTGCTTCACGAACTGGTCGAACAAGGCAACTCTGTGCTGGTGATCGAGCATAATCTCGAGGTCATCAAGACGGCGGACTGGCTGATCGACTTCGGGCCTGAAGGCGGCGATGGCGGCGGCACGGTGGTAGCCGAAGGCCGTCCGGAGGATGTGGCCGCAAATCCCGCAAGCCATACCGGGCAGTTCCTCAAGGAACTGCTGGAACGCCGCCCGCAGAAGCGGACAGCCGCAGCCGAATGACGCAGAAGACGGGGCCTCTGACTGGAGGCCCCTCCCCGGAACGGACGGGAGACAGAGCAATAGATCTTCTGCACAGCGCCGGGAGCAAAAACGCGGAGCCCTGCAGATAACTCGCCTCAGAAGCGCTCCGGTTCAGCCGCAAGAACCGCACAAACGACGTTTACGGCTTACAGAGCCCCGTTTTCCGGCAGATTTAAGCACCTCGCCGCAAACATAACTCTGGTTTCCGGGGCGAAGCGGCGGCCTGACAGGACTGGACGGCCCGGTATGCCTGGAGATCTTTGGCGGATTTCTGGCGGGCGAATCTTGTAAATGCAGAAAGCTTCCCGATCTGCTGCAGCCTTTGAAACTGGATGGCGGCGCCTGCGCGCCCTCCGGTCATGGACACCTTCAGCCAAGCAGGAGAGGCAATCTGCCGCTACGGAGGCCCCGGAACGCGCCTTCAAGCTGAGCGCGCAGGAGACAACGCAGGCGCATTTCTCCTCGGCCTCCTGTCTGAAAGGCCACATGCGGCATTCATGCAGCAGTCTCTTCCTGGAGCAAAGGTGTCCTGTCCCTCAACAACCTTGATCCCGGGCAAGGCAAAGCAAGGTTCCTTCCGACAACCTCTTCACAGTGGCTTGTGGCTTGTGGCTTGCGCCATGTGCCCGGCGCATGCGGCAGCCACGAATCCGGCTATCGCTGCATTGCAGCACAATCTTTTCGACAGTGAGAGACCAAGATACAACCAGAAACTTCAAGTGCATCTCGTGTTGCAGCGCAAATTTCCGCATTTTGATCGGTTTAAATGCCTATCAGGGTGCCTGATGTCCGCCCATCATCGTTTGTTTTTCCGCCTTGCATAATTCGCATGACTGACATGCCAAACTTCCACTTCTCGCAAATGCGAAAACGAACTATCTCTTGGACATCGGAACGGCGCTGCACCGCACAATAGCCAAACAGGCTGCGGGCCGACAGCTGACGCTCCGGATGGTTCAAGGAACACGAAAATGATCGACACTGTTGTTCGCAAGTACAATTCCTGGGTCAACTACCGCCGCACGGTGGGCGAGCTGTCCCGTCTGTCCAATCGCGAACTCAGCGACCTGGGCATTGGCCGCGGCGATATCCGTTTCATCGCACGCCGCGCCAGCATGTAATCGAGATCGCGGTCACGGGCTCTCCTCCTCCCAAGCCTTGTGACTGTGTGCCGGCGGGGTTCTTCTCCTCCCAAACCCTGCCAGCTGAAACAGCGCCCGCCAGTACCTCCTCCCACTGGCGGGCGTTCGTTTGTCTGAAGTTTAATAGTCCTTTCTAATCAAACCGCTAGACCACGTGTCAGGCTGCCGCAGATTTGCCGGCGGCCTTTTTGCTGTCCGATCGCCCCTGCTCTCCGCGCACAACGCTCACTTCCAGAAAACCAACTCTACAGCAGGTACAGAGCCGCTCCCCACCCTGCCGCGGCCAGCCTTGCTCCGGATCTGCCACAATCCGGCCACATGCCCTTCACCTGTGCAGATGCACATTAATCATGCATTGCATTGCCTGCAGGGCAGGCATGTAGCAGCCCCCATAGCTGAAACCTGCGAACAGGCCTAGATAAGCGTCACAAGATGCAACGCCAACAAGCGCGCTGCCACAGCTTCAAGAACAAAGCAAAGAACGGATAAAATCATGCTGCACGACATCGTCTCCAAGTATCGCTCCTGGAAGAAGTACCGCGCGACTTATGAAGAGCTTGCCCGCATGTCCTCGCGTGAGCTGAGCGACATCGGCATCTCCCGCGCGGATATCGCCGCCGTCGCCCGTGGGGCCATGCGCTAAGACGCAGCCCCAGCCTGCTTTCGCTGCTCTGCAGCATAGGCAGGCCAGCCATGCAGAATTGTGCATGGCGGTACCGCCAGACCCGCGGTACAAGATACTCAACAACGGGGCGCCAAGCGGTGCCTCAGTTCTCCCGGACCAAAGGACTCCTCCTCCCACCTGCGGTCCGGAACAAGCCGGTTCTCCTCCTCCCGAACCGGCTCTGGAAAGAGCGCTCGCCGAACTCCTCCTCCCATCGGCGAGCGCTTTTCTCGTTTTAAGTTCCCCTTGAAAACTCAATCACCAAGCGCCTGCCGCAGCAAACCAGCTCTCGAGCGGCTGCACTACAGGCGGCTCTGCGCTGGCAAGCACCCAGCTGTCGATCGCATAGGCCTGGCCGCGCGCACGCTCCCGCAGAACCGCCGTGGCATGCGGATAGCGTCCATCGAGCAGAAAGCCGCGCGCTACAGGCGATGCAACACGGTGATGGCGCAACAAACCCTCACGTTCTGCATAGAGAAGCAGGCTGGTGGTGTTGCTGGCCTCGTCGATACAATCCATCTGTCCCGGTACACTGGCATTGCGCATGTCGAGGCCGCCAATATCCGGCGCGGTTCCAAGCGCTGCCGTTACGCGCGCCTCCTGCCACTGCACCGCCTTCGCCACGGCCTTGCGCTCTGCGGCCGGCGACTTCTTGCCAGAGGCGAGAATCAGTGCGAGCTTCCGCCTGTCCGCCCTGGAGAAATCCACCGGTGTCTTGTAGGTGCAGCCGAAGCCGTGACAGATGTAGAGTCTGTCCTCCCGGGGCAGCAGCGCATTGCGGTCGCGGTACCAGGTATCCGGCCCAAGTTCCGCTTGCACTGCGCAGCCTGCAAGCATTGCAGCCACAAGCAGTATCTGAAGGGCGATCCCTGTCTTGCCTGCGTGCAGTCGTGTTGCCTTGGTGCGCATGTGCCGCCTTCCTTCTCAGCCGGAGCGACGCCCGTCCGCGTCCATCGACAAACTGCTCTCCGCCCAGCCTACGTCAAACACTCCCCTCCAGCCATACGGCAGACCTTACCGGCTCAGGTTTAGTGGCGGCTTTCCGTTGCATCGCCCCTGTCATGCGGGTATCAGGGGCTTGAGATGCAGGACCGCAGCGCGGACTGGCGCCGCAAGACCGGCAGCCGGGCCATATGTCCGGTCCAATCCTTTTCAGCACAAGCACAGGCAGAGCCACGTGACGAAACCCATTCATGTGATCGGCGGCGGTCTCGCCGGTTCGGAAGCAAGCTGGCAAATCGCCCGCGCCGGTGTTCCGGTCATTCTCCACGAAATGCGCCCGGTGCGGGCAACGGATGCGCACAAGACGGACGGGCTGGCCGAGCTGGTCTGTTCCAACTCCTTCCGCTCCGATGATGCGGACTACAACGCCGTCGGATTGCTGCACTGGGAGCTGCGCCAGGCTGGCTCGCTGATCATGCAGGCGGCCGACGCCCATCAGGTGCCCGCCGGCAGCGCGTTGGCGGTGGACCGGGACGGCTTTTCCGAAGCGGTGACGCAGATGCTCACCTCTCATCCGCTGATCACCATCGAGCGCGGCGAACTGACCAGCCTGCCGCCGGAGGACTGGGATAATGTGATCATTGCCACCGGGCCCCTCACTTCTCCGGCCCTGTCGGAGGCAATTCTGGCACGGACGGGCGAGGACTCGCTTGCCTTCTTCGACGCCATCGCGCCGATCGTGCATTTTGATTCCATCAACATGGATGTGGCCTGGTTCCAGTCCCGCTATGACAAGGTGGGCCCGGGCGGCACGGGCAAGGATTACATCAACTGCCCTCTGGACAAGGCACAGTACGAGGCCTTCATCGATGCGCTGATCGCGGGCGAGAAGACAGAATTCAAGGAATGGGAGGCCAACACCCCCTATTTCGACGGCTGCCTGCCCATCGAAGTGATGGCGGAGCGCGGCCGCGAAACCCTGCGCCACGGGCCGATGAAGCCGATGGGCCTCACCAACGCCCATAACCCGACCGTCAAGGCCTATGGCGTGGTGCAGCTGCGCCAGGACAATGCCCTCGGCACGCTCTACAACATGGTTGGCTTCCAGACGAAGCTGAAATATGGCGCACAGGCCGAGATCTTCCGCATGATCCCGGGGCTGGAAGACGCCGTCTTCGCGCGTCTCGGCGGGCTGCACCGCAACACCTTCCTCAATTCGCCGAAGCTGCTGGACGGCACGCTGCGGCTGAAGGCCGATCCGCGCCTGCGCTTTGCCGGCCAGATCACCGGCTGCGAAGGCTATGTGGAATCGGCCTCAGTCGGCTGCATGGCCGGGCTGTTTGCCGCCGCTGCCGCACAGGGACGTGACCTGACGCCACCGCCTGCCACCACGGCGATGGGTGCGCTGCTGGCGCATATCACCGGCGGGCACCTTGTGCATGAGGAAGAAGGCGCACCGCGTTCATTCCAGCCAATGAATGTCAATTTCGGCCTGTTCCCGCCAGTGGAAGCCCCCAACAAGGGTGAAGACGGCAAGCGCCTGCGCGGAGCGGAAAAGGCCAAGGCCCGCAAGCTCGCCATGACACAGCGTGCCCGCAGCGATTTCGGCAGCTGGGTGCAGGAAATCGGCCTGCCACAGATGGCAGGCTGAGAGTGGCAGGTTGAAGACGCTTCTGGCAGGGCGGGCTCCTTGCGCCGCTGACAGGTCCCGGCACAAGGCCGGGACGGCGCGGAAGAAGCGTCATTTCATTGCTTGCAAAACCAACAGGGCTCCGCATGCGGAGCCCTGTTTCGTTTCAAATGAAGGAAGTGAGATCAGCCTTCGGCATCGCTTACGCCGGCTTCACCCAGCTCGCGGCGCAGGTCATCCACCATGCCGTCGATGAAGGGCCCGATGGCCGCGGAGCGGGAGCGGCGGTGGCGCTCGGCGCGCAGGATGGACTGCACCGCCAGAAAAGCGCGGCTGAGGTCGTCATTGACGACCACATAGTCATATTCGCTCCAGTGGCGCATCTCGCCAACGGCAGTCTTTAGCCGCCTCAGAATCACGTCATCGGCATCTTCCGCACGCCGGTGCAGGCGGGATTTCATCTCGGCAATGGAGGGCGGCAGAATGAAGATCGACACCACATCCTCACGCATCCGCTCGTAAAGCTGGAAGGTGCCCTGGATGTCGATGTCGAACAGCACGTCCCGGCCGCTGCGCAGCGCCTGCTCCACCGGATCGCGCGGTGTGCCGTAGTAGTTGCCGTGCACTTCGGCCCATTCCAGCAGCTCTTCCCGGTCGCGCATCAGCTCGAACTTTTCACGGGAAATGAAATGGTAGTGCACGCCATCGATCTCGCTGGTGCGGCGCGGGCGCGTCGTCACCGAAATGGACAGGGACAGGCTTGTCTCCTGCCCCAGCAGATTGCGGGCAATCGTCGATTTGCCCGCGCCCGAAGGCGAAGACAGAACGAGCATGAGGCCGCGGCGGTGCGCCTCGGCCTCATCGGCGGTAACGGATGTCCCGGCGGGACGGGCGGACTTGCTGCCTGCCATTGATCACTCCAGATTCTGGATCTGCTCACGCATCTGATCGATGACGGATTTCAGCTCAAGGCCGATGGCCGTCAGCGCCACGTCGTTGGACTTGGAGCAGAGCGTATTCGCTTCCCGGTTAAATTCCTGTGCGAGGAAATCGAGTTTGCGGCCCACAGGCCCGCCGTCGGCCAGAAGCTTGCGGGCAGCAGCCACATGGGCGGCCAGCCGGTCCAGCTCTTCCCGGATGTCGGCGCGGGTGGCAAGCAGCACGGCTTCCTGATGCAGCCGCTGCGGATCGAGCGCGGGCGCAGCCTCCAGCAGAGCCGCCACCTGTGCGGCAAGCCTGTCGCGGATCGCCTCTGCCGTACGGGCCGGATGCCGCTCAGCCGCATCAGCCGCTACAGCAATGGCGGCAAGCTGCCCTTCCAGAACGCTGCCGATGGCCGTGCCTTCCGCCTTGCGCATGCCGATGAGAGCCTTCAGCGCCTTATCGAAGGAAGCGGCCAGCGCGGCAGAAAGTGCAGCGCGCGCCTCTTCGTCTTCAACCGGCTCGCGCAACTCCAGCACGCCCTTGTGTGCGAGAATGCCATCAAGGCTCGGCGGTACGGCTTCGGGCAGGCGCCGCTTCAGCAGCTGCACCGCATGCAGAACGGCCTCAAGCGCCGCCTCGTTGATGGTGAGAACCGCATCGCCCTGATCCCGCTGCAGCGACAGGGAAATGGAAACATTGCCGCGGGCAAGCGCCTTGCCGCAGCGCTCGCGCAGCTGCGCTTCCAGGTCTTCCATGCCGGGAGGCAGACGGAAGCGCAGGTCAAGGCTCTTGCCATTGACGGAGCGCAGCTCCCAGTGCCAGCGCACAGCGCCATGAGATCCTTCAACCCGGGCAAAGCCGGTCATGCTGGACAAAGCCATGTCCTGATCCTTCCCCCCGGAACCGGTTCAGGAGACAGACGCCGGGCCTGCGCATGGTGCTGGCCCGGCGTCTGTCTCCTGCCGGTTCAGTTTTGTGTGGCCGGAGCGGCCCCCTCCTGCGCAGCGGCCTCAGGGGCGTCCTCGCTGGTGGCAGCGCCGCTGCCACCAGACTGCTGTGTACGGCGGGTGCGCTCAATTTCGCGCCACTTGCGTACATTGGCCTGATGCTGCTCGTAGGTCTCGGCAAAGATATGACCGCCCGTACCATCGGCAACGAAATAGAGATCCTTCGTCCGCGACGGGTTGGAGACTGCTTCCATGGCCGCACGGCCCGGATTGCCGATCGGCCCCGGCGGCAGCGCACGGATCTGATAGGTGTTGTATTCGGTCTTCTTGTCGAGATCGGCACGGGTGATCGCGCTGCGGTCAGTGGTCCACGCCTCTCCCCCATAAAGCCCGTAGAGAATGGTCGGATCAGACTGCAGCGGCATCGACTTGTTCAGCCGGTTGACGAAGACACCGGCAACGCGCGGGCGCTCATCAGCCCGGGCGGTTTCCTTCTCGACAATCGAAGCCAGAATGACCAGCTCCTCGGGTGTCTGCACGGGCAGCCCCTCAACCCTGCGCTCCCAGATCTCTGCCAAAAGCTTGGTCTGAGCTGCACGCATCTGGTTCAGGATCTGCTGGCGCGACGCGCCGCGCGTGAAGGTGTAGGTCTCAGGCAGCAGTGCGCCTTCCGGCGGGATATCCGTAATCTCCCCGGTGAGAACCTCGTTCTCCCGCAAGCGCCGGATCACCTGCGCCGTCGACCAGCCTTCGGGGATGGTGACGGAATAGACCACCGCCTTGCCTTCCACCAGGTCCGTCATAACGTCGCGCATGCTGGAGCCGGCCTTGAACTCGTATTCACCGGCCTTCAGCCGGGCCGCATTCTTGTAGGCCCGCACACCCAGATTGAATACGAGGCCATCCGAGATCACGCCATTGCGCTCAAGGGTGTCGGCAATGCCGCCAAGGCCCTGGCCGGACGAAATGATGACGGTCTTGTCCTCGGTCAGAGGACCTGAAGCGTCGAATTCCTGCTTGCCCCAGTAGATGCCCGCACCAATGGCAAGAAACAGGATAACAGCGCTGGAAAGCACAAGATTGATCAGGATGACAACGGGATTGCGCGCATGGCGCGACCGCTGGGGCGGTTCTGGCGCCCGGTCGGGCTGGATGGCCTCGCGTGGGCTCTTTGGCTTGACACGCATGGTCGCTCGCTCCTTCGGATCCTGCCGCCCCCGGCACCCCGCAAAGAGGGCCCGCAGCAGATTGTCAAGGGTATGAGGGAGACCCGTACGGCACGGCCGTCAGTCCCTCCCCTCTCGTTCAACTGCGGCCAGTTGGCCGGAAGCATTCCGGCCCGGTTCTGTGACACCGCCCGGCTTCGCCGCAGCTTCAAGGGATTAACCTTGTCAATGCGGCGAAACGAGGAAATCGTGACGGGAGGGCTGTCAGCCCTCGACGCGGCGCAGGATAAGCGAAGCGTTGGTGCCGCCGAAGCCGAAGGAATTCGACAGGGCGACATTGATCTGCTTCTTGCGCGGCTGATGCGGCACCAGATCGATCCGGCTCTCGACAGACGGATTGTCGAGATTGATCGTCGGCGGCGCAATGTTGTCGCGGATGGCAAGAACGGAGAAGATTGCCTCGACCGCACCGGCCGCACCCAGCAGGTGGCCGATGGAGGACTTGGTCGAGGACATGGAGATCTTGTCCGCCGCATCGCCAACGAGCCGCTCGACCGCACCAAGCTCAATGGTGTCGGCCATTGTCGACGTGCCATGGGCATTGATGTAGTCAATGTCGCTGACCTGAATACCAGCACGCTTGAGCGCCGCGCTCATGCAGCGGTAGGCACCATCGCCATCTTCCGACGGCGCCGTGATGTGATAGGCATCACCAGACAGGCCGTAACCGATGACTTCGGCATAGATGGTGGCGCCACGGCGCTTGGCGTGCTCGTATTCCTCAAGCACGACAACACCGGCACCTTCACCCATCACGAAGCCATCACGGTCCTTGTCATAGGGACGCGAGGCCTTTTCAGGCGTATCGTTATAGATGGTCGACAGGGCGCGGCAGGCGGCAAAGCCGGCCAGCGCGAGACGGCAGACGGGAGATTCCGTGCCGCCGGCAACCATAACGTCGGCATCGTCAAGCGCGATGAGACGGGCTGCATCACCAATGGCGTGAGCGCCGGTGGAGCAAGCCGTCACAACGGCATGGTTCGGCCCCTTGAGGCCGTGGCGGATGGAAACCTGACCGCCGGCCAGGTTGATCAGGCGGCCGGGAATGAAGAACGGGCTGAGGCGGCGCGGCCCCTTGTCCCGCAGCACGTGGGCTGCTTCCTCGATACCCTGCAGGCCGCCGATGCCGGAGCCAATGAGTACGCCCGAGCGGATCTGCTCCTCGTACGTCACAGGCTTCCAGTTTGCATCGGCGAGCGCCTGATCGGCAGCAGCCATTGCGTAGACGATGAAATCGTCAACCTTGCGCTGCTCCTTCGGGTCCATCCAGTCGTCGGGATTGAACGCCCCTTCGACTGACGGATCGCGCGGGATCTGACAGGCAATCTTACAGGCGAGGTCCTCGACTTCGAAGCTGCTGACGCGCTGCGCAGCACTCTTGCCCTCGAGGATCTTCTTCCACGTCACGTCAACGCCGCTACCATGCGGCGTCACCATGCCCATACCGGTAATAACTACTCGTCTCATCAGCCCGCACATGTTCCGGGCGGAAGCGTCACCGCTCCCCCCCACAGGTCACGAATAACCGGGGATTAACCGGCGTTCTTTTCGAGGAAGCTGACTGCGTCGCCGACAGTCAGGATCGTCTCGGCTGCATCGTCGGGGATCTCGACGCCGAATTCTTCTTCGAAAGCCATCACCAGCTCGACGGTGTCGAGGCTGTCCGCACCGAGGTCATCGATGAAGCTTGCACCAACAACGACCTTCTCGGCGTCGACGCCCAGGTGCTCGATAACGATCTTCTTAACTCGTTCCGCGATATCGCTCATTTTATTTACCTCGGTGGTTTTTACGAACCGGACACACGCTGCAGGATGAACCGGACCTCAGTCTTTGCACAGCCTGCTTGCGGGCGCTACCCGGACAAGAGCAACGGAAGGCCTATGAAATCAAGCCATTCCATCAGTCTTTCCAGAATAATCGGCGGCTAGGTATCACACTTTATCAGGCTTGACCAGCCGCCGCCCCTGGAGTGGACCCGCGTTTTCCGCCAATGGCGCAAAACACGGATTCCAAAGTCAAATCATGGCCATGCCGCCGTTCACATGCAGCGTCTGGCCAGTCATGTAGGCTGCCTCGTCGCTGGCAAGATACACAGCTGCACCAGCAATTTCCGCAGCCGTGCCCAGACGGCCAGCCGGAACGGAACCGAGAATCGATTCCTTCTGCTTGTCGTTCAGCACGTCCGTCATCGCGGTTTCGATGAAACCGGGCGCGATCGTGTTGACCGTGACATTGCGGCTGGCGATCTCGCGGGCGATGGACTTGTACATGCCGATCATGCCGGCCTTGGCCGCTGCATAGTTGGCCTGGCCCGGATTGCCGGTGACGCCGACCACGGAGGCAATGCCGATGATGCGGCCGTGGCGGCGCTTCATCATGCCCTTGATGGCCGAACGGCAGATATGGAAGTTGGACGTGAGATTCACTTCCAGCACCTGATCCCATTCTTCATCCTTCATGCGCATGAAGATGTTGTCGCGGGTGATGCCGGCGTTGTTCACCAGGATGTCGATCTGGCCCATGGCAGCTTCCGCTGCCGGAACCAGCGCCTCAACAGCGGCGCGGTCGGACAGATTGGCGGGGACAACGTGCACCCGCTCCTTGAGATCGGCAGCCAGCGCTTCAAGCTTTTCGGCACGGGTACCGGACAGCGTAACGGTCGCGCCCTGCGCATGCAGCGCACGGGCAATGGCTTCACCAATGCCGCCGGTGGCTCCGGTGACGAGAGCCGTCCTGTTGGTCAAGCTGAACATCTTAGGTTTCCTTTCAGTTTCCCGTCAGCGGCGCTGCACCTTAACTCAGGCGCGGCACCAGCATTAAACGCCCCTCAGCCGTTCAGGCGCTCCAGCACGGCATCCACATCGCCCGGAGCATTGACGGCAAGGCCGGCCGCATCCTTGGCAATGCGCTTGATCATGCCGGTCAGAACCTTGCCTGCGCCGATCTCGACAAAAGTGTCAATCCCCTCGCCTGCCAGCCACTCGATGGATTCGCGCCAGCGCACAGTGCCGGTGACCTGCTCTACGAGACGGTTGCGGATTTCGGCCGGATCCGTCACCGGGCGCGCCAGCACGTTGGCAACCAGCGGCACCTTCGGCGCGTGGATCGTAACACCCGCCAGCGCTTCGGCCATGGCGTCAGCTGCAGGCTGCATCAAAGAGCAATGGAAGGGCGCGGACACCGGCAGCAGCACAGCGCGGCGCCCGCCCTTGGTCTTGGCAATTTCAAGCGCCCGCTCAACGGCGGCCTTGTGGCCGGAGACCACAACCTGCCCCGGCGCATTGTCATTTGCAGCTTCGCAGACCTCACCCGGAGCGCTGGCTTCCGCCGCAACTTCACGGGCAACGTCGAAATCCAGCCCGAGGAGCGCCGCCATAGCACCAACACCCACCGGCACGGCGGCCTGCATGGACTGGCCACGCAGGCGCAGCAGACGGGCGGCATCACCGATGGACAGGCTCCCGGCAGCCGCAAGGGCAGAATATTCGCCGAGCGAATGACCAGCGACATAAGACGCAGAGGCCTTGAGATCGATGCCGCGTGCTTCCATCACGCGCAGCGCAGCAAGGCTGACGGCCATCAGCGCGGGTTGAGCGTTGGCCGTGAGGGTCAGCTGATCCTCGGGGCCATTCCACATGAGCTCGGAGAGCTTTTCGCCGAGCGCCTCATCCACTTCTGCAAAGACGGCACGTGCCTCGGCGGAGCCTTCCGCCAGTTCCTTGCCCATACCCACGGCCTGGCTGCCCTGACCTGGGAAAATGAATGCAACGCCCATAACGCGCGGCCTCCGTCGCTTGGCACCGGCTCTCAAGCGGCCGGCTGTCCTCAACTCATGATGCAAGGGACTGACCGGACATCAGGGCGGCGAAACCTGCCATTCGATATCTTCCGGCCGCCCTCTTGCGGCAAAATGATCCGCCGCTATGGTCTGGCAGACAGGGCTGTGTCAAGAGCATATGCCCCCTGCACCGCAGCGAAAGCGGCCAAAGTCCGTGGGAAACTGCCCGCAGCATGAGGCTGAAACGCTGACGGGAGGCCAACAGGCACCCTGCTCCGCTCCATTCGCCGGCTGTGATTTGATGCAGTCTGCGCTTGCATTTGCGGGCGCCTTCTATATACAGCGCCACTATCCGGAACCTTGGCTGGTGGCTGAACGGAAGGATGCGCAAGCATCAGGGGCGTCAAACTCCCGTCTTCCCGTGTCTCCGCTCTCGTAGGACTTTACGTACCTTTCCGTAGGCACGTTGAGGCTTTGCGCCAGGTTTTCCCGGATAGACGCTAGAGAAAGGCAAGACACACATGCCGCTTTATGAGCACGTGTTCCTGGCGCGCCAGGACATCTCGACCCAGCAGGTCGAGCAACTCGTTGAACAGTACAAGGGTCTGATCGAAGCCAACGGTGGCAAGGTCGGCAAGATCGAGAACTGGGGCCTGCGCGCGCTGGCTTACCGGGTCAAGAAGAACCGCAAGGCCCACTACACCCTGATGAACATCGAAGCTCCGCACGCAGCTGTTGCGGAAATGGAGCGTCAGATGGGCATCAACGAAGACATCCTGCGTTTCATGACGCTCAAGGTCGAATCTCACGATGACGAGCCGTCTGCCATGATGCAGAAGCGCGACCGTGATGACCGCCGCCGCCGCGACGACAAGTTCGGCAGCGACCGTCCGGCCCGTGAGCCCCGT
Organism: Pannonibacter anstelovis; assembly: GCF_036881715.1. NCBI lineage: Bacteria > Pseudomonadati > Pseudomonadota > Alphaproteobacteria > Hyphomicrobiales > Stappiaceae > Pannonibacter > Pannonibacter anstelovis. Next base: position 431,867 of record NZ_JBAKBF010000001.1, read on the forward strand.
GGTGAGCGGAGCGAACGCGCTCCCCGCCGTGCAGATGCGGAGTAATTGAACATGCCTGAAATCGCACAGATCCCGGCCCGCCGCCCGTTCTTCCGCCGCCGCAAGACCTGCCCGTTCTCGGGCGAGGGTGCTCCGGTCATCGACTACAAGGACATCCGTCTGCTGCAGCGCTACATTTCCGAGCGTGGCAAGATCGTTCCGAGCCGCATCACCGCGGTCTCCGCGAAGAAGCAGCGTGAGCTGGCCCGCGCCATCAAGCGCGCCCGCATCCTGTCGCTGCTGCCCTTCGTCATCAGCTAAGATCACGGCTCACGCCTGATCTGATCAAGACGCGGCCCGCCGGCTTCATGCTGCGGGCCGCGCCGGACTCTTGAGGGTCCGGCATCCCGGATTGGGGCCGGCGGGTTTGTAGACCGGCTTCTAACCGCCCGAGAGGCGGGACAGACCGACTGGAGAAATCCTATGGAAGTCATTCTTCTGGAACGCGTGGCCAAGCTTGGCCAGATGGGCGACAAGGTGCGCGTGCGCGACGGTTACGCCCGTAACTTCCTGCTGCCGCAGGGCAAGGCGCTGCGCGCCAACAAGGCGAACCTTGCAAAGTTCGAAGCTGAGCGCGCTCAGCTGGAAGCCCGCAACCTGGAGCGCCGCAAGGATGCCGAGGCCGTTGGCGAAAAGCTGGCTGGCCAGAGCTTCATCGTGATCCGTTCGGCTGCCGAAACCGGCCAGCTCTACGGCTCCGTCTCCACCCGCGACATCGCCTCCGTGGCGACCGCTGGCGGCTTCAGCGTTTCCCGCAGCCAGGTTCACCTGTCCGAGCCGATCAAGACGATCGGCCTGCACACGGTCGCCATCGCCCTGCACCCGGAAGTCGAAGTCTCGATCACCATCAACGTTGCCCGTTCCGCTGACGAAGCCGAGCGCCAGGCAGCCGGTGAAGATCTGAGCCAGCGCGAGCAGGACAGCTTCGAGTTCGAAGAAGACGAAGCCGAAGAAGGCGAAGTCGAGGCCGAAGACGAGGAGTAATCCTCTCCGGCCCGGCTTGCCCGGCTCAAGATCAGGCGGTGCCCTACCGGGCGCCGCCTTTTTCTTTGCCTGTTTTATAGACGCACGAGCGCTGTTCCGGGCAGGTATGTCCGCAGGATATCCACAACCCGCCCCCAGCCCTTGTCCACATGCACCAGTCAAGGCGCGAGATGACTTGTCCCCGTTGATCTTGCTCGGGCTGAGGATAATTGCCTCCCCTGAACTGCGGCCTTTTCCTGCGCCCTTAACCCCGGTAAACGAAATATGACCGCGACCGGGGGACCACATGAAGGGCACTATCCAGAAGATCGAAACGGCGAGCGAGACCGTGCGCGTCGCTCCGCATAACGCGGAGGCTGAGCGCCAGCTGCTGGGAGCGATTCTGGTCAACAACGAGACCTATTACCGTGTCTCCGACTTCCTGGAACCGCACCACTTCTTTCTGCCGCCGCACAAGGACATTTACGAGAAGATCGGCCAGCTGATCCGGGCTGGCAAGACAGCCTCACCCATCACGCTCAAGACCTTCTATCCTGCGGACATCAAGATCGCTGATCTGAGCGCGACGCAGTATCTGCTGCGCCTTGCCGCCGACGCCGCCTCGATCATCAACGCGGAAGACTATGGCCGCATCATCTATGACCTCGCTGTCCGGCGGAACCTGATCCGCATTGGCGAGGACATGGTCAACATCGCCTATGACGCGCCCATCGACATGCCGCCCAACCAGCAGATCGACGACGCCGAACGGCGCCTGTTCGAACTGGCGGAGACCGGCCGCAGCGAAGGCGGCTTCATCACCTTCGGCGATGCCCTGACCGAAACCATCCATATGGCCCATGCGGCCTATAACCGCGAAGGCGCCCTGTCGGGCATTTCCTCAGGGCTGACTGACCTTGACCGGCTGATGGGTGGCCTGCAGCACTCGGATCTGATTGTGCTCGCCGGCCGTCCCGCCATGGGCAAGACCTCGCTCGTCACCAATATCGCTTATAACGTTGCCCAGGCCTATCAGGCCGAAGAGCAGCCGGATGGCTCGCTGAAGACGGTGAATGGCGGTGTCGTCGGCTTCTTCTCGCTGGAAATGTCGGCCGAGCAGCTGGCCACCCGTATCATTTCCGAGCAGACCGAGATTTCCTCCTCGAAAATCCGCCGCGGTGACATTTCCGAGGCCGATTTCGAGAAACTAGCCGCCGCTGCCCAGCATATGCAGACCGTGCCGCTTTACGTGGACCAGACCGGTGGCATCTCCATCGCCTCGCTGGTGGCCCGCGCCCGCCGCCTCAAGCGCCAGCGCGGCCTCGACCTGCTCATCGTCGACTATATTCAGCTGCTCTCCGGCTCGTCCAAGAACAGCGGCAACCGCGTGCAGGAAATCACCGAAATCACCACGGGCCTGAAGGCGCTGGCGAAGGAGCTGAACGTTCCCATCATCGCGCTGTCACAGCTCTCCCGTCAGGTGGAATCGCGCGAAGACAAGCGCCCGCAGCTGTCAGATCTGCGCGAATCGGGCTCCATCGAGCAGGACGCCGACGTGGTGCTCTTTGTGTTCCGCGAGGAATATTACCTGTCCAAGACCATGCCTGAGGAAGGCACGCCCGAATATGAGGCCTGGGTGGACAAGTTCGAGCGCGTCAAGGGCAAGGCGGAAGTCATCATCGCCAAGCAGCGTCACGGCCCCACCGGCACGGCCCAGCTGCACTTCCAGGGCGAGTTCACTCGCTTCTCGGATCTGGCGCAGGAAGACTATATGCCCGAGCGGATGGAGTAACCCGTCCAGACCAGTCTATGATGCCCGAAGATTTGGGCAAGGTGCCGATTCGGTGGCCCGCACGGAAGCCTCTGCGTGCGGGCTCTGCCTTGCTTTTGGCTTCATGACACAGGACCCGCAGAGCATGACAAGCTCCAGCCACGGGCAAACCGTAATCCCGGCCGGCAGCCGTCTGACGATCGATCCGCTCGCCATCGCGCGCAACTGGCGCCGTGTGAAGGACCAGCTCATGCCCGGCACCCAGTGTGCTGCCGCCGTGAAGGCCGATGCCTATGGCTGCGGCCTTGCCGTAACAGTGAAGCACCTTGCAGAAGCGGGCTGCTCCGCCTTTTTCGTGGCAACGCCGCAGGAAGGCGTCACTGCCCGTCAGGCAGCGCCCGGTGCCGTCATATACATCCTCAACGGCCTGTTCCCCGGTGCTGCTCCCCTTCTGACCGAGGCAAGGCTTCGGCCAGTCCTTGGATCGCTGCCGGAGATCGAGGAATGGGCGCTGTTCTGCCGTGAGCGCAAGGTGAAGCTGGAAGCGGCCATCCACATCAACACCGGCATGAACCGGCTCGGCCTCAACGCTCCCGAATGCGAACGGCTGGCGGCGGACCAGCTGCTGCTTGAAGCTTTCACCCCGTCCCTGCTGATGAGCCACCTTGCCTGCGCAGCCGAGCCTGCACATCCGATGAACAAGGCGCAACTTGCCGCCTTCGAGGCGATGAGCGCGTATTTCCCCGGCGTGCCGCGCTCGCTGGCCAATTCGGCGGGCGTGTTTCTGGGGCCGGAGTTCCATTTCGATCTGGTGCGCCCAGGTATTGCGCTCTACGGCGGCCAGATCATCGACCATCCGCCCATGAAGCTGGAGACAGTGGTCCGCCTTGAGGCCCGTGTGCTGCAGGTCCGCAAGGTTCCGGCTGGTGAAGGCGTCGGCTATGGCCTTGCGCGAACAGCAGAGCGTGACAGCCGCATTGCCATGATTTCCTGCGGCTATGGCGACGGATTTCTCAGGGGCGCAGGCAGTGCAGACGGAAAACCAGGCGCATCGGCCTGGGTTGATGGGCACCCCTTGCCTCTGTTTGGCCGGATCTCCATGGACATGCTGGCTGTGGATGCCACCGATGTTCCGGCAGACAAGCTGCGCCGGGGCGCCTATGTGGAACTTCTGGGCCCTAACGCCAGCCTTCAGGCGGCGGCATCGGCGGCCGGAACCATTGATTATGAACTGCTGACAGGCCTTGGCCGGCGCCACGAGCGTGTTTATGGCCCGCTGGACAGCGGGACGACCGGAGACTGACATGGCCCGCCGCAGCTCATCCTTTGTGTGCCAGGCCTGTGGCGCGATCACAGGCAAATGGACCGGCCGCTGCGAATCCTGCGGCGAGTGGAACACCATCGTCGAGGAGGCCGAAGGCAGCGGCGTCGGCGGCGGCCCGTCCAAGGGCAAGATCACCCGTGGCCGCGTCGTGCCGCTGGTCGGTCTTTCGGGCGAGGCCAAGGAAGCCCCGCGCTTCCAGAGCGGCATCAAGGAACTGGACCGGGTCACCGGCGGCGGCTTCGTCAAGGGCTCCGCCCTGCTCGTTGGCGGTGATCCGGGCATCGGCAAATCCACACTGCTCATTCAGGCTTCGGCAGCGCTCGCCAACAAGGGCCTGCGCTCGGTCTATATTTCAGGCGAAGAGGCGATTGATCAGGTGCGGTTGCGTGCCGAACGCCTCGGCCTTGCCAATGCGCCCGTGGCGCTTGCCTCGGAAACCAGTGTCGAGGACATTCTCGCAACGCTGGAAGCTGGCCCTCCCCCTGCCCTGCTCATCCTCGATTCCGTCCAGACGCTGTGGACGGAGCTGGCGGATTCGCCTCCCGGCACGGTCACCCAGGTGCGCGCCTCGGCGCAGGCCATGGTCCGCTATGCCAAGAAATCCGGCACCGCCATGGTGCTTGTCGGCCATGTCACCAAGGATGGCCAGATCGCAGGCCCGCGTGTGGTGGAGCACATGGTCGACGCAGTGCTCTATTTCGAAGGTGACGGCGCGCATCAGTACCGCATCCTGCGCTCGGTAAAGAACCGCTTTGGCGCTACGGACGAAATCGGCGTGTTCGAGATGACAGGCGCGGGCCTGCAGGAAGTGGCCAATCCGTCAGCGCTTTTCCTTGGAGAACGCTCGTCCAATGCACCGGGGTCAGTGGTCTTTGCCGGGCTGGAGGGCTCCCGCCCGCTGCTCATTGAAATTCAGGCGCTCGTCGCCCCCTCGCCGCTTGGCACGCCCCGCCGTGCCGTGATCGGCTGGGACAGCGCCCGCCTGTCGATGATCCTGGCGGTGCTGGAAGCGCGCTGCGGGGTACGCTTTTCGCAGCACGATGTCTATCTGAATGTGGCCGGCGGCCTCAGGATCAATGAGCCGGGTGCAGACCTTGCGGTAGCTGCTGCACTGGTCTCTTCACTCAGCGGGCTTGCCCTGCCGGTGAATTGCGTCTATTTCGGCGAGGTCAGCCTCTCGGGCGCCGTCAGACCGGTGGCCCAGGGACAGGCAAGGCTTAAGGAAGCGCAGAAACTCGGCTTTGACCGCGCCATCTGCCCGGCTGGAAACATCAAGGATGGGGCCGGACCGGAACTGAGCGCGGAAGGAATACAGGACCTGAGCGCCTTCATCGCCAAGATTGCTGCCAAGGGCAGCGGGCGGGCCGGCGGCGGGGCCCGGGATGTGCGGAACGACTGACAGCAGCATGGCGCCGCAAACGGCAGCCGGGACTGCGGGCTACAAGGGTAAAACCGGACGATGCCAATCACGCTCCTCGACGGAATTCTACTCGTCATCATGCTGATTTCCGCCGTTCTGGCGATGGTGCGCGGCTTTGTCCGTGAAGTTCTCTCCATCGGCTCATGGGTGGCGGCTGCAGCGGCAGCCTACTTGCTTTTTGAATCCGTGCTTCCATATGCCAAGCAGTATATCAGCAATGAATATGTCGCCCTCGGCGCTTCCATTGCGGGTGTGTTCCTGCTGACGCTGATCATCGTCAGCTACATCACCATGCGCATTTCCGACTTCGTGCTGGACAGCCGCATCGGCGCGCTGGACCGCACGCTCGGCTTCGTTTTCGGCGCTGCACGCGGTATGCTGCTTGTTGTCGTTGGCCTTGCCTTCTTCAATTGGTTTGTGCCGGCGGAGCGCCAGCCCCAGTGGGTGGTTCAGGCCAAGTCCCGTGACCTGCTGACATCCATCGGCCTTCAGCTGCAGGCAGCGCTGCCGGAGGACCCGGAAAAGAAGCTTCAGGAGCTCAAGCGCTCCAGCCGCAGCAATGCCGATGAGCCCCCAGCACAGGCCGGGACACAGGGCTCGAACGAAAACACCGGCTATAGCGCCGCAGAACGTCAGGGCATCGACCAGCTGACGACCAGCGGCACCGGAAACTGATCTTTTTGCCAGCACGCTGGCCGCACAACCTCTCAAGGAGCTTCGCCATGTCCGGTCTGACCGACTTCCAGGGCGCAGGGAAACAGTTCCGTTCCGATGATACGGACGACATCTACGGGGACACGCTGCGTGAAGAATGCGGCGTGTTCGGCGTTTTGGGGCATGAGGATGCGGCCGCGCTGACCGCCCTTGGCCTGCATGCCCTGCAGCATCGCGGACAGGAAGCAGCCGGCATCGTCACCTATGACGATAACGAACAGTTCCGTTCCGAGCGCCACCTCGGCCTCGTCGGCGATCACTTCTCCAGCGCCGAGACGATCAAGCGCCTCGCAGGCTCTGCCGCCGTTGGCCACGTGCGCTACTCCACCACCGGCGAACCGGCGCTGCGCAACGTGCAGCCGCTGTTTGCCGAGCTGGACGGCGGCGGCTTTGCCATCTGCCACAACGGTAACTTCACCAATGGCCTGACGCTGCGCCGCCAGCTGATCCGCGACGGGGCCATCTGCCAGTCCACGTCGGATTCCGAAGTGGTGCTGCAGCTCGTCGCCCGCAGCCGCCAGCCGAAGATCGTAGACCGCTTCATCGAGGCGATCAAGCAGATGGAAGGCGCCTATTCGCTGGTCGCCCTCACCCGCAAGAAGCTGATCGGCGCCCGCGACCCGCTGGGCATCCGCCCGCTGGTGCTGGGTGACCTCAACGGTGCCCCGATCCTCGCCTCAGAGACCTGCGCGCTCGACATCATCGGCGCCAAGTTCATCCGCGAGATCGAGAACGGCGAGGTGATCGTCTGCACCTCCGGCGGCATCGAAAGCTATTTCCCCTTCGGCCGCCGCCCGGCCCGCCCCTGCATCTTCGAGTACGTCTATTTTGCCCGGCCCGACTCCGTTGTCGGCGGCCGCTCGGTCTATGACGTGCGCCGCCAGATGGGCGCGCAGCTGGCCCGCGAGAGCCATGTGGATGCCGATGTGGTGGTTCCGGTGCCGGACAGCGGCGTTCCCGCCGCCATCGGCTACAGCCAGGAATCGGGCGTTCCCTTCGAGCTGGGCATCATCCGCAACCACTATGTGGGCCGCACCTTCATCGAACCTACCCAGTCGATCCGCACCCTCGGCGTCAAGCTGAAGCATTCGGCCAACCGGGCGCAGATCGAGGGCAAGCGTGTCATCCTTATCGATGACAGCCTCGTGCGCGGCACCACCTCGCTGAAGATCGTGCAGATGATCCGCGATGCAGGTGCGCGCGAAGTGCATTTCCGCCTAGCCAGCCCGCCGATCCGCTACTCCGACTATTACGGCATCGACACGCCGGTGCGCGAAAAGCTGCTGGCCGCCCGCTACAACCTGGAAGAGATGCGCGCCTTTATCGGCGCCGACAGCCTCGCCTTCCTCTCGATTGAAGGCATCTACAAGGCCATGGGGCTTGAGGGCCGTGACAACGAGAACCCGCAGTTCACCGACCACTGCTTCACTGGCGACTATCCGACGCCGCTGACGGACCTGTCGGATGACGTGGAATTCCGTAAGCCGCCGCGTCTGGTGGAAGTTGGATAAGGCACAATGACTGACAAGATCCTCGACGGCCGCATTGCGGTCGTCACCGGCGCCTCGCGCGGCATCGGCTATTTCATCGCACGTGAGCTGGGACGCCTTGGTGCCCATGTCGTCGCCGTTGCCCGCACCGTGGGCGGCCTCGAAGAGCTGGACGACGAGATCAAGGCCGCAGGCGGCCAGACGACCCTCGTGCCCCTCGACGTCACCGACTATGACGCGCTGGACCGTCTGGGCGCCGCCATTTTCGAGCGGTGGAAGAAGCTGGACATTCTGGTGGGCAATGCGGGCGTGCTTGGCACCCTGTCGCCGCTCGGCCATGTGGACATCAAGACCTGGGACAAGGTGATGGCGGCAAATGTCACCGCCAACTGGCGCCTGATCCGCTCGCTGGACCCGCTGCTGCGCCAGTCCGATGCCGGACGCGCCGTGTTCCTGTCCTCAGGCGCTGCCCACAAGTGCAAGGCTTATTGGGGCCCCTACTCGGTCTCCAAGGCCGCGCTGGAAGCTCTGGTGCGCACCTACATCGCCGAGACGCGCCAGACGCCGCTGCAGATCAGCCTCGTCAATCCGGGCCCTGTGCGCACGTCCATGCGCGCGCAGGCCATGCCCGGCGAAGATCCCGCGACCCTGCCGCATCCCGAAGACGTGGCCAAGGCGATCATCCCAATGACGCTGCCCAGCTTCACGGACGGCGGCCGCCTCTACGACCATCCCTCGCGCAGCTTCAAGGACTTTGTACAGGTCGCGTCGTAAGAGATTGGAATAAAGTGAAAAGGCCGGAGCATCGCTCCGGCCTTTTTGCATTCAGGCTTCTCAGTGGGCTGCCAGCGGCGGGAAGACCGCTTCACACATGCCAGACCATTCGTCGTAGACACCCGGGCAAGCGGTGATGACGCGCACGCCTGTGCTGATGGACGCATCCACATCAAAGCCGGTGACCTTGCCGCCGCCTTCCTCGATCATCAGGAGACCGGCGAGGCAGTCCCAGACGTTCATCTTGGACTCGCCATAGGCAATGAGGCGGCCAGCGGCCACATAGGCCAGCATCAGCCCGCCGGAAGCATTGCGGAAAAAGACGCCGCCCCGGTCAACCAGCGCATCGATCAGCTGCACCGCGCCGCAGACCTTGTTGCGGCCGCTGAAACCGACACCGGCCGAGCCGGTCTTGAGGCTGGTGCTGGCAGACACCCGGGCCGGCCGGCCATTGACCGTCAGCCCCTTGCCGCGCTCAGCGGCAAACATATCGCCCGATACCGGATCATGAATGACGCCGATAACGGTCTCACCGTTGTGAACGCAGGCAATGATGACACACCACTGCGGGATGCCGGCGACGAAATTCGCCGTGCCATCGATCGGATCAATCACCCAGGTGTAGCCGGACGAGCCTTCCACACGGCCATGCTCCTCACCGACAATACCATCGTCCGGAAAGACGGCCGCGATCTCGTCGCGCACCAGCGTCTCCACATTGCGGTCGGCTTCCGTCACGAGGTCCTGATGGCCCTTGTTGATGATGGTCAGCGTTTCCAGCTTGCGGAAATAGTCAAGGCCAAGCGCGCCTGCGCGGCGGGCGAGGCCAACGGCAAACTCCATGCGTTGCGTCGTTGTCATCGCGGTCCCCATGTCATTCGGTTGCAGATGGTGTGCGGGGCTGAGGCGCCCCGGCGGGAAAGGAAAGCTCACAGAAAAGGCCGGAGCGGATGCCCCGGCCTCGCAAGGGCCCTTGCCACGGCCTAGCGGGTTTTCTTTTTCTTGCCCGCATAGGGATTTTCGCCCTTGCGGTAGCTGAGACGGATCGGCGTCCCCGGCATGTCGAATGTCTGGCGCAGGCCGTTTACGAGATACCGGGTGTAGCTTTCCGGCAGCTCTTCGGGGCGCGAGCAGAACACGACAAAATGCGGCGGACGGGTCTTGGCCTGCGTCATGTAGCGCAGCTTGACGCGGCGCCCCTGCACGGCCGGGGGCGGATGGTGAGTGAGGATCTTCAAAAGCCAGCGGTTGAGGCGCGAAGTCGAGACGCGGGTGTTCCAGACCTCATAGGCGTTGAACACAGCTTCCATCAGCCGGTCGATGCCCTGCCCCTGCAGGCCAGACATGGTGACGATCTGGACGTTGCGGATCTGGTTGAGATAGCGGTCCTGCGCGTCCTTGATGGCAGCCCAGGCCGCTTCCCGGTCCTCGATCAGGTCCCACTTGTTGACGGCAATCACCAGCGCGCGGCCTTCACGGGCCACCAGATCGATGATCTGCAGATCCTGCTTCTCGAAGGAATTGGTCGCGTCCAGGGCCACAACAACCACTTCGGCAAACTTGATGGCGCGCAGAGCATCGGCAACGGAGAGCTTCTCCAGCTTCTCCTGCACACGCGCCTTGCGGCGGATACCAGCGGTGTCGAACAGCTTCAGATGGCGTTCGCGCCACAGCCAGTCGACGGAGATGGAATCGCGCGTGATGCCGGCTTCCGGCCCGGTCAGCATGCGCTCTTCGCCCAGCATCCGGTTGATCAGCGTCGACTTGCCCGCATTCGGACGCCCGACGATGGCCACCCGCAGCGGGCGCTCGCTGGTGCCCGCAGGGGCAGCTTCCGGCAGAAGCGGATTGCCATCCTCGTCCAGCTCGACGGAAAAGTCTGCCTCGTCCTTGGCCGCTTGCTCTTCTTCCTCGACCTGCTCCACATAGGGAAGCAGTGCCTCGTAGAGACCGGCAAGACCTTCGCCATGCTCGGCAGAGATGGCCACAGGCTCGCCAAGACCCAGCGAGAACGCCTCATAGAGACCGCCCTCGCCTGCCCGGCCCTCTGCCTTGTTGGCCAGCAGGATCACCGGCGTCTCGCTCTTGCGGGCAACGGCGGCAAAATGCGCATCGAGCGGCGTTACGCCTGCCCGGGCATCGATGACGAACAGAACGACATCAGCTTCCGCGATGGCTTCCTCGGTCTGGGCGCGCATACGGCCTTCCAGGCTCGTTGCGTCCGCGTCCTCGAGGCCTGCGGTGTCGATGATGGTGAAGCGCAGGTCGCCCAGGCGCGCCTCGCCCGGCCGCCGGTCGCGGGTGACGCCCGGCGTATCATCGACAAGCGCCAGGCGCTTGCCGACCAGCCGGTTGAACAGCGTCGATTTGCCCACATTCGGACGGCCAATGATGGCTACGGTAGCGCCCAAGCCCCTTACTCCTCAGGCCGCAATCCCTGCGGCCCATCTATCAGTTGAATCCGGCGATGCCGCTGTCACCTTCCAGCACCACGATCCGGCCGCCGGCAACAATCGGGGTCACGAAGACCTTGGCCGAAATGTCACGCACGCTCTGGATCTGGCCGCTGGCAGCGTCCACAAGGGCAATGCGGCCATCGTTGGAGAAGGCCACCAATGTGCCGTTGGCCAGCACCGGGCCCGCCCAGTTGCGCCGCTTCTTCTTGTTATCTAGCTGCGGCAGATCTGCCCGCCATAAGGGGTCACCGGTCTTGCGGTCAAGAGCAACCATCTTATCATCCAGCGTTACCATGAAAATGGCATTACCGGAGACGACCGGCGTGTGCACCGATCCGGCATTCTGCTCCCACAGGCGCTCGCCCGTCTTGAGAGAGGCTGCAACGATCTTGCCGCCGACGCCCGTGGCATAGACAGTGCCGCCGGAGACGACCGGGCTCGCGGCAACGTCTGTCAGCGTGGACACCGCCAGCGTGCGGAAGGCGCGCGACACGCCCTCGGCCCAGATCGGCTCACCCTTCTTGATATCAAAGGCCATGATTTCGCCGGAGGAGAACGGCACCACCACAGTTCCGCCGGACACAGCCGGAGAGGCAGCAGTCAGCAATCCGGCATTTTCCTGCACGCCCGAATAGGTCCAGGCCACAGTGCCATCGTCCTGCTTGACTGCATAGACCTCGTTGGTCTGGGTCACGACAAAGACATAGCCGCTACCTGCAGCCGGCGCACCGCGTGCCGGAGCGCTGAGATCAACCGACCACAGTTCCTGACCCGAGCCAGCATCAAGGGCGGCCAGCTTGCGGTAGCCGGTTGCGGCGAAAACGCGTCCGCCAGCGACGGCGACGCCGCCGCCTGCAGCCACATCGCTTTCATCCTCGGGGCGAAGGCTCTTCGTCCAGGCCCGGGCGCCGCCCGTGCTCATGGCGATCACCTCACCTGTGGGCTTGTAGACGAACAGACGCCCGCCAGAGGCCACCGGCCTTGCTGCCGTACGCATGCCTGAAGACGTCAGACCACCTCCGGAACTGCCGATCGAAGCGCGCCAGGCCTGCTGGCCGCTGATGGACACGGCAACATTGCCCGGGTCATTGCTTTCATTGCCGCCTGCCTGCGGCCAGTCCTGACCACCTGTAGCCGATCCAATGCTGGCGGAGCGGTTTGTGGTCTGTTCCAGCGGGTCCGCGCCCTCGAACAGCGGCTGACGGTCACCAGGGAGAATCTTCTGCTTGGTGGCAAACGGATTGATGGCATCGGTGTATTCAGACACCGAAGAGCAGCCCGCGAGAAGTGTGGCGGCCAGGAAAGCGCTGGCAAGCTGCCGGGAGGGCTTTGTCATACGCAACATCAGTTCGTCTCTCCCTTGTCGGCAATGCTGGGCTGAGTGCCGCGGATAACTTTGGTCAGAATGGAAACACGCGCCCCGATTTCGCGCGGTGCAGCGGCATCGTCCGTAATCTGGCTGGCATATTCGGTGGCAGCCGCCATGTCGCCTGCGCTCCAGGCCGCAAAGGCAAGGATTTCACGGGCCGCGAAGCGCCAGGAGTTGTTTTCGGCAGTCAGAGGCTCCAGCCGCGCCTTCAACGCGGCAAAATCAGCGGTATCCAGGGCGATGTAGCCTGAGCGCACAGCGGCGAGCCCCTGCAGAACGGGATCAACGGACGAATCGGCTGCCAGCGAGTCGTAGGCAGCGACTGCCTCCTCCGCCTTGCCGGAGGCTGCAAGGCTTTCCGCAAGGCGGAACTTCGCAAGCACCGGATATCCGCCGGTGGCAGACCCCATGGCGGCAAAGGCGGCTTCCGCCTCCTCAGCCTTGCCGTCCTGCGCCAGCCGCACGGCCTCGATATAGGCATCACCGGCCTTCATCGACTGCTGACCCTGCCAGTACAGCCAGCCGCGGTATCCGGCCGTTCCGGCCACAATTGCGACTGCCAGGATAATCACCCAAACGCCGAGACGGTCCCAAAGGCGACGGAATTTTTCGTGACGGATATCTTCGTCGACTTCCCGGAAAATGTCGGACATGCGTTCGAGCTTCCTGCAAACTTCTGGACTTGTATGTGAAGCCTTACACCCCGCGCAAGGCGGCGCCACATTACAGTGTCACCGGCGCCGTGGCAAACGCCTGTCTCCGGCTCTTTTCAATGGTTTGATGGCGCAAGTGAGGCGAGATCAGGCCAAGACGGCTTTTTGAAGTGCGCCGGATCTGGAATCACACCCCGTCCGGCAGCTTAAATGGCGGGAGCAAAACCTACCGGGAAACACGCATACGAGCACCAATCAGACATTCGCAAGTTCTTATCTCACCTTACGTCATTCATCAAAATCGCAGACTGTCCTTTCCAATGCGAAACGAATGAAATATTCTTGAAATATAACAAGTAGATACAAGCATCCAACAAACGGCATTGGCTGGGAGTACCTTTATGAACGAGGAAAGGCGCAGCGGCCCGCGGCGGCGGGCGCTCAAATCGGCCAGATTGGTCTTCGGCAATCTTGACCGGGTTTTCGACTGCACGATCCGTAATCAGTCAGAGGGTGGCGTGATGGTGAAGGTCGATAACACCCACCTCATTCCGGACGAGCTGCTGCTTTACATCGACAGCGAACATATCAGGCGCCCCGCACGCGTAGTCTGGCGCACAGACACGGAACTCGGGCTGGAATTCTCCGGCCCGCCAGAGCCGCTTACCAAACGCTGAACCAGAATAGATAGTGACCGGCCGGTGTCTTGAAGCGGGGCCAGGAAGGTTTATCTAGGCGCAGACAGCTATCTTGCGCGGCCTGCTTCTTCCCCCTCCCCTGGCCGCGAATTTCCTGCCTGAAAGGCCATACCATGCTGATTGAAAAGCTGAACTGGCGCTATGCGACCAAGAAGATGGACCCGTCGAAGACGGTTTCCGAAGACAAGGTTGAGCGCATTCTGGAAGCAGCCCGCCTTGCGCCCACCTCCAGCGGCCTGCAGCCGTTTGAGGTCATCGTCGTGACGAATCCGGAAGTCCGCGCCCGGATCCAGGAGATCGCCTGGAATCAGGCTCAAGTGACCGAAGGCTCGCACCTGCTCGTGTTTGCGGCCTGGGACAACTACACCGCAGACCGCATCAACATGATGTTCGACCTCGTCAACGAGGAGCGCGGCTTCACAAACGAAGGCTGGGAAAACTACCGGCAGATGCTGCTCAACACCTATGTACCGCGCGATGCCGAGACCAACTATCAGCACGCTGCCCGTCAGGCCTATATCGCCTTCGGCATCGCCCTGGCCGCAGCGGCCTTCGAAGGCGTTGATTCCACGCCGATGGAGGGCTTTGACGCAGACAAGCTTGATGAGATTCTTGGCCTGCGCGCCAAGGGCCTGCGGTCTGTCACCATTCTGCCGCTGGGCTACCGGGATGCGGCCAATGACTGGCTGGCAAACCTGAAGAAAGTGCGCCGCCCGCGTGATCAGTTCGTGACCGAGGTGAAGTGAACGCAAAGGCGGCAAGCCCCCAGGGGGCTCGCCGCCCGAAGGACTGCGCATCACCGGATCACGTTGGCGAACCGGTGATGCGCTTGCAGACAGGGACTATGGGTGGGCTTTCAGCCCCTGATCCGCAATTCGAAGCGCCCCAGCTTCAGCTCGCCGAACCAACCAGTTCCGCCGTCTTCACGACCTTGCAGAACTCGAAGCCGAGCGTGGCTCTGTGGACGTCATGAACAGTTCGTGCGGGAATGACCGTCCCGTCCCCTCCTGGCAGATCAAAACAGTCGCAGGCATCTTCGACCAGCGTCATGCGCCATCCGAAATTCGCACCTGTGCGGATCGTTGTTGAGACGCACATGTCGGTGGAAATGCCGAAGACCACCACATCCTCAGCTCCAAGACGGCGCAGGCGCAGATCCAGATCCGTGCCGATGAAGGCCGAGTTCACGCTCTTCACCACAAGCTGCTCGCCGTCCTTAGGCGCGAAGCCAGGCCGGAACTGGTTTCCGGGCAGGCCGGGGCGCAGCGTCGAGCCCGGCTCGGCGGAATCATGCCGCACGTGGATGATGGGCAGGCCTAGCCTGCGCCACAGGTCCAGTAACGCCAGCCCGTTGCTGCCGGCATTCACATTCCAGCGCGGCGGCCAGGGCGCGCTATCGAAGGCGGCCTGCATATCGACAGGCAGAAGCACGGTCTTTTCGGTGAGTGGCAGCATGGCCGGGGGATCTCCGTCAGGAACCTCAGAAGTGTTGCCGCTTCTATCGCGCGGAGCGCTGCCGGTTGCACCCCGGCAAGACGCCGGATATGACCGGCATTATGCCGGTCTGGGCGTGGAGGATCATGAAGGCCATGGATGAGAAGGATCAGCTGCTTCTGACCACACTCCGCCGCGATGCCCGGCGCCCGCTCGTCGCGCTGGCGCGAGACATAGGCCTGTCCCGCAGCGCCACGCAGGAACGGCTGAACCGGCTGCTGCGCAGCGGCGTCATAACCGGCTTTACAACGGTCGAACCGGCTGAGAATACGGGCAAGGTAGCAGCCCATTTCCTCGTCACCCATGCGCCGGGCGGCAGCTGCGCCAAGCTGATGCCGTATCTGGAAAAGATCCCCGGCATCCGCAAAATCCACGCGCTTGCCGGTCCCATAGATCTCATCATCTTTGCGCAGGCACCGGATATGGCCGGGATCGAAGCCATCCGCGCCACCATCGACGCACTTCCTCTCGTTTCAGGCCTCACCACCCACATGGTGCTGGAACGGCATATGGGATAGGCGGCAGAGTGCCGGGGACGGCTCAAGGCAGAGCGGCGGCGTCTTCGGCAGCTCTTTCAACCACCAGCCGCATGTCGGCCTCCAGCATGTAACCGGCCTTGATCAGGTCCTTCGCGGCCCCTTCGACGGCCGCCAGATAGGCCTGCCTGCTTTCGTAGCGTTGAGCGAAAGGCTTTCGTCCGTCTTCGGCGAGGGCGTTGCGCGGAAAAGGAATGTAGGCCCCTGCAAGACCGCAAAGTGCGCCTTCCGCATAACCCTCGCGGCGCAGGTTCCAGCCCAGATAGGTGGCTGCCGGTGCGGCGGCAGCCGGCAGGCGGATGCCACCCGTTTCCAGGCCATCCTGATCCACCGCCGGAACAAAGGCCGGATAGGCCGCCCCATGCAGCGGGGGAACGGCCGTGTGGTTTTCCACCCGGACCACATTATAGGGCGGCTTCAGATGCACACCGGCAATCAGCGGCATGGTGAACCCGTCATGGGGCACAAGCGTGCCGTCCGCGAGGCCCGGGAACCGGCTTTCCGGCGGCATCCCGCTGCCCTCGACCCACTTTGCCATGGCATCATAGAGCGCCCGCATCACTGGTGCAGGACTCAAAGGATTGAAGGCAAACAGGCAGCTTGCGTTTTCCGTTGGCCGGGCCGTCCAGGTGTTGAGATGCGGCACACTGGCAAGGCCGTAGAGCCGGACATTCTCCGGCATGGTCAGGGGCGAGCCATCCGGCCCAAGACTAATCAGCGCCGAACGCGCCTGCCAGAATTCCGTGGAACTGTCGGAATGCATCAGCTTGGGGCAAGTGTTGCTGGCCTCGCAGCGCGCAAGAACCGAATCGGAGCGGCTCGTCAGCGGGTCCGTGCTCATCGCATAGCTGAAGGGGAACTGGTCGCCCGGATAATCATGCTCCTCATGCTGACGGGAGTAGCGGCCCGGCTGCGAGAAGGGATAGTTCAGGAAGAGCTTGCGTGATCCGGCCACATGCACCATCGCCCCGTCGAATACCTTTCTCCCGAGGCCATCGGCGTTGAAGCCGTGGTAGAGGAAATCCCGCAGAAACCGGCCGGACTGGGAAATGCCCATGGCGACCGTATGGCGGATGTTCGTCAAAGGCGGCATCGCCTCATGCCCCGGCAGGCCGCGCAGGAAGGAATTGAGGTCGCTGACGGCGGCAAAACCGAGCCCGGCAGGGACCGGATTCTTCGCCGTGTAAACCACCTCATGGATGGCGCCTGCATCATGGTCCTTGCTGCGGGTGATGGTGATCTGGCTCTCGTTGTCGATCACGAAGGGCAGCGGCACGGCCGGTGCATCGGGCCCTGCCTGCACAGTGACACGAACGTTCGATGGATCAAGGTTTTGCAGCGGATAGCTCAGCTTGAGCGTGTTCGTGTCTTCGAGGCGGTCGAAGATGAACTGGTCGCGTGCCAGCCCGGTCTTGCCTTCCAGAACCGGCAGACTGAGGCGGAACAGACCGGGCGCGACATCGTTTTGCCAGCCTGACCAGACAATGGTGTCACCGCGCAGCATCTGGAAGCCATCGCCAGCATCCGCCGCCTTGTCCGGCACGGAGGCGCCCGGTGCAAGATTCAGGAGAATCGGGCTGATGCTGCGGCCACGATTGGCGATCTCGTAGAACAGCAGCCCGGATGCACGCGCCGGATCAACTGGTTTCAGAATGGTGACATTCGCAGAAAACTCCACATCGCCTTCCGCATTCACCGGCGCATCATCGACACCAACGATGGCATCAAGACGCGGTTCGTCCGGATCGACGGCGAATTCGGCGATGGCGTCGATGCGCTCATAGGGGCCCACGGTGCCAAATGTCCGGCCTTCAAAGACCGGACGCTGGGAGACAATGGTGAAGCCCGTCACACGGGCCTGCGCCTGTTCTGCTGCGAGAGGAAATGCGAAACAAGCTGCCATGGCGGCAGCAAGAAGCGAATGACTGGTCCGGCCCATCTACGTCCATCCATTGACACCGGACTGCAATACCACGCCGGTCCCGGCCTCAGGCAAATCATCTTGAGGCCGGGGACAATCTCATGTCTGTGTGTCAGGACTGGTACAGTCCGGCATAGGTGTCGCGCAGCACGTTCTTCTGAACCTTGCCCATGGTGTTGCGCGGCAGTTCCTCCACAAAGATCACCCGTTTGGGCTGCTTGTAGCGGGCCAGCCGGTCCTTGAGGCTCGCCAGTACATCGGCTTCAGCAAGGTTTGCCCCCTTCTGTCGCACGACGATGGCGGTGACGCCCTCGCCGAAATCGGGATGCGCCACGCCGATGACGGCGCTCTCCACGACACCGGCCAACTGGTCGATCTCGGTTTCGACTTCCTTGGGATAGATATTGTAACCACCGGAAATCACGAGATCCTTGCCGCGCCCGACGATGTGGACATAGCCGCGCTCGTCCACCTTGCCGAGATCACCGGTGATGAAGAAGCCATCTTCGCGGAACTCGGCCTTTGTCTTCTCGGGCATACGCCAGTAGCCCTGGAACACGTTCGGCCCCTTCACCTCGATCATGCCCGTCTCGCCATCAGCCACTGGCACGCCCGTCTCCGGATCGGTGACGCGAAGCGACACGCCGGGCAGCGGGAAGCCGACGGTGCCAGCCACGCGCTCGCCCTCATATGGGTTCGAGGTGTTCATGTTCGTCTCGGTCATGCCGTAGCGCTCAAGGATACGGTGGCCGGTTGCTTCCTCGAACTGGCGGTGCGTATCGGCCAGCAGCGGCGCCGAGCCGGAGATGAACAGACGCATGTGCGCCGTTGCCTCCTTCGTCAGGCCCTCGCTCTGCAGCAGCCGGACATAGAATGTCGGCACGCCCATCAGCACGCTGGCCGACTGCATCAGCCGCAGCACCTCCTCAGGATCGAACTTGCTGAGGAAATACATGGAAGCGCCCGACAGCATGATCACGTTGGAGGCAACGAAAAGGCCGTGCGTATGGAAGATTGGCAGCGCATGGATCAGCCGGTCCTGGCTGGTGAAACGCCAGTATTCGCGCAAGGTCGCGGCGTTGGACAGAAGGTTGTCGTGCGAGAGCATCGCCCCCTTCGACCGGCCGGTGGTGCCGGAGGTGTAGAGAATGGCTGCCAGATCATCCGGGCCGCGCTGGACATTGGCAAAGTCTGCGGGCCTGCCGGCAGTCTTGTCCATCAGGCTGCCACCACCGGCATCATCCAGCGTCTCGACACGGGCGCCATATTTCGCAGCCACCGGCTCAAGCCCGCCTCGCGCCTTCGGCGCACAGACGACAAGGCGCGGCTCGGCATCGGAGATGAAATAGTCGAGCTCGGCCAGCGTATAGGCCGTGTTCAGCGGCAGATAGACAGCTCCTGCCCGCACGCAGGCCAGATAGAGCATCAGCGCCTCGGCACTCTTTTCCACCTGCACAGCCACCCGGTCGCCCGGCTCGACGCCAAGTTCGATCAGCACGCCCGCAAGCTTCCCCGACTGGTCCAGCATGTCCTGATAGGTCCAGGACCGGCCATCGAGGGTTTCGATGAAGGGCGCAGCAGGATTGGCGGCTGCCCGGATTGCATCGAAAAGGTGATTGCTCATGCGGTGAACTCCTTGGTGGATTTTGTCTTTTTGCCGTCCTCGGACGGACTGGAGGCGAGGGGAACGAGCTGGCGGGGCTGCCGGTCCGCCGGCAATTGCTTGCGGACCTGGGAAGAAGCCGCCACTTCGCCGCGCACGGCAAAGGCCTCGTGATTGGTTTCGATATCGTCGAGCTTATAGAGATAGTTGACCATCAGCCCGTGTGACTGTTCGAGCGCACGGGGCGAAAGATCGCCGAGGAAATTCAGCCGCTCCAGGCGCGCGCCATTGCCCAGGTGAAACCGGGCGACCGG
Source organism: Pannonibacter anstelovis (assembly GCF_036881715.1). Lineage (NCBI taxonomy): Bacteria > Pseudomonadati > Pseudomonadota > Alphaproteobacteria > Hyphomicrobiales > Stappiaceae > Pannonibacter > Pannonibacter anstelovis. The sequence continues at coordinate 451,406 of NZ_JBAKBF010000001.1, forward strand.
ATCAACCACCTTGCCCTGTGGCGTGCGGGCCTTGAGGAAATACCAGGCTGCGGCGGCGGTGAGGACCGGACGGATACGGCCAGCCAGTTCCTCATCACTGTGCCAGCCCTCCGTGTCGAGCCCCTGCAGCACCTCGCGGTCCTGCGCGTTCAGTACATCGGAGACCTCCGCCCGCCGCTCGCGCGCCAGCCATGCGGCAAAGCCCGGCACTGGCGACAAGGTGACGAAGGTTTCGAGCTTCGGCAGCTCGCGCCGCAGGTCCTCCACCACCTGCTTGATCAGGAAATTGCCGAAGGAAATGCCACGCAAGCCATCCTGACAATTGGAGATGGAATAGAACACCGCCGTCGTTGCCTCGCTGGCGCGGATCGGCGCGCGCTCCTCCCGCAGCACCTCGGCAATCGTGTCTGGCGTTTCCGTGGTCAGCGCCACTTCCACGAAAATCAGCGGATCATCGGCAAGCCGGGGATGGAAGAAGGCGAAGCAGCGCCGGTCTTCCGGAGCAAGCCGCAGGCGCAGCTCTTCCCAGCCGCCGATATGATGAACCGCTTCATACCGGATGATCTTTTCCAGAATGTCTGCGGGCGTCGACCAGCTGATCGAGCGCAGGGTGAGAAAGCCCCGGTTGAACCACGACGCAAACAGATGGGCGAAGTCCTGGTCGACCGTCTCCAGCGCCTTGTCAGCGGCTTTCATCTTCAGCAGCGCCTCACGCATGCGCACAAGCGTGGCGATGGCATCGGGCGCCAGATTGAGCCGGCGGATCAGCTCCTGACGACGCGGCTCACTGGCCATGTGCAAGGCAGCCAGCGACACCGGCGACGGATCTTCCTGATAGGCCTTGATGGCCTTTTCCAGCCGTCCGGTGTTGGGGCCGAAGCGGTCCAGCAGCAGCCGGGCGAAGCCGGTCTTCCCAGCCTCGTCCAGCTGATCCCAGCGGGTCAGCACATCCTTGGCCAGCGCCATGCCGGAGGCCTCGCCCTGACTGGACAGCAGCGTGTCGCAGCGCTGCTCGAGGATGACGAGCGGGTCGTCATCTCCGGTCTGGGGCGAGATGGACAGGAGGCGGCGCCCCCGTTCCGTGATGGCCTGCAGCATTTCACTGAAGAAGGATGTGGTGTTCATCAGACCGCTCCGAGCATTTGGTTGGGCAACCAGGTTGCGATCCCCGGGAAGAGGCACAGGATGAAGATCGCAAGGAACATCACCAGCACATAGGGCAACGCCCCCCACAGGATATCCTTCGTCGGTATCTTCGGCGCAATGGCGTTGATGACGAAGAGATTGAGCCCGATGGGCGGCGTGATCAGCCCCACTTCCATGTTGATCGTCAGCACGATTGCGAACCAGTAGGGATCAAAGCCAGCCTGGGTGACGATGGGGAACAGCATCGGCGCCGTCATCACGATCACCGCCACCGGCGGCAGGAACATGCCGCAGACGAGCAGGAAGACGTTGATGACCAGCATCAGAACCCAGGGGTTCAGATCCATCCCGGCAATCGCCATTGCCACCGTCTGCGTGATGAACAGCGACGACAGGGCAAAGGCGAAGAGTTCCGCCGCTGCCATGATCATCATGATCATCACGCTCTCGCGCATGGCCGATCCGAAGATCTGCGACACGGGCTTGAAGCGGAACAGCCGGTAGGCAATCACCACGACAGCCAATGTCAGAAACGCCCCTGCCCCGGCCGCTTCGGACGGCGTTGCCACACCGCCGTAGAGCACGTAGAGCGTTCCCGCGATGATCAGCAGAAACGGCAGGATGCGCGGCAGCTGCTCCAGCTTCTGCTTCAGGGTAAAGGTGATGCCCCGGCCGCTGAGGTCATAGCCCTTGCGGCGGCAGTCGATCAGCGCCCAGATCATGAACATGACCGTCAGCATGATGCCCGGAAACACTCCGGCCATGAACAGGCGGCCGATTGATGTCTCTGTAGCGATGCCATAGACGATCAGCGTCACCGAGGGCGGGATCAGGATGCCGAGCGTGCCGCCCGCTGCGATGGAGCCGGCGGCAACGGAGTTGGGGTAACCCCGGCTCTGCATTTCCGGAATGCCCATCTTGCCGATAGCCGCACAGGTGGCAGGCGACGAGCCGGTCATGCCGGAAAAGATGGCACAAGCGCCGATGTTGGACAGCACCAGCCCGCCCGGCACCCGGTTGAGCCAGCGGTCCAGCGCCGTGTAGAGATCCGAGCCCGCAGGCGAGGACGCCACCGCCGCGCCCATCAGGACGAACATGGGGATCGACACATAGGCAAGGTTGGCAATCCCGGCGAACATGGTCTCGCCGAGCACATAGACGATGCCGGGGCCGATCTGCAGGAACAAGGCGGCGACGGCAGCAAGGCCGAGGGCAAAGGCAATCGGCATGCCCGTGCCCAGAAGCACGAAAAGCGCACCGATGAGGAGAAGACCAGACAGCATAGGGCTCATCAGCGTCCCTCCCCGGCAAGCACCGCATGGCCAGTGTCCGTTGGAGTGGAACCGGTCAGGAGCAGCAGGATCTGCGCAACATATTGCAGGCACAGCATTGCAAAGCTGAGCGGCAGAGCCGACAGCGGGATCCAGAGGGGGGGCGCCCACATGCTGGCATGTTTCCAGTTGCCGGCCCAGGCCTCATGAAACTGGATCCAGACTGCCCAGAGCATGATGATGCAGAAGGCAAGCCCCAGCAGGCTGCCAAGAATCTTCAGGCCATGGCGCGCGCGCGGACCTACCATCATCTCCACCACATCGACACCCACGTGCCCGCCCTTCATAAGTACGTAAGGCGCGCCGAGGAACATGGCCGCAGTCGCGGAGAAAACCACAAAGTCCGTCTGCCAGATCGTTGGATATGTAAAGACATAGCGCATCAGGATCATCTGGCAGACGACCAGCATCGCCGCGATGATGAGCAGCGTGGCAGTCACGGCCAGAGCCCGCGAAAGATGCCCGACTGCCCGGATATAGGCCCCGATCATTTCAAACCTCTCAGTTTGACCGTCCACTTACGGCCCGAACCTGTCCGTCCGGCAGGTCCGGGCCGGGTGAAAGCCGGCATCACTCGACCGCGAGGGCCTTTTCGATCAGGGCGCCACCGTTCGGCACCTTGGCTGCAAAGTTCTTGTAGGCAGACTCCTTCGCCACCGCGAGCCAGGCGTCATAGTCGGCCTTGGACATTTCTACGACCTCCACGCCAGCCTTCTTGTAGGTGTCGATCATCAATTGATCGCCCTTGCGCACCTCGGTGTCGAAATAGGCTTCAGCCTTCTTGCCGGCCGCAAGGACTGCCGCCTGCTGCTCGGGCGTCAGGCGGTCGAACACCTGCTTGGAGAAGAGGACCGGCTCATACATGAACCACAGCGCGTTCTCGCCCGGCGCAGTCAGGCATTTGGCCTGTTCGAACAGTCGGTAGGACACGAAGCTGGCCGACGAGGTGTTGGCCGCGTCCAGCACGCCGGTCTGCATGCCGGTGTAGATTTCCGACGACGGCATGGAGGCAATCGAGGCACCTGCGGCGGCCAGCATTTCCTCAAATGCCGGGCCCGCGGCGCGGATCACCTGCCCCTTCATCGTATCGGGGGACGTGATGCAGCCCTTTTTGGACGCAAAGGCACCGGACAGCCAGGCATCGGCAATCACGATGGCGCCATTGTCTTCAATGATCTTCTTGATGTCCTTCATGAAATCGGACTGGTTGAGCCGGTTGGCGCGGTCAAAGTTGCCGACAAGCCCCGGCATCAGCGTCGCGGAAAACTCCGGATGGCGGCCGGAGGCATAGTCGAGCGGAAAGGACGTCATCTCCAGCAGGCCGCGCGTCAGGGCGTTCCACTGCTCATTCGGCTTGAACAACGACGATCCGGGATAGACCTGCACGGTCAGCCCCACATTCGCTGCTTCAACTTCCCGCGCGATGACCTGAACCATCTCGTCGCGGATATCGCCCTTGCCGCCGGGAAACTGATGCGAGGCCTTGAGCACAGTCTGAGCGCTGGCGGACCCTGCCGCCGCAGCCATGCCAGCAAGCAATACGCCTGTCTTCAACATGCGAGTGAGTTTCTTCATCGTTCTTCCTCCCAGAAGTCCGGCCTCCCTGCCGGACGAGAGCGAATGATGCGTTTGCCTTGCACGCTATGTCAACAATCTTGTATACAAGAAAATTAGCAACGTACGCGAAGGGTGGAGCGATGTCAGAAAACACATTCCAGAAGCTTCGGGATGAAATCGAGAACGGCATCGTCACGGGCGAGTTTGAGCCTGGCCAGCGGCTGGACGAGACCCAGCTTGCTACCCGCTACGGCGTATCGCGCACCCCGATCCGCGAAGCCCTGATGCAGTTGAGTGCCATCGGCCTTGTCGAAATACGCCCCCGCCGCGGCGCCGTGATCGTCGATCCGGGACCTCAATATGTGCTGGAAATGTTTGACGTGATGGCGGAGCTGGAAGGCATGGCCGGAGCGCTCGCCGCCCGCCGCCACACCACTGATGACAGAACCGCGCTGGAAGCCGCGCATGGCGCCTGCGAGGCAGCGGCCGCGCGCGATGACACCGACGCCTATTATTACGAGAACGAGCAGTTCCACCACGCGATCTATGCCGCCAGCCAGAGCGCCTTCCTGAAGGAACAGTGCATAGCCCTGCACCGGCGCCTCAGGCCTTACCGCCGCCTGCAGCTCAGAGTGCGCAACCGGATGAAAGTGTCCCTGCAGGAACATGCCGGCATCGTCTCGGCAATCCTTGACGGCAATGAGGATAGCGCCCGCCGCCTGCTGCGCGACCATATCGCCGTGCAGGGAGACCGGTTCTCGGACCTTGTGGCCAATATGGAACGCCTGCGCAGCCGCACCCAGGGACAGGGATAGATCAGTTCAGCATCTGCCTACCAGAACGCCTCGAAATTGTTCCGCCGGAAATATTCGACCAGCGCATCAATGAAGAGCCGGGTGCGGGCGGGCATGTGTGCGCGGGAGGGGAAGGCAAGGTTCATGCTGAGGCGCGGCAGATGCCAGCCTTCCAAAACCTTGACGAGACGGCCGGACTGAAGATCGTCATGCAGCACATAGGACGGCTGCACGACAATGCCGAGCCCGTCCCTTGCGGCCTGGCGCAGCAGCAGCCCGTCATTGCACACCATGGTGCCGCTGACCGGGATCCGCATGCTTTCATTGCCGCGGGTGAAGGTCAGGTTCTCCCAGTCATCGGCAAGGCTGTAAAGCAGAAGGTCGTGATCTGCCAGATCATGCGGATGGACAGGCTCTCCCCGCGCGGCGATGTAGTCCGGCGAGGCGGCGAGCGTGCGCTGGGTCTCTGCAAGCTTGCGGATGGTGATCGAGCTGTCCGCCTCGCCCCGCCGGGTGCGGATGGCAAGGTCGAGGCCGTTCTCGATCATGTCGTAATAGCGGTTGGATGCCTGCAGCTCGATGTTGACCAACGGATAGCGCGCGCGGAATTCGCGGATCACCGGCATCAGATGCAATTTGGCAAAGGCAAGCGAGGCACCGACACGGATCGTGCCGCGCGGTTCGGCTGAAACCGCACTGACGCTGGTCTCCGCCTCGTTGAGGCTGGAAAGGATTTCCCGGGCGCTCGCTGCAAACCGCTCCCCCTCCCCGGTCAGGAACAGCTGGCGCGTCGTCCGCTGCACCAGCCTCACGCCCAGCCGGTTTTCCAGGCTGGTCAGATGCCGGCTGACCCCGGAGACAGACAGGCCGAGCGCATCGGCAGCCCGCGTCAGGCTGCCTGCATCGGCGATCTGGGTGAATACCTCAAGCTCTGCCAACCGGTCCATTCTTGCCCCTCCTGCAAGATTGTTACGGTATTATTACCGTATAAATACATATCTTGCAATTGTTCTGTCACATGCCCGGCGAGCGCGTTCATTTTTGCGCGCCGGGCAAGAAACATTCCCAGATTACGGGATTTATCACCTAATCAGCCAATGCAACTCTGATGCCACGTGAGCAGGGCCGCCGCAAAGAGAAGCAGCCCGCACCAAGCCAGAGGGAGCGCCCGCAATGGACGCGAGCACTAGAAGCACCGCAGCGGTGCGGCATATTGTGATGTGGAATGTGGCCGGAGAGACACCGGAGGACCGGGATAAGGCCAAGGCACAAATCAAGACGGCCTTTGAAAGCCTGCGCGGGCTGATCCCCGGAATGACCTGCCTGGAGATCGGCATCGATGTGAGCCGCATCGATTACGCCTGTGACGTGGTGCTGTTCAGCGAATTTGAAAGCGCCGAAGCGCTCAAGGCTTATGCAGTTCACCCGGCCCATCTGCGCATTCGTGATGCACTGGAAGGCCTGCGTATCGCACGTCATCAGGTGGATTATCCAGTGAACGGGGAGACGGACCGGTGATGGCAGGCTTTACCTATACGGCCCATCCGGCGCGGGTCATTTTCGCCGATACCGCTCTTGATCAGCTGGAAGCGGAGGCCGGGCGGCTGGGGGCAAGGCGGATGCTTGTCATCACCACCCCGCGCCAGACCGGACTGATGGACACCCTTACGGCAGCACTGGGGGACAGGGTCTGCGGCACCTTCGCCGGCGCTGCCATGCACACGCCCGTCGATATCAGCGATCTGGCTGCCGACACCGCCCGCACCCGCAAGGCCGATCTGGTGGTGGCCGCAGGCGGCGGCTCCGCCATCGGCCTGTCCAAGGCGGTGGCACTGCGCACCGGCCTGCCGCAACTCGTCATCCCCACCACCTACTCCGGCTCGGAGATGACGCCCATTCTGGGCGAGACCCGCAACGGCCAAAAGCAGACGCAGGTTTCGGCCAAGGTACTGCCGCAGACCGTGCTCTATGACGTCAGCCTCAGCCTTGCCCTGCCGGTCCATGTCAGCATGACCAGCGGCATGAATGCCATCGCCCATGCGGTGGAAGCGCTTTATGCCCGTGACCGCAATCCGGTCATCAGCCTGCTGGCGCTCGAGGCCATCGGCGCCATGGCCGCAGCACTGCCCGCCATCCACCACACCCCCGATGATGGCGAGGCACGGCGCAAGGCGCTTTACGGCGCATGGCTCTGCGGCCTGTGCCTTGGCTCCGTCGGCATGGCGCTGCATCACAAGCTCTGCCACACGCTGGGCGGCAGTTTCGCACTGCCCCATGCCGAGACGCATACGGTGCTTCTGCCCCACGCGCTGGCCTATAATGCCCCCGCCATTCCGGAAGTGATGCATCAGCTCGCAGGAGTTCTAGGCAGCGATCCGGCCCGCCGCCTGCAGGACCTTGCCCGCGCCACCGGTGCACCGGTCAGCCTGGCCGAAATCGGCATGCCGGAAAGCGGCCTTCAGCGGGCAGCAGACATCGCCCTTTCCAATCCCTACTGGAATCCGCGGCCGCTGGAGCGGGAGGCCATTCTGGCCCTGCTCCGGCGCGCCCATGACGGGTCCCTGCCCCAGATGGACAGCTGACAGCGAAGGAGACCGCCATGATCGACTATTTCACAGAAGACCGGTCTGCCGAGCAGGTGAACGGCCGCATTGGACCTGCCACCAGCCCGCGCCTTGCACATGTCATGACTTCACTCGTCAACCACCTGCATGCCTTCATCAAGGACGTGGAACTGACCGAAGAGGAATGGGCCGCAGCCATCAGCTTCCTCACGCGCAGCGGCCAGATCTGCTCGGACACGCGGCAGGAGTTCATCCTGCTGTCGGACATTCTGGGCGTGTCGATGCTGGTGGACGCCATCAATCACCGCCAGCCGGAAGGCGCGACGGAGACGACAGTCTTCGGCCCCTTCCATGTGGACGGGGCGCCGGAGCGGCAGATGGGCGACAGCATCAGCCTTGATGGCAAGGGCGAAACCTGCCTCTTCGAGGGCCGGGTGCTGGATCTGGATGGTAATCCCGTCGAGGGCGCGCTGATTGACGTGTGGTCGGACAATGAAGACGGCTTCTATGACGTGCAGCAGCCCGGCGTGCAGCCGCCCTTCAACAACCGTGGCATCTTCCGCACGGGCGCAGACGGGCGCTATGCCTTCCGGGGCATCCGGCCCGTCTCCTATCCGATCCCCCACGACGGCCCGGCCGGCCAGCTGCTCAAGGCTCTTGGCCGCCACCCCTGGCGGCCCGCCCACATGCACTTCATGGTCACCGCACCGGGATACCGGCGCGTGATCACCCATCTTTTCGTTTCAGGTGATCCATATCTGGAAAGCGATGCCGTGTTCGGCGTCAAGGCCTCGCTCATCACGCCTTTCGAACGGGTAGACCGGGACAGCGAGACATGGCGCGCGGCCTATGACTTCGTACTGCAGGCGGAGTGAGACGCTGAAGAGCATCCTAGCTAAAAAACTGAAGCCCCGGCGGTGACCGGGGCTTTGACACGCACTGCATGTGCCGGAAGGTGCAGCCCGCTCAAGGCCGCATCAGCACGGATTTTGACGGATAGTCCGAGGCCCAGGTGGACGGAAGCGGGGCAACGAAGACGTTCTCCGTGCAGGTGCGGGTGATCTTCCACACCCCGTCTGGCTCCTTGCGGAAGGTGTTGTTGAGGCGCGAGGAGCGCAGGAGCGCCTTGCCGTCGGAAAACAGCCACGGCTGCATATGCACCCACTGCCCGTCTGCCGTTGTCCCGCCCTCATGCACATGGATCTGCTCGGAGGTGAGATAGTGGCAGTTCAGGATCAGGGCCGGATCGGTCTTGCCGCCCCAGAAGCCCTCGAAATGCTTGCGGATGGCCGCCGCCCCCACAGCACGGCCGAACTGGTTGTCGTAATATTCGCCGACGCCTTCCCACACCGCATCTTCCGTGTAGAGCGCCATGATCAGGTCGATGCGCTCTGCGTCACTTGTCACGCCGAACTCCGGCATGGGTGTGTCGCACAGGAACATGTAACGGGCCTGAAGGCGCCGGATATCGGCTTCCGCTTCCAGCACCTCGATCCGCCGCACCAGTGCGTCCAGCCTTGTGGTCTCAGTCATGACTTCCCCTCTTTTCGTTGCAGATGAACAGGCATGAGCCGTCAGATGAACCGGCACACGCCTGCGCCCTGGCGCAAGGCTTGCGCCGTCGGCTCTCAGGGTCAAGCGGTAATATTCACGTAATGTGGCGAAAAAGATGAGTTTCCAATACAGGATTACTCACCGCCGTGTGCAAAACACCTTCAAAACCAAGAACCCTTGCAAAGGCCGCAAGGGCAAGCGGTGCAGCAGACATCAGCTGCGCAAAACAGACTTTCAGAATACGCAACAATTCACGTGATTTTACATGTTACGCTTCGGCTGTCTGTATTTCGTTGAAATTGCGCCGAGTGTTCATTCCGCGCCTGAAGGGAACGGCACAGCCGATAGGGCTGGCGCCGCATTTCTCGTTTATCTCATTGATTTCAAATAATTTTTTTGATCTTCATCAACGATTTTACGTTGACGGCTTTCCGATTTGCGGTAATTTTACCGTATCCAGAGGGAACGGAGCCGCAAGCGCTCCGCATAGAAAAATGACAAATGACTCTTCAGCCCTGACCGGCGGCTCGCCGGTCTTCACGGCCATGCTTGCGCTTGGCCAGACGGGTCCGCGTGTTGCAGTCAAGGACTGCATCGACATCGCGGGCACCGTGACGCGCTGTGGCTCGGCAGCCTTCGACGCGGCCCCTGCCGCCACAGTGCATGCCGATGTGGTGGAGGCTCTTCTCAAGGCCGGATGCCGCATCACCGCCAAGACCAACATGCACGAGCTTGCCTATGGCATGACGGGCGTGAACGCCCGCTTCGGCACGCCGGTCAACCCGCGCTGGCCGGACATCATTCCCGGCGGCTCGTCCTCCGGCTCTGCTGCCGCTGTGGCTGGCGGGCTTGTCGACTTTGCCATCGGCACCGACACCGGCGGCTCCATCCGCCAGCCTGCGGTCTGCTGCAGCGTGATCGGCTTCAAGCCCACCTTCGGGCGGATCAGCCGCAAGGGCGCAAGCCCGGCGCAAAGCTCGCTCGACTGCATCGGCCCCTTTGCCAGAAGCATGGACCGGATCGAGCAGGCGATGGCCGCACTTGATGGCAGCTTTACCCCGGCACGCCTGAGGGTGGCGCCGAGACTTGCCATCACCGGCATGGATGCCGAGCCCGCCATCCTGGCAGCACTCGCCCCGGTGGTCACACCCCAGGCAGGAGCGCTGACCGCCGTGAACCTGCCCTCACTGGAAGCCGCCTTCAAGGCGGGCATGACGGTGATCGGCCGCGAAACAGCAGCGGCCTTCGGCCACCTGGTCACGGAAGGCGCGCCGCTGGGCGCAGATGTCAGGGCGCGCATCGCTGCAGCCATGGCGATCACGGATGAGGATCTGGCCGCTGCCGAAGAGGTGCGCGCCCGGTTCACGGCCGAAGTGGATGCCGCCCTTGGCAGCCATGACGCGATCCTGACCCCGGCCCTGCCGGTGGTGCCGCCGCGCCTTTCGCAAGCGGATGATCCGCAGCGGGTTCTCCCCCTCACACGCTATCTGCGGCCGTTCAACCTGTCGGGTCATCCGGCACTGGTTCTGCCGCTCCTCACGCCGGACGGGCTGCCCGCCGGACTTCAGATCATTGGCCGCAAGCAGGGAGATGAGCAGGTCTGCGCCATCGCCCGCTGGCTTTGCGAGACCTTCAAAGACTTCCAGGTGGAGGAATGACCATGGATGCCCTTTCCCAGTCCCCTGCGGACGTGACACTCGAAAGCCTGAAGGCGGAAATCCGGTCCCGCAGGCATGAATTTCACCAGCTGCGCCATATCCCGATCGACATCGTGCGCCAGTTTCAGGCCATCGGCATCTACCGGGCCTTCGTGCCGGAGCGCTTTGGCGGCGACGCCCTGTCTCCGGCAGCCTTCTGCCGGCTGATCGAGGAAATCGCCAGCGCCGATGCCTCGGCCGGCTGGGTCGCCAGCTTCGGCGTCTCCGCCACCTATCTGGCGGCCCTGCCAAAGGAAACCTATGCCTCCATCTACAGCAAGGACCCCAACACGGTCTTTGCAGGCGGCTTGTTCCCGCCCCAACTTGCCAAGCGTGTACCCGGCGGGCTGGAAGTCACCGGCCGCTGGCCCTGGGGCTCCGGCGTCATGGGCGCCTCTCTGGTCGGTGCCGGCATCAAGATCGAGGGCGAGGACAGCCCGCTGCCCCGCACCGCTGTCATGCCCCGTCATGCCGTTACAGTGGACGAGACCTGGGACACGGTCGGCCTGCGTGCCACCGGCAGCCACGACATCGTCGCAAACAAGGTCGTGGTGCCGGAAGAATGGACCTTCATCCGGGGTGGCAAGCCGGAAATGGATGACCCGATCTTCCACTATCCGGCGATGGCGCTCGCAGCACAGGTGCTGGCCGTCGTCGCCCTTGGCACCGCACGTGCGGCTCTCGACTGGCTGAGTGAGGACGCCACCAAGCGCGCCTCCATCACCGGCGCTCCGAGCCCTGCGGCACGCGGCTATATCCAGACCGGCTTTGCCCGTGCGGAAGGCCTTCTGTCCGGCGCGAGGGCCGGCTTCTACGATGCCATCGAGGAAGGCTGGCAGCAGATGCTCGAGAAGGGCGGGGTTGACCGCGCCACGCACATCCGTCTGCGCCACGCCGCCTCCAAGGCCGCTGAAGACGGTGCGGAAGCCGCCCGCCTTGCCTTCGTCATGGGCGGCTCCGACGCGATGATGAGCGGCCATCCCCTTGGCCGCTGCATGATCGATGCGGCCTGCGTTGCCCAGCACGCCTTCATCGGCGCAGGCAGCTGGCAGGCAGCGGGCGCTGCCCTGCTCGGCCAGCCCGTGCCCCCCGGATATCCGTGAGACATTCACTCTCATTTCCACTGAAAGGATAAATAAATGGCTGAAGCCAAACAAATCCGCACCCTGCTCTGCATCGCCGTGCACCAGAACTTCTTCGATCTGCCCTTCGACAAGATCGGCAGCGTCTGGACGGGCTTTGCCACGTTCATGTCGAGCGTTGCCAAGATGGAAGGCGTGACCGTGCTGGGCACCATCGATGACGACGAGACCATGGTCGGCACCTCGCCCACGGGCTTCCCGTGGACCTGCTACATGCTCTGCGACTTCCCCGACAGGGATGCCGTGGTCGCGGCCTGCAACCTGTTCCGGACCATTCAGGTCGGCGACGAGAACCACCGCCTGTGGCGCTACATGCGCATCGAGGCGCGCATGGGCCGTGCGCTGCAGATCCCGGATCTGTGAGACGCCGACAACAGGGTCAAAGCAACAAACCAGAGGAAAGAGCTCAGATGACGATCGCCGCAACAAAACTGCAACCTGGTGAGCTGGTCGAATTCGACCGGGTCAAGACGCCGATGTACGAAGACGAGGCACTTTTCGAGGAAGAGCTGGAGCGCATCTTCGGCCGCACCTGGGTGTGGGTCGCCCACACCTCCGAAATCCCGGACAAGGGCTCCTTCGTCCGCTCCTGGGTTGGCCGCCAGCCGGTCATCGTGGTGCGGGACCGCAAGAACGAGATCCACGTGATGGTCAACCGCTGCCGCCACCGGGCCGCAACGGTGTGCGAGGTGAAGAAGGGCAAGACATCCTCATTCCAGTGCCCCTATCACGGCTGGGGCTACGGCCTCGACGGCTCCCTGCGCGGGTTGCCCTATCCGGAGCAGTATGGCGAGGACTTCGACAAGGAAGCTCACGGCCTGAAGAAGCTGCGGGTGGAAAGCTATCAGGGCATGATCTTCGCCACTTTCAACGAGGAGATCGAGCCGCTGGAAAGCTTCCTTGCCGGTGCGAAGAAGTGGATCGACCTGTTCATGAAGCAGGGCGGCGGCTTCCCCATCAAGGTGCTGGGCGAACATCAGTTCACCTTCCCGGGCAACTGGAAGATCCAGCTGGAGAACACCACAGACGCCTACCACTTCCCCGTGGTGCACAAGTCCTTCCTGCAGTCGCTGGACAAGGAGGCGGAAGCCACCTTCACCTTCCTTGAGGGCGAAGGCTTCGTCGAAGACCTTGGCAACGGCCATTCGGTGATGGTGATGATGCCCGAGCTCGTCGATCTCGACGACAACCTCGACGCCGCCATTCCGCAGCGCTTTGAAGCGCTGGCGCAGGAACTGCGGGATGAAGGCTATCCGGAAGATCAGGTGCGCAAGATCGTGCGTGCGGTGGGCGGGGCAGGCTTCAACCTGAACCTCTTCCCGAATGTCTCCTTCTCCCTGTCCTTCTTCCGCGTGCTGCGCCCGATCAACGTGCGCGAGACCGGCATCCGCCACATCGCGCTCGGCATGGATGGTGGCCCGGTGGCGGCCAACCGCATGCGCCTGCGCCTGCACGAGCATTTCCAGGGCCCGCTCGGCTTCGGCTCGCCCGATGATGCGGAAGTTTGGGAACGCGTCCAGCGCGGCACGCTGGGCGGTGAGGATCTGCCGATCCTCGTCAATCGCGGCCTTGTTGACGAAGTGCCCGGCGAGCACGGCCCGCGCGGCCACGTGAGCGCGGAAACCGGCATGCGCGCCGCCTACAAAATGTGGAAGAGGATGATGGACCAATGAACTCGATGAGCACCATCACATCCGCAGTGACCCTGCAGGAAATCGCCGAATTCGTCTGGAACGAGGCCGAGCTGCTGGACCGCAAGGACTATGACGCCTGGCTCGCCCTGTGGGCTGGCGAAGGCCATTACATCATGCCGATCAATCCGGATGGCAATTACGAGGACGAGCTGAACCTGTGCTACGACGACGCCAAGATGCGCAAGATGCGGATCGAGCGTTTTCAGGCCGGTTTCTCCATCTCGTCCGCGCCCCCGGCCCAGACCATCCGCACCGTCTCGCGCTTCGTCATCGAGGCACAGGACGGGGAGACGGTGACGCTGCGCTGCGCCCAGCACCTGATCGAGGACAAGTTCGGCCGCCAGCGTATCTTTGGCGCGAACCTGCGCTATGTGCTGCTGCGAACGGATAACGGCTTGCGCATCCGTGACAAGGTGGCAACGCTGCTCAACTCTGACGGGGAGCTGACTGCGCTCAGCTATCTGTTCTGATGGCAGCGCCGCTCCCTGAAAAGATCCAGACAGCCGTTGTGACGGGCGGGGCCACCGGTTTCGGTGCCCTGGCCGTCCGGGCCCTGCACAAGGCCGGTTTCCGCGTCGTCATCACCGACGTGGACCCCGGCCCTGCCGAGGCACTGGCGCAGGAGCTTGACCTTGCCGGAGAGACGGCTGTCATCGGCACGCTGGACGTGACGAAGCCGGATGACTTCCAGACCATCCTCGACCGCAGCGTCGAGCGCTGGGGCTCGGTCGAGGTGCTGGTCAACAACGCCGCCCGCACCGCCGTCCAGCCCGTGCTGGAGATCGATCCGGCCGACTTCAATGCCATCATGGCGGTGAATGCAGGCGGCACCTTCACCGGCTGCCAGATCTTCGGCCGCCATTTCCGCGACCGCGGCTATGGCCGGATCATCAACATGGCCTCGCTCGCAGGCCAGAACGGCGGCACGGCCACCGGCGCGCATTATGCTGCCTCCAAGGGCGCGATCCTGACGCTGACGAAGATCTTCGCCCGTGATCTCGCCCCCTTCGGCGTCACCTGCAACGCCATCGCCCCCGGTCCCATGGACACGCCGATGGTGCGCTCGGTCATCACGCCGGAAAAGATGGCCGGTGCGCTGGCCAATATCCCGGTGGGGAAACTGGGGGACCCGGAGTTCGTGGCCGGGCTGGTCGCCCTCCTGGCCGGCCCAGAGGCAGCATTCGTCACCGGCGCCTGCTGGGACGTCAACGGCGGGATCTACATGCGATGAATGCGATCAGTCCGAAACAGACGCTTGAGCTGACCGTCACCGAGCGGATCGAGGAACCGGGCAACATCATCCGCCTGCGGCTGGCAAGCCCCGGCGGGGAGCCCCTGCCCCCTTTCACCGCCGGTGCCCATCTCGACATCCACCTTCAGGACGGCGGCCTCGACCTGTGGCGGCAGTACTCGCTCTGCTCGGACCCTGCCACGAATACGGCTTACGAAATCGGCGTGCTGAAGGACCCGAAAAGCCGTGGCGGCTCGGAAGCTGTGCACCGGCTGGCAACGCCCGGCGCGCGCTTCCGGATCGAGGGCCCGCGCAATCATTTTCCGCTGGAGGAAAGCGCCACCCGTACGGTTCTTTTCGGCGGCGGCATCGGCATCACGCCGATGCTGGCCATGGCCCAGCGCCTCCATGCCCTCGGCCGCGACTTCACCCTGCATTACTGCACCCGTTCGGCCGGTATCACGGCGTTCCGCAGCATGATTGCAGCGAGCCCTTGGGCAGACCGGGTGGTCTTCCATCATGACGATGAAGACGAGGCCCAGCGCCTGCAGCTGCCGCGTGACCTGCCGCAGCCGGATGCAGGCACGCACCTTTATGTCTGCGGACCGCAGGGCTTCATGGACTGGGTGATCTCCAGTGCCGAAGCGATGGGACATGCCGCGTCGCATGTGCACCGTGAGTATTTCTCCGCCGATGTGGACACCACGGGCGAGAGTTTCGAGGTGGAAGCGCGCCTGTCCGGCATCACCGTGACGGTTGGCCCCGAAGACACGATTGCCAAGGCTCTCGCCCGCGCGGGCGTGAAGATCGAGGTGAAGTGCGAGGAAGGCGTCTGCGGCACCTGCGTGACGGATGTGCTGGAGGGCACGCCCGATCACCGCGACCAGTTCCTGACGGACAGCGAAAAGGAAGAAGGCTCGATGATCTGCGCCTGCTGTTCACGCGCCTGCACGTCCCGCCTCGTGCTGGACATCTGAGGAGGAGAGCCATGACCCAGACCCCAATCCCCCCGGAGATCACAGCCTTCCGTGAAGGCATGAGCCGTCTGGGAGCCGCCGTCAATCTGGTGACGACCGATGGCCCTGCCGGACGCCATGGCATGATCGTCTCGGCTGTCTGTTCGGTGACCGACAGCCCGCCGATGCTGCTGGCCTGCATCAACCAGAACGCCTATGCCCATGACGCCTTTCTGGCCAATGGCACGCTCTGCGTGAATGTGCTGCGCCCCGGGCACCGGGATCTGTCACGTGCCTTTACCAAATGGACGGGCGAAGACCGCTTCTCGCAGGCCGGATGGGACACGCTGGAGACAGGCGCACCCGTTCTTCAGGGTGCAGCGGCCGCCTTCGACTGCCGGATCATCGACCGTCAGCAGAAGGGCACCCATTCCGTGCTCTTCTGTGAGGTGGCCGCAACCCGGCTGTGGTCCGGTACACCGGAAGGGCTGATCTGGTTCAGCCGTGCCTTCCATCAGCTTGAAGCTGCGGCGGGGTGAGCGATGGCAGAACCGGCAGCGCGCTCAGATCTCTCCCAGACGGTCGAAGACCTTCTCCAGAAGGCCATTGAGCGCGGCCAGCTCCTCGCCCGAGATATTGATGAAGGAAGCCGCGAGGATCTTGTCTGCTTCCATCAGGGCGCGGCGGCGCATCTCGTCGCCCTTGGGCGTCAGGGTCACTTCGGTGACACGGCCATCCGTCGGGCGGACACGGGTTGTGACCAGACCATCGGCCAGCATGCGCTGCACGATCTTCGTGGCGGTGTTGAGCTTGAGCACGCTGTAGTCGGCGATCTCGGACACACTGAGGTAGCCGTCCTCGTGCAGCGACATCAGCACGCGCCAGCGCGGCATGTCGAGATCGATGGGCTTCAGGCGGCGCTCCAGCACCTGAACGTAACGCCCGTTCACCC
The DNA here is from genome assembly GCF_036881715.1 of Pannonibacter anstelovis. NCBI lineage: Bacteria > Pseudomonadati > Pseudomonadota > Alphaproteobacteria > Hyphomicrobiales > Stappiaceae > Pannonibacter > Pannonibacter anstelovis. The sequence continues at coordinate 468,024 of NZ_JBAKBF010000001.1, forward strand.
GGGAAATCCAGTAAAACGGCCAGTTCCGCTTCATCCGCTTCACAGCCTGCTCGCCCTCGTTGAGAGCGGCCTCTGCGGCCAGAGAGACGTGAGCAGTGTCGGATGCAGTCATGGCCAGTCTTTCCAAGGTTTCGAGGGGCGCAAAGCCTCCGAACAATGGCGGTCGCAATGAGCCGATTGCCGGTTGCATGCACAACAATATACCAGAGGGGAATTAGATGAAAATAAACGTGATCACAAGCTTTGCTCTTGCCGGCGCTACGGCACTCGGCCTGATGACGGGCGTGGCCTCTGCCCAGACCGTGCTGACCCTGAACAGCTGGCTGCCGCCCAGTCACCCGCAGGTCACCCAGCTGATGCAGCCGATGGCAGAAGACATCGAGCGCGTCACGGAAGGCCGCGTCAAGGTTCAGATCCTGCCTGCTCCCCTGGCCCCGCCGCCGGCATCCTTCGACCTTGCCAAGAATGGCGTGGCCGACATCACCTACAGCGTCAACGGCTACACACCGGGCCGCTTCAAGACCGCCGTTCTGGGCGAGATGCCTTTCCTGGGCGACAGCGCGGAAGCCGTGTCAGTCGGCTACTGGCGCACCTATGAGAAGATGCTGAAGGACGCCAACGAATACGAGGGCGTCAAAGTTCTTGCTTTGTTCACGCACGGTCCCGGCGCCATCTTCATGAAGGGCGGTGAACTCACCACGCCGGAAGCCATTGCAGGCAAGAAGGTGCGCGTCGGCAGCACGCTGGCCCATGACCTTGCCACCGGCCTTGGCGCCGTGCCCGTGGAAGGCCCCTCCTCCAAGGCTTATGAGCTGCTGTCCCAGGGCATTGCAGACGGTATTCTCTTCCCCTTCGAATCCGTCAGCTTCTTCAACCTGATCCCGCTGCTGGATCAGGGTCTGGAGTTCCCCGGCGGGCTCTACAACACCACCATGTTCATCGTCATGAACCAGGCGAAGTTCGACAGCCTGGACCCGAAGGACCGTGAGGCCATCGAAACCGTCATCGGCGAGCCGCTGGTCCGCCGCGCCGGCAAGATGTGGGACACGGTGGACGCAGCCGGCCGCAGTGCCATGGAAGGCAAGATCACCCTGCACAAGGCAACGGCGGAAGAAGTCGAGGCCCTCAAGGTCAAGTTCCAGCCGGTGATCGAAAAGCGCATCGCGGAAGTCTCCACCAGCGGTGTCGATGGTGCTGCTGCCTACGAGATGCTGAAGGCGGAAATCGCCAAGGCCGCCGCTGAATGAGCACCTGCGTCCAGAAGACGCCCGTCATCGGGGAAAGGCCTGCGCGCAGCGCAGGCCTGACCTGGTTCCGGATGGGCCTTGCAGTCATCTGTGCCGTCATGCTGACCGCCATGATGCTGCTCACCGTGGCCGATGTGGTCGGCCGCTATTTTCTCGCGTCCCCCGTTCAGGGCGCCACCGAACTGACCGAAATGCTGCTTGCGGCGGTGATCTTCATCGGCCTTCCTGCCGCAACGCTGGATGATGACCATGTAACCGTGGACATGCTGACCGCCCGTCTGCCCTGGGCAGTCGAAAAGCTGCGCAGGCCCGTTGCCGCGCTCGTCTCTGCCGCCATCCTGTGCGTCATCGGCTGGCGTCTTTGGGCGGCAGCGGCACAGGTCGGCTCCTATGGCGGCACCACGATCAGCCTGCAGATCCCGCTGGCCCCGCTCGGTTATCTCGTTTCGCTCTTCACCGGGCTTGCCGCCCTCATCCTTGTCGCCAAAGCCATTGCCTGCCTCCTTCCGGAGCGGGCTGGGAGGCCCGAATGAACCATTGGGAAGTCGGCATCCTCATTCTCTTCGCCCTTCTGGCCGCCGGAATCCCGATCAGCTTTGCGCTGGCCGCCGTCGGCACCGCCGGAACGGTCGCCATCATCGGCCTCAACCCGGCCCTCTCCCTGCTGGGCCAGACCTTCTTTGACAACAGCCGCAGCTACTCCCTGTCGATCCTTCCCCTCTTCCTGATGATGGGCAACTTCGTCGTGCAGTCGGGCATCGCACAGGATCTCTATAACGCCGCCTATGCCTGGCTGAGGCACCGGCGCGGCGGGCTGGCGGTGGCGACCGTCTTTGCCTGTGGCGGCTTCTCGTCCGTCTGCGGCTCGTCCCTTGCGACAGCCTCGACCATGGCCAAGATCGCCCTGCCCTCCATGCGCAAGTATGGCTATCCGGACGGGCTCTCCACCGCCTCCATCGCGGCGGGTGGCACGCTGGGCATCCTCATCCCGCCGTCGGTGATCCTCGTCTTCTACGGCATCATGACCCAGCAGGACATCGGCAAGCTGTTCCTCGCCGGCATCGTCCCGGGCATCATCGGCATCCTCGGCTATGCGCTTGCGGTGGTGATATCCGTCCGTCTCGGCAAGCTGGATCTGCCGGTGGAACCGAAGCTGCCGCTGATGGACCGCATCCGGGCGCTGAAGGGCATCAGCGGTGCCATGCTGCTGTTCGTCTTCGTCATGGGCGGCATCTATCTGGGCGTCTTCACCCCCACCGAAAGCGCCGGCATGGGCGCGGCAGGTGCCTTTCTGCTCGTCATCATCCAGCGGCGGCTCAACCTGCGCCAGACGGTCCTGACGCTTTACGAAACCGCCAAGACTACGGCCGTGATGTTCTTCATCCTGTTCGGCGCCCTGACCTTCACCAACTATGTCAACCTCTCCGGCATGACGCAGGACATTCAGGCTCTGCTCAATTCGGTGGGCAACCATCCGATGCTGATCATCCTGATGATCACGGCCATCTACCTGCTGCTTGGCTGCGTTCTGGAAGGCCTGTCCATGATCACGCTGACCATTCCGGTGTTCTACCCGATTGTCGCGGCCTCCGGCTTCGATCTCATCTGGTTCGGCATCTATGTGGTGATCGTGACCGAGGTCAGCTACATCACCCCGCCCGTCGGCCTCAATGCCTTCGTGCTGCGGTCCGTGGTGCGCGATGTCAGCCTTGGCACCATCTTCCGGGGGCTTGGCGTCTTCGTTGCGGTGGACGTGGGCCGCATCGCCCTGATCCTCGCCTTCCCGGCCATCGTCCTCTTCGTGCCGCGGATGATGTGAGACCAACTCCCGATGAGACTTACTCATCGGGAGTTGGTTAAGCCCGTGCGGCGCCTGAGCCGTTTCAAGGCGTGATGCGTCAGCATCGTAAGCCTTGGTATGAAAGACCGGATGACTGGAAAGAAGCCCCGCCGGACTGCTCCGGCGGGGCCTTTCCATTTGCAGTATCAGAGTTCCTTCTCGACCTTGGCAAAGGCCTTGCCGAGCGCTGCGACAAGGATGGAGATTTCCTCCTCGCCGATGACAAGCGGGGGCGAGAGGATGATCGTGGAACCGGCCGGCCGGACAATCGCACCTTCCTGACGGGCGTAGAAGGCCACCTTCTCGGCGATGCCGTTTGACGGATCAAGCGGTGCACGGGTCTTCTTGTCGCCAACGAGATCGATGCCGACCATCAGGCCCTTGCCGCGCACTTCACCAATGATCGAGGAGACACCTTCCAGCGGCTTCAGGCCATCGAGCAGCACCTTGCCCATGCGGGCAGCATTGCCCGGCAGGTCTTCCCGTTCCACGATATCGAGCGCTGCCAGAGCCGCGGCACAGGCGAGCGGATGGCCGGTGGAGGTGTAGCCGTGCATCAGGAAGCCGCCCGGTGTCACGTCCTTGTACCAGGCCGAGGCCACGCGGCGGTTCAGCACGGTGGCGCCCAGCGGCACATAACCGGCCGAAATGCCCTTGGCGAGGCACATGATATCCGGCTTCACGCCCCAGCCGCGCGAGCCGAACATGGAGCCGGACCGGCCAAAGCCGGTGACGACCTCGTCGGCGATCAGCAGCACGCCGTAGCGGTCGCAGATCTCGCGCACCTTCGGCCAAAAGGAGGCCGGCGGCACAATCACCCCGCCCGCGCCCTGTACAGGCTCGGCGATGAAGGCAGCCACCGTCTGCGGCCCCTGATGATAGATCTCGCGCTCGAGCAGGCGCGCGATGATTTCCGAAAGCTCTTCGGGGTCTTCCGTATAGGGATTGCGGTAGGTCCACGGCGTGTCGATCTGGGTGCAGCCCGGCAGCAGTGGCTCGTAAGCGCCACGGTAATAGGGCGAGCCATTGACGGAAACACCGCCGAAATGCACGCCGTGATAGCCGTTCTTCATGGAGATGAACTTGTAGCGGCCCGGCTCTCCGGCAAGCTGCCAATACTGGCGCGCGAGCTTCAGCGCGGTCTCCACTGCGTCCGACCCGTTGGCACTGAAGAACACCTTGTCCATGTCCTCTTCGGCGGCCATGTCGCAGACCTTGGCCGAGAGTTCGATGGAGGGCGGTGTGGTGGTGCCGGCGAAGGACGAGTAATAGGAAATGCGGTCCATCTGGGCGATGATCGCTTCCTTCACCTCACGCCGGTTGTGACCGACATTGACGTTCCACAGGCCGCCGAAGCCGTCCACATAGCGCTTGCCGTCAATGTCGGTGACATAGCAGCCTTCGCCCGAAACGATGATCTGCGGCGGATTGGCCTGCGAGATCAAGGGATGGATCATCGGGTGGAACTGATGCCGCGTGTTGTTCTCGCGGATGAAGTTGGACGTTTTGTCGAGCATCTTCTGCTCCTCCTTTGGATGGATTCCGTTTTCTTGCTTTTGGGGATGATGCTGCCGGGCGGACAGGCTCTGTGGCAGAAGCGCCCGGCAGAAAGGGATCACTCGAAGACAGCACCGAGGTTCTTGTAGAGATCCGGCTGGCGGGTCTTGATCCGCATGGCAAAGAGGAACCCGGCCAGGCCGCAAAGGGCGATGAGAACCGGGAAGGATTGCACCAGCGCACTGTCACTGCCCGACAGAAGTTCCAGATTGCTGCTGACCAGCAGGATGGCGCCGCCAAGACCCACGACCGACAGGGCCGGCAGGATGAGCGTCACAAGGATGCTGTGCTCGTGGCCGTGCTGGCGGCGGAAGTAGGCAATGATGGCCAGCGACACCAGAAACTGCACCATAAGGATGCCAAGCACGGCAAGGGCCGACATCCAGGAGAACACCACCGCATAGGCATCGGCCCCGCCGATGATGAAGGCGATGAGAATGCTGGCGGCAATCGCCGACTGAAGCCAGCCGGCCGCCGCCGGAGAGCCATGTGCGGCACTGACCTTGCCGAAAATTTTCGCGATCAGCCCCTCACGGCCGAGGGCGAAGAAATAGCGGTTCAGCGTGTTGTGGAAGGACAGGACGCAGGCTAACAGCGAGACGATGAGCAGGATTTCCATGGCCGTGACCGACCATGGGCCCAGCACATCGGCAGCGGCATTGAAATACAGCGTCTCGAGGCCGGCTTCTGCCGTCTGCTGGATCACGGACGAACCGTAATGCTGCGCGATGGCCCAGGTGGAGAAGGCATAGAAACCGGTGATCAGCAGCACCGCCGCATAGGTTGCACGCGGAATGGTCCTGTCCGGATCACGGGCTTCCTCGCCGAAGATTGCAGTCGATTCAAATCCAATGAAAGAACCGATCACGAAGACCAGCGCCACGCCCAGACCCGGCGAAAACACGACGGACGGCGCGAAATTCTCAAGGCTGAGGCCTTCCGGGCCGCCGCCGCGCAGCAGGATGCCGGCATCCAGCATCAGGAGGATGGCGATTTCCAGCACCATGGCGACGCCAAGGATCTTGCCGGAGAAGGAAATGTTGCGCTGGCCGCAAAGATGAACCACCGCAAGGGCCGCCAGCGACCATGCCCACCAGGGCGCTTCCAGCCCGAGCCCGGCCATGGCGCCTGCCGTGAAGACGCCGAAGAGCGCGTAGACGGCAATCTGTACCGAACTATAGGTCACCAGCGCCATGACGGCTCCGGCGACGCCCATCGGCTTGCCAAGTCCCTGGGAAATGTAGGTGTAGAAGGCACCGGCACCGCCGACATGGCGGCTCATGGCCGTGAACCCGGCCGAGAAGATGATGTAGAGAAGGCCCGCCAGCACGAAGGCACCGGGAACTCCGGCCCCGTTGCCGAAGGCGAAAGCCACCGGCGAGGCCCCCGCTACAGCCGTCAAAGGCGCGGCTGCAGCAACCACAAAGAAGACAATATGCGCCAGCCCGACCGAGTTGCGGGCAAGCCGCACCTCTCCGCCGGCGCGAGTATTCGCGTCGATCGTCATGTTTTTACCCCTGGAAGTTCATTTTTATTCTTCAAGTATGACTGCGCGCCGCGCCAGTCCCATTGCACTATGCGTCAAACTTCCGATAATATGCGCCACATTCCCGTAAATCTGCGTAAGGGAAATTCCGGCATGGCAAGAGCGCCTAAAATAAAGTCAGTGCGTGCCTCTGTCTTGACCCCGCTGCTGAAGCACATCGCAGATCAGGGCAGCAATATACAGGAGTTCATCGCAAAATATGGCATCACCCGGACGCAGCTTTCCGACCCCTATTCGGTGCTGCCGCTGGGCCGCTATGTGACCCTGTTCGAGGCGGCTGCCGTCCATCTGAAGGATCCGGATCTGGGGTTGAAGCTGGCCATGCGGGTGCAGCCGGCGGACATGGGGCCGATGGGCGTCCTGTTTTCCCTGTCCCCCAGCATTGCGGCTGGCTTCCAGCGGCTGGCGAGCCACGTGATGGCCCTGCAGAGCGGCACCCAGTCCAACATGTTCGAGGTCAATGGCGATCTGGTCTGGACCTACCGCCTGCAGGATCCGGTCATGTGGCCGCGGCGGCAGGATGCGGAATACACGCTGGCCGCCTGCGCCCAGCTGGTGCGCTCCTGCTTCTCGCCGGAGTGGAAGCCGCTGGAAGTGCATTTCGAGCATGCCGAAAGTGCCAATCCACAGCTGCTTCAGCGGATTTTCCGCGCGCCCGTGCTCTACCGGCAGGCCAGCAACCGGATCATCATGGGGCGCGATGATGCGACGCGGATCTACCGCAGCGAGGACCGGGAGCTTGTCACCATTCTGGAGCATCACCTTGCCGACCTGATCGGCGACGAGAGCGATGAAAGCCAGACGATGACCGACCGCATCCGCAACCGGATCAGCCTCTATCTTGGCCAGAAGCCGGTGACGCTGACTGCACTTGCGGCCGAACTCAACATGTCGGCCCGCAGCCTGCAGCGGCGCCTGGCAGAGGAAGGCACCTCACTGCGCGATCTGGTCAGGCAGCACCGCATCCAGCTGGCAGCCAATCAGCTGACCCAGAAGGATGCCCGCGTCACCCAGATCGCCCATAGTCTGGGCTATGCCGACGGCACCGTCTTCTGGCGCGCTTACCGGGGCTGGAAAGGCGAACCGCCCAGCGCGGCCAAGGGGCAGCGCCGGGCGGCACAGGACGCAAGCGGGGATGAGGGGGAGGAGTGGATCACCGGCGGCGCGTAAACTCAGCCCCCCGAGATGTCACTTCATGCCCGCAAGCCCCAGCACCAGTTGCGGCCAGATGAGGCAGGCGGCAAGCACCGCCATCTGCAGCAGCACGAAAGGCACCGCCGCCCGGTAGATGGTGCCGATGGCCGCATCCGGAACCGTGTTCTTGAGATAGAACAGTGCCATGCCCACAGGCGGCGTCAGGAAGGACGTCTGCAGGCAGACAGCCATCAGGACCGCCACCCAGGCCGGATTGTGGCCCATGGCCGTCAGCACCGGCATCACCAGCGGCGCGATGATGAGGATGATCTCCATCCAGTCGAGGAAGAAACCCAGCAGGAACAGGATGAAAAGGATCAGCAGCAGCGTGCCTTCCGGCGGCAGCGGAATGGCATGAAGGGCATCGGCAATCACCTCGTCCCCGCCATAACCGCGCAGCACCACCGAAAAGCAGGAGGCACCGAAGATCAGTGCGAAGAGAAAGGCCGTCGTCAGGCCGCTAGCCTCGCAGACTTCGACGAACCCCTTCCAGCCCAGCCGTCCGGAAGCGATGGCCAGCAGCGTTGCCCCCGCCGCACCGATGCCGGAGGCTTCCGTCGGCGAGGCAATGCCGAAGACGATGGACCCAAGCACGGCCACAACCAGCAGCAACGGAGCCACCAGAACCCGGCCTAGCTCGCCAAAGGTAACCTTTGCCGCTTCACCAGTCTGACCCTTGGGAGCCCTGTCCGGCCAGATCAGGGCAACGATGACGATATAGACCACATAGGCAGCGGCGAGCAGCAGGCCCGGGACGATGGCCCCCTTGAACAGGTCCCCCACCGGGATCTGCAGCTGGTCGCCCATGACCACCAGCATGATCGAGGGCGGAATGAGAATGCCGAGGCATCCTGTCGCGCCAATGGTGCCAAGGCTCAGCCGGTCATCATAGCCCGCCGCCCGCATTGCCGGCATGGCGATGGTAGCGAGAAGCACCACCGAAGCACCGATGATGCCGGTGGAGGCAGCCAGCACGACGCCGATCAGCACCACCGACACCGCCAGCCCGCCCGGCACCTGCCGCAACAACCCGTGCATGGAGGTGAGCAGTTTTTCGGCAATGCCCGAGCGGTCAAGCATCAGGCCCATGAAGATAAACATGCTCATGGGTATGAGCGAATAGCTGGACAGCGTGTCGAAGGTCCGGTTGGCGACAAAGCCCAGCATGCGGATGGAGGCCATGTCCGCATCAAAGGCAAAGGCATCCAGCACGCTGCCGAGCACGGCAAAGAGAACACCGGTCCCGCCCAGCACGAAAGCCACCGGATAGCCGGAGAACATCACCACCATGAAGGTGGAGAAAAGCAGGAAGACGAAAACCGCATCAACGCCCATCGGCGGACCTCCCGGGGCGGATCAGAACGGCAAGGGATTTCAGGAGCACGGAAAGCCCCTGCAGGAAGAGAAGGGCAAAGCCGGCAGCCATGACGCCCTTGATGATGTAGCGGGCCGGCAGGCCGGAAGGCATGGGCGAGCCTTCCTTAAGGCGCCAGGAATATTCAAAGATTTTCCAGGAGTTCAGGGTGAGGAACCCGGCGAAGGGCAGCAGCAGGAAGAGAACACCAAGCACTTCGGCCAGCGCCCTGCCCCGCTCTCCCATGCGCCCGTGCAGGGCATCGACCCGCACATGCATGTCGCGCTGGTAGGCCCAGGCAAGACAGCACATGACCACGACGGCATTCATGTGCCACTGCAGCTCCTCAAGCTCGATCATGCCGAGATTGAACACGTAACGCAGCAGCACATTGCCCAGAATGGTGAGCATCAGCAGCGGCTGCACCAGCGCACCTGCAAGTCCCACCGACCGGCTGAGCCGGTCCACCACTTCGACGAAATGCATGAGGATAGCCCCGTTGCAGTGAAGACGGACGGGCGGCAGGCCGTCTCTAGCCCGCCGACCGCACAATCCTCTTGTTACTGACGGGCAGCCCAGGCTTCGGTCGAGGCACGGTAAGCAGACACGGAGTCCCAGACGCGCTTGAAGTCCGCGTCCTTTTCGCTCTGCTCCTTCATCACCTCATCCACCTTGGCCTTGATGGCCTCCAGCACCTCCGGCGGGAACTGGCGCACCTGCACGCCCTTGGCCTCAAATCCCTTCACCGCTTCCGCATTGGCGGTCTGGGTGGACATGACGGAGCGCAGGTTCGTCGCCTTGCAAGCCTCCTCGATGGCCGTCTTCTGGGCCTCGTCCATGCTGTCCCACTTGGCCTGATTGATGATCAGCTCGTTCATGGCCGCAGGCTGGTGCCAGCCCGGCAGGTAGTAGTTCTTGGCCACGTTATCGAGCCCGACGGTAACGTCGATGGCGGGCATGGACAGCTCCGCGCCATCAATCACGCCTTTCTCCATGCCCGGATAGATCTCCCCGGTTGGCAGCAGCACGATGGAGGCGCCGAGCTTGACCATGGTCTCGCCCGCAAGCCCGGCAAAGCGCAGCTTCTTGCCGCTGAAATCAGCGACAGAATTGATCTCGAAAGAATACCAGCCGCCCGCTTCGCGCTCCATCAGGCCGCAGGGAATGGTGACGACGCCCTGCTTGGCGTAGATCTCCGACCAGATTTCCCGGCCGCCGCCGTTATAGATCCAGGCCGCGTGGGTCAGCACATCCGGACCGAAGGGGATGCCGCCGAAGAGCTGCACGGCGGGAAAGCGCCCGGCCACATAAAGCGGCGAGGTGTAGCCCGCATCCAGCGAGCCCTGCTGCACGGCATCGAAAATCTGCAGCGGCGGCACCAGCTTGCCTGCCGAGTAGACCTTCACCTTGAGGCTGCCACCCGACAGGGCATTCAGCTTCTCCGCCAGATATTCGGCATTCTGGCCACTGGCCGGCATGGTCAGAGGCCAGGCGCTCTGCAGATCCAGAGAAACGGAATCCGCCTGCGCCGGCGCGGCTGCCACAAGTGCCGTTGTCAATGCGAGGGCCGCCAGACGCGGCAGAGAACGGGTGAATGTCATGATGAACCTCTGGGCATGGGCCAGCATCGGGAGAAAATTACTTTTTTCCCGCGTGGATCTTGTTGTTTATCGATGGGATCACCTGCCGGTGAAACATGCTGCAGGGTCAGGCTTGCACTTTGATCTTCCGGAATAAATCGCGCATTCCGGAAAACTCTGTTGCAGCCAGCGCAAGAAAGCAGCGCCTGCACCGCATCCCGCCCGCAAAGACAAGCCGGACGGCCGAACCGCACGCCCAAGCCAGATGCAGAAGGCCGCCTTCACGCGCGTGAAGACGGCCCCGGCATGACTTCTCACATCAAACGAAACAGATTTCCTCTCACATCATCCGCAGAACAGGCTTGATGGCTGAACCCGCTTCGGAGGCATGGATGGCCTCGTTGATCTCGTCGAACTCGTAGAAGGTGATCAGCTTGTCGAAGGGGAACAGCCCCCTCTTGTAGAGTTCGACCAGATGCGGGATGAACTCATCCGGATCGCTCTCGCCTTCCACGATGCCCATCAGCCGCCGCCCGCCGCTCATGAAATGCATCTCGTTGATCTGCAGCTCCACCTCCGGCCCGGACGCGCCGAGAATGCCGCAGGTCCCGGCATTGGCCAGCGCCATCACGGCCGAGCGGATGACCGGCGGCAGGCCCGTGGTGTCGAGCGCATAATGCACGCCCGTGCCCGTGAGGGCGAGGATCGCCGCCGTGGCATCTTCCGCCTTGGGATTGATCACGTGGGTTGCGCCCAGCTCCTTCGCCAGTTCCAGCCTGTCCGGATTGAGATCCACCGCGATGATGGTACCAGCGCCAGCCACCTTGGCCGCCATGACGGCAGACAGGCCAACAGACCCGGCACCGAAGACGGCAAAGCTCTTGCCCTCGCGCACCTTCAGTGCATTGAGCACCGCCCCTGCGCCGGTCTGGATGCCGCAGGCAAGCGGGCCCAGAAGCTCCAGCGGCGCGCCCTCCGGCACCTTCACCACATTCCTTTCATTGCAGATGGCATGGCTTGCAAAGGAGGACTGGCCGAAGAAATTCCCATGCACCCGCTCACCGTCCTTCGACAGTGCCGTTGTGCCATCGGCCCGCGTTGCAAAGAAATTGCGCGGGAAGAACTCATAGCAATAGGCTGGCTGATGCTCCTTGCAGGTTTCGCAATAGCCGCAGGAGTTGAACGTCATGACCACCCGGTCGCCAGGCTTTACCTTGGAAACGGCACTGCCGGTGCTGCGCACGATGCCTGCCCCCTCATGCCCGAGAACCACGGGAAGCGGCGTGGGCAGCATGCCGTCCCGCACAACGATGTCGGTGTGGCACACGCCCGTGGCCACTACCTCTACCAGAATTTCATCTGCTCTCGGCTCTTCCAGATCCAGTGTTTCGAGAACGAGATCCGCCCGCGTCTCGCGCGCAACGGCTGCCTTGATTTTCATGATCGCCTCCATCAACGGGAAAGGCCGGACGCGGCCAGCACAAGGTGAGCCAGCACCCGGCAGAAAGCTTGTCAGAACGGGTAAGGCTGGGCCTGATCGCGGACCGTCACCCATTGCCACTGGGTGAATTCCTCGATGTCGGCAGGCCCGCCGATGCGGGTGCCATTGCCCGACTTGCCGAAGCCGCCGAAGGGCGCGAAAGGCCCGCCATTCACCGTCTGATCATTGATGTGCAGCATGCCGGTCCGGAGTTGATTGCCGATCGCCATGGCGCGCGACGTGCTGGCCGAGAGAATGCCGGCAGACAGACCGTAGTCATTGTCCTGCGCAATGCGGACGGCTTCCGCATCGCTGGCAAAGCTCATGATGCAGGCCACAGGCCCGAACAGCTCCTCGCGGAAGGCCAGCATGTCCGGCGTGATGCCCGCCAGAACGGTGGCCGGATAGAACAGGCCATCCGGCTTGCCGCCTGCCAGAAGGCGTGCTCCCTTGGCAACAGCATCATCGACGATGTGCTGGATCGTCTCCACCTGATTGGGGGAAATGATTGGCCCCAGCGCCACACGGCCGGAGGCAGGATCCCCCGCAGGCAGATGCTGAGCCTTGGCCGCGATCTTTTCCGCCAGCGCCTCCACAATGCTTTCATGTGCAAGGACAAGACCTGTCGCCATACAGATCTGCCCCTGATGCAGGAAAGCACCCCAGGCGCAGTTGGAGGCAGCAACATCCACATCCGCATCGTCCAGGACGATCAGCACGTTCTTGCCGCCGAGTTCCAGCTGCACCTTCTTGAGGTGGCGGCCGCAAACTTCGCCGACCTTAGAACCACCTGCCGCCGAACCGGTGAAGGAAATCATGGCAATGTGCGGGTCCTTGCACATGGCCTCACCCGCATCCGCACCGCCGGGCAGCACATGCAGGACACCGGCGGGAAGGCCTGCTTCCTCGAACAGCCGCGCAATGATGATACCGCCGGAAATGGGCGTGCGCGGATCGGGCTTGTGCACCACCGCATTGCCCACCGCCAGCGCCGCAGCGATGGCGCGCACCGACAGGACCAGCGGGAAATTATAGGGCGAGATGACACCGACCACCCCATGCGGCAGGCGCCGGGCGTGGCTGCTGCGGCCATCCATCGTGGGCAGAACCAGCCCCATGGGCATGGTAGCCAGCGAGGCCGCATGACGCAGGAACTGGGTGCCGTGCTCGATCTCGATGCCCGCCTTGGCCTCGATCGATCCGCTTTCGCGCATGATCCAGGGGATCAGCTCCTGCCCGTTCTGCTCCAGAAGATCTGCCGCCCGGTTCAGGATGGCAGCACGCGCCTGCGGCAGCACGGCAGCCCAGGCCTTCTGCGCAGCAGCGGCGGCCCTGGCTGCAGCGGCAACCTCCTGCGGCCCGGCAAGGCCGGTTTCGGCAAGCACGTCTCCGGTCGCAGGCTCGCGCACGGTCAGCGTACCGGCGGCAGATGCAGACCAGCTGCCGTCAAAGATGCGCCCATTCCAGCTACCCGGCTTCAAAAATCCGGCATGCAGCATGTTCATGATCAGGTCCTCCCATTGGCCGGAGGCGCCGCAGTTTACCCTGCCGCACCGCCCGTGCCGTCCTCCTCTTGGCAGCCTCCGCCGCCAGACCATCTCCTCAGTTGGCCGTAGTTTCCCTTAGGCAAGCGCCGTGCCATGACGGGCCTGCGCCGGACCTGTGGGGCAAACCTCTGAAAAGAAGAGATCTTTTCGGATGAACGAACGGGCGGGCAGCCATGCCGCATTCCGCAAGGTTTCAGAATTTTATTGAACAGCTCATGAGTTTCATGAAAACATGAAGCTCATGAGCACGCACGGCACCCCTGATCATCTGATTTCCCTGGCCGAAGCCTCAGCCCGCACGGGCCGGATGATCCGGCGCGGGGCCTTCAGCGAGCTGCCCACCGCCGCCCCGCCAACGCTGGATGACCTGGCGCATTCGCTGCTCTTTGCCCTCGGCGACGGACGCATCTGGCTCAACGACCAGCGCATGGTGCTAATCCAGTCGCAGGTGCTGGGCGCGCTTCGCGCGGAGTTGATCGACACGCTGGGCATGGAGCGGGCCAAGGCGCTGCTGATGCGCATTGGCTATCTGCAGGGTGTGCGGGCGGCGGAGCTGGTGCTGGACCGCTTTGCCGGAGCCAGCATCACCCAGCTTCTGGCCGCAGGTCCGCGTGTCCACACGCTGGAGGGCTTCGTCAAGGTAACGACCCGCCACTTCGAGTTCGACGCGGACAAAGGGACCTATCACGGCGAATTCGTCTGGGAGGACTCTTCGGAGGCGGCAGAGCATCACGCCAGTCACGGCCTTGCGCAGGAGCCCGTGTGCTGGATGCAGACCGGCGTGCCCTCCGGCTACACCAGCCGCATTCTCGGCCATCCGGTGTTTTTCCGCGAGATCGAATGCGCCGGCATGGGCGCGCCGCACTGCCTCGTCGTGGGGCGCGATGCTGCGGCTTGGGGCAAGGATGCGCCGGAGCAGGAATATTTCGGCTTGTCCTGGCGCGGGCGCAGCGCCACTGCAAGCGCCAAAAGTCCGTCAACGGAAAGGGCCGCAGCAGAGCCTGCTGCCCAGGGCGCGAGCGGCATGGTCGGCGTCTCGGCCAGCTTTCAGCGTGCCTGTCATCTGCTGGAGAAGGTCGCCGCAACCGATGCGACCGTGCTGTTCATCGGCGAATCCGGTGTGGGCAAGGAGCTGTTTTCCAGCCAGTTGCACCAGCTAGGCCGACGCAGCAAGGCCCCCTTCATCGCCATCAACTGCGCCGCCATTCCGGACAATCTGGTAGAATCCGAACTCTTCGGCGTCGAAAAAGGCGCCTACACCGGGGCTGTTGCCGCCCGTCCCGGTTATTTCGAGCGCGCAGAAGGCGGCACGCTGTTTCTGGACGAGATCGCCTCTCTCACCTTCTCCGCACAGGGCAAGCTGCTGCGCGCCATTCAGGAGCGCACCATCGAGCGGCTGGGCGGCACCCGTTCCATTACGGTGAATGTGCGCATCGTTGCGGCCAGCAATGTGGATCTGGCACAGGAGGTCTCTGCCGGGCGTTTCCGGCGTGACCTCTATTACCGCCTCAACGTCTGCCCGATCCACATTCCTCCTCTGCGGGAGCGGCGCGATGACATCCCCCTGCTCTGCGCCCATTTTCTGGCCCAGTTCCGGGAAAAACACGGCAAGGCCGTCACTGGCTTCAGCCGCAGCACCATGGACGCGCTGCTCGCCTATGACTTTCCCGGCAACATCCGAGAATTGCAGAACCTTGTGGAGCGCGGCGTGGTCTTTGCCGATGACAACGGCCTGATCGGCCTGCACCACGTGTTTCAGGGAAGCGGGCGGCCAACAGGGCCAGTCCCGGTGCTGCACACGGCGCCTGGCAAACTTCCTCCTTCCGCCCCCATGGACGGCCTTGAACATATCGAGGCACAGGAGCGGGCTCTCTATAGCGATGCGCTGACGCAGGAAAAAGGCAACATCTCCGCCGCCGCCCGCCGCCTTGGCCTGACACGGGCACGGCTGGAATACCGCCTGCGCAAGCATGGCCTGATCTGAGGCACTTGTGCCAGGCTGCTGCAGGCCGGGCCCTGGTGCTTGAGGTCCGTAGTTTCCTTGACTGACAGCACATGCAAAAACACTAGTATCAACGGCCAGTGCCCGGAGTGCGCATCCGGCCGGAACTCTTCACGACATCAGCCAATCCCGGTCATCTCTCTCCATCCGAGCGGCAGCCCCACCATGTCTACGCAAGAGGCGACCTTCCACGACCAGCCGCCAGGTAACGCACTTGCGTGGTTCGCCAGTTCACCGGAGGGACTGAGCAGCCCGGAAGCGGCGGAGCGTCTTGCCCAGCACGGCCGCAACGAACTGCCGCCACCACCGCGCAGGCACCCGGCCGTACGCTTCCTGCGGCAGTTCCACAATGTGCTCATCTATGTGCTTCTGGCAGCTGGCGCCGTTTCAGCCGGGCTCGGGCATCATGTGGATGCCTTGGTGATCCTGCTTGTCGTCGTCATCAACGCGGTGATCGGCTTCGTTCAGGAGGGTAAGGCAGAGGCGGCACTCGAAGCCTTGCGCAAGATGCTGGCCTCGCACACACCCGTACTGCGCGACGGCAGCCGCCAGATGATCGCCAGCGCCCTTCTGGTACCGGGCGACATCGTGCTGCTGGAAGCAGGAGAGCGGGTGCCTGCAGACCTTCGCATCCTGTCGGCCCATGGCCTGAGGACAGACGAAGCGCTTCTCACGGGTGAGGCTGTTCCTGCAGACAAGCTGCCGGATGCCGTCGCCCCCGCCGCGCCGCTGGCCGAGCGCAGCTCCATGGCTTTCAGCGGCACGCTTGTAACGGCGGGAAGCGGCACGGGAGTGGTGGTGGCAACCGGACAGGCCACGGAGATCGGCCATATCAACCGGCTCATGTCCCGTGTCAGGGAACTCAAGACGCCATTGACCGAGCAGATGGACCGGTTCGCGCGCGGCCTGACGCTGGTCATTCTGGCTGCCGCAACACTCTTGCTGCTGCACGGCATGCTGCTGGGCGGCCTGCCCTTCAGCGAGCTGTTCATGGTCGTCGTTGGGCTTTCCGTCTCCGCCATTCCAGAAGGCCTTCCGGCGGTACTCACCATCACGCTGGCTGCCGGGGCAAAGGCCATGGCCAACCGGCACGCCATCGTCCGCCATCTCCCGGCCATTGAAACAATGGGCGCCGTTTCCGTCATCTGCACGGACAAGACAGGTACACTCACTTGCAATGAAATGATGGTTGTCAGGGCCATAACTGCCTGCAATGCCTATGAGGTTTCGGGGTCCGGCTACGCCCCGAATGGAGAGGTGCGCTCGCGTGAGCCTGCATTGCAAACACATGGCGGCAATGCCCTGGCCGAACTGGCGCTGGCAGCCAGTCTCTGTAATGACGCAGCCCTGCGGTACGGCGATGGTGCATGGCATGCCGAAGGCGATCCGATGGAAGCTGCACTAAAGGCCTTTGCCGGCAAGGTGCAGGCCCGGCCGGAAGACAGCCGTCAGGGCTGGCGCCGCACTGGTTGCATTCCGTTCGACGCGGCCCACCGCTACATGGCCGTGCTGAACCGCAGCGGAACCGGCGACACTGTCATCCACGTCAAGGGTGCACCTGAAGAACTGCTGGCCATGTGCACCCTGGAAAGAGGGCCAGATGGCACGGCGCGCCCGCTTGACCGCGCTGCCTGGCACAGGCGCATTGCCAGCCTGTCGGCGGAAGGCCAGAGGGTTCTCGGCTTTGCAGCCGGCGCCACCGCTGACGGGCTATCTTCGCTCCAGCATCACCATCTGCGCGAGGGTCTCGTCTTCATCGGGCTTCTCGGCCTGATCGATCCGCCCCGCCCGGAAGCCATCGCTGCCGTCGCCCAATGCCATCAGGCCGGTATCGCGGTGAAGATGATCACCGGCGATCACGCAGGAACCGCTTCCGCCATCGCCCGTGAAATCGGTCTGCGTGAGCCGCAGAATGTCCTGACAGGCGCGGAGATCGACGCACTGAGCGACGCTGAACTGGCGGGAAGCCTCGTCCATACCAACGTCTTTGCCCGCACCAGCCCCGAACACAAGCTGCGCCTTGTGACCGCCTTGCAGAGCATGGGCCACACTGTCGCCATGACCGGGGATGGCGTCAATGATGCCCCGGCACTGAAACGTGCAGATGTGGGCATTGCCATGGGCAACAAGGGCAGCGAAGCTGCACGGGAGGCTGCGGCCCTCGTGCTCACCGACGACAACTTCGCTTCCATCGCCGCCGCTGTCAGCGAGGGACGGACGGTCTATGACAACATTCGAAAGGTCATCAGCTGGACGCTGCCGACCAATGCCGGCGAAGGGCTGACCATCATCTGCGCCCTGCTCTTCGGCATGGCGCTGCCGGTCACGGCGGTACAGATCCTCTGGGTCAACCTCATTACGGCCACCACGCTGGGACTGGCGCTGGCCTTTGAGCTGGCCGAAGACAACACGATGCGCCGCCCGCCCCGGCGGCGCAGCGAGCCGCTGATGGGCCTGGAGCTGCTCTGGCACATTGCCATGGTGTCACTCCTGTTCCTCTGCGCCGTCTTCGGCATCTATGCCTATGCAACGGACAAGGGACACCCGCCGGAACTGGCGCGTACGCTGGCGCTCAACATGCTCGTGGTGCTGGAGATCTTCCACCTGTTCTTCATCCGCAATATCCATGGCACATCCTTTACCTGGAAGGCAGCCATGGGCACGCCTGCGGTCTGGATCTGCGTTGCCATAGCCACCACGGCGCAGTTTGCCATCACCTACCTGCCGCCGATGCAGAGGGCCTTCGGCACGGTGGCCATCCCCTTTGCAGACGGACTGCTGGTGGTGGTAGCGGGCGTTCTGTTCTTCATACTCATCGAGATCGAAAAGCAGATCCGCCTCAGCCTCAAGGCTGCGGCTTTGGGCTGAACCTGCCAGGGTTCAAAGGCTGGGCATCAGGTCCAGCAGGTGCCGGGCATAGGGGCTGGCAGGAGCGGTGAAGAGCTGTTCGGTCTCCGCTTCTTCGACAATCAGCCCCTCCTTCATCACGATCACCCGGTCGCACATCTGGCGCACCACCGGCAGGTCATGGCTGATGAAAAGCACCGTGAGATCCAGCGCATCACGCAGGTCCTTCAACAGGTTCAGGATCTGCGCCTGGATCGACACATCAAGCGCCGAGGTCGGCTCGTCGCAGATGAGAAACCGGGGCCGCGTAGCGAGCGCACGGGCAATGGCGATCCGCTGGCGCTGGCCACCGGAAAACTCATGCGGATACTTGTCCGCCGCAGCCGCCCCAAGCCCAACCGCTTCCAGCAGATCCGCCACGATCCTGCGCCGCTCGGCAGATGACGTGGCAAGGCCATGATGGGTCAGCGGCTCGGCAATGATGCGCCCTGTGCTCATGCGCGGATTGAGCGAGGAATACGGGTCCTGGAAGATCATCTGCACCTGCTGACGCAGCGCCCTGTCTTCCGCCCGGCTCGCCGCCCCGCCCACGGTCTTGCCATCAAAGGTGATGCTCCCGGAGGTAGGCCGGTAGATCTGCACAAGCATACGGGCGAGCGAAGACTTGCCACAGCCGGATTCGCCCACCAGCCCCAGCACCTCCCCTTGCCGGATATCAAGGCTGACGCCGCGCACCGCCTCGAAATAGCGCCGGTTGGAGGGCAGCAGCGCCGCCTTGGTCTGGAAGCGCAGGCGCACATCCCGAACCTCGATGAGGGGCTTTGCATCAACAGCCCTGCTGCCGGCCTCCCGCCCTTCCGTCAGCCATTGCAGCGCCGGGCTGCGGTCTGTGCTGAGCGGCGCGTCCTCCGCCTGCGGCGGATAGGTCAGGCGCGGGAAACGGTCCAGCTTGCGGTCGCCGCGCGGCACCGCGCCGATGAGGCTGCGGGTGTAGGGATGGGCAGGCGCATCAATGATCTGCCGCACCGGACCGCTCTCCACCACCTCGCCCCGGTACATCACCACCACCCGGTCTGCCGTGCCGGAGATGACCCCCATGTCGTGGGTGACGAGAATGACGCCGATGCCCCGCTCCTTCACCAGCTTGCGGATGAGATCAAGGATTTGCGCCTGTACGGACACATCCAGCGCCGTCGTCGGTTCATCAGCGATGATCAGATCAGGGTCTGAACACAGCGCCAGCGCAATCACAACACGCTGCCGCATGCCGCCGGAGAACTGATGCGGATAGGCCATGATCCGCTCTGCCGGACTGGCAATGCCCACTTGCTCCAGCAGGCCGATGGCCTTCTCCCGCGCGTCCCCCTCGCTCATGGGCTGGTGAATGCGGATTGTCTCGATCAGTTGGGCGCCCACCGTCATCAGAGGATTAAGACTGGTGAGCGGGTCCTGAAAGATCATCGAGATGCGCTTGCCGCGAAGGCGGCGCATGATCTTTTCGCTGGCCGGATCGATCGCCTCACCGTCAAAGCGGATTTCGCCAGCCGTCACCCGGCCCGGCGCTTCCAGAAGACCCATCACGGCGCTGCCGATGGTGGACTTGCCCGCACCGGACTCGCCGACGATGCCAACGATCTCGCCGCGCCCAACCTCGAGGCTGACATTCTGCACGGCCACAAAGGTGCCGAGGGGCTGCGGGTATTCCACCCTCATGCCGGAAATGGAGAGCAAGGACATGGAAGGCCTCCGGTCAGCGCAGCTTGGGGTCGAGGACGTCGCGCAGCCAGTCCCCCACGAGGTTGACCGACAGCACCAGCAGCGCCAGCGTCATGCCCGGAAACACCACCAGCCAGCGCTCGCCGGAGAACAGGAAGTTGTTGCCGATGCGGATCAGGGTGCCGAGCGAGGGCTCGGAGGCCGGAATGCCGACGCCGAGGAAGCTCAGCGTCGCCTCACCCAGCACGGCAACACCGAGATTGATGGTGGCAATCACCAGCACCGGGCCCATGACGTTGGGCAGGATGTGGCGCACGAGGATCAGCGGCGCGGAAATGCCTGTCACCTGCGCCGCCAGCACATAGTCCTTGTTGCGCTGAACCAGCGTCGAGGCACGCACCGTGCGGGCCACCTGCGGCCAGATCGACAGGCTGAGCGCAAAGATGATGACGAAGACGGCAAGCTGATCGTGCTGCTCCGGCGGCAGGATGCCCCGGCTGACGCCATCCACCAGCAGCGCCACCATGATGGCCGGAAAGGTCATCTGGATATCGACAACGCGCATCACGATGGCATCCGTCAGCCCGCCGAAATAACCGGCGAGCAGCCCGAACAGGAGGCCGAAAAAGACAGCAGTTGCCACCGAAACACCGCCGACCATCAGCGACGTGCGGGTGCCGTAAAGCAGTGCGGAGAAGAGATCGCGGCCCTGATCGTCAGTTCCCAGCAGAAACTCGGGGCTGCCGCCCTCGTGCCAGACCGGCGGCAGAAGCGAGTTGAGAAGGTCGAGCGAGGCAATGTCGAACGGATCATGCGGGGCAATCAGGGGCGCTGCGATGGCAGCAAGGATCATGACCCCGCCGATCAGAGCAGCCAGAACCGTCAGCGGTGAAGCCAGAAAGCGGTAGAGCACCGGGCGCCGGGCGACCCAAAGGCGCAGACCGGAGGGTGTGGCAGAATCAGGCATCCGTTTCCCCTCAGCTGGCGCTGGCGCGCAGGCGCGGATCAACCGCATAGTAAAGCAGGTCCACCACCAGGTTGACCGTCACGAAGATCACCGCCACCAGCAGCAGGTAGGTGGAGATGACAGGGATATCGACCGTCGAAATAGCTTGCAGAAACAGAAGGCCGATGCCCGGCCACTGGAACACGCTCTCGGTGATGATGCCGAAAGCGATGATCGAGCCGAACTGCAGCCCGGCAATGGTCATCACCGGCACCAGCGTGTTCTTCAGCGCATGGCGGAAGTGGATGCGCCGTGCAGGAAGGCCGCGTGCCTTGGCAAAGCGGATGAAGTCCATGCGCATCACCTCTAGCATTTCTGCCCGCACGAGGCGCATGATGAACGTGAGCTGGAACAGGCCCAGAGTGAAGGCCGGAAGGATGATGGAGAGCCAGCCCGAACGGGTCAGAAGCCCGGTGGTCCAGAAACCGAGATCCAACGTCTCGCCGCGGCCAAAGGTCGGCAAGAGGTTCAGCTCCACGCCGAAATAGACCATCAGCATCAGTCCGACAAAGAAGGTGGGCATCGAAATACCGGCGAGCGAAAAGATCATGATCACCCGCGCAAGCCAGCTGTCCGGCTTCAGCCCCGCCAGAACGCCGAGCGGAATGCCCAGCGCCAGCGCCAGCGAGAAGGCAATGACGCTGAGCTCGATGGAGGCCGGAAGCCGGTCGGCAATGAGGTGGCTGACCGGTTGCCCCATCTGATAGGACAGTCCGAATTCGCCCTGCACGACCCGGCCAATGAAATGGCCGAACTGGACCAGCACCGGATCATTCAAGCCCAGTGCCTCGCGCAGCGCTGCCCGGTCGGCAAGGCTCGTTTCCTCGCTGACAAGCTGCGACACAGGATCGCCCAGATAGCGGAACATGAAGAAGGCCACCAGCGCCACCACCAGCAGCACGATACCTGCCTGAAACAGGCGGCGGAGCATGTAGAAGATCATTGCGCCGAGAATCCCGGTTGCGCCACGGCATCCGGTAGCCGGATGCCGCAGCTTTTGGCAGCAAGCTTACTGCCCGATGGTCACGTGGCGCCAGTCGAAGACGTTGTCGGCGCGGCGCTCCAGCTTGACGTTCTTGCCCGCACCCCATGCAGCCCAGGTCTGGTGCAGCGGCACATAGGCCACATCCTTCGTGGTGATGGTCCAGGCCTCGCGGATCAGCGCATTGCGCTTGTCCTGATCGGCTTCCTTCAGGATCTCGCCTGCCAGCCGGTCCACTTCCGGATTGCAGTAACCGGCGAAGTTGGACTTGCCAGCGACGATCTTCGTCAGGTCGTCCTTGTCCCACAGGGGCCGGTCCGGCGAAACGCGCGGGCACATGTGCAAGGAGTAGAGCGCGATGTGGCTGTCGAGGCTGGCCGGTGTTGTACCCAGCATCGCAAGACCGAAGTCCATGTTTGGCGCAGTGATGGATTCCAGATACTTGGCACGCGGCTGCACGTTCGGCTTGGCCTTGATGCCCACTTTCGCCAGCATGGAGGAAATGGCAAGGCAGGTCGCCTCGTCATTCACATACATGTCGTTGGAGCACTGATAGGTCATGGTGAAGCCATCTGGATAACCAGCTTCCGCCAGCAGCGCCTTGGCCTTCTCCGGATCATAGTCCAGCCGCTTGATCTCGTCCGTGTAACCGTTGACGCCCGGCGCCACCATCAGGGCGGCAGGGGTGGTCTGGCCGCGCATGATCTTGTCACGGATGGTGTTGATGTCGATGGCCCGGTAGATGGCCTCACGCACGCGCACGTCCTTCAGCGGATTGACACCCTCAAGGCCAGAGCCCGGCAGCGTCTCCTTCCACTGGTTCATGGACAGATACATGGTGCGCACTTCCGGGCCAGCTGCAACCTGCGTATTGGGAGCAGCCTCGAGGCGCGGAATGTCCTGCACCGGAATGGGGAACACCACATCCAGCTGACCGGCCAGAAGCCCTGCAACGCGGGTCGCCGGGTTCGGTACCGGGGTGTAGGTCACCTTGTCCACGTTGCCTGTCTTTGCGGCGGCACCCCACCACTGCGGATAAGCCTCAAGCACGGTGCGCACGCCCGGCTCACGCGCCACCAGCTTGTAGGGGCCGGTGCCGTTCTCATGCAGGGTCGCGTAATTCTCAGTGTCCCCGCCCTTCTGCGGCGGCGCCACCTTGTTCGCCTCGGACCAGGACTTGGACATGATGTACCAGTTGGCCCAGGTGAAGTTCAGGATCGGGTTCGGTTCCTTTGTAATGAAATCGACCGTGTGATCATCCACCTTGACGATCTCGACACCAGCCGGAAGGCGGTTCTTGAAGTCGGACGAGCCGGAGCGCACGCGCTCGGCGGAGTAGATCACGTCATCTGCGGTAAAGGGGCTGCCGTCATGGAAGGTCACGCCCTTGCGCAGATGGAAGCGCCACTGGGTGGGCGACAGCATTTCCCAGCTTTCGGCCAGCGCCGGTTCAAGCTTCAGGTCAGGCGTGCGGCGCACGAGGCCTTCATAGACGTTGCCCAGGAAGCCGGAGGTGAACACCTCTTCCACCGCATAGGGGTCCATGGACACCAGATCGCCCTGCGAGGCAAAGCGAAGCTCCGCCGCCTGCGCCGCCGCTGCAAAGGACAGTAAAACGGAAGAGGAAAGCAGCAGCGCTGCGCGTTTCGCCTGTGTCATGGCCGGACCCGTCTGATTGAGATGCCCTGAGGCAACAAGGGAAGGAGCGCTATCAGTCCCAGAGGCACCAGAGCCTGTCAAGGCAACAGGCAGCCGGAAATGTCCAGGAGGCAGACAAGGCAGTGAACATGCTCATGCTTCAAGCTGGCCCAGCAGCCGCTGCGCTGTCAATTCATCTGTAATGACAACATCCATGTCCAGCGCCTTGAGGGTGGCACGCATCATCTGCGTCTTCTCGCGCCCGCCGGAAATCAGCACCTTGGACTTCACCCGGTCGAGCCGGTCCAGCGGGATGGAGATGGAGCGCTCGTTCACCGGATGAGGCACGGTTCGCCCTTCCGCATCGAGAAAATGATAAAGCACGTCACCCACAGCCCCCGCCGCCACAAGGGACTGGCGCTCGGCTTCCGACACCTGCCCCAGCCTGTAGGAGGTGGTGAGCGTCGAGATTCCGCCGCAGGAAAGCAGCGCCACATCGCAGGTCTCGGCCATCTGCAACACCTGATCAAGGCCGCAATGCTCCAGCAGCGCGTGGCGGGTCTGGACGGAATCCACCAGCGCCGGAGCGGGCACGAGGAAACCTTCGGCATCGAAGAGTTCAGCAAACTGCCAGGCGAATTCCGCCGGGTTGAAGCGCTTGGCCTGCGAGATACCGCCCAGCAGCGAGATGACGCGCACGCCTTCCAGCTGCCGCCCCTCAATGAAAGGCAGCATCTGATGCAGCGTGCGGCCCCAGCCAACGCCAACAGTCATGCGATTGGCCATGATGCCGGAGACATAGGTGCCAGCCGCAGATGCAATTGCCCGGGTCGGGTCGCCGTCAGGATCGGAGAAAGGCGCGACGATGGCCTGCCGCAGGCCGAAGCGCTCTTCCAGCTGGCGCTGCAGCTCCACCAGCGGGGCGATATCCGACTTGATGCGGATGATCACCTCGCCCCGCTTGCGGGCATCGGACAGGAGCCGCGTGATGAGAATGCGGTTCACGTCCAGCTTCTTGGCAACTTCCGACTGGGTCAGCCCCTCGACATAATAGAGCCAGGCAGCGCGGATGCGAAGCTGGCCGTGCTGGTCGGCAGGGCCGCGCTCCCGCGCTCCGTTCGTCTGGCTGCTCTGACTGTCGGACATGGGCATTTCCCGCTATCGATGAGGAATCTTCATCACCCCATCATAGGTGCTGCCGCAGGATTTTGCCAATCTGATCCGGGACTTCCACCTGCGGCATATGCCCGGCACCCTCGATGAGGTGCAAGGCCACCTGGCCACCGGCGCGCAAGGCATGCTGCCAGGGGATGATCTCATCCTGCCGGCCCCAGATGATCCGCGCCGGAACATCGAGACGGCCCAGCGCCGCGCGCAGATCAAAGCCCTGCGTGCCATCGGGGAACAGCACATCGGCCAGCGCCATTTGCGCAGCCCTGAGGGCCGCATCCCTGCGCCCGGCCATGGCGGCCTTGGCGTAGCCATCGGTGATCATGTCCGGATTGGCAACGAGGCAGCGCAGCCAGGGCGCAAGGCTCTCGGCCCGCTGCGCCCGGCAGATGCCGGAGAGAACCTGCCCGTTGATTTCCGCCCCAAGGCCAGCAGGCGCGATCAGCGTCAGGCTCTCCACCTGCCGGGGCCTCGTGTCGGCCAGCGCCAGCGCCAGCGCGCCGCCAAGGCTGTGGCCGATCAGATGCACCTTCTCCTCGCCCGTCTGCTCCAGCGCCCGGCGCAGTTCGGCAGCGAGCGAAGCAAAGTCCGGAATGCGCAGGCGCGGCGATTTGCCATGTGAGGGCAGTTCGATCCGGATCAGCGGACGGTGCTTGAGATAGGCCTCAAGCGGCGCCCAGCTTGCTCCGTCGCTGGCAAAGCCATGGATAAGCACAACGGGAATCCCGGTGCCGCCCTTGCTGCGGGTGATGGAGAGTGGGCCGGTCTGCCATTCGGGAGACGACGGCAATGCAGAAGCCAGCAGGACCGCTTCCGCTGTCACATCCGCCCTGCCCGCCTCAAGCGCCTTGCGCACATCCTCCCCCTGCACGCGGCCCTGCGGACCGGAGCCGGAGAGAGAGGCAAGATCAACGCCGCCCTCACGGGCAAGGCTTCGGGCGAGTGGCGTGGCGCGCAGGCCCTGCCCCCCGCCTGCTGTTTCGCCTGCAGGCGCGGCAACGGATGCAGCGGCGGGAGCAACCGCTACAGGTTCCGGCGAAGCGGCAGGCGTTTCAACAGCAGGCGCGGCGGATTGGTTAGGCGGCTCACCAACAGCTTCATCCTTGCCATAGAGCCAGGCGACCGTTGCGCCAATCGGCACATCCGTTCCTTCTGCAATGACATGATGCAGGAAGCCGGAGGCAGGCGCCTCCACTTCCATGGCGGCCTTGTCGGTTTCAATGTCGAAAAGCGGCGCGCCCTTCTCCACCCACTCACCGGGTGCGACATGCCAGGTGGCGAGCTTGCCGCTCGCCATATCCATGTCCACCTTCGGCATGATCACTTCATTGGGCATCACACACGCCCCTTCGCCAGCTTGCGGGCCGCATCCAGAATGTCCGGCACCTGCGGCACAACAGCCTTTTCCAGCTCGGGATTATAGGGGATCGGGCTCTCGGCCCCGCCCAGGCGGATAATCGGCGCGTCGAGGAAGTCGAACGCATCGCTTTCGGCCACCATGGCGCTGACCTCAGCACCGACGCCCAGAGTCTTCACCCCTTCATAGACGCAGACAAGCCGGCCCGTCTTGCGTACGGAAGCCAGAACCGTCTCCCGGTCCATCGGCCGCACGGTGCGCAGGTCGATCACTTCAGCGCTGATGCCTTCAGCTTCCAGCGTGGCGGCTGCCTCCAGCGCCTTATGCACCATGATGGCGGTGGCGACGATGGTGAGGTCCTTGCCCGGACGGCGGATCGCAGCCTTGCCGATCGGCGTCGTGTAATGCCCCTCCGGCACATGCCCCTTCATCTTGTAAAGGATCTTGTGCTCGAAGATCATCACCGGGTCCGGATCTTCCAGTGCTGCCAGCAACAGACCCTTGGCATCTTCCGGCGTCGAGGGTTGCACGACTTTCAGGCCCGGCACATGGCCCAGCCAGGCCTCAAGGCTCTGGGAGTGCTGCGCCGCTGCGCCCGTGCCGGAGCCAGCCGGAAAGCGCATGACCAGCGGCACGGAAACGGCGCCACCCAGCATGTAACGCAACTTGGCCGCCTGATTGACGATCTGTTCCATGGCAAGTGCGGCAAAGTCGGAGAACTGGAACTCGAAGATGGGCCGCAGACCGGTCAGCGCCGCGCCAACGGCGACACCGGCACCGCCCAATTCCGAGATGGGCGTATCCATCACCCGGTCTGTGCCGTATTTGTGCACAAGGTCGCCGGTCACCTGAAAGGCACCGCCGTAGACGCCGATGTCCTCGCCCATGAGAACGACGCGGGGATCTGAGCCCAGCGCCAGATCCATGGCTTCGCGGATGGCCTCGGCATAGGAGAGTTCGCGGAGGGGGCTCGCCGGATGCGCGTTCATGCTGCGGTCTCTTCAGTGTAAACGAAACGGGTGGCCTCGGAGGCCTTTGGCGAAGGGCTCGCGGCGGCAAAGGCGATGGCATCGGCAATCTGCTGCGCCACACTGGCCTCCAGCGCCTCGATGCCTTCCTGGTTCAGGATGCCGTGATCAACCAGCATGGCGGCCATGCGCTTGATCGGGTCGCGGTCCATCCACTCGGCGATTTCTTCCTTGGTGCGGTAGCGGTTACGGTCGGACTTGGAATGGCCGCGCCAGCGGTAGGTGACGTTCTCGACCAGGCTCGGCCCCTCGCCTGCCCGCGCCCTTGCCACCGCCGCATCCACGGCTTCGGCAACGGCGGAGAAGTCATTCCCGTCCACGGTCACGCCCGGCATGCTGTAGGCAGCGGCACGCTCGGAAATGTGCTTCACCGCCGTGGAGCGCTCCACCGAAGTGGACATGCCGTATTTGTTGTTCTCGCAGACGAAAATCACCGGCAGTTTCCAGACGGCGGCCATGTTCAGCGCCTCGTGGAAAGCGCCCTCATTGTTGGCGCCATCGCCGAAGAAACAGACCGTCACGGCGCCCGTGCCAAGCCGCTTGGCGGCGAGCGCGGCACCCACAGCAATCGGCAGACCGCCGCCGACAATGCCATTGGCGCCGAGATTGCCCTTGGCCACATCGGCGATGTGCATGGAGCCGCCCCGGCCCCGGCAATAGCCGGTTTCCTTGCCGAAGAACTCGGCAAACATCCGCCCCAGATCAGCGCCCTTGGCAACGCAGTGGCCGTGGCCGCGGTGGTTGGAGGTGATCTTGTCCTCATCCGTCAGCGACATGGACGAACCCACGGCGGAAGCTTCCTGACCGATCGACAGGTGCATCGTGCCGTGAATGAGGCCGCGCATGTAGCTGTCTTCCGCGCCTTCCTCGAACTTGCGGATCAGCATCATCTTGCGCAGCGCTTCCGTCAGCGCCTCGGGCGAGTAGGTGCGCAGCGCATAGGGAAGATTGGCATCGGCTGCGGGCACAGCGCCCTTTGCCTTTTCATCGGTGTTGGCCATGGCTCTGTCCTCAGGCATGCGCCGGCTCTTGCCCGTACACCATCGCATCCTGGCGGCGGCGCAGTTCGGCAATGCGGGAATTGGCAGGAAGCGCGGTATTCTCGGTGGTGATCAGCTCACCCTTGCGGATCGGCTGGGTGACCTTGGCCCCCGTCAGCAGACCGGCAGGAATGCCCTTTGCGGCACGGGCGCGGGAGACTTCCATGACCCAGGCGCGGTAGGTGTATTCGCCGATCTGGTCCAGCGTCTCGCCCGGCTGCAGGTCGCGCTTCGCCACCGCGCAAACTTCGGCCACCGGCTTGTCGAGCGGGATCATGTCGGCCTTGCCGTAGAGAACGGCGCGGGCGCAAGTCAGCGGCACTTCCAGCGAGGTCAGGTGATAGGGCCGGATGAAGCTGAAATACGGGCCATCGCCCATCTTCAGATCCTTCATCCGCTCCCAGACGCGCGGATGCTCTGCCTCGGCGACAACGAAAACGCCCGGCGCCAGCCCCTTGCCGACTGAAAAGTCCACACGGCCAATGCCGGACAGCACGCCGCCATCCTTCTGCGGAATGAGTGTGGTTGCCAGTTCCTTCGGCCCGGCAGCGGGCCCATGCATGCCGTCACAATCCGGAACGAGACCCGTGGCATTGGCGATGGCGGCCATCTCCACCATGGTCTTGGAGCCATCAACGAACTCCACCAGCATGCGCGCGTTCATATGGCGCGCCTTGGCTTCCGCCGCATAGGCATCCGGCGTTGCGTCAATGTTGAGCGGGTTGTTCTTGCCCTTGCCCGCACAGACGATGCGGTGCCCCATGGCGGAGACAAACTCGATCAGCTCCATGCAGGAAGACGGCTCGTCGCCTGCACCAAGACTGTAGACAACGCCCAGCCGGTCCGCCTCGCGCCGCAGATAGGCGCCGATGGTCACGTCTGCCTCGACGTTCATCATGACCAGATGCTTGCCGCGCTCCATGGCGTTGAGGCCGATTTCCGCGCCGACAGCCGGAACGCCCGTGGCGTCGATCACCACGTCAATAAGACCCGATTCGAGAATGATGTCGGAGGACGAGGCAATGGCCGTACGGCCGGATTCGATGGCGGCATTCAGCTTGTCCACCGTGCCGGCGTCCTGGCTGTGCCCCTGCTCCTGACGGGCAATCTCCACGGCCTTGTGCGCGGCCGCCGGATTGATGTCCGCAATCGCAGCCACTTCCACGCCATCCATCATGGATGCGCGGGTGACGATATCCGTGCCCATTTCACCGGAGCCGATCAGTCCGATGCGGACCGGGCGGCCAGCCTGCGCCCTTGCAGCCAGATCGCGGGCAAGACCTGTAAGCGCGACGTTTGAAGCCATTTCATATGCCTTGGTGGGGTTGAGTTGCCGCAAGCATTGTGAACTTTCGTTCTTGTGTCAACGCACTTGTTCACTCATTCGTCGCTGCAATCGCTCACAACCTTCACCGCACCGCACAACGGATCAGGCCACACTTTGCATCAAATCCGATTGACAAGCGGCGAAAGACGAACAATTGTTTTATAGAACATTCAAATGTTCCGGCCCACCTCCGCAGGCAAATGAACCGCCTGCCCAGCGCAACCTCTGCGCAACCCGGGCCGAGGAAATGCCCTTGGCAATCATGGCCATCGTCATCTGGGAGGAGACTTGATGGGTATCACCGGAAAACTTTCGCGCCGTTCGTTCCTGAAGGCAGGCACTGCTGCCGCCGGCGCATCACTGATCGGCACCACATGGAGCGGACGACTTCTGGCGCAGGGCGCCCTGCCCGATCCGCAGAGCGTGCTGGACGATATTTCCATCTCGAAATACGTCCGCGCCGACTACCAGAAGCTCTATGGCCTGACTGACAGCAAGCCGCTGTGGGACCCGAAGAAGGACTGGATTCGCAACGTTGACTGGGAAGCTGTGCGCAAGGAATTCGCCGGCACGACCGTGCGCTTTGCCATTGGTGCTGCCGACCAGGAATCCGCCGCCGAGGGCCTCGCCCCGTTCGAGGCCCTGTCCGGCATCAAGGTGGAACTGGTGCCGATCCCGGACGACAGCTTCTATGACAAGGCCGTCGCCGAGTTCATCTCCGGCAATGCGTCCTTCGATGCGCTGCAGTTCTTCTCGCCCTGGCTGGGCGATTTTGCAGCCCCCGGCTTCCTCGCCCCGCTTGGCGACTTTGCCGAGAAGTGGAAGCTGCCGCTTGATGACTTCTA
This sequence comes from Pannonibacter anstelovis, assembly GCF_036881715.1. NCBI lineage: Bacteria > Pseudomonadati > Pseudomonadota > Alphaproteobacteria > Hyphomicrobiales > Stappiaceae > Pannonibacter > Pannonibacter anstelovis. The sequence continues at coordinate 498,327 of NZ_JBAKBF010000001.1, forward strand.
TGACACCTACCGCCTGAACTACGGCTATTTCAACGGGACCATGTATGGCATCCCGTTCGACTGCGACATCCAGATGGTGCATCTGCGCAAGAAGATGGTCGAGGATGTTCTGGGTGGCCCGATCGACAAGTGGAATTCTGTTCCTACCTATGACGAGCTGATCCGCCTGTCGGCAGAGCTGAACAACAAGACCAAGGGCGTTGCCGGTGTCGGCATGCTGGGCGCACGCGGTTTCTGGTCCACCTACACTTGGGAGCATGTGGCGGCACAGGCCGGCATGATGCTCTTCGACGACAAGTGGGAGCCGATCTTCAACGGCGACGCGGGCAACAAGGGCATGGATATCATCCTTGCGCTGTCCAAGAACGCCATCGAGGGCTTTGCCGGTGCAGGCTGGGGCGAAAACCGCGCCGCATGGCTCGGCGGACAGGTCGCAACCAACATCAGCTGGCAGGATTCGGGCACGCAGGCCATGCGCCCGGACCAGTCGAAGATCGTGGACGACTTCGTCACCATCTACGAGCCGCGCATTGCCGGTGGCCACTTCGCCCCGCCCAACATCGCAGGCTCGACCTCCTGCGTCGCCGCAAGCAGCCAGAATGCGGAAGGTGCATTCCTGATGCTCGCCTTCCTCACCACCTCCTCGATCATGGCCATGAACGAGGCCAATGCCAATGGCGTGGCTCCGGGCTACCGCTCGGTTCTGACCAACCCGAACCTTCAGGTGGCCTCGCAGCCGGCGGAAGTGTGGAGCAAGTCGCTCGACTACGCCTGGTGCGCTCCGCGCCTGCCCGGCATGTTCGAGATGGAACAGGCCATGGGCAACGAGATCAACCGCGCCCTGACCGGCCAGATCTCCGGCAAGGAAGCTCTCGACAATGCGGCGGCTGCCGTCCGCAAGATCATGGACCGCAACGGCTTCTATGGCAGCAAGCCGCCGGTTGACTACGCCGCCGCCGCACCTGGGCTCTGGGTGGGCAAGGACAAGGCTCTGCCCTTCTGAGGACCTGCAATGACCGGCACCCACCTGCCGGCAGCCGGAGCGGCTTCTGCCGCTCCGGCCATGCCCGGCCGTACCTTCAGGCGCCGCAATCCGCGCATGCGCCAGCTTTTCCCCTACCTGCTGGTGGCTCCGGCCGTCTGCTTCCTGCTGACGATCACGCTCTATCCGGGCGCCTATGCGATCTATCAGTCTCTCTTCTATGTGAAATTCAACACCTGGACCTTTGTCGGCACGGAGAACTATCAGCAGCTCCTGAACGACCGGGAGTTCTGGGCCGCGCTCGGCAACACCGTCATGATCGGCGGCATCGCGCTGATTGCGGAATGCCTGCTGGCGCTCCTGCTTGCCTTCCACGCCTACCGTGACCCGTGGATCAAGGGCTGGCGCATCATCTTCCTGGTGCCGATGCTGTTCATGCCCTCGGCGGTGGCCTTCATCTGGAAGCTTGCCTTCATGGATGGCCGCGTCATCTCCGACCTGCTGATGCGCGTTGGCCTCATCGACGGGAACGTTGCCTGGACATCCTCCATCTGGCTGTCCCGCCTGACGCTGATCGTCGCAGATATCTGGCAGTGGACGCCGTTCCTCTTCATCATCTTTGTCGCCGCCCTTCAGGGGCAGGACGAGGAAGTGGAAGAGGCTGCCCGCCTCGATGGCGCAAGCTGGGGCGCAATCTTCTGGAACATTTCACTGCCAATGATGCGGCCTGTTATCGCCGTGGCAGTGATCCTGCGCGGCATCGACATCACCACGATGTTCGCCAACGTCTTCATCATGACGCAAGGCACTCCCGGCGGCGCGACGGAGACGATCAGCTATTTCATCTACCGGATCGGCTTCAAGACCTTCAACTTCGGCTACGCCTCGGCGGCCTCGGTGGTCATGCTGGTTCTCACCGTCATCATCGCGCAGCTTGCCGTCAAGCGCGCCTTCCGCTCAGGGAGGGACTAGGCCATGGCCTCGCAGCGCCGCAACAAGGGCGAAAGGCTCTACCTGCGCTATCTCATCCTCGGGGCCTGGGCGCTGTTCTGCCTCGCCCCCGTGCTCTGGTTCCTGTCCATCGGCTTCCGCCCGCGGACGGAAATCATCACCCGCCAGCCGATCTACCTGCCGAGCTTCAGCCTCGATGCCTGGCACATGATCTGGTCCGACTGGCCGATGGGCCATTACCTGCGCAACTCGCTGCTGGCGATTGCAGGGTCCGTCGTCATCGATCTGGTGCTGGCCGTGCCGGCCGCCTTCTCCCTCGCCCGCTACCGCTACAAGGGGCGGGAGGACATCGGCTTCTATATCCTGTCCACCCGCATGATGGCCCCGGCCATCGTGGCGATCCCGATCTTCTTCCTGTTCAAGACGATGGGCCTGCTCAACACGGTCTGGGCGCTGATGCTGATCTATGCGGCGATCAACCTGTCAGTCGTCACCTGGATCATCCGCTCCTACATGCTCGACATCCCGAAGGAACTGGAGGATGCAGCACGCACGGACGGAGCCTCTGACCTGCGCATCCTGTGGGAGATCATCATCCCGGCCATCCTGCCGGGCATCATCACCGCAGGCGTCATCGCGGCCATTTTCGCGATCAATGAGTTCCTCTTCACCCTTCTGATCGCCTCCACCAAGGATGCCTATACGCTCTCGGTGGCGCTCGCCAACTTCACCGGCGGATCAGACGGGGTCATCTACAACGCAATTGCCCTCGTCGCCTTCCTCGCGTTCGTTCCGGTGTTCCTGGTGGTGGCAGCCATCCAGAAGCATCTCTCGCGCGGGCTGACGATGGGCGCGGTCAAGGGATAAGCACCATGGCACGTATCGAACTCTCCGGCATCCAGAAGTCCTGGGGCAGCCTGTGGGGCGTGCGCGATGTGAACATCGACATCGCCGACAAGGAATTCATCGTCTTCCTCGGCCCCTCGGGCTGCGGCAAGACCACCACCATGCGCATGATCGCCGGACTGGAAGACCCCAGCGAAGGCGAGATCCGCATGGATGGCGAGGTCATGAATGCCGTGGACGCCCGCGACCGGGATGTGGCCATGGTGTTCCAGGGCTATGCGCTCTACCCCAACATGAGCATCTACGAGAACATCCGCTTCCCCTTGCGCATGCGCGGCGTGCCGAAGGCCGAACATGACCGGCGCGTGCGCGAAGCCGCCGCCCTCGTGGAGCTTTCGGACTATCTCGACCGCAAGCCAGGCGCGCTCTCCGGCGGCCAGCGCCAGCGTGCCGCCCTCGCCCGTGCCATCGTGCGCCAGCCACAGGTTTTCCTGATGGATGAGCCGCTCTCGAACCTCGATGCCAAGCTGCGGCAGGCGATGCGCGTGCAGATCAAGCACATCCAGCGCCAGCTGGCCATCACCACCGTCTACGTTACCCATGACCAGATCGAGGCCATGACGCTGGCGGACCGGATCGTCATCATGCAATCTGGCGCCATCCAGCAGACCGGCACGCCGGACGAGATCTACAACGATCCGGCCAACACCTTCGTTGCAGGGTTCATCGGCTCTCCCCCGATGAACCTGGTGCCGGGGCGGCTGGAGAACGGAACGTTCTCCGCCCCCGGCATCTCCATCCCGGACGTGCGCCTTGCCCACAGCGGGGACGTGACCCTCGGCGTGCGACCGGAAGACTGCCACGTCACCGACAGCGGCGGGCACATGAGCGCTCCGGTCTATGGCGTGGAGCCGACCGGCGACCTCACCTATCTGACGCTGAAGCCCGGCAACCTGCTGTTCGAGGTGAAGGCCGACCGCAGCTACCGCTCCGATCTGGGGCGCACGCAAGCTATCGCTTTTGATCTATCGCGGCTGTATTTCTTTGACACAGTCAGCGGCCAGCGGCTCCGGTGAGGTGTGCCATGCGGGCAGATTACACATCCATGGGCTTCTACACGTTTGACGCCCTCTGCCGCCCGGTGAACGAGCTACCGGCGGGCGGCGGCACCCTGTTTGTCGAGGACTTCACGCTGGCCGTCTCCGGCGCGGCCGGCAGCGCCGCCATCGTCGCGGCCAAGCACGGGCTGAAGGTGCGGGCCGTGGGCGGCGTCGGCCCTGATGACATGGGCGACTGGGTGCTGATGAAACTCGGCCGCTTCGGCGTTGACACCAGCCTGATGCAGCGCTGCGAGGGCTTTGCCACCTCCTCATCCATTGTCACCACGAGGCCAGATGGCGCCCGTCCCGCCCTGCACAAGCGCGGCGCCACGGCGGGCTTCTACGTGGACGATACGCAGGCGGAAACCGTGCTCGACACGAAGATCCTGCATGTGGGCGGCGTCGGGCTGATGGACCGGATGGACAAGGGCCGCAATGCGGAGCTGATGGCGGAAGCGAGGCGGCGCGGCGTCACCACCACGCTCGATGTTTTCGCCTCAACCCGCGATGACCTGCCGCTGGTCAGGCCGCTGCTGGCCCATACCGACTATTTCATGCCCTCCGAGGAAGAAGCCCGCGCCCTTTCCGGGCTTGAGGATTTCGAGGACATTGCCAAATTCCTGCTCGATCAGGGCACCGGGGCTGTCATCCTGACCCTAGGCGCGCTGGGCGCCATGTACCGGGACAACAAGGGCCTCGCCTTCGATCTCCCGGCCTATGCCATTGATGTGGTCTGCACCTGCGGCTGCGGCGACTGCTTCAATGCAGGCTTTGCCACTGGCTTGCATCTCGGCCTGCCGATTGAGGACTGTGTGCGCATGGGGCAGGCAAGCTCTGCCCAGAATGCCATGGGCCTCGGCTCGCAGGCTGTTGTGAAAGATCTCGATACGACGCGGAGGTTTATGGCCAACACGGCGCTGCGCCCCTATACTTGGGCGGAAGATCAGGAGTTGCGCCATGAAGCACCCGCCCGTTCCGGGGCCTGAGGAACTTGCCCTGCCGCTCAGGGACATTCTGCGCGGCCTGCGCCAGAAGGCCCCCTTGCCAAAATCGCTGATCGAACCGGCCCTCAACCTGCTGCCGCGGGACATCCGTGCCTCGCTGAGCCGCATTGTCGAGGATGTTGCCGGTGAAAAGATCGGCCGCCTGCGGGTGCGCGCCCCTGATGCTGCCTCGCTGCAACGGGCCAGCCTTGCCTTGAAGGGCGGCCCCGCTGCCCCGGCGGATGTGGCTGGCGCCCTTGCTTGGGGCGGCGCGCTGTTCCTGGCCGAGGCAGGCCTTTCCACCCTCCTCGTCAGCGAGACGGTGGCCGCGCTCTGCTGGCATGAGGCGCTGGATGAAAGCTTTGACAGCCCGGCCCGTGCGGCGGCGCTGGTGCAAGGGCTGGACCGGCACAGCTTCATCAGTCCGGCCCCCGGCATCGTCTCTGCCGCCATCCCTGACAGCGGCATGGAACCGGCACGCCTTCGCCAGACCATGGCAGCGCTTGTGGTCTGGCTGCTGGCGGAACGTTCCGGCACACCGGACAGCCTCTCCGGCGAGCATGAACTGCTCCGCATCGCCCTGCTGCTCTGCGACAGCAGCAAGGACGAAATTGCCGGCGCCTTCCGGGACCGGGAGGCGCTGGGCAGCCTGTTGCAACAGCTGGCCGAAAGGATCTGACATGAGCGGCCCGCTTGCCAGTTTCGACCAATCCCGCTTGCCGGTACGCAAGGCGATCCGCCGTCTGCGCTGGTTCATCGCCTCCTTCCACGAACATGCAAACGGCCTGAAGAGCGAAACCGGACAGCCCTTCACCGTGGATGACGGCAAGCTGACCGCCGCCTTCATGAGCTGGTACCGCGCCTTTGAGGCGCAGAAGCACAAGGCAGATGCAGACCGGCGCGGCTATGTCACCTTCGCCGCAGGCCTGATGCTGCGCGAACTTCTGCATTTCGGTCCGCTGACGGCAAAGCGCAGCGAAACGGCAGCGGACGTGCCTGCCCCGGCAGGCGGCGGCGCCCCGGCGGCCTTCTGGCCGGAAGGCCATGCCTATGTGACCTATTGCCTTGCCGTGCGGGCTGCCGTTCTGGCGCAGGAATTCCACACCGAGCCGCATGAAGTGCCAGAGCTTTCGGACCTGCGGACCTGGTGGTCCTTCCGGGAAAACATCCTAGAAGACCCGGACCTTGCAATCAGCTTCCTGGAGCTTTTCAGCGGCGAGCAGCCCCACTGGACCGCCTCCGCCATCTTCGCCCCGCATCCGGACACTCCTGCGTTGCCACGGCAGCAGTGAGGCCAACCCACTTGCTTCCTCTCCATCGTCATCCCGGGCCGAACGAAGAGAGGACCCGGGACCGGTGAGCCAAGGGCTGTCGCTTACATCTCAGAAGCCCAATCGGCACCCCGGCTCACCGGCCCCGGATCTCAGCTTCGCTGCGTCCGGGGTGACGATTGAAAGGCTTTTATGCAAGAGAGGCGCGCCCCTCACTGTGCCCCGTGCCAGGGGCGGGTGCGGATGGGGCGGGCCCATTGCAGGTGCGTGATCACGGCTTTGCCCCCCACCACCTCCAGCCAGAGCGCCAGCGCGCCCTTCTGAACGCGCTCCGGCCCACCGATGGCCAGCGCCTTTGCGCAAGAATGCGGCAAGGTGAAGCTGCTGACGGCGATATCCGCATGGCGGCAATCCTCCTCCAGCGCTTCCAGGCTGCGGCTGAGAGCCACGCGAAATGGAGCGGCGGCAGCCCCTTTTTCCGCAAGCAGCGGATAGGCCTCAACGACGCAGCCGGACGGATCACAGGCCATATGACGCTTGAGCAGGCGGCGAGCCTCAAATTCCATCGGCGCCACCCCATCACCCCGAAGCCAGGTTTCCGCCGCAAAGCCAACCTTCGAGGCAGTGACGCGCAAATTGCCTGATGCATCGCGCACCGCCACCAGCGCGCCCCTGTCCGCCACCATGATATCCGGCGGGCGGAAGAGCATCAGCGAGACAAGACCAATGCCGAGCGGCACCGCCGCAATGGCCCGCCAGCGCCCGTTCGCCAGCAGCAGCATGAACACCGATGCCGTGAGCATCACCGCCGCCAGGGCTGGCATCTGTCCGGTCACCCCGTCCGTATCGCTGAGCGACGCGGTGAAGCTGGCAGATGCCAGCATCAGGTCGATACCCCAGGCCATCAACGCCAGCGGCAAGTCTGCAAGGCCGAAAGGCAGCAGCAGAAAGGCCAGCACACCGGCGGGCATGACGATGAAGGAGACGGCAGGCATGGCCAGCAGATTGCCGAGCAGCCCATAGGGCGATACCCGGTCGAAGTGATAGGCACCGATCACACCCGTCGCCACACCGGCCACAAGCGATGTCATGGCAAGCCCGCCAGCCCATAACATGACAGATGAAAGTATACGGTGCGTAAGGCCAAGACTTGACCGCCTCGCCGCATTCATCTTCGTGGCCGGACGCCGGGCCCAGTCGTCATAGACCGCCACCAGACAGAGAACGGCGGCAAAGGACATCTGGAATCCGGGGTCATAGAGATCCTCAGGCGCCACGATCAGCAGCGCCACCGCCACCAGCGACAGGCTGCGCAGACTGAGGCCGCGCCGCCCGGTCAAAAGCCCCAGAAACACCAGCGCAATCATCAGATAGGAGCGCTGCGTCGGCACGCTGCCCCCGGACAGCAGCAGATAGGCCGTGGCCGTGACCAGCGCCACGCAGGCGGCAATCTTGTGAATGGGCAGCCGTAGGGCCAGCAACGGAAAGGCCGCAAGCAGCGCCAGTGCCGCCGCATAGACCCCGCCTGCGAACAGCGCCATATGCAGGCCGGAGATCGACAGCACATGCGCAAGCCCGGATTCCCGCAAGTCTTCCACCGCTTCATCTGAAATGAGACTTCTGTCCCCGACGAGCAAGGCGGCCGCCAGCGCTGCCCGGTCTCCCTCGCCAAGGGCGGCGCGAATACCTTCGACCAGGCTTGCCCGTACCGCCTCGATCTGGCGGAGCGCTTTCAGCCGGTATCCCGGCGGCGGAAGGCCGATCACCTCCGGCGCGCCAAACACGAAGCCCGTGGCGCCGATCCGGTCATAATAAGCGCGGAAGGCAAAGTCATAGCCGCCCGGCCGTACCGGGCCGGAAGGCGGCACCAGCCGGGCCTTCACCTTGATCGCATCGCCAATGGCAAGCTTCTGCGCCTGCCGCAGCACCAGCCGGACCCGCGCAGGCGGTTCACCCCGGCGCGACCAGCGCTCCACATCCACCGTCACCTGCCGGGATGCGCCCGCACCGGTGATGCCGGAGACATGACCGGAAATCTCTGCGGAAACCGGCTCCTTCAGCACGGGCGCGGCAATGCTGACTGTGCGGATGGCCCCTGCCGCTGCTCCGGCCAGCACCAGAGCCAGAACCAGTACCACCGGATTGAGCCGCCCGCGCCAATGCGCCCACAGGGCAAAGACAAGCGCCGCAATCGCAAGCGCCATCAACACCCAGGCATTGGGCTCACGAGGGAGGGAAAAATAAAGCGCGATGCCACCGCAGAAGGCGAAGGCCTGTAAAACCGGCGCAAGATCACGCGGCGCCTTACGGCTGGCCGTTTCAACCGGTTTCAGCCACGCATCATCCGGTGTAACGCTGGTCTTGCGCCAAAGGCGCCCCCCATGGCGGTAAAACCAGTCAGGAATGGAAAGGCGGCGGCGCGGTGGCTGCGCCCTGTCATCTGTTGCAGAGCCCGTCAGCCCTGCATCGGCCATGGCCCTGTGGCCCCTGCTTCATACGCCAAACGCAAACCCGCCCCACACTGCCGGTGCGCCTCACCAGCCTTGCCCATACCCTTTGTCCATTCGCTGCACCCCGGACATTTGCCGGGCCGCGCGCCTGTGCTAAAGAGCCAGCAACCGGATTCCGGTTCTGACCGGCATCACCTCACTCTGACAGAGAAACAACATCCTGACCATGGCTGACCAGATCGTCACGCGCTTTGCGCCTTCCCCGACCGGCTACCTTCATATTGGCGGCGCCCGCACGGCCCTCTTCAACTGGCTTTTTGCCAAGCGCCACGGCGGCAAGATGCTGCTGCGCATCGAAGACACCGACCGTGCCCGCTCCACCAAGGAAGCCGTGGACGCGCTGCTGGACGGCCTGACCTGGCTCGGCCTCGACTGGGATGGAGAGCCCGTGTCCCAGTTTGGCCGCGTCAAGCGCCATCAGGAAGTGGTGGAAGAGATGCTGGCGCGCGGCACTGCCTACCGCTGCTATTGCACGCCGAAAGAACTGGAAGAAATGCGCGAAAAAGCCCGCGCCGAAGGCCGCCCGCCGCGCTATGACGGCACCTGGCGTGACCGTGATGCTTCGGAAGCCCCGGCTGGTGTCGCCCCCGCCATACGCCTGCGCGCGCCGCTGGAGGGCGAGACCATCGTTGATGATCAGGTGCAGGGCCGCATCACCTTCCCGAACAAGGATCTGGACGACCTCGTCCTGATGCGCTCTGACGGCGTGCCAACCTACATGCTGGCCGTGGTGGTGGACGACCACGACATGGGCGTCACCCACATCATCCGTGGCGATGACCATCTGACCAACGCCGCCCGCCAGACACTGATCTATCAGGCGATGGGCTGGGATGTGCCCAGCATGTCGCATATCCCGCTGATTCACGGCCCGGATGGTGCCAAGCTCTCCAAGCGCCACGGCGCGCTGGGGGCCGAAGCCTACCGTGCCATGGGCTATCTGCCGGCCGCCATGCGCAACTATCTCGCCCGCCTCGGCTGGAGCCATGGCGACGACGAGATCATGTCTACCGAAGACATGATTTCCTGGTTCGGCCTTGAGTCCATCGGCCGTTCGCCGGCCCGCTTCGATTTCAAGAAACTGGAGAACCTGAACGGTCATTACATGCGCGCCACCGCTGATGCGGATCTGCTGGTGCACTGGAAGGCCTGCATTGCCCATAACGAGGGCGGCGCTGCCATTCTCGACTGGATGGCCGCCCCCGGCAATGAAGCCAAGGTCCTGGCAGCCCTGCCCGGTCTCAAGGAGCGCGCCAAGACGCTGGTGGAACTCACCGAAAGTGCATCATACCTTTGGCGGGTGCGGCCAATTGACCTCGACGAGAAGGCAGGCACCATTCTGGACGCAGACGGCAAGTCGATCCTCGCCCGCCTTCTGCCGCTGCTGCAGGCCGATGACGTCTGGTCGCTGGAGAGCACTGAGGCCATCGTCAAGGCCTTCGCGGAAACCGAAAACCTCAAGCTTGGCAAGGTGGCGCAGCCTCTGCGCGCCGCTCTGACGGGCCGTGGCACCTCGCCCGGCATCTATGATGTGCTGGTGGTTCTGGGCAAGGACGAATCCCTTGGCCGCATTGCCGATCAGGCGGCTTGACGCCTGATCAAACAGGTATTTTCAGAATAACGTTCAGCGTTATTTGTTGGAACCAGGCCCATGGCGCAGACGTTTTCGCGCCATGGGCAGTGCAGCATGCAGCTTGCAGCCCCCGCTCAAATGGGCTACGCAATCCGGGGCTATTTCAACCGCCGTGCAAGCATCAGGCAGACCGGTCAAGGTCTGCGGCGCTCCCAACGCCAGAATGCACCGGCAGTTCCAGACGAAGGGGTTACCTGAATGGGCGACACGAAAGCCAACCTGACTGTTGACGGCAAGGCCAGCGATTTCAAGATTCTCGATGGCTCCATCGGACCGTCGGTCGTGGACATCTCCACTCTCTACAAAGAGACGGGCATGTTCACCTACGATCCGGGCTTCACTTCGACCGCATCGTGTGAATCCAAGATTACTTACATCGATGGCGACGAAGGCGTGCTTCTGCACCGCGGTTACCCGATCGAGCAACTCGCCGAGAAGGGTGACTTCCTGGAAGTCTGCTATCTGCTTCTCTACGGCGAACTGCCGACAGCCGCCCAGAAGAAAGACTTCGACTACCGCGTCACGCACCACACCATGGTGCATGAGCAGATGAGCCGCTTCTTCACCGGCTACCGCCGCGACGCCCACCCGATGGCCGTCATGGTTGGCACCGTGGGTGCCCTCTCCGCCTTCTATCACGACTCGACCGACATCACCGATCCGCACCAGCGCATGGTCGCTTCGCTGCGCATGATCGCCAAGATGCCGACGATTGCCGCGATGGCCTACAAGTACCACGTGGGCCAGCCCTTCGTTTACCCGAAGAACGACCTCGACTACGCCTCCAACTTCCTGCGCATGTGCTTTGCCGTGCCCTGCGAGGAGTACAAGGTCAATCCGGTCCTGTCCCGCGCCATGGACCGCATCTTCATCCTGCACGCCGACCACGAGCAGAACGCCTCGACCTCGACCGTGCGACTTGCCGGTTCGTCGGGCGCCAACCCGTTCGCCTGCATCGCGGCCGGCATCGCCTGCCTCTGGGGCCCGGCACACGGCGGCGCCAACGAGGCTGCGCTCAACATGCTGATGGAAATCGGCACGGTTGACCGCATCCCCGAATATATCGAGCGCGCCAAGGACAAGAACGATCCGTTCCGTCTGATGGGCTTCGGCCACCGGGTCTACAAGAACTACGACCCGCGCGCCAAGATCATGCAGAAGACCATGTACGAGGTCCTCGAGGCCACCGGCCATGCAGATGACCCGCTGATGCAGGTTGCCCTGGAGCTGGAAAAGATCGCCCTCAACGATCCGTACTTCATCGAGAAGAAGCTCTATCCGAACGTCGACTTCTACTCGGGCATCACACTGCGTGCGCTCGGCTTCCCGACCACCATGTTCACCGTGCTCTTCGCCCTCGCCCGTACCGTGGGCTGGATCGCGCAGTGGAACGAAATGATCGAAGATCCGTCGCAGCGCATCGGCCGTCCGCGCCAGCTCTACACCGGTGCACCGCAGCGCGACTACGTGCCGCTGGGCGACCGCAACTGAGATCTTCCGATCTGACAGACACGGAAAGGGCGCCAGACGGCGCCCTTTTTGCTATGTGCATGCAGACTGGGAAAAGGCGGGATTACTGCTTGAGGAGATCCAGCACGATCCGCGCGGCAGCCTCACTCTGGGAGCGGCCATCCGGCAGGCGCATCATGCTGTCGAGCGCAGTGAAAGCATCCACCTGCGTGCGCCTCTCGGGCGTATCAGTCAACAGCCTTGATATCACCGGAACAAGGCTTTCCGGGTTCACTTCCTCATCAAGGAACTCCGGCACCACGTTGCGTTCCAGAATGATGTTGGGGAGCACCATGGAAGAGACGCTGGCAATCGGCATGATCTTGTGCAGCTGTTTCAGGCGCCGGTAGAACCAGTCGAGCCGGTAGCAGATCGCCATGGGCACGCCGGAAGCTGCCAGCTCCAGCGAAACGGTGCCGGAGGCTGCCAGCGCAGCATGCGCACGCCGGAAAGCCGCAAACTTCTCCGCCTCGCCCCGGATGATCTGCGGCGGCAGTGGCCAGCCGGCAACCCGCTCCGTGATACGGTCCGCCAGATGCGGCACCGCCGGCAGCAGCACCTCCAGCCCCGGATGAAGCGGGGCAAGCTGCAACAGGATCTGTCCGAAATCATCCAGCAGGGCATCCACCTCGCTGCGGCGGCTGCCCGGAAGCAGCAGCAGCACAGGCGCGCCCTCACCCACCGGCTTGCGCTCACCTGCAGCCGGACGCAGCAGAGCCGCCTTTTCGATCAGCGGATGACCGACATAGAAGGTAGGCGGTCCCCCAAGACGCTTGTGCGCCGCCGGTTCAAACGGCAGCAGCGCCAGAAGACGGTCCACATAGACGCTCATCTTCTTCGCCCGGCCCGGACGCCAGGCCCAGACGGAGGGCGACACATAATCGACAATGGGAATATGCGGCGCGCGCTTGCGCACCCGCTTGGCGACATTATGGGTGAAATCCGGACTGTCGATGATGATCAGCACATCCGGATTGGCGGCGATCGCGGCGTCGACGGCCTGATAGACACGCCGCACGATGGTGGGCAAACGTTTCAGCACCGCCGTCAGGCCCATGACCGCAATGTCGGACAGCGGAAAGATGCTCTCCAGCCCCTGACGCGCCATCCGCTCCCCGCCGACGCCTTCAAAGACAATAGGGCCATCATGCAGCAGCTTCAGCGAGCCCATGAGATTGGCGCCAAGAGAATCGCCCGATTCCTCACCAGACACCAGAAACACCTTCAGCGGACGCACCGGATTGCCGGCCATCACCTCAGTGCTCATGCTGCATCGCTCCCGTCTCGTGTCAGGCCGAAAACAAACAAGCCGCCAGCTTTGGCCGCAGCAGCCGTTTCAGCCTCGTCAGCCACCAGCGCATAGCCTGCTTCCACCGCGATGCCCGCAAGACCAGCTGCCTTGGCAAGCTCCACCGTGCGCGGGCCAATGGTGGGAAGATCCACGCGCAGATCCTGTCCGGGCTTTGCCGCCTTTACCAGAACGCCCGCCGCGCCCTTGGTCTTCACCCGGCCAATGCGCCGCAGTTCCGCACAGCGCGCCAGCATGGCATCGGTGCCTTCAGCCCCTTCCAGCGCAATCACACGCCCGCCGATGGCGACAGCGGCCTGCCCGATATCCAGCTCCCCGAGCCTTTGCACCGCCTTGTAGGCCAGTGCCATGTCGGCCTGAGCGTCGCCGTCAGGCCCCTTGCCCGCCAGCAGGCCTTCCCGCGCCAGAAGAGCAGGCGCAACATCGCGCACGCCAACGGCCTTGAGGCCTTCAGCTTCGAAAATGCCGATAACACGTGTCAGCAGGCTGTCATCACCGCCAATCATCGCCTTCAGTATGGCAGGCAGGCGGCGCATGGTGCCCAGATCCCCCATGACGGAGGTAAAATCCGGCCGCTTCGTGATACCGCCAATCAGCAGCACCCGGTCGCATTGCGCCTGTTTGAGGCTCTTGAACAGCTGTCCGATCTGCCCCCAGCCGAGCTCGATATCCGCGCTTGCAGCCAGTTCGGGCTCAGCCTCGCCCTTGATGGCGACCAGATGCACCGGTTCGCCCCGCGCCTTGAGGTCCGCCAGGATCAGACCTGGCAGACGGCCACCGCCTGCGATGATGCCAAGGCAACCCTTCGGAGCCCCGTTCTCTGCGGCATCGCTGGCGGAGGTCATGTCAGGCGTCGCCCGCGGGACTACGCGGCGTGCAGAACCGGCGCTCACCCTCGACGAGGATGAAATCCGTCACCTGCTTCACCAGCGGCTGGTCCGTCACACTGTCAGCGATCTTCTGCGCGCGGTCACGCAGCGTGCCTTCCTCGCTCTCGAACAGCTCGCGGTAGGCTGCGCGCAGGGCATGGATCTGCTCGCGCGGGAAGTTGCGCCGCTTGAGGCCGACGAGATTGAGACCGCCAAGCCGCGCCCGGTTGCCGGTGACCATGCCATAGGGAATGAGATCATTCTCAAGACCCGCAAGCCCGCCGACAAAGGCGTGATCGCCAATGCGGGTGAACTGAATGACCGCCGATCCGCCGCCAAAAATGACGTGACTGCCCACTTCGACGTGACCGGCAATCATCACATTGTTGGACAGAACGACACCATCACCCAGATGGCTGTCATGGCCGACGTGAGAGTTTGCAAGGAAGGCGCAGCGGTTGCCTATGGTGGTGGAAGAACCGCCCCCTTCCGTTCCGGCGTTCATCGTCACACCTTCCCGGATGATGCAATCCTCGCCCACGCTCAGCGTAGCGTGTTCGCCCTTGAACTTGAGATCCTGAGCCTGATGGCCGATGGACGCAAAGGGGAAGATGACCGTGCGCGCGCCGATCCTGGTGGTACCGGCAACGGTCACATGCGACTTCAGCTCAACACCATCGCCCAGCACCACATCCTTGCCCACGTGGCAGAAAGGCCCGATACGAACCCCGTCACCGAGAGACGCACCGTCTTCAATGATTGCGGAGGGATGAATGTGGGACATGATTTCCTCAGGCGTCTACGATCATGGCGCTGATTTCAGCTTCAGCGACCTTAGCGCCATCCACCTTGGCAATCGCCTCAAATTTCCAGATGTTGAGCCGGTTACGGATCTTCTTCACATGGAATTCGACCTGGTCGCCCGGCATCACCGGCTTGCGGAACTTGGCCTTGTCGACGGTCATCAGATAGACAAGCTGCGGCGTGTCGTCTGTGCTCAGGGAGTTGACGCACAGAGCGCCGGCCGTCTGCGCCATGGCCTCGATCAGCAGAACACCCGGCATCACCGGATGAGCCGGAAAATGCCCCTGGAAGTGGGGCTCGTTGATCGTGACATTCTTGATGCCGATGCAGGACTCGTCACCGTTCATCTCGATGATCCTGTCGATCATCAGGAACGGATAGCGGTGCGGCAAGAGCTCCATGACACGCATGATGTCGGCAGTGTTGAGCGTCGTCTTCTGTTCTTCCATATCCATCGCCCTCTTGCGGGGAAACTGTAATTTTCTGCTGTTTATCGCAGTATAAAGCGGCTGTCAGGCATCAGATCCGCGTTCTGCCAGTTTTTTCAGCGCCGTGACCTCACGGAACCACTGTTTCACCGGCTTGGCAGGCACACCGCCATAGCGGCCGCCGGCAGGCACGGAATCATTGACCGCACTCACGGCCGCGATCTGTGCCCCCATCCCGACTTCGACATGCCCGGCAACACCAGCCTGCCCGCCGATTGCCACATAATCTGCCAGCGTGGAGCTGCCAGACAGGCCAACTTGCGAAACAATCACGCAATGGCGGCCAATCACCACGTTGTGGCCAACCTGCACCTGATTGTCGATCTTCGTCCCTTCACCAATGACGGTATCGCGGTTGGCGCCGCGGTCGATGGTGGTGTTGGCGCCGATCTCCACATCATCCTGAATGATGACGCGGCCGATCTGGGGAACCTTCAGATGCCCGCCCAGCCCCATGGCATAGCCGAAACCATCCTGCCCAACGCAGACGCCAGGATGGAGAATGACCCGGTTGCCAAGCAGGGCGTGCTGCAGAACGGCGTTGGCACCGATGCGGCAATCCCGGCCGACCCGCACATTGCAGCCAATGACGGCATTGGGGCCGATATGGGAGCCGGCACCAATTTCAGCGCCCTCTCCGATCACCGCGCCCGGCTCGATGACAGCGCCATCTTCAATGACGGCGGCCGGATGCACGGTTGCCCGCTCCGAAACTCGCTTCTCGCCGTAGAAAGGCTCAGGCTTCATCGCCGCCGGGAACAGACCGGCCAGCACAAGCGCCCAGGCCCTGTAGGGATCCTTGCAGACGATGACGGCAATGCCCTCGGGAACCTTGGCCACATGCTTCGGTGCGACAATGCAGGCACTGGCCTGTGTCGTTCCAAGCTTGTCGAGATATTTCACGTTATCGAAAAAGACGAGTGAACCGGGGCCAGCGTCTTCAAGCGGTGCCACCTTGCGTATGACAAACGCGGGATCACCGCGCTGAAGCTCGCCACCGGACAAGGCCACGATCTGCTCAAGCGGCAGCTCGGCCATCGGCGGGAAGAAGATGGGATCGGACATGAACTGTCTCCCGCAACATTTTGCATTACAAAAGAAAACGGCCGCCGTTTGATGCGGCGGCCGTTGAATTCCAGCTTCTCCGGCTTAGAACCGGGTGCCGCCGCCGAGACGGAACACCTGGGTCTTGTCGCCATCTTCCTTGACCACCGGTACGGCAAAGTCCATGCGCAGCGGACCGAAGGGCGACTGCCAGCGGATGCCCGCACCCACCGAAGCACGCACCTTGAAGCTGTTGCTGTTCACACCGTTGGTGCCCACAGCCTTGATCAGCTTGTCGTCGGCATCCCAGAGGGAACCGGCATCGGCGAAGACTGCACCGCTCAGACCGAATTCTTCGGGAATGACCGGGAACGGGAAAGTCGCTTCAACGGTACCAGCCACATAGAAGCGGCCACCGAGAGCATCACCGGTCTTGGCGTCGCGCGGACCGATACCCTGGCTTTCAAAGCCGCGAACCAGCTCGCCACCCATCATGAACTGGTCAGAGATACGCAGACGCTTGCTGCCAAAGCCCTGGATATGGCCGGCACGCAGCGTGACGTTGCCGACGATACCTGCATCCGGGAAGATCTCCCGGTAAGCGCGGCCCTCAACAGTCGAGCGCATGAACTGAGTATCGCCACCGATACCGGCGAATTCCTGCTGGAACTTGCCGTAAAGGCCATTCGACGGATTCAGGTTGTTGTCGAGCGTGTTGTAGACCAGAGCGTAACCAGCCAGCGACGTCAGGTAGGTACCCAGAGAATCACAGACAGCCGGAGACAGATTAGCGTTCTGAGAACAGGTCGCCAGATTGGTAGCGAGGTTCTTCGGATCCTTAATCTTGGTCTCATAGATGTTGTAGAACAGCTTCAGAGACAGCTCGTCTTCACGCAGCGGCAGAGTGAACCCGAAACCACCACCAGTGATCTCTTCGTCATAGCTGCGGTAGTCGTTGGAATCAGACACCCGGCGGTAGGCTTCCAGATCCAGCGCAATGCGGCGGCCCAGGAAGAAGGGCTCCTGGAAAGCGAACTCGTAGGACTGGGTGCTCTCACCACCACCAACGCCGAGCTTCACATACTGGCCACGGCCCAGGAAGTTCTTTTCGCTGATGGAAATATCACCGATCACGCCGTCCGTGGTCGAGTAACCGATACCGAACGACACTTCACCCGTCGCCTGCTCTTCCACATCCACGTTGATGACAACGCGGTCAGGTGAGCTGCCACGCTCGGTGGTGATGCGAACTTCCTTGAAGAACCCAAGATTCTTCAGACGGCGCTCAGCCTTGTCCATGAGGACGCGATTGAAGGCATCGCCCTCAGCCAGATCGAACTCACGGCGGATGACATATTCACGCGTCCGGTCGTTACCACGGATGTTGATCCGCTCGACATAAGCGCGCGGGCCTTCCTCAATGTTATAGACCAGATCGATCGTCTTGGTTTCATAGTTGCGCAGGGCGCGCGGACGCACCTCGGCAAAGGCATAGCCTTCCTTGGAAACCTGAAGCGTCAGATCTTCCAGCGACTGCTCAACCCGCTTGGAGTTGTAGGTGTCGCCGCTCTCTGTACGAACGTAGGACTTCAGGCTCTCGGGATCGATGGACGACAGAGAGCTCTGGACCTCAACGTTGCCGATTTCGTACTTCTCTCCCTCATCAACCGTAAAGGTGACGAAGAAGACGTTCTGCTCACGATCAAGATCGGCACTGGCCGAGATGATGCGGAAGTCGGCGTAGCCGTGCTGATAGTAGTACTGACGCAGCAGTTCCTGGTCAGCAGCCAGACGGTCCGGATCATAAGTGTCGGAGCTGCGCAGCCAGCTCAGAAGACCGCTCTCGCGGGTGCGGATCACATCGCGCAGACGGCGGTCACTGAAGTTCGTGTTTCCAACGAAGCTGATGCGCTCGACACCGGTCTTTTCACCTTCGTTGATCTCGAACACCAGATCAACGCGGCCATTGCCACGGTCAATGGTCTTGGGATCAACCGAAGCGCGGTAGCGGCCGGAGCGGCGGTAAGCCTCCAGGATGTTCTGAACATCGCTCTGCACCCTGCTGCGGCTCAGCATGGAGCGCTCGGTGGTGCGAACGACGCCCTTGAGGGTTTCGGCGCTCAGGCGCTTGTTACCCTCGAAAGACACCCGCGAAATGACCGGATTTTCGACAACAGTGACGACCACAGTGCCGCCCTGCTGCGTGATGCGCACATCTTCAAACAGCCCCGTCGCAAACAGCGCCTTGAGCGATTCGTCGATATCGGCCGCAGAATACTGCTGCCCCCGCTTGATGGTCATGTAGCTCGCGACGGTTTCGGCCTCGATGCGCGTGTTGCCACGCACGACGATGGAACCCGCAACGGCTGCCTCCGCAGTGGATACAAACGACCCGAACGGGTCAGGCAGCACCCCGCCGGTGACAAGGAGCGGCGCCGACAAAATCACGGCGCGGGAGATTTTCCGCAGTCGCTGCATATTCGAGCTATGCCTTTTTCACAAAACTGACCCCGAAGGATCATAATCAGATTCTCAGCATCCGGCCTTGGTTTTACATCCTTTTGCCGAATACGCAACCGCACGATTCACACGAAACAGATTTCATTTGAATGCGTTGCGGGCATGTCACGCAGGCAGCCAGCGGCTGACAAGACGCGACAGATCATTCCAGGTCGCAAAAACCATGAGCATCAGCACCAGGGTGAGCCCGATACGGAAGCCGAATTCCTGCGCTTTTTCACTGAGAGGCCGCCCTCTGACGGCTTCTGCAGCATAGTATACCAGATGTCCCCCATCCAGCATCGGCACCGGCATCAGATTGAGCAGGCCAATGCTGACCGAAAGCACGGCAGCCAGCTGAAGCAGCGGGATGAACCCGAGCGTCGCCACCTGACCGGCCACTTCCGCGATACGGATCGGGCCACCGAGCTGATCTGCGGGCTCATGCCCCCGGATCACCTTTCCGATGTACTCCACGGTCCGCACCATAACGAACCATGTTTCGTTAACACCCTCTTTCACAGCTTCGACTGGACCGTAGGTTTTCTGGATTCTGTCACCTTCCTGCACAGTCCGTGACACACCCAGAAGCCCAATGCGCTGGACGTTGCCGAAATCGTCCCTCAGCTCCCGCAGCTGCGGCGTCACTGTCAGGTCCGTCAATTGCCCCTGCCGCTCGATCTCCAGCCGCAGCGCCACACCGGCGCTGACACTGACGATACGCTGCAACTCGGCAAAGGTCTCGATGGGAGTACCATTGACCGCAGTAATCAGGTCCCCCGGCTGAAGCCCGGCCTCGGCAGCGGCACTCTCCGGCTGGACTTCTCCGACCAGAGGCGTCGAAACGACACGGCCAAAAGCGCCGAAAATGAAGGCAAAAATGACGATGGCGAGGATGAAATTGGCGACCGGGCCAGCAGCAACCACGGCCGCGCGCTGCCAGACGGGCTTGGCCGCGAAGGCCCCGGCCCGCTGCGCCTCGCTCATGGCCGCAACCTTTTCATGATCCGGCACGCTCGCTGCGTTCTCATCACCGGAGAACTTCACATAGCCACCGAGCGGAATGAGGCAGAGCTTCCAGCGGGTGCCTTTGCGGTCATTGAACCCGATCAGCTCACGGCCAAAGCCGATGGAGAAGGCCTCCACATTCACACCGCACCAGCGGGCCACGGCAAAATGGCCAAGCTCATGGAAGAAAACGACAACCGTCAGCACGAACAGGAAGGCTGGCAGGGTGAGCACCGGCTGGGACGACAGGGCTGCGAGAAGATCCATTCACCTATCCTGAACTTGCGCAACACGCGGGTGGAGGGGCGGATATGAACGCCCCATTCCTGCCCGGAACATATCCATCCGGCCAAGGTGATGCCAGATGTATGGCGGAAATTAGTCGCAAGCGCCAAATGCGGCGGGGAAAACCTCCCTCCTGGCGGCGGTCAGGTCAATGCAAAGCGGTTCAGCAATTCGTGAGCCATGGCCCGCGCCTGCATATCAAGCGCCAGGATGGAATCGATGTCTGCAGCCGGAGCCAGATCATGCCCGGCTGCAAGTCTGTCGAGCACCGCCCCCACAAGACCGGCAATACCCGTAAAGCCGATCTGCCCGGACAGGAATGCGGCAACCGCAACTTCATCGGCAGCATTCAGTGCAGCCGGTGCGCAGCCCCCTGCCCGCATGGCATCCAGTGCGAGGCCGAGCGCCGGAAACCGTTTGATATCCGGAGCTTCAAAGGTCAGCGAGCCGAGCTTTGCAAGGTCGAGCCGTGCCCCCGGCACCGGCATGCGGGCGGGATACGCAAGGCAATGAGCGATGGGCGTACGCATGTCGGCCGGCCCGAGCTGCGCCAGCAGCGAGCCATCCGTGTATTGCACCATGCCATGGATGGCCGATTGCGGATGCACCAGAACCTCAATCTGATCGTGGCGCAGCGGGAAGAGATGCGAGGCCTCGATCACCTCCAGCCCCTTGTTCATCAAGGTGGCGCTGTCGATGGTGATGCGGCTGCCCATGCTCCAGTTGGGATGTTTCAACGCCTGTTGAGGCGAAACATGCGCCATTTCAGAGAGAGACAGCGTGCGGAACGGGCCACCCGAGGCGGTCAGGATGATCTTTTCCACTTCCGCCAGATTGCGGCTTTCCAGCACCTGGAAGATGGCATTGTGCTCCGAATCAACCGGCAGCACCGTTGCCCCGGCCCGGCTTGCGGCGGCCATGAACAGGTCCCCTGCGCAGACGAGGCATTCCTTGTTGGCAAGTGCGATGGTGCGCCCGGCCTCAAGTGCGGCAAAGGTTGGCCGCAGGCCGGCTGCGCCGACAATGGCTGCCATCACCATATCCGCAGGCTGAAGCGCAGCCTCCAAGACCGCAGCATCACCTGCGCCGCAGGCAATCCCGCTCCCCTGCAGATGCGCAGCCAGTTCGCCGCCCTTCGAGGCATCGGCGAGCGCGGCAAAACCTGCCTTTGTCTCACGCGCCAGAGCAGCAAGCCCGGCCGCGTCCTGACCAGCCACAAGCGCTGCCACTTCGAAATGCTGCGGATAGCGCTGCACCAGGTCGAGCGTGTTGCGGCCAATGGAACCGGTTGCTCCGAGGATGACCAGCCGCAATGGAGCACTGCGCCCTGCAAGCATTGTCTCAAGACCGGCCACGCCGCCGCCCTGCTCTGCCTCACTCACCACAGCCAACCACCCAGGCCCTTGAACTTACTGAAAACCGATGCCGGACATCGGATCGGCAAGACTGCCGCCGAAGAGAAGCCCGAACAGAACCGCAAAGATCGCAGCAGCCACCAGCCCGTCAATCCGGTCCATGATGCCGCCGTGACCGGGAATGAGACGTCCGGAATCCTTGACACCAAAGCGCCGCTTGATTGCCGATTCCAGAAGGTCGCCGCCCTGTGAAACCGCCGAAACGGCGAGACCAAAGACAAACCAGGCGAACGTGCCGCCCTGTCCCAGAACCGAAACGACACCAAGACCGCCAAGCGCGCCGAAAATCAGGCCGCCGATGGCACCCGACCAGGTCTTCTTCGGCGAAACGCGGGGCCAGAGCTTCGGCCCACCCAGCTTGCGCCCTGTGAAATAGGCGGCAACGTCTGTCACCCAGACGACTGCGAGCAGGAAAAAGATGTGCAGCTCACCGTCACTGCCCCGGCGCAGCAGCATCAGAGCACCGAGGGCAAGGCTGGAGTAGAGGATGCCTTCCGCGGCCCAGAAGCCTGTCTTCCCGCCACGGGCAGACAAAATGCTGAGCCCTGCACCAGCTGCGAGCGCGGCAAGAGCCCAGGGTTCGAACCCTGCATAGATCAGCCCTGCCACCGCCAGAAGCGTTGCAAAGCCCGCCAGAGCAGGCAGACCGGCAGCCTGCGCTCCGACAATCGCCAGCCATTCTTTCAGGAACAGCGCGCAGCCAAGCAGCGCCAGCGCGACGAATGCCTCACCGCCCCGCCAGGCAATGAGGAGCACGAGCGGCCCCAGAATCAGCGCGGAAATGAAGCGCAGCTTCAGGTCCGCCATTGGCCCGGCCGGACCGCCGGTCCCGCTGTTGCCGTTTGCGCCCCCGGACATGATCAGGAACCCGTTGCGGTGACACCGCCGAAACGCCGCTCACGCTCACAGAAAGAGGCAAGCGCAGCATCAAATTCTTGCGGACCGAAATCAGGCCACAGAACCGGCGTGAAGTAGAATTCGGAGTAGGCCGCCTGCCACATCAGGAAGTTGGACAGGCGCAGTTCGCCACTGGTCCGGATGATGAGATCCGGGTCGGGGATACCGGCGGTATCAAGATTTGCCGAAATCTCTGCATCCGAAATGGCGGAAGGGTCGCGACCCTGCGCAATATATTGCTGCGTGAGCTTGCGCACCGCGCGGGTGATTTCATCGCGCGAGCCGTAATTGAAGGCGATGACCACGGTCATGCCGGTGTTGGCGGCCGTCACCCGCTCGCTTTCCTCCAGAAGGCTGCGGATGCCGGGATCCAGCCCCTCCCTCTCGCCAATGATCCGCACACGGCAATTGGCCTTGTGCAGTTCGCTCAGATCGCGCTGCACGAAACGGCGCAGCAGCGACATGAGAAAGCTGACCTCGGTGGGCGGACGGCGCCAGTTTTCGGACGAGAAACTGTAGAGCGTGATGAAATCGACGCCGCGGGAAGACGCATGCCGGATGATCTTGCGCAGAGCTTCCAGCCCATGGCGGTGGCCCTCGGTGCGGGGAAGACCACGCGCCTGAGCCCAGCGGCCATTGCCATCCATGATGATGGCGACGTGGCGCGGGGTCACGGCGCTACCAGTGGCAGCGTCCGTCACGCTGGAGCCAGTTTCAGGTCGGCTGCTCATCAAGTCCCCCGGGGCGCGCTGCCAGCTGGCGGGGGCAGGCCTGGCCCGTCCCCCTTTCAGATCCTCAGACCTGGGAGATTTCCTGCTGCTTCTTTTCCAGCATGCTGTCAGCCTCAGCAATCTGGGCGTCGGTCAGCTTCTGCACGTCATCGGAAGCAACGCGAGCGTCATCCTGGCTGATGCCGCCGTCCTTCTCCAGTTTCTTGATCATGTCCATGCCATCACGGCGCACGTGACGGATAGCAACCTTGGCGGCCTCGGCATATTTATGCGCCACCTTGATCAGCTCCTGACGGCGCTCGGCGTTCAGCTCCGGAATGGGCAAACGCAGCAGCTGGCCATCGATCACCGGGTTGAGGCCAAGGCTCGACTCGCGAATCGCCTTCTCGACGGCGCTGACCATGCCCTTGTCCCAGACCTGGATCGCGACCATGCGCGGCTCCGGCACGGACACGGTGCCAACCTGGTTGATCGGCATGGACTGGCCATAGGCGTTGACAACGATCGCATCCAGCATGCTGGAGGAGGCACGGCCGGTGCGAAGGCCCGCAAGTTCGGTCTTCAGAACACCAAGTGCGCCCTGCATACGACGCTCGAGATCTTTGAGATCGACACCTTCAACCGGCATAACTTCCTCGCTTTGTTGTTCGTTGGCTCACGCTTTGGCGGCGCGGCGCAAACATGGCACAGTCTCGTCGAAAGACAAGAAAAACTCAGGCAGAACCCCTGAATAAGCAGGAGAGAGGCGGATGCGCAAGCCGCATTCCGCCACTCTGCTTTTGCTGAGGCCGGGAAGGCCGGAAAAGCGCCCCGCCCTTCGGAAAATCAGCTGACGACCGTATAGAGGCCGCGCTCTTCCAGAACGCTCACCAGAGCGCCGGGGGTATGGATCGAGAAGACGATCACGGGGATCTTGTTGTCACGGGCCAGCGCAATGGCCGTCGTGTCCATGACCTTGAGGTTGCGGGTGATCACGTCCTCATAGGACAGTTCGGTGTAGCGCTCGGCATCCGGATTGATCTTCGGATCTTCCGAATAGATGCCGTTCACCTGCGTGCCCTTCAGGAAGGCATCGCATTTCATTTCGGCAGCACGCAGGGCCGCGCCGGAATCGGTGGTGAAGAACGGGTTGCCCGTACCGCCAGCAAAGACGATTACATCGCCGTCTTCCATGTAGCGCTCGGCACCGCGCTGGGTGAAGGTCTCGCAGATGGACGGCACCGGCACGGCCGAAAGCACGCGGGCCGGGATGTTGTGGCGGCGCAGGGCGTCGGCCACCGTCAGGCTGTTCATGATCGTTGCGAGCATGCCCATGTGGTCGCCGGTGACGCGGTTTCCGCCCTTGGCGGCCACAGCGACGCCACGGAAGATGTTGCCGCCGCCGATCACTACACCCACCTGCGCACCAAGCTTCACCGCACTGGCAATCTCAAGCGCAATCCGCTCGACCACGGCCGGATCGATGCCGAAGGACTGGCTGCCCATCAGGGCCTCGCCCGAGAGTTTCAGAAGCACACGGCGCCAGCGCAGGGGTTTGGTCATGGCATACCTTCCGGTTCAATGATCGCGAAAAAAGGGCTGTCAAAAAAAAGGCGCCGGTTTGATCCGGCGCCCTCTGGGCTTAGTGGCCGGCCGCCGCGGCGACCTCTGCCGCGAAGTCCGTCTCTTCCTTCTCGATCCCCTCGCCGAGAGCGAAGCGGACGAAGCCGGAAAGCGTGACTGCGGTGCCGAGTTCCTTGCCGAGGGCTTCAACAGCCTGCTCGACGGTCTTGTCCGGGTCGATGACGAAAGCCTGCTTCACGAGGGTGACTTCCTCGTAGAACTTGCGGATGCGGCCTTCGACCATCTTCTCGATGATGTTGTCCGGCTTGCCGGATTCACGAGCCTGCTCGATGAACACGGCGCGCTCACGCTCCACAACGGCCGGGTCCAGCTGGTCGACGTTCAGCGACAGCGGGCTGGTGGCGGCAATGTGCATGGCGATCTGGCGGCCCAGAGCGTTCAGCTTGTCCTTGTCACCAGCGGATTCAAGCGCGACGAGCACGCCAATCTTGCCGAGGCCATCGGAGATGGCGCTGTGGACATAGGTGGAGACAACGCCGTCGTTGACGGACAGGACGGCTGCGCGGCGCAGGGTCATGTTCTCGCCAATGGTGGCGATGGCATCCTTGATGGAAGCGTCAACGGACTTGTCGGAACCCGGGTAGCCGGCAGCGGAAATCGCCTCAACATCGCCGCCAGCGGACAGGGCCACGGAAGCAACGTCACGCACCAGAGCCTGGAAGCCGTCGTTACGGGCCACGAAGTCGGTTTCGGAGTTCAGCTCGATGACGGCAGCGGTCGTGCCCTTGGATGCAACGCCAACCAGGCCTTCAGCAGCCACGCGGCCAGCCTTCTTGGCTGCCTTGGCGAGACCCTTGGCACGCAGCCAGTCGATCGCTGCTTCCATGTCACCGTTGGTTTCGGTCAGAGCAGCCTTGCAGTCCATCATGCCTGCGCCTGTCTTCTCGCGCAGATCCTTCACCATTCCTGCGGTAATGCTCATGGTAGCCTCGTGAATCGGAGTTAAAGCTTCGCACGGTTTAGCCCATAGGCAACCGCGCCTTTATGACGGTTCCCGCAAGAGGGGCCACCGTCAGCGGCTATGCCGCGCCTGACCTTGAAACGGCGCAGCCTTCAGGCCGCTGCCAGGGTCAGAACAGGTGCGGCGCCGGGCGCCGCACCTGCAACAGAATCAGGCTTCAGCCGATTCTTCAGCATCCAGAGCCGGCTCGACCGGAGCAGCTTCGGACGCACCAACGTCGATACCCATGCCACCCTGAGCGCGGGAGATGCCGTCGAGGGCAGCGCGGGCGATAAGATCGCAGTAAAGCGCAATCGCACGGCCGGCGTCGTCGTTGCCCGGAACCGGATAGGTGATGCCTTCCGGCGAGCAGTTCGAGTCGAGGATCGCGGCGACCGGGATGCCCAGACGGCGGGCTTCCTGGATGGCGATGGCTTCACGGTTGGTATCGATCACGAAGATCAGATCCGGAAGGCCACCCATGTCCTTGATGCCGCCCAGGTTCCGCTCGAGCTTCTCGCGCTCGCGGTCCATGAACAGCTTTTCCTTCTTGGTCAGGCCCGAGGTGTCCGTGGACAGGGTCTCTTCGAGCTTGCGCAGGCGCTGGATCGAACCGGAAATGGTCTTCCAGTTGGTCAGCATGCCGCCGAGCCAGCGGGCGTTGACGAAGTACTGAGCGCAGTTGCGGGCAGATTCAGCAACAGCTTCCTGAGCCTGACGCTTGGTGCCAACGATCAGCACGCGGCCACCCTTGGCGACGGTGTCGCTGACAGCCTTGAGAGCCTGGTGCAGCAGCGGAACGGTCTGGCCGAGATCCATGATGTGGATGTCGTTGCGAACGCCGAAGATATACGGCGCCATGCGCGGGTTCCAGCGGTGCTTCTGGTGACCAAAGTGCACACCAGCTTCAAGCAGCTGACGCATGGTAAAATCGGGCAATGCCATGGCCCTGAACTCCATATTTTTCCGGTTGAACCTCCACGGGGAGCGTGGCGCCTCAGCCTGAGGCCGAAGCAGACACCGGAACGGCAAATGGACAAGCCAAAGCCTTCCCCCGTGTGTGGAATGGGCGCCTTATATGCGCGCATCCGCGCCATGACAAGCGCAAATGACAGGTTTTCACAGCCTCGCCCGCCCTTTTGGCAGCGGCAGATCAGGCGAGTTGCACGTCCGTGACGCCCGGCACGGCCTTCAGCGCACCGGCGATTTCCGGCGACAGACGGTAGCGGCCCGGAAGACGGACTTCCACCTCGCGCTTGCCCTCGTCCAGCAGCACGACCACGTTCACCTCCCCCTCGCCCTTGACGCCAAGATGGCGTGACAGGCTCTTGAGCGGGCGCGGGTCGCGCAGGAAGACGCGCAGGCTCTTCTGCACGCGGGCTGCCATCACCTCCACCGGGTCCACCTGCTCGATGCGGATCGACGGCTCGTCGTCACGCATGTCAGCGTTGACCAGCACCACCATGGACTTGCCAACTTCCAGCACGTCGCGGAACTGGGCGAGCTTCTCGGAAAAGAGCAGCGCCTCGAACTGGCCGGTGGGATCGGAGAAGCGCACGATGCCCATGCGGTTGCCGGACTTGGTCTTGCGCTCCTGCTTGGAGATCACGGTTCCGGCAAGGCGCCCCGCCGACGCACCGCGCTTCACGGCCTCGGAGAATTGCGCCCACATTTGCACCCGCATGCGCTCCAGCAGCGGGGCATATTCATCGAGCGGGTGAGACGACAGATAAAAGCCGATGGCCGCATGTTCGCGCTGCAGCCGCTCGGCCGGAAGCCAGCCGCTCACCTCCGGCAGCTGTAACTCCTCCTCCGCCCCTGCCCCACCAAACATGTCGTTCTGGCCGAGTGTTGCGTTGGATTCGGTGCGCTGCGCCAGTCCCATGATGCGGTCCAGCCCCTCGAACACGCGGGCACGGTTCGGCTCGATACAGTCAAATGCACCTGCATTGACAAGGCTTTCCAGCGTTCTCTTGTTAAGGAACTTCGGCGAGATCCGGCTGGCGAAATCGCCAAGACTGCGGAATGGCTTATCCCCGCGCACATCGACGATATGCTGCACCGCCTGCTCGCCCACGCCCTTGATGGCGCCCATGGCATAGACGATACGGCCCTCATCCACGTCGAAATGCACCATGGACCGGTTGATCGAAGGTGGCATCACTTCGATCCGCATCCGCCGGGCTTCCTGGCGGAAGTCACCCAGCTTGTCCGTGTTGCCCAGGTCAAGCGTCATGGACGCGGCCATGAACTCCACCGGGTGGTTCGCCTTGAGCCAGGCCGTATGATAGGAGACGAGCGCATAGGCGGCAGCATGCGACTTGTTGAAGCCGTAGTTGGCGAACTTGGCCACGAGGTCGAAGATCGTGCCGGCCTGATCCTTGTCGACGCCGCGCTCAACCGCTCCATCAACGAAACGGGCGCGCTGCACCTCCATCTCGGCGGCGATCTTCTTGCCCATGGCGCGGCGCAGAAGGTCAGCTTCTCCGAGCGAGTAGCCGGAGAGCACCTGCGCGATCTGCATCACCTGCTCCTGATAGACGATGATGCCGTTCGTCTCTTTCAGGATCGGTTCCAGCAGCGGATGCAGGTAATCTGGCTCCAGCTCGCCATGCTTGACCGAGTTATAGACCGGGATGTTCTCCATCGGGCCCGGGCGGTAGAGGGCCACCAGCGCAATGATGTCCTCGAACCGGTCCGGCTTCATGCCTGCAATGGCGCGGCGCATGCCCTGGCTTTCCAGCTGGAACACGCCCACTGTCTCACCGGCTGCCAGAAGACGGTAGGTCTTCTCGTCATCCAGCGGCACTTCCTCGATCTTGATCTGGACGCCCTTGCGCGCAATCAGCTTCACCGCCGTATCGATGACGGTCAGGGTCTTGAGGCCGAGGAAGTCGAACTTCACCAGTCCGGCCTCTTCCACCATCTTCATGTTGAACTGCGCCACCGGCATGTCGGAGCGCGGATCGCGGTAGAGCGGTACAAGCTGTTCCAGCGGGCGGTCGCCAATCACCACACCGGCGGCGTGGGTGGAGGCATGGCGGTACAGCCCTTCCAGCTTCTGCGCCATCTCCAGAAGGCGCTCGACCACCTCTTCCTCGCGCGCCGCCTCACGCAGGCGCGGCTCCTCAGCGATGGCCTGCGCCAGCGTTACAGGGTTCGCCGGGTTGGCAGGCACCAGCTTGCAGAGCCTGTCCACCTGGCCATAGGGCATCTGCAGCACGCGGCCCACGTCACGCAGTACGGCCCGGGCCTGCAACGATCCGAAGGTGATGATCTGCGCCACCTGGCTGCGGCCATATTTCTCCTGCACATAGCGGATCACTTCTTCACGCCGGTTCTGGCAGAAGTCGATGTCGAAGTCTGGCATCGACACACGTTCCGGGTTGAGGAAGCGCTCGAACAGCAGCGAGAAGCGCATGGGGTCGAGGTCGGTGATGGTTAGCGCCCAGGCGACAAGCGAGCCTGCGCCCGAACCACGGCCCGGCCCCACCGGAATGTCATGCGCCTTGGCCCATTTGATGAAGTCGGCCACGATGAGGAAGTAGCCGGGGAACTTCATCCGCTCGATGATCGACAGCTCGAATTCGAGCCGGTCCCAGTAGTCCTTTTCCGTCAGCCCATCGGCAAGGCCGTGGACGCGCAGGCGCTCGGCAAGGCCTTCACGGGACTGGCGCTTCAGCTCGGCCGACTCAGCCTGCTCGGCTTCTTCCGGATCCGCGTCAGCGCCTGCGAAGCGCGGCAGGATAGGATTGCGCTTCAGCGGCCGGTAATGGCAGCGCAGTGCAATCTCGACGGTGTTCTCAACGGCTTCCGGAATATCCGCAAAAAGCTCGATCATTTCCTGGCGGGACTTGAAATAGTGCTCCGGCGTCAGGCGGCGGCGGTCCTCGTCGGAAATCACCCGGCCTTCGGAAATGGCAATCAGCGCGTCATGGGCCTCATAGTCCTCGCGCTTGGGGAAGAAGGCCTCGTTGGTGGCGACCAGCGGCAGGCCCATGTCATAGGCCAGATCGATGAAACCGGCCTCCGTGCGCCGCTCGTCCGCCATGCCATGGCGCTGCAGCTCGACATAGCAGCGGCCGTCGAAGCATTTTGCCAGCCGGGAAAGCCGCGCCTGCGCCAGCGTGCGGTTGCCGGTCAGCAGCGCCTTGCCGATGGGGCCTCTCGCGCCGCCGGTCAGGAGAATGATCCCTTCCGCATGCGATTCGAGATAGGCCTGCGGCACATGCGGCAGCTGCCCGGTGGGCGTGTCGAGGAAGGCGCGGCTCGTCAGCTCCATCAGGTTGCCGTAGCCGCGCTCGCTCATGGCAAGCAGAACGACATCAAACAGCGCCGGATCGCTCCGGCGGTCATCCCCGCCGTCCTCATCAAAGGCGACGGAGAGCTGACAGCCGATGATGGGCTGAATGCCCGAACCCCAGGCCTTGCCGGCGAACTCCTGCGCACCGAACAGGTTGCCCGTGTCGGTGATCGCCAGAGCAGGCTGCGCGTCGGCCTTGGCAAGGTCGAGCAGCTTCTTGATCGGCAGCGCGCCTTCCAGCAGCGACAGGGCCGAATGAACGCGCAGGTGAACGTAACCGGGATTTGCAGACATGGGACTTCACTTTCAGGCGGCCGGAAACCGGCCCGCCGGCAGCCGGCACCCACAAGCGCCAGCCCTTGAAACTGTATCCCCTACCATGGACGCTCCGCCCTAGCCCTGTCGAGACCTGCGGGCTGCAGGAAGCGGCAAATGCACCATGGCAGCGCCTGTTTTCTTTGGATGACCGCAGACGGCCGCGGCCATACCTTTCTCTCCGGCTCAATGCCGGAGCTGCATCAGCCAGCATCAGATGGCAGGATCAGTGCACCGCGAACAGAACCTCGCCCCAGACGGCGATAGTGGCAACAAAAATGACCAGCGAACCGAAGGCTGCGACGTCTCTTGCGAAAAAGGTCATGGATACCTCCTCTTGGATCAAGTCATCTGAGCTGGAAGCTCAATATGTATCCATTTTGTTCTCTTCTCGTTCACCTTTCAAGACCAAAAAAGCCCGCTCCGGAAGGAGCGGGCGAAAAGCATCAGCCATAGTGAACAGACTGTGAACGAAAGTCTCCGGCACGGCTTCCGGCAAAGCCTGTTGACAGCACCCCGGAACAGCGGTCAGCGCATGAACTGCCCCGGAGGAAGGCGTCAGAAATCTACCACCTTGCCGTCGCGCAGGGTGATCACCCGGTCCATGCGCCCGGCCAGCTCCATGTTGTGGGTGGCGAAGAGAGCGGCCACGCCGGAGGCACGGACCAGCGCATAGAGCGCATCGAACACATAGGCCGCCGTTTCCGGGTCGAGATTGCCGGTCGGCTCGTCCAGCAGCAGCAGGCGCGGCGCATTGGCAACCGCACGGGCGATAGCGACACGCTGCTGCTCACCACCGGAAAGCTCCGAGGGGTGATGGCTGCCGCGCTCGCCAAGGCGCATGTAGTCGAGCAGCTGCGCCGCCCGCTCCGCTGCGACCTTCTTCGGCAGCGTGCGGATCATCTGCGGCATCATCACGTTCTCCAGCGCCGTAAATTCGGGCAGGAGATGGTGGAACTGGTAGACGAAGCCAATGTCATTGCGCCGGATCGCCGTGCGCTCATCGTCGCTCATGGCGCTGCAGGCCTTGCCGCCCACATAGACCTCGCCCTCATCGGGGCGCTCCAGCAGCCCGGCCAGATGCAGCAATGTGGACTTACCGGTGCCGGAGGGGGCGACAAGCGCAACCATCTGGCCACCGTCCAGCGTCAGGTCGGCCCCTTTCAGGATTTCAAGCTTGCGGTCGGCTTCGTGGAACACACGGGAGACACCGGAAAGGCGGAGCGCCGGAACGGACATGGGCGGGCTCTTGGCTGGACTTGCGGAGGGTGCGGAGGCAGTGCCGGTCGTGCTGCTCATTCGTAACGCAGCGCCTCCACAGGGTCGAGCCGCGCTGCCCGCCAGGCGGGATAAAGCGTTGCCAGCAGCGACAGCACCAGCGCCATGATGAGGATCATGATGGTCTCGCCCGTATCCATTTCTGCCGGCATCTTCGACAGGAAATAGAGCGTCGGATCAAACAGCTGGGTCTGGGTCAGCCAGGAAATCCCCTGCCGGATGCTCTCGATGTTGAGGCATACGAGCAGACCCAGCAGGAAGCCGGAGACGGTGCCGACCACGCCGATGCTGGCCCCCGTGATGACGAAGATGCGCAGGATCGAGCCGCGCGTCGCGCCCATGGTGCGCAGGATGGCAATATCCTTGCCCTTGTCCTTCACCAGCATGGTGAGGCCGGAAATGATGTTGAGCGCGGCCACGACGACAATCAGCGTCAGGATCAGGAACATCACGTTCCGCTCCACCTCCAGCGCCGAGAAGAAGGTGATGTTGCGCTGGCGCCAGTCGGTGACGAAGGCAGGCCTCCCTGCCCCGTCCTCGACGGCTGCACGCATGGAGCCGACGCTGTCTGGATCGGTCACATAGACTTCAACACCCGTCGCCTTGTCATCCATGTTGAAGTAGCTCTGCGCCTCCTTCAGCGGCATGAAGACGATGGTGCTGTCATACTCCGACATGCCGATCTCGAAGATCGCCGTGATCGGGTAGGACTTGCGCCGCGGCGTCACGCCCATGGGTGTGACCGTACCGCGAGGGGAAATGATGGACAGCGTATCGCCGATGGTGAGGCCCAGCTGCGCTGCGAGCCGTGTGCCGATCGCAACGCCGCCGCCCGTGTCAAAGCCCTCCAGCGTACCCATGCGAATGTTGCTGGCAACCAGCGGCAGGCGCTTCAGGTCCTGCTCATAAAGGCCGCGCACCAGCGCGCCGAGGCTGTTGGCGGGCCCGGTGACCAGCGCCTGGCCTTCCACGAAAGGCACGGCCGCAACCACGCCCTCCACCCCCTGCAGACGTGAAGCGACGGCATCGAAATCCGTCAGCGGCTGATCGATGGGCTGCACCAGCATGTGGCCATTGATACCAAGGATCTTGGACAGAAGCTCGGAGCGGAAGCCGTTCATCACGGCCATGACGATCACCAGCGTGGCAACGCCAAGGGTGATTCCGGCAAAGGAAAAGCCGGCGATGACGGAAATGAAGGAATCACGCCGCCGCGAGCGCAGATAGCGCCCGGCCAGCATCCACTCGAAAGGAGCAAAGGCCTTGCCCGGCGCACGGGAATCCTGCGCTGCCTTGGTGTTCTTGCCCTTGCCGGAAACGTCCTTGGGTCCGCTCATGCTCTGCCTTGCGTCCGGAGCCGCTGGCCCTAAGGCCACAAGCGGCAGATCGGTGGTCACTGCGGATAGTACAAGACCGGGCGGAGGAAATCCTGTGCGCCCGGTCCCTTATCCCCCAGATGCGGGAGCCGGAAAGCTGGCTCAGACAGCCAGTGCTTCCCGGACCTTGTTGAAGGCCGCGTCGATTGTCAGTGTTTCGCGGGCTCCCGTGGCCCGCTCCTTCACCTCGATGACACCATCCTTGAGGCCGCGCGGCCCAGCGATGAGCTGGAACGGCAGACCGATCAGATCCATGGTGGCGAACTTGGCACCGGCGCGGGTGTCAACATCATCATACAGGACTTCGATCCCGGCATTTTCAAGACGCTGGTAGAGTGCCTCACAGGCTGCATCCGTGTCCGCGTCGCCCGGCTTCAGGTTGACAAGACCCACATGGAACGGCGCGACGGAAGCAGGCCAGATGATGCCTTCCTCGTCGTGGCTCGCCTCGATCAGCGCACCCATCAGGCGCGACACACCGACACCGTAGGAGCCCATGTGCACCGGCACTTCCGTGCCTTCCTTGGTCATGACTTTTGCGCCCATGGCTTCGGAATACTTGGTGCCGAAATAGAAGATGTGACCCACTTCGATGCCTCGGGCGGACACCTGCGCATCAGCAGGCAGCGCGCCAAAGGCTGCTTCGTCATGCATCTCTTCCGTTGCCGCATAAGGCGTCGTCCACTGGTCGACCAGCGGCGTGAGATCAGAGGCAAAGTCGGTATCGGCGGCGGGAGCGGGCATGTCCAGCAGGCTCTTGTCGCAGAACACAGCGCTTTCACCTGTCGATGCCAGGATGATGAACTCGTGGCTCATGTCGCCGCCGATCGGACCGGTGTCAGCACGCATCGGAATGGCTTTCAGGCCCATGCGGGCGAAGGTGCGCAGATAGGCCACGAACATGCGGTTATAGGCGTGGCGCGCAGATTCCTTGTCGATGTCGAAGGAATAGGCATCCTTCATCAGGAACTCACGGCCGCGCATGATGCCGAAGCGCGGGCGCACTTCGTCGCGGAACTTCCACTGGATGTGGTAGAGGTTCAGCGGCAGATCCTTGTAGGAGCGCACATAGCCGCGGAAGATGTCGGTGATCATCTCCTCGTTGGTCGGGCCGAACAGCATTTCACGCTCGTGGCGGTCCTCGATGCGCAGCATCTCCTTGCCATAGGCGTCATAGCGGCCGCTTTCGCGCCACAGGTCGGCCGACTGGATCGTCGGCATCAGGAGCTGGATGGCGCCAGCGCGATTCTGCTCTTCCTCGACGATCTTCTCAATCTTGCGCAGCACGCGGAAACCAAGTGGCAGCCAGGAATAGATGCCTGCGGACTGCTGGCGGATCATGCCGGCGCGCAACATCAGGCGGTGCGAAACGATTTCCGCTTCCTTGGGGGTTTCCTTCAGGATCGGCAGAAAAAAGCGGGACAGGCGCATGGTCTCTCTCTGGTCTTGCTTGGCCCGCAAGCCGGGCCCATATGCGGGACGGCCTGAGAGAAACCGCAGGTGCGGCAAAAACTCAAGCCCCTTGCCACCAAATGCGCGGTTATCCGCCGTTTCCCGCACTCCGGCGGCCTGACGGCAGCCATTTTCCGAAGCCGGCAAACCGCATCAGAAAGCGGCATGCAAAAAGTTTGTGCTTATGCGCTCAAAATAGTGACAAGTTTGTGTCGATGCGCTAGTTTCCACTTTCATAAGAACAGGACGTTGAATTTCAACGTTCGGAGCCACTGAAAAGAGGCATCGCGGTCTGAGTCTTGGGAGGAAGATCCCCCAGGCGCACCTTCGGGTTCGCAGCCGGCACCAGAAGCTTAAAAGAGCACTGGTGTAAAACGGGGGAGTTTAGACGCGGAACTTAAAGAGGCAGGACGCAAGTCCTGCTTTTTTTTCGTCCGGATTTTGGCGGGGTTTCTGGATGTGAGCAGCTGCGGCTTTTTTGCTCCCGCATACAAAAACTCGCACGGCGTCATGACTGATCATCGCAAAGCCCGGCACAAACAGAAGACGCCAAACACCTGCAACTTCTCGAGCAGGGACCCCGCACACAGCCAAACAAAACCCCGCTCCGTCATGGCATGACGAATACGGAAGAGTCGGTACACTATATCCGCCGCCATCTCGATCGACGAGGCAGGAATAGTCTTCCGGACCAAACAAGACAGAACCAGGCGGTTCAGCCTGCTCCCACTCCAACCACACGACGCATAGCCGCACCGCATAATTGACTTAGCGGCAGCCACTTCAAGCGGGATATCATCCTGCTTCACAAGAAGTTCAGGACTCCATTCCAAGGGATTCCAGACGCTGCGTCAGATTTCGCATCCCGGCATGACAAGCGTCCTCACCGCGGCCCCGGCAGCGGAATGTCGTCCAGCGTGAGGCCGGACTGGCGCAGCCAGATAAAGCCGGCGAAGACAATGGTCGTCACCACCGTGTTCCACATGGCCACCCGCCACATACGGTGGCGCGCCGGGGCGCTTTCCACCGAGCCGGGGACGACCTTGCCCTCCTCCTCCTGCGTGCGCACACCGAAGGGCAGCGCGGCGAAGAGGAGGATCCACCACATCATGAAATAGACAGCCAGGCCGTAGGCAATCGACATTGCAGATCCTTCAGGCTTGTTCGAGTTCGGTCAGGGTGCCGAGAAAATCCTTCGGGTGGAGGAACAGCACCGGTTTGCCATGGGCGCCGATCTTCGGCTCGCCATCGCCGAGCACGCGCGCACCTCTGGCCAGAAGCTGGTCACGCGCGGCCAGAATGTCATCCACCTCGTAGCAGACATGATGAATGCCGCCGGATGGGTTCTTCTCAAGGAACTTCAGGATGGGAGAGTTTTCGCCGAGCGGCTCCAGCAGCTCGATCTTGGTGTTGGGCAGGTTGATGAAAACCGTCGACACCCCATGGTCCGGCTGCGGCACCTTGGCGGAGACATCAGCCCCCAGCGTGTCGCGGTAGACGGCGGCGGCCGCGTCAATGTCGCTGACGGCAATGGCCACGTGGTTCAGTCGTCCGATCATCTTTCCTCCTTCGCCCGGCGGGCCTGTTGTCACATGGCCCGCCACGCGCCAGCGCGTGCCTGCGGCCCCTCTCCCAAGGGGCCGTACCGGGCCATCATACCCGGGAGACAAGCACCTTGCAGAGCGTCTTCTTGCCCCATACGTCGTTGACGCTGGAGCGCACGGAACGGCGTACCGCCTCGCTCACCAGATCAGGGTCCTTGCGGCGGGCCTTCGGAATGCTGCCGAAAGCACCATGCACGGCCTTGATGACGATCTCCTCCATCTCGTCGCCTTCATCATCCACTTCCGGGATGCCGAAAAGCGCAACGGCGGGATCATCCATAAGATCGCCGGTCTTGTTGATCACCAGAGACACCACCAGAGCCCCGGCAAAGGCCAGCTTGCGCCGCTCCTTCACGCCGGTCTCCTCCGGGTCGCCCATGATCCTGCCATCCACCACCGTGATGCCGAAAGGTGCCTCGTCAATGACCTCGGCACGCCCCGGCGCCAGGCGGATGATGTCGCCGTTTCCGGCCACGACCACCGACTTGATCTTCTGCGAGCGGGCAAACTCGCCATGAGCTGCAAGATGGAACGGTTCGCCGTGGACGGGAACCACCACCTTTGGCTGAAGCAGCTTGTAAAGCTCAGCCAGTTCCCCCTGCCGGGGATGGCCAGACACATGCACGAGCCCGTCCCGGTCCGTCACGATCTCGACGCCGGACTTGGCCAGATTGTTGACGATGGCGCCCACTTCCTTCTCATTGCCCGGAATGGTACGGGCGGAGAAGATCACCACATCGCCCTTCGAAAGGGCAATGTTGCGGTGCTCGCCCGCAGCGATACGGGCCAGGGCGGCGCGGACTTCGCCCTGCGAGCCGGTGCAAAGCAGCACCGTCTTCTCGCGCGGCAGGAAGCCGTAACTGTCCTCGTCAAGGAACGGCGGCAGATCATCGAGATAACCAAGCTCCCCGGCAACCTCGATCACCCGGCGCATGGAGCGGCCGACGACGACAAGGTTGCGGTCCGAAGCGGCAGCGGCTTCCGCAATGGCGCGAATGCGGGCGACGTTGGACGAGAAGGTGGTCACGGCGACGCGATGCTTCGCCCGCTTCATGATCTTGGTCAGTTCACCGGCCACATCACCCTCGGAGGGGCTGAAGCCTTCCCGGTAGGCGTTGGTGCTGTCGCACACGAGGGCTGTCACCCCTTCCCGGCCAAGCTCGGCCAACCGGTCAAGGTCGATCGGCTTGCCGATGCCGGGCGTGCGGTCGATCTTCCAGTCGCCCGTATGGACCACCATGCCCTCCGGAAAGCGCAGCGCCAGGGCGCAGGGCTCTGGGATGGAGTGGGACATGGCGATGAACTCGACATCGAAGGCGCCGATCTTCAGCCGGTCGCCCTGCTTCACAAGCGTGACAGGAACCTCTTCGGCACCCGGCTCGCTCTCGATCTTTGCTTCCAGCAGACCAGCGGTGAAGGCAGTGGCATAGACCGGTACCCGCAGATAGGGCCACAGGTGCATGATGCCGCCGTAGTGATCTTCATGCGCATGGGTGATCACCATGCCGGCAATGCGGTTGCGTTCGCTTTCCAGAAAGCGGATGTCCGGCAGCACCAAATCGATGCCCGGCAGGTCGGGGCCTGCAAAAGTGACGCCGCAATCCACGATCAGCCACGTACGGTCGCCGTCCGGGCCATAGCCATAGAGGCCCAGGTTCATTCCGATTTCGCCAACGCCGCCAAGCGGCAGGAAGACGATTTCGTTGGCATCCGCCATACGGTGTGCTCCTTGCATGTTCATGTCCGCCCGTCTCAGCGGTGCGGTCAACCATTGGTTCCGAAGAAAACATCTCCGGCCGAAATTGTCTTCTTGCTGCCGTTGTCAAGCACCAGCACCATCTGCCCGCGCGTATCGATTTCGGCAAATCGGCCTTCTATCAGCTCTTCCCCCATGCGCACGGCAATCTTCTCGCCCAGCCGCAACGCCCGCTTCATCCAGGCGTCCCGCACTGGATCAAAACCATCGCGCTGCCAGTGGCCGAGCCAGAGGGCGAACTGTTCCGCAAGCCGCTCGAACATCACTTGCGCCGAAACGCGGAAGCCAAGCGCGGTCAGATCCGTCGTGGCATAAGCCTCGATCTGCGGATGGGCGGCCACGTTGACGCCGAAGCCGCAGACGACCCCGGTGCGGCCGCCGCTCAGTGCCTGCGCCTCCAGCAGGATACCGGACAGCTTGCCGCCATCCACCAGAAGGTCGTTCGGCCACTTCAGCCGTGCAAGGCCGATGGAGCCGACCGCCCGGTCCACCGCCTCGGCCAGCGCAACGGCGGCCACCATGGGCAGCTCGCCCAGCCGGTCACGCGGGCCCGGATCGATCAGCAGCACCGAGGCAAAGAGGTTGCCCTTTGGCGACACCCAGGCCCGGCCGCGCCGGCCGCGTCCCCCGGTCTGCACATCTGCCAGCACCCACAGGCCGCCCGTCTCACCTGCCCGGCCCAGTTCCATGGCACGGGTGTTGGTCGACTCCAGCGCGGAGTGCCTTTCAAAACGGAAGCCCGGTGCGCAAGGCACCGGGCCAAATTCTTGCAATGTCCCGCTCATAAGGCTCAGAACAGGCTCTTGGCCGCCGCCGTGGCGATCGGAATGAAGTTGGACGCACCGGCGAAGAAGAACAGCACGCCGATGCTGGACAGACCCAGCACGACCCGCAGTTCCACCGGCATCGGCTCGAACTTCTCGGCCGGCTCATCAAAGAACATCACCTTGATGATCCGCAGGTAGTAGTAGGCACCCACCACCGAAGCGACGACACCGATGATTGCCAGCGGATAGAGCCCCGCCTCGACAGCGGCCGAGAACACGTACCACTTGGCGAAGAACCCGATGAAGGGCGGCAGGCCGGCCAGCGACCACATGATGCAGGCCAGCAGGATGGCCATCGGCAGGTTGGACTTCCACAGACCGGACAGCTCGCTGATCTCTTCCACCATGCCCGACTTGCGGCGCATGGAAAGGATGCATGCGAAGGCGCCGAGGGTCATGACCAGATAGGCGGTCATGTAGACGATGACACCCATCACACCCTGCTCCGTGCCGGAAGCAAGGCCAACGAGCGCATAGCCCATGTGGCCGATGGAAGAATAAGCCATCAGGCGCTTGATGTTGGTCTGGCCGATAGCAGCAAAGGCACCCAGCACCATGGAAGCGATGGAGACAAAGACCACAACCTGCTGCCAGTCATGGGCAACCGGCTGGAACACGTCGATGACGACGCGAACCAGAAGGCCCATGGCCGCAACCTTCGGGGCAGCCGCAAAGAAGGCGGTCACCGGCGTCGGCGCGCCTTCATAGACATCAGGCGTCCACATGTGGAACGGCACGGCTGAAATCTTGAAGGCAAGACCTGCAAGCATGAAGACGAGGCCGAAGACGAGACCGATGGACGCCCCCTCCTTCGTCAGCACGGCTGCAATCTCCGGGAAGCCGACATGGCCGGTGAAGCCATAGACCAGCGAGATGCCGTAAAGCAGCATGCCCGAGGACAGGGCACCCAGCACGAAGTACTTGAGGCCAGCTTCCGTGGAGCGCACGGAGTCCCGGTTAATCGCGGCGACCACGTAGAGCGCAAGGCTCTGCAGTTCGAGGCCGAGGTAGAGGGCGATCATGTCATTGGCCGAGAGCATCAGCATCATGCCGACGGTGGCCAGCAGGATAAGCACCGGATACTCGAACCGGTCAAAGGACTGGCTCTTTGCATAGGCCCATGACATGGCGATGGCGAAGAACGAGCCGATCAGCACCAGCTGCTTCATGTAGAAGGCAAAGCCGTCCAGAATGAAGGCACCGTGGAAGGTCGTCCCGAGCTGTGCCCCGTAGGGCAGCACGAAGAGCGCTGCCGCCGCGACGAGGCCCATGGCCATACCATTGACGAGGAAGCTGATCTTCTTGCCGCCAAAGGCGCCAATCATCAGCAGCACGAGGGCACCCGCAGAGAGGAAGATCTCCGGCAGTACGGGCAGAAGGTCGGGCAATTGAGTGGTTTCAGACATTGCGCGCGTCTTTCGTCCAGTCGGGATCAGTGGCTGGCATGGGCAGCAGCGGGAACATGTGCCTGCTGCGCCGGACCAGCCGCCTCAATGGCTGCGTTGTAATTGGTGATCAGGGCCTCGACCGAAGCCGTCGTCACATCCAGTATCGGCGACGGATAGAAGCCGAAGAAGATGGTCAGAACGACGAGCGGCACCAGAAGCACCTTCTCGCGAAGGTCGAGATCGAGGATCGACTTCAGGCTCTCCTTGTCCAGCGCGCCGAAGACGACGCGGCGGTAGAGGTAGAGGGCATAGGCGGCCGAGAGGATCACGCCGGTGGTCGCGAAGAAGGCAACCCAGGTGTTGGCTTCGAAGGCCCCCATCAGCGTCAGGATTTCACCGACGAAACCGCTGGTGCCCGGCAGGCCGACGTTGGCCATGGTCAGGATCAGGAAGATCACCGCATAGACCGGCATCCGGTTGACGAGGCCGCCATAGGCCGAAATCTCGCGGGTGTGCATCCGGTCATAGATCACGCCGACGCAGAGGAAGAGCGCGCCGGAGACGATACCATGCGACAGCATCTGGAAGATCGCGCCCTGCAGGCCCTGCATGTTCATCGCGAAGATGCCCATGGTGACGTAGCCCATGTGGGCGACGGACGAATAGGCGATCAGCTTCTTGATGTCTTCCTGCGCCAGCGCCACCAGCGAGGTGTAGATGATGGCGACGACGGAGAGGGTGAACACAAGCGGCGCGAACATTTCGCTCGCCAGCGGGAACATCGGCAGCGAGAAGCGCAGGAAACCGTAGCCGCCCATCTTCAGCAGCACGCCCGCCAGGATCACGGAACCGGCCGTCGGCGCTTCCACGTGGGCGTCCGGCAGCCAGGTGTGCACCGGCCACATCGGCATCTTCACCGCGAAGCTGGCGAAGAAGGCAAGCCATAGCCATGTCTGCGCATTCTCCGCGAAGGGATGGCGCATCAGGGCTGCAATGTCGGTGGTGCCGGCCGTCCAGTACATGGACATGATGGCCACCAGCATCAGCACGGAGCCGAGGAGCGTGTAGAGGAAGAACTTGTAGCTCGCATAGACACGGCGCTTGCCCCCCCACACGCCGATGATGAGGAACATCGGCAGCAGGCTCGCCTCGAAGAAGACGTAGAAGAGCACGAGATCCAGCGCGCAGAACACGCCGATCATCATCGTTTCCAGAATGAGGAACGCGATCATGTACTCCTTCACGCGCTTCTGAACGCTCTCCCAGGAGGCGAGGATGCAGAAGGGCATGAGGAACGTCGTCAGGATGACAAAGAGCATCGAGATGCCATCGACGCCCATGCGGTAGCCGATGTTGCCGCCCAGCCATTCCGAGCTTTCGACAAGCTGGAAGCCCGGGTTGGCATAGTCGAAGGCGCCCCAGATGAACAGCGACAGGATGAAGGTGAAGATGGTGGTGACCAGCGCAACCATGCGGATGTTGCGCTTTGCCCCGTCATCATCTCCCGGCACCAGGAGAATGGCCAGCACACCTGCCAGCGGCAGGAATGTGGTCAGTGTCAGGATCGGCCAATCGATCATCAGTGCGCTCCCCCGCCGGTCGAAACGCCGGTGAACATCG
Organism: Pannonibacter anstelovis; assembly: GCF_036881715.1. Taxonomy (NCBI): domain Bacteria; kingdom Pseudomonadati; phylum Pseudomonadota; class Alphaproteobacteria; order Hyphomicrobiales; family Stappiaceae; genus Pannonibacter; species Pannonibacter anstelovis. The sequence goes on from NZ_JBAKBF010000001.1 coordinate 539,943, forward strand.
ACCAGGTGACGAGCGCCGCCACACCGATCAGCATCGCAAAAGCATAGTGGTAGAGATACCCGGTCTGCAGGCGCACGACCCAGGAGGTGACATTCTGAACGCGGGCGGCAACGCCATCGGGACCGTAGCCATCGATGATCTTGCCATCACCCTTCTTCCAGAGCTGGCGGCCGATCCACATGGCCGGACGCACGAAGATGAAATTGTAGAGCTCGTCGAAGTACCACTTGTTCAGCAGGAACTTGTAGAGCCCCTCATGCTCGGCAGCCAGGCGCTTGGGCGTCTCGGGCGAGCGGATGTAGAAGTACCAGGCGCCCGTGAGGCCAAGCACCATCATGACGAAGGGCGAAACCTTGACCCACTTCGGCACGTCATGGATGGCGTGCAGGATGTGGTTCTCGGCGCCGGTAAACAGCGCGCCCTTCCAGAAGGCGTCGTAAGCTTCACCAGCGAACTGGCTGTAGAACACCATGCCCGCCAGAACAGCACCGATGGACAGGATGAAGAGCGGAGCCAGCATCACCATCGGCGACTCGTGGACGTGCTTCATCACATCCACCGGAGCACGCGGCTTGCCGTGGAAGGTCATGAAGGTCAGGCGCCAGGAGTAGAAGGAGGTCAGGCCAGCGGCCACAACCGTCATCCAGAAGCCGTAGAGCGCGAAGGCATTGGCATGCTCACCCGACGAAGCGGCATAAGCGGCTTCGATCACCAGATCCTTGGACAGGAAGCCGGCAAGACCAATGTGCGTGAGCGGAATGCCGACACCCGTGAGGGCGAGCGTGCCGATGAACATGGTCCAGTAGGTGAACGGGATGTGCTTGCGCAGGCCGCCCATCTTCCGCATGTCCTGCTCGTCCGACACGGCATGGATGACCGAACCGGCGCAGAGGAACAGGAGCGCCTTGAAGAAGGCATGCGTGAACAGGTGGAACACGGCAATCGAATAGGCTCCGACGCCGAGCGCCACGAACATGTAGCCGAGCTGCGAACAGGTCGAGTAGGCAATCACTCGCTTGATGTCATTCTGCACGAGACCGACCGTTGCCGCGAAGAAGGCGGTTGTGGCACCAAAGAAAGTGACAACCGTCAGCGCCGTATGGGACAGCTCGAACAGGGGCGACAGGCGGGCAACCATGAAGACGCCCGCGGTCACCATCGTGGCGGCGTGAATGAGAGCCGACACCGGGGTCGGGCCTTCCATCGCGTCCGGCAGCCAGGTGTGCAGCAGGAACTGCGCCGACTTGCCCATGGCGCCCATGAACAGCAGCAGGCAGACAACCGTCATAGCCGTATGGGCATCGAGCGGATGGCCGAGGAAGTTCAGCACGGCCGCACCGTGGTCAGCGCCCTCTGCCCCGTGGCCGCCGGCGACAGCCTGCGCATTGGCGAAAATTTCCGGCAGGTTGATGGTGCCGAACATCATGAAGACGCCAAAGATGCCGAGAGCAAAGCCGAAGTCACCGACGCGGTTGACGACGAAGGCCTTCATGGCCGCCGCATTGGCCGACGGCTTCTTGTACCAGAAGCCGATGAGCAGGTAGGACGCCACGCCCACGCCTTCCCAGCCGAAGAACATCTGCAGCAGGTTGTTCGACGTCACCAGCGACAGCATGGCGAAGGTGAAGAGCGACAGATAGGCAAAGAAGCGCGAGCGGTGCGGGTCGTGGTGCATGTAGCCGATGGAATAGACATGCACGAGAGCCGACACCGTGTTCACCACCACCAGCATCACCACGGTGAGCGTGTCGATGCGCAGCGACCAGGCGACATTGAGCGCGCCGGAAGAAATCCAGCGCAGGACCTCGACCTCGACAAGCGCCGTTTCGCCATAGCCGATGGTGAAGAAGGCAACCCAGGACAGCACGGCCGAGATGATCACCAGACCGCTGGTGATGTACTCGCTGGCCGTATGCCCGATCACACGCCCGAAGAGACCGGCAATCAGGAAGCCAATCAGGGGCAGGAAGACGATCGCTGAATACAACATCCGTCCGTTACCCCTTCATCGCATTGATGTCTTCCACGGCAATGGAGCCGCGGTTGCGGTGGAACACGACCAGAATGGCGAGGCCGATGGCAGCCTCGGCGGCCGCCACGGTCAGAACCAGCATGGTGAAAATCTGGCCCATGAGGTCGCCCAGATGTGTGGAGAAGGCGACAAAGTTGATGTTGACGGCGAGGAGCAGCAGCTCCACCGACATCAGGATGACAATCACGTTTTTCCTGTTCAGGAAGATCCCGAAGATCCCGATCGTGAACAGGATGGCCGCGACCGACAGATAGTGCGACAGACCGATTTCCATGGGCGCCTCGCAGTGCTCCCTCGTTTACCCCGATCCGGGCAGGACAGCATCAGATGCCCCTGCCCGGGTTTAATACTGCGGTTTCCCGCGTCAAATGCCCTTGCCCGGCTCGACCTTGCGGATCTCGATGGCCGAGGCCTTGTTGCGCGCAACCTGAGCCGGAACGCTCTGGCGCTTGATGCCCTCACGGTGACGCAGCGTCAGGACGATGGCCCCGATCATCGCCACCAGCAGCACAAGCCCGGCAACCTGGAAGAAGAATATGTACTTGGTGTAGAGCACCTGGCCGATGGCCTCGATGTTGGACACTTGATCCAGCGCCGGGATCGGCTGCGAGCCATGGCCCAGCAGCTCCGGTGCAATCACCCAGGCGCCAACGCCCATCAGCAGCTCAACCAGCAGGATCAGCCCGACCAGCGCACCCACCGGCATGTACTGGAGGAAGCCCTGCCGCAGCTCGACGAAGTCGACGTCCAGCATCATCACAACGAAGAGGAACAGCACCGCCACCGCGCCGACGTAGACGACGATCAGCAGCATGGCGAGATACTCGGCCCCCAGAAGGATGAACAGACCAGCCGAATTGACGAAGGCCAGAATGAGGAACAGCACCGAGTGCACCGGATTGCGCGACGAGATGACCATGAAGGCAGATGCCACGGTCACTCCGGCAAACAGATAGAAGAAAAGGGCTTTCAGGATCATGTCAGGACCTGCCTGTCTCGGGCTCTTGCCTTTGGCTCATTCTTGCGTCCCCCGCCGGCCGGCCGGTTCCGCGCATCCCCTGCCCGCCTCATGCGCCGGCCAGGGGTCTTGTTTCTTGTGCCTGCCGCCTCAGCGGTAGGGCGCATCCATTGCAATGTTACGGGCGATTTCCCGCTCCCAACGGTCGCCGTTCGCGAGCAGCTTTTCCTTGGAGTAGTAGAGCTCTTCACGCGTCTCGGTGGCGAACTCGAAGTTCGGGCCCTCGACGATGGCGTCCACCGGGCAGGCTTCCTGGCAGAAGCCGCAGTAAATGCACTTGACCATGTCAATGTCATAACGGGTGGTGCGGCGGGTGCCATCATTGCGGCGCGGGCCGGCTTCGATGGTAATTGCCTGCGCCGGGCAGATGGCTTCACACAGCTTGCAGGCGATGCAGCGCTCTTCCCCGTTGGGATAGCGCCGCAGGGCGTGCTCGCCGCGGAAACGCGGGCTCACCGGCCCCTTCTCGAAGGGGTAGTTCACAGTCGGCTTCGGCTTGAAGAAATACCGCATGGCGAGAAAGAACGCCGATACGAACTCCTTCAAGAACAGCGACTTTATGGCCTGATCAAGTCCCATCGCCAGAGCCTCTTTGCCTTCCTGCCGCTCAGCCTACAAGCTGAAACGCGGCCAGATACCCGATCACCGGAAAGAGGGTGACCGGAAGGATGAAAACCAGTTTGCGCAGGACTGGCTCGAACCGCACGGCCCATCCGCCGCCCTTGCGCTTGTTCTTTTCGACCATCGCCGACAGCAGCCCGTTCAGGATGCCGTAGTCGAGCCAGCCGATGTACAACCCTATGGCTGCGCCAATCAACCCGGCGACGGAAATATCCATGGCCTTACGGGGCCCAGCCCATCACCTGCAGAACGCCGGCGACGACCACAACCATGATCAGCGACAGCGGCAGGAAGATCTTCCAGCCCAGACGCATCAGCTGGTCGTAGCGGTAGCGCGGGACCATTGCCTTCACCATGGCGAACATGAAGAAGACGAGCAGCGACTTCAGCAGGAACCAGACGATGCCCGGCACCCAGGTGAAGGGAACCGCATCCACCGGCGGGAGCCAGCCGCCCATGAACAGGATGGTCATCATCGCGCACATCAGCGCAATCGACACATACTCGCCGAGCATGAACATCATGTACGGGGTGGAGCCATATTCCACCATGAAACCGGCGACGAGTTCCGATTCAGCTTCCGCCAGATCGAAGGGCGGGCGGTTCGTTTCGGCCAGGGCCGAAATGAAGAACACCACGAACATCGGCAGAAGCGGCAGCCAGTACCAGTTCAGGATCGACAGCCAGGGCAGACCGACCGCGGTCGCCAGACCCGTCTTCTGGGAGTTGACGATCTCGGTCAGGTTCAGCGAACCGGCACAAAGCAGGACGGTGACGATCACGAGGCCGATGGAGACTTCATAGGACACCATCTGAGCCGCAGAGCGCAGGGCCGACAGGAAGGGGTACTTCGAGTTGGACGCCCAGCCACCGATGATGACGCCGTAAACCCCCAGCGACGAGATGGCGAAGATGTAGAGAATGCCCACGTTGATGTCGGCAATCACCCAGCCATCGGCCACCGGCACCACCGCCCAGGCGCTGAGCGCCAGAAGCACGGTGAGGAGCGGCGCCAGCAGGAACAGGCCCTTGTTGGAGCCCGACGGAATGACCGGCTCCTTCAGCACGAACTTCAGAAGGTCGGCAAAGGACTGGAAAAGCCCCCAGGGGCCGACCACGTTCGGGCCACGGCGGATCTGCACGGCAGCCCAGATCTTGCGGTCGGCATAGAGGATGTAGGCGATGATCACGAGGAGCACCACCATCAGCAGCACGCTCTGGAACGCCATCCAGAGGAACGGCCAGCCGTAGGTCGTCATAAACTCCGACATCGTTGTCCCCTGCCCCTTATTCCGCAGCCGCCGCCAGGCGCGACTTGGCCAGTGCGGAACATTCCGCCATGACCTTCGACGCGCGGGCGATCGGGTTCGTCAGATAGAAGTCGCTGATCACATTGGTGAAGGCGACGGAGTTGGTCTTGCCGCCAAGGCCGGCCAGAGCCTCCACGTCAGCCGGGTTACCGGCTGCGATGGTGTCGATGGCCGCCATGTGCGGGAATGCCTCGAAGAGCTTGGCGCGCAGCTGCGCCAGGCTGTCGAACGGCAGAGCCTTGCCGAGAACAGCAGACAGGGCACGCAGGATGGCCCAGTCTTCACGCGCTTCACCCGGAGGGAAGCCGGCACGGTCGCCCAGCTGGACGCGGCCTTCAAGGTTCACGTAAAGGCCGGACTTCTCGGTGTAGGCTGCGCCCGGCAGGATGACGTCGGCGCGGTGTGCGCCCTTGTCACCATGGGTGCCCTGATAGACCACGAAGGCACCAGCCGGGATCTCGATCTCGTCGACGCCCAGCAGGAACAGCACGTCGAGGCTGTTCTCGGCCAGGATCTGGCCGGTTGACAGACCGCCCTCACCCGGCACGAAGCCGATGTCGAGCGCGCCAACCTGAGCGGCTTCCGTGTGCAGAACGCTGAAGCCGTTCCAGTCTTCCCGGACCGCGCCGCGCGACTGGGCGAGCTTGGCCGCCAGCGACAGAACCGCAGCTCCGTCCGGACGGTTGAGCGCGCCCTGACCCACGATGATGAGCGGCTTCTTCGCGCCAGCGAGGAAGGACGCATCGTCGATGAGCGATGCCAGCGTGTCGGGACCTGCACCCTTGTAGGTAACCGGATAGGTGAGATCGGCGTTCTGGCCGATCACGGAAATCTCGACATTGCCCTTGACCCAGCGCTTGCGCAACCGGGCATTGAGCACCGGAGCTTCGAGGCGCGGGTTGGTGCCGATCAAAACGATGGCATCGGCCTCGTCGATCCCGGCCACCGTGGCATTGAACAGATAGCTGGCGCGGCCATGCTTGGGATGCAGCGGCGAGCCAGGGAAGCGGCTGTCGATGTTCTTCACACCGAGGCTGTCCATCAGGCTCTTCAGCGCAAACAGCTCTTCCACGCTGGACAGCTGGCCGGCGAGCGCGCCAATCTTGTCAGCAGTGGTGGCCTTCACCTTGTCCGCGATGATCTGGAAGGCTTCGCTCCAGCTCACCGGAACCAGCTTGCCGTCCTTGCGGGCGTAGGGCCGGTCGAGCCGCTGCGTCTTCAGGCCGTCCCAGATGTAACGGGACTTGTCCGAGAGCCACTCCTCGTTCACCTCGTCATTGAGGCGCGGCATGATGCGCATCACTTCGCGGCCACGGGTGTCGACGCGGATGGCAGAGCCGAGCGCGTCCATGACGTCGATGCTCTCCGTCTTCACCAGTTCCCAGGGACGGGCATTGAACTCGTAGGGCTTGTGCGTCAGCGCGCCGACCGGGCACAGGTCAGCAACGTTGCCCTGCATTTCGGAGGACAGCGCGGCTTCCAGATAGGTGGTGATCTCTGCATCCTCGCCGCGGCCAATGAGGCCCATGTCGGCAACGCCGCACACTTCCGTGGTGAACCGGACACAGCGCGTGCAGTGAATGCAGCGGGTCATGATGGTCTTGACCAGCGGGCCGAGGTGCTTGTTCTCGACTGCGCGCTTGTTTTCGGCAAAGCGCGAGCTGTCCACACCATAGGCCATGGCCTGGTCTTGCAGGTCGCACTCGCCGCCCTGGTCACAGATCGGGCAGTCCAGCGGGTGGTTGATGAGCAGGAACTCCATCACCCCCTCGCGGGCCTTCTTGACCATCGGGCTCTTGGTCAGCACCACCGGCGGCTCGCCGTTCGGGCCGGGCCGCAGGTCACGCACGCCCATGGCGCAGGAGGCGGTCGGCTTCGGGGGCCCGCCCTTCACTTCCACAAGGCACATGCGGCAGTTGCCGGCAATCGACAGCCGGTCATGGTAGCAGAAACGCGGCACTTCCGCGCCTGCTTCCTCGCAGGCCTGCAGCAGCGTGTAATCCGCCGGGACGTCAACTTCCTTGCCGTCGATGATCAGCTTTGTCATCGCCTGTCTCCGAATTCCGTTCCCGGTTACTCTGCCGCAGCCAAGGCCTTGGGAGCCTTGGTCTTGGCCACGTAGTCGTCAATGCGGGCCTCGATCACGGGCCTGAAGTTCTTGATCAGGCCCTGGATCGGCCATGCAGCCGCATCGCCAAGGGCGCAGATCGTGTGACCTTCCACCTGCTTGGTGACGTTGAACAGCATGTCGATTTCCTCACGCGAGGACTGGCCCTTGACCATGCGCTCCATGACGCGCCACATCCAGCCGGTGCCTTCGCGGCACGGCGTGCACTGGCCGCAGCTCTCGTGCTTGTAGAAGTAGCTCAGGCGCGCAATCGCCTTGATGATGTCGGTGGACTTGTCCATGACGATCACCGCCGCCGTGCCGAGGCCGGAGCCGAGGCCGCGCAGGGTGTCGAAGTCCATGGCCGTGTCCTTGATCTGCTCGCCGGTGAGGCAGGGAACGGACGAGCCGCCCGGGATCACCGCCAGCAGATTGTCCCAGCCGCCGCGAATGCCGCCGCAGTGCTTCTCGATGAGTTCGCTGAACGGAATGCCCAGCTCCTCCTCGACCGTGCAGGGACGGTTGACGTGGCCGGAGACGCAGAACAGCTTCGTGCCTGCATTGTTCGGCTTGCCGAGACCGGAGAACCAGGAAGCACCGCGGCGCAGGATCGTCGGCGATACGGCGATCGATTCCACATTGTTCACGGTGGTCGGGCAGCCATAGAGGCCGACGTTCGCCGGGAACGGCGGTTTCAGGCGCGGCTGGCCCTTCTTGCCTTCAAGGCTTTCGAGCAGCGCGGTCTCTTCACCGCAGATATAGGCACCTGCGCCGTGATGGACGTAGATGTCGAAATCGTAGCCGTTCTTGTTGTTCTTGCCGATCAGCCCGGCCTCATAGGCCTGGTCGATGGCAGCCTGCAGGCGCTCGCGTTCACGGATGAACTCGCCGCGCACATAGATGTAGGCGGCGATGGCGCCCATGGCGAAACCGGCAACGAGGCAACCCTCGACCAGCGTATGCGGGTCATGGCGCAGGATCTCACGGTCCTTGCAGGTGCCCGGCTCGGACTCGTCCGCATTGACCACCAGATAAGACGGGCGGCCGTCGCTGGCCTTGGGCATGAAGGACCACTTGAGACCGGTCGGGAAGCCGGCGCCACCGCGCCCGCGCAGACCCGAACTCTTCATCTCTTCGATGATCCAGTCGCGGCCCTTTTCGATCAGCCCCTTGGTGTTGTCCCAATGGCCACGCTTGCGGGCGCCCTCAAGGCCCCAGTCGTGCAAGCCGTAGATATTGGTGAAGATCCGATCCTGATCCTTCAGCATCTTGCCTCTCTCACCCCTCGTTCTTGGCTGCGGCTTCAGCAGCCTTGCGGGCGGCCACTTCGGCCTTCACACGTGCAACTGATACTTCAGCCGAATCCGGCACGCCGTTGAAATCCTTGCCGCCGCCGTTGATCGAAGGACCAGCGAAGGCATGCGAGGCCTTCTCCGCCCCATCCACCACATGCGGAACAGGCAGAACGCCCTGCGTGTCATCGGCAATGTCGGTCAGCGACGTCGGGCCGCCTTCCGGAGCGCCGAAACGGCGGTCGATCTGCGGACCCGGCGTCACTTCGCGGCCAGCGGAAATGTCGTCGATGAGCTTTTCAAGGCTCTCGGGCGTCAGATCCTCGTAGGTGTCCTTGAAGATCTGCACCATGGGCGCGTTGACGCAGGCACCAAGGCACTCGACCTCTTCCCAGGAGAAATTGCCGTCCGTGGACAGCTCGTGGGCATGAGCAGCGATCTTCGATTTGCACACGCGGATCAGATCTTCCGCGCCGCGCAGCTGGCAGGGCGTGGTGCCGCACACCTGGATGTGCGCCTTCTTGCCCACCGGCTGCAGCTGGAACATGGTGTAGAACGTCGCCACTTCCAGCACGCGGATGTGCGGCATACCGAGCATTTCCGCGATGTAGCGGATCGCCGGCTCGCTCACCCAGCCTTCGTTCTGTTCCTGTGCGCGCCACAAAAGCGGGATCACGGCCGAGGCCTGACGGCCAGCCGGGTAACGGTCGATCACCTTCTTCGCCCAAGCGAGATTTTCCGCTGTGAAAGCAAAGCTTTCAGGTTGTTCAGCGGCAAGTCTGCGAACCGCCATGGTCCTTTTCCCCGTTCCGTGCCCTGTGGGCCGCTGCCACTCCGGTCCTGCCCGCCGTCCCCTACCCTCTTGCGAGGGTTTCGAGACGGTCGAGCCAGAAGCGGCTGCGTGTGGCGAAGAAGTCGTAACCTCTGCGCCGGTTGGTCTTGATACGGTCCAGCTCACCGAGCGGGCCGAGTTCAAAAAAGTCGCGTCCGGCATGACCGAACAACCGCATTCCGCATTCCTCGCGCAGGTAGCGCGAAACGGCATGGCTGCGGTCGCTTCCATGCTCCTCGTAGATCACAAGGACATCGCGCATCAGAAGCGCCACACCACCGCGCAGCGCCTCGATCTCAACGCCCTCCACATCCAGCTTCAGGACCAGCGGCCCATCCTGCGGAATGTGTCCATCGTCCACGAGGCGGTCCAGAGTGACCGAAAGAACTTCGCCCTTCGGCTCCACACCGGCCTGAGGCACAACGGATCGCGCCTCATGCTTTGCTCCGTAGAAACGGAGCACATCGTCATCCCGTCCGGCCACCGCCCGGTTGAGGCAGGTGACCTTGTTGCCGTTCGCCGCCACATTCGCCTCAAGCAGGGCGAAACTGGCGGGATCCAGCTCGATTGCGGCCGCCTTGTGCCGGCCAAACCGCTCACTGGCCACTTTTAGTGACCAGTACCCGTAATTGGCACCACAATCGATGAAGGTGTAATCACAATCCTTCACCGCCAGCAGCACCGCCTCTACCTCTTCCTCGTAGGTATCGCGAGGATCCAGCAGAAGCCCCCAATAGCCGTCGCCATAGGGAAAGCAGAACGTCATGTCCTGCGTGAACCTGACAGCCACCTTGCGGCGGCTTGGCAGCAGGCAGCGGATCAGCCGCGCCGCATGCGAGAACCCCAGATCGTCCAGCGGCCGCAGCGCCTTGGCTGCCATCCGCGTCAGCACCAGACCTGCGTGCTCCACCAGCGTCGCATCCGAAATGGCGCCGCTGGCCTTGTCCACGCCGATCGGGGCTCCGGTCAGGTCCATGCCCTAGCGGTCGACCTCCCCGAACACGATATCGAGCGAGCCGAGCACTGCGGAAATATCGGCAAGCTGATGCCCGCGGCAGAGGAAATCCATCGCCTGGAGATGGCTGTAACCCGGCGCCTTGATCTTGCAGCGGTACGGCTTGTTGGTGCCATCCGCCACGAGGTAGACGCCAAACTCACCCTTCGGCGCTTCCACGGCGGCGTAAACTTCGCCAGCCGGCACGTGGTAGCCTTCCGTGTAGAGCTTGAAGTGGTGGATGAGCGCTTCCATCGACCGCTTCATCTCGCCGCGCTTCGGCGGCACGATCTTGCCATCGGTAGACGAGACCGGACCGGTCTCCTTGGTCAGCCGCTCAAGGCACTGCTTCATGATGCGGATCGACTGGCGCATCTCTTCCATGCGGATGAGATAGCGGTCGTAGCAATCGCCGTTCTTGCCGATCGGAATGTCGAAATCGAGGTCGCCGTAGCACTCATAGGGCTGCGACTTGCGCAGATCCCAGGCGGCGCCCGAACCGCGCACCATGACACCCGAGAAGCCCCAGGCCCAGGCCTCTTCCAGCGTCACAACGCCGATATCGACGTTACGCTGCTTGAAGATGCGGTTGTCGGTGAGAAGACCTTCAATATCGTCCAGCGTCTGCAGGAACGGATCGCAGAAATCCCAGATATCATCGAGCAACTGGCGCGGCAGATCCTGATGGATTCCGCCCGGCCGGACGAAGGCAGCGTGCATGCGCGCGCCGCAGGCCCGCTCATAGAACACCATCAGCTCTTCACGCGGCTCGAAGCCCCAGAGCGGCGGCGTCAGTGCGCCAACGTCCATGGCCTGCGTCGTCACGTTGAGCAGATGCGACAGGATGCGGCCGATTTCCGAGTAGAGCACACGGATCAGCTGCCCGCGCATCGGCACGGTGATGCCAAGCAGACGCTCCACCGCCAGGGCAAAGGCATGCTCCTGGTTCATCGGCGCCACGTAGTCGAGGCGGTCGAAATAGGGAACTGCCTGCAGATAGGTCTTCTGCTCGATCAGCTTCTCGGTGCCGCGGTGCAGCAGTCCGATATGCGGATCAACGCGCGTCACCACTTCGCCGTCCAGTTCCAGCACAAGGCGCAACACGCCGTGCGCCGCCGGATGCTGCGGACCGAAGTTGATATTGAAATTGCGAACCTGAGCCTCAGCCATGCCGCCCGCCCTTAATTCGTCGTTGCCTTCTCATCGCCGGGAAGCACGTAGTCCGTGCCCTCCCAGGGCGAGAGAAAGTCGAAGTTGCGGAATTCCTGTGTCAGCCGGACCGGCTCATAGACGACGCGCTTCTTGTCGTCGTCATAACGCACTTCCACGTAACCGGTTACAGGGAAGTCCTTGCGCAGCGGATGGCCGTCAAAACCGTAGTCCGTGAGGATGCGGCGCAGATCCGGGTGGCCGGAGAACAGGATGCCATACATGTCGTAGGCTTCACGCTCGAACCACTCGGCACCGGGGAACACGGGCGTCAGCGACGGAACCGGCGTATCCTCGTCGGTCGCCACCTTCACGCGGATGCGCTGGTTCTGCACCGGGGACAGGAAGTGGTAGACAACGTCGAAGCGCTTGTCGCGGAAGGGATAATCCACACCGCAAATGTCCGTCAGATTGACGAACTTGCAGCTCGCGTCATCGCGCAGGAAACGCACCACATCGATAATGTCCTGGGCCGGAACGGTCAGCGTCAGCTCACCATAGGCAACCTGCCACGACAACAACCGGTCCTTCAGCGCCAGCCCGATATGCTCGCCGAGTTCCTTCAGCGTCTCGTCCATCGTTTTGTTCCCGACCCTTCCGGACCTGACGGCGCGGATCCCTCAACCCGCGCCCTTGCATTCTACAAAGTGCTGCCCGGGCCTTGCGCCCGGACGGCCTTAGCGTTCGATCGTGCCTGTACGGCGGATCTTTTTCTGCAGCATCAGCACGCCGTAAAGCAGCGCCTCTGCCGTCGGCGGGCAGCCCGGAACATAAATGTCAACCGGAACGATACGGTCGCAACCGCGCACCACCGAATAGGAATAGTGATAATAGCCGCCACCATTGGCACAGGAGCCCATGGAGATGACATAGCGCGGCTCCGGCATCTGGTCGTAGACCTTGCGAAGCGCAGGCGCCATCTTGTTGGTCAGCGTGCCGGCAACGATCATCACGTCCGACTGGCGCGGGCTGGCACGCGGTGCAAAGCCGAACCGCTCCGCGTCATAACGCGGCATCGACATCTGCATCATTTCCACGGCGCAGCAGGCCAGGCCGAAAGTCATCCACATCAGAGACCCGGTACGGGCCCACTGAATGAGGCTCTCGGTCGAGGTGACCAGAAAGCCCTTGTCGGCCAGCTCGTCATTGACCTGCATGAAGAAGGCATCGGAAGCCCCGACGGGCTTGCCGGTGGCCGGATCGATCACACCCTTCGGAGCGGGTGCGACCAGCGTGCCCGAAGACGTGGTCAGTCCCATTCCAGAGCCCCCTTCTTCCACTCATAAATAAAGCCGATGGTCAGCACACCGAGGAAGGTCATCATCGACCAGAAGCCGAGCCAGCCCAGATCCCCGAACACAACGGCCCAGGGGAAGAGGAAAGCCACTTCCAGATCAAAGATGATGAACAGGATCGACACCAGATAGAAGCGCACATCAAACTTCATGCGCGCATCGTCAAAGGCGTTGAATCCGCACTCGTAGGCCGACAGTTTTTCAGGATCCGGCTTGGAATAGGCCAGCAAAAACGGCGACACCAGCAGCGCCAGGCCAATGACCAGCGCAATACCGATGAAGACGGCAATCGGGAGATAGTCCCGCAACAGATCTTCCATGTCTTTCGCGTCCTTGCACTTGGCGGGCCGGATCGGGAGGAGATCCGGTGCTTCCGGCACGTGCCCCACTCATAGGAGTACGACTCGAGCCTGTCAAACGCCCCGATTTTACCAACATGCGAGCGCACGCTTAGCTCACGCGCATGACCAACGCAAGTGCCGAAAGCAGAAGGCGCAATGGCTTGCGCAAGCCAGAAAGCATAAACAGCTCCGGAAAGGCCCGTCACCCCTGCGGCAGCACCGCAACCCGCATATCCTGTTAATGGGCACCTAGTGCGGAAACCCCACAGGAAAAGGCCTCCCCAAAACCATACACCGCGGCCAACCGCCGCACCGGCCGCTGCCCGCCTGCCCAGCCGGGCAAGAATTTCATAAACGTGGAAATTTTTAGCAGACATGAAAAAAAACCCGCAAGGGGGCTTTATCAAGTTTCGTAAGTGGCGCGAGTGACGGGGCTCGAACCCGCGACCTCCGGCGTGACAGGCCGGCACTCTAACCAACTGAGCTACACCCGC